>CAMFHP010000029.1 GCA_945952225.1 uncultured Myxococcaceae bacterium
CGACGCTGCCGACGTAGAGCTCGTCGGAGCACGCGCGCCCTGGCACCACGGGCCCCGCGACGGCCACGGCGTCGCTGCGGCCTCCATCGTCGGGCGTCGCATCGTCGACGGCGCCATCGGGGGCGGCGCGATCGTCGGCCCCGTCGGAGACCGCCGCATCGGACGCGCGCGCACCGTCGGGGGTGAGGTCGGCGGGCACGATCCCGGCGCCGCACGCGGGCACGAGCGCGAGAAACAGCAGCGAGGCCACGGAACGAACGTGCGAGCTCATGGCGGCAGAGTGGCCGTCGACGCGCGCATCCGTCTCGCGAATCGACGAACAACGCGCGATGGTGCGCGCACCGCACGCGGCAGGCGCACGGCCGCTGCGCGCGGAGGTCGAGAAAACAAGGCGTTTGCGCGGCGGCACACGCGCTGCTCTGCGTTGCTTCCCCGAAGGAGCGACGCACACGATGACCACCACGCACGCGCACGACGACGAGACGATCGAACGCTGGGTCCCCGGCCCCCAGGTGGCCCCCGTCGGGTGGATCGTGCTCGTGCCGATCACCCTCGCGATCATGACCTTCGTGGTCTACGCGCTCAGCACGCCCACGCATTGACCGCTCCGCGGTTGCCTCCCGCGGCCGCGACGGTGTAGCGCTCGCGGAAGCAACACCATGGGCGACCGGTACTCCCGCGACGAGGTTCAGGCGATCATGCAGCGCGCGCTCGACGCGCAGCGCACGCAGTCCGACGAGGTCTCGCACGACGAGCTCGTCGCCATCGCACGCGACCTCGGCGTCGCGCCCGCCGACCTTGAAGCCGCCGCCCGCACGGTGCGCGAGGAGCGCGACCTCGAAGCCTCCCGCGCCGCCGTGCGCCGCGCCGACCGTCAGGGCCTCCTCGCCCACGCGATCCCCTACGTGCTCGTGAACCTCGGGCTCGCGCTGACGCTCTCGATCACCCACAACGTTTCGGGCTTCATCTGGTGTGCGCTCGGCTGGGGCATCGGCCTCGCGATGCACGCGTGGCGCGTGTTCTGGCCCGACCCGCAGCGCTTCGACGCCCGCGTGCGAAAGCACCGCGATCGGGCCCGCGCCCGCGCCGAGCACGAAGCCCTGAAGGCCGACCTCCGTCGCGCCGGCGCGGCCGTGGGGGCGGGCGTGGCCGACGTGCTCCACGCCGTCGCCACCGCCGTCGAGGGCGCGAAGCAGCCCGCAGCGCCGCCGTCACGCGTGCGGGTGGCCGACGACGAAGGGGCCGCACCGCAGGCCCGTGCGCCCGACGCGAACGACGACGACGCCCAGGCCACGGGAGCGCCACGCGCCCACGAGGCCCGTCGACGCGAGGGCGCCTGAGCGCGCGTCAGCCCTGCGTCGCCGCGGCGGCCGAGGCCCGGCGCAGCACACGTTGGATGGTGTCGAAGAGGGTCTGCGGGAGCACGGGCTTCGAGAGGTACGCGTCCATGCCGACGGAGACGCAGCGCGCCTCGTCGCCCTGCATGGCGCTCGCCGTGATCGCGATGACCGGCGTGTGACGCCCCTCCGTGCGCTCGCGCTCGCGGATGCGACGCGTGGCTTCGAGGCCGTCGACGTCGGGCATCTGCACGTCCATCAGCACCAGGTCGAAGCGCTCCTGCGCGACGCGCTCCACGGTGTCGCGGCCCGAGGTCACGACCTCGACCGCGAAGCCACGGCGTTCGAGCAGCAGGGTGAGCACGCGCGCGTTCACCTCGTTGTCTTCGGCCACCAGCACGCGGCCGCAGGGCATGGGCGTCACCGCGTTCACGAGCGCGTGCACCCCCGACGTCGCGGGACGCACCACGAGGCTCCGCGCGAGCGCCACGAGGTCGCGCTCGGTCACGGGCTTGCGCAGGCTGTGGGGCGCGTCCACCGGGGCGATGCCCGCGCCGGTGAGGGCCACGAAGCCCGCGTGATCGCCGACCCGCGCGCGCACCGACGCCCGATGCGCGGGCGCGTTGGGGCCCGCCGCGTCGACGAGCACCAGATCCCACCGCGCGTCCGTCGCGAGGGCCTCGGAGAGCTCCCCCTCGTGGGCGACCGCCACCGCCGAGGCGCCGCACGCCGTGAGCGTCGCGACGAGCGCCGTCGACGCGCCGACGTGGTCGTCGAACACGAGCGCGCGCAGGCCCGGGAGCATCGGGCGACGCAGGCCTCCGTCATGGGCGGCAGGGAGCGGGAGCGTCACGGTGAACGCGCTGCCCTCGCCCTCGCGGCTCTCGACGGCGATGCGTCCGCCCATGCGGGTGACCAGCTCGCGCGAGATCGAGAGCCCGAGCCCGGTGCCACCGAAGCGTCGGGTGATCGACCCATCGACCTGCGTGAACGGTTCGAAGATCGCCGCCACACGGTCTTCGGGAATGCCGATGCCCGTGTCACGCACGGTCAGGGCCACGCCCCCGTCGACGCGATCGAGGCGCACGGTGACCGTGCCCGCGCGGGTGAACTTCACCGCGTTGCCCACGAGGTTCGTGAGCACCTGACGCACCCGCGCGCGGTCGCCCACGACGCGCGACGGGAGCGACGCGCCCACGTCGAGCACGAGCTCCAGGTCGCGGTCGTCGGCGCGCGGCGCCACGGTGCGCACCACGTCGCCCGCGAGCTCGGCGAGCGAGAAGGGCTCGTGCACGAGTTCGAAGGCCCCCGCTTCGATCTTCGACAGGTCGAGCAGGTCGTTCACCAGGTCGAGGAGCGTCGCCGCCGACGCGTGCGCCGTGCCCACGAGCTCGCGTTGCTCCGCGGTCATCGCGGTCTCCAGCGCGAGCGCGGTCATGCCGAGCATGCCGTTGAGGGGCGTGCGCATCTCGTGGCTCATGTTCGCGAGAAACTGCGACTTCAGCCGCGACGCATCGAGCGCCTCCTCGCGGGCGCGCACCAGGTCGAGCGCGCGCTGCCGCTCCTCGGTGCGGTCGAGCGCGGTGCCGCGCAGACCTACGATCGCGCCCGTCGCATCACGCACCGCCTCGCCGTGACACTGAAGGTGCCGCCACTCGCCCGACGGACGCTGCACCCGGTACCAGAGGTCGTACGGCGTGCCGTCGCGCGTGGCGCGCTCGATCGCCGAGTACGTGCTCATGCGGTCGTCGGGATGAATGCGCGACGTGTACTCTTCGAAGCTCGGTCCGGGCCCGCGGCGCGTGAGCCCGAAGATGCGAAAGAGCTCGTCGCTCCACACGATCTCGCGCGTCGTGACGTCGTACTCCCAGCTCCCGAGGTGCGTCATCGCCTGCGCCTCTTCGAGGTGCTGCTGGTGACGTCGCAGCGCGCGCTCCGACTCGACCCGCGTGGAGATGTCGCGCACCACCACCACCGCGCCGCCGCCGTGCGCGAGCGGCGCCACGTTCGCGTGCAGGTGCCGCGTCTTCGGCGGATCGCCCAGATCGAGCGCACACTCGAAGCTCCCGCGCCGACGCACCGCGGCCTCGACCGTCTCGGCGAGGTGCGCGGGCACGAGGTCTCGCAGCGCACGTCCCCGCAGGCGCTCGGGTGCCACGAGCGACGCGAGGCGATCGGGCGCGTGCACGTCGACCACCCGCAGCGCGCCGTCGAGCACAAGCACCGGGTCGGGTAACGCCGAGATGATGGCCGCCGCGCGGGCCTCCGCGGTCTCGCGCTCGCGGGCGTCGTCGCGGGCGCGGGTCACGTCGCGCGCCACCGCGAGCACCACCTCGGCCCCGGCGTCGAGCGAGAGTCGCCACGCGAGCGTGCGCACCGCGCCGTCGGGCCCCGTGAGCCGCGCGTCGAAGGTCACCCGCGCCTCGCCGCCATCGAGCCGCAGAAGGCCCGACTCCAACGCGCCGCGATCGGCCGCGTCGACGAGGGCCGCAAGGGTGCGCGGACCCGGCGGCGCGACCTCGCTCCACACGGGGTCGAGCGACACGAGCTCGCCGGTGCGACGCATCGCACACGCGGTCATCACATCGGCGAGCGCAAGGAGCGCGTGCGCGCGCATCGAAGCGGAGGGAGGCGTCATGGTGGTGGTTATCCCGCGCACGCGGGCGGGTGTACAGCGCCCGCGCGGAGGGTTTCTTCAGGGCGCGGGGCGCGGCGTGTAGCGCGACGTGCGCGTCGCGTGCTCGTTCGAATCGAGGCGGTCGTAGAGCATCAGGAGACGCTTGTCACCGCGGTGCTCCACGGTGCGTCCCGAGTACTTCGAAGCGTCGGTGCCGAAGCCCTGCACGCGCGTCTCGCCGTCGAACACCGTGGCCCGCGCGAGGTAGAGGATCGTGTCGTCCATGTGCGGGCGGTTCACGGTCATCGAGGCCGTGAGGTGCCCCACCCCGCGCTCGTCGAGCTCGGTCTCCAGCGCCTTCGCCGTGTTGAGCATTCCCTGGATCGACACGATCGACGAGGCCACCGCGGCGGTGATGTCGACGCCGTCTTTCGTGTGCACGCCGCGGGTGGTGAGCAGCTCGAAGTTCTCTTCGCCGAGGTCTTCGCGGATGCGACGGTGCACGCCGTTGTCGGGGTTGTAGGCCTTGATGGCGCCCACCACGGCGCCACACGCGGTGCGCGGCTCGCGCCACTTCGACTCCTGCGTGCGGCCGATGACGAGGCGCCCGTGCTCGTCGGCGAGTCGGCCCACGTGGGTCTTGAGGTCGATGTTCACGAGCAGGTACGAGGCGGCGTTGCCCTCGTAGAGCCGACGGCGGATGGGCTCGTCGAGCGCGTGGGCCACGGTGACGTGCGCGAGGGTGTGACCGTCGTCGGTGCCGCCGCCCGTGGGCGAGAAGGCTTCGAGCTTGTACTCGCCGATCTCCGACATGCACGCGAAGCGCGCCGCGACGATGTGCTCGTACGTGGTCGTCGCCTCGCCCTGGTGGATGCGGTCGCCGCAGTTGGTGTGCGCCAGCGTGGTCATCACGCTCGGGAGCGACAGGTCGGCGCCGCAGGCCACCACGTCGTCGCCCATGTCGCGCTCGCCCGCGAGCTGGAGCTCGTCGCGCAGGAGCTGGAGTCCGTTCACGAGCACGTAGCGGTCGCTGACGATCTCGTTCAGGTACACGCGGTAGGCGTTGTGCTCCATGCCGAACTCGGCGTTGAGCGACCAGAACTTCTCGACGCGCTCGCGCGCCTTCGACGGGTCGAACTTCATCCCTTCACCTCGGGCGCTTCGGTACCACGGCGGCCCGCGCGGTGTCGCGGGTCACAGCGGGTCGTAGGCCTCGACGCGGAAGCGAAAGGCCACCGAGGGCACGTAGAAGCACACGGGTCGCGCGTCTCCCACGATGCGCGCCGCCGCGCGCGACGTGACCTCGCCGTCGAGGGGAACGCACGACGCCGTCGGGATGCCGAGGTGGATCTCCTGTCGCGAGATGCGACCGCGCCAGGGCTGCGCGTCCATGGCCCGATCCTGCGGCACGCAGTAGTCGAGGAACGCGCGGAGGTCGGAAAAACAAGCGCTCCACGGCGCGGTCCACCGGTCGGCGCTGCGGTAGCCCTCCTGGCCCCCGGGCACGACGTGGAGGGTGGCCGTGAGGTCCGGCGCGCTCCCCTCGCCCGGATCGAGCGCCACGCGCACGGCGCCGTCGGCCTCGCGCACCACCGAGGCGCTGCGGAGCACATGCATGGGCATCCCCTCGGAGAACAGCCGCGCGCCGAGCGCGGGCACCGCGTAGTCGATCGCATTCGTGACGAAGCGGATGCCTCGCACCCCCGTGCGCGGATCGACCACGTGCACGCGCCAGTTGGTCTGGATGGGCGACGGAAACAGCCTGCGCACCGGCCCGAGCGCGCGAAACCCGAAGTGCCCGTGGTGGTACGTGAGCGCGGTGAAGAGGGCCCACCGACCGTCGGGTCCGAGGCGCTGGAGTTCGAGCCCCGCGGGCACGAAGCGTTCGAGCCGCGACGCCTCGACGAGCCAGTTCACGTAGACCACGCCGGCGATGTCGCTGACCATCTCGCCCACGGGCAGGGGCTCCGCCGCGAGCTGCACCACGCGCGAGTTCGCGAGCAGGTCGAGGGGCCACGTGAGCCACCGCGGACCGGGGTGCCGCCACGGCGCGAGGCGTCCGTCGTCGGTCACCGGAAGCGCCGCGCGCAACCACGCCTCGACCCGCACCGTGCGGTACATCGCGAGGAGGCTCCACAGCAGCCACAGCGAGCGCCCCGGCACGCGCGCGTCGACGTACTCCGCGATGACCGCGCCGCCGACGATCGCCGCCGCGAGCGCGAGCGCGCGACGCAACGACGGCCCCTCGGCGAGGGTGAGCGCGGTGAGTTCGAGCAGCGCCGCGAGGTAGAGCTGCACCACCGCCTCGTGGCCCGTCGCCTTCGCGAAGGCCACCGCCACGCCGAGCACGCGAAGCGCCGCGAGCGCGATGCACGTCGCCCCGGTGATCCGTCGGGCCCACACGTCCTCGTCGTGCGTGCGTCGAGGAAGCACGGTCACCGCCGTCACCGCCGCGAGCGCGAGCATCACCGTGTGCCGCGTGTCGTACGTGTACGCGCCGCGCGGACCGAGCGTCGCCGCACACACTGCCAGGGCCCACGCGCTCGCGATCCCCACGAGCGCCACGATCTGCCCACCGCGCGAGATCTTCACCCCGCAGAGGCTACACGACCCCGGCGCTCACTCGCCGCCGAAGGCGTAGCGCACGTGCGCCGTCGGGATCAGCAGCGCGGCGTCGTTCGCGGCGCTGTACCCGTAGAGCATCTGCACGCCCGCGCCCGCGTCGAGGCGCGGATCGAAGTGCCACACCGCGCCGACCTCTGCGCCGAGCCACAGCGTGGTCAGAAAGCGTCGATCGTTCGTCGCGCGCACCGCGCCGTCGGGGGTCTGCGTGGGCACCGAGAGCGCCACCGTCGCGCCCGCGAAGGGCTCGAAGCGACCGTCGAGAAAGCGCCGCCCGAGGCGCGCCCCCGCGTCGACGCTCACGAAGGAGAGTGCGTTGTTCGTCGCGCCGCCGCCGACGCCCATCACGAGCGCGAGGTGCTGCGAGCCGCCCGGGTTCACCTGCGCGTGCACGCGGCCCGCGTAGAGGCTCGATGGAATCTCGGGTCCGTCGTCGACGTTGCGATCGACCACGGCGCCCGCCACGCCCGTCGCGCCGAGGGCCACCGTGGGTGAGAGACGGTGCTCGACGCGCGCGCCGCCGCCGAGGCCCTGACCGATGAAGGTTCCGCCGCTCGTGCCGCCGAAGGCCGCGAGGGCCGTCGAGCCCGTCGGCGCCTGCGACGCGCACGCGAGCGCCATCGACGGCGGGGGCGGAGAGACCGTGGAGCACGCCGCCGAGAGCAGCGCGACGCACGCGAGAGCCGTGACCGTGTGGTTCATGGGAGCGCCGCGTTTACAACGCGCATGCCGCTGCGTCGTTCGCGCGAAGTGCCATGAAACACCGACCCTCCGTGCGGTCGCGCGGTGGTGGATGGGGGCGCCATCGCGGGCGCGCGTCGTCGCCATGCGCGCGGACGGTGGCACCCGTCACGGGCACGACACGGTCCTGGGGTGACGTCAATCGGCGCAGCGCCGCGGTGGTGTCCCCTCACCTGCGGGGTGAGATGTCATTTGCCGTGGGAAGGTCGACGAAATCCCGATAGCGTGCGCGACGGACGGTTTTCTTCACGAAAGGACGATCCCGATGACCCGACACACCGCCCGGGGCGGTCTCAGCCTCGCCCTGATGGTCGCCGCCATCGGCGCCTGCGGCACCCCGACCTCCAGCTCCAATCCGCCCGTTGGCGACGCGCCCGAAGACACGGCCGTCGTCGACACCGGCACCGACGCGGGCACCGACACGGGCGCCGACGCAGCCGCCGATCGACCCGCCGACACCGGACGCGACAGCGCCACCGACACCGCCACCGACGTGGCCGTCGACAACGGCAAGCCCCCGGTGGACGCGGGCGAAGACGCCGCCGCCGATGCGAGCACCGACATCGCCGCCGACGTGACCGCCGACGTCGCGCCCGACGTGTCGCCCGACGTGCCCGCCACCGATGGTTCCGTCGACGTCGGTCCCGTCGATGTGGGCCTCGACGCAGCCGCCGATGCCTCGTCCGACGTGGCCGCCGATGGGGCGAGCGACGCCGCGGCCGATGCGTCCGACGCCGCGGCCACGGGCTGCGGACTCACCGTCGACGGAACGCTCGCCGTGCCCGCCGTGGGCGCGACGACCACCGTGATGACCACGCTCAACGCGATGGGCACCGGCGGCATGATCACCGGCGTCGGCTGCACCACGGCGACCATCGGCGGCTCCGAGCGCATCTACCGCCTCACGATCACGGCGCCCACGACGCTCGTGCTCGCGGCCACCGCGGCCAACACCTCGACGGACCTCGTGATGACCGTGCGCCGCAACTGCGCGACCTCGGCATCGGAGGTCGCGTGCAACGACGACGAGGCGGGCACGAACCCCGCGATCCGTCGCACCTTCGATCCGGGCGAGTACTTCGTCGTGGTCGATGAGTACGGCGACGCGGCCTCGGCGACGGGCGGCATGGTGACGCTCACGGCCACCGCCGTCGCGCCCGCGGCGAACGCGGCCTGCGCGATGGCGACGCGGCTCACGGCGGGCACGGCCGTCATGGGCGACACGCTCGCGAGCGGCGACGTGGTGACCACGACGTGCAGCTCGTTCAACGACGGGCCGCAGCTCTTCTACACGTACACGATCCCCGCCAACAGCTCGGCGACCTTCACCGCGACGCCCACGAGCATGCCCGTGTGGTCGCCCTTCGTGCGCGTGTTCGCCGACTGCGCGAGCGCCGCGACGTGCCTCACGACGGCGACGGGCGCGGCCACGACCGGCGTGTCGGCGGCGACCTTCGAGAACCGCACGGCGATGGAGCGCACGGTCACCGTGTCCGTCGGCGGCACCAACATCCCCGCGGGTGGTCCGTTCACGCTCAACGTCACGACGGCGGTGCTCCCGGCGGGACCGGCCAACGGAACCTGCGACACGGCCACGGTGCTCACGCTCCCGACCTCGGGGCTCATGGGCACGACGACGGGCGCCTTCACGCGGCTCAGCAGCTTCTCGTGCACCGCGCTCTCGACCGGCGGGAGCTACGTCTTCTACCGCGCGACGGTGCCCGCGGGCCGCTCGCTGCGCTTCACGGTCAACCCCACGACGATGACCTTCAACCCGGCCATCCTCGCGTACCCGACCACGTGCACGCCCACGACCTGCACGAACTACCGCAACTCCGCCGGCGCGGGTCTCCCCGAGCAGCTCGCGTACACCAACACCACGACGACGGACCAGACCGTGACCTTCGCCGTGGGCTCGACCACCGCGGGTCAGTTCGGTGACTTCACCGTCGACGCGACGCTCGTTCCCGTGCCCACGAACACGACCTGCGCGACGCCGCGCGCGCTCACGGGCTCGCTCAACGGACAGGCCCAGTCGGGCGCCACCGCGACGGCGAGCATGGCCTGCCTGTCGAGCTCGACGGGGCCGGTGCTCTACTACTCGGTGACCGTGCCCGCGCAGACCCGCGCGACGCTCACGGCGACGCCGAACTCCGACACCACCTCGCCGGTGCTGCGCGTGCTCGAAGGCTGCGGTGCGATGACGTGCACCACCTCGGGCTCGGGCTTCAGCGGCGGCACCGCCTCGGTCACGTGGACGAACACCGGCATGTCGCCGATCACGTACCTCGTCGAGCTCGGCTCGTCGGCGGCGACCACCCGCGGCGTCGTCGACCTCGCGCTCACGCTCGCGAGCGCGGCCCCCGCGTACAACGTCGCCACCGAGGCGATGGCGTCGTGCGACGACCTCACGATGGGCGCGACGGACCTCGCGGTGTCGGGCGATGACTCGACGAGCCCCACGACCGCACTGCCCACGGGCTTCGCGTTCACGTACTTCGGCGACAGCACCGCGCCGGTCACGCACTTCAGCGCGAACTCGAACGGCCTCGCGCAGCTCCACACGAGCGCGGCGGGCGTCGCGTCGACCTCGTACTCGAACGTCACGCTGCCCGATGCGTTCTCGCCCACCGGCGCCCTCGCCGTGCTCTGGGACGACCTCAACGTGAGCACCACCGCGATGGGCGCCGTGCGCTACGCGACGCTCGGCACGGGCACCGCGCGGCGCCACGTGATCGAGTGGATCAACGTGAGCCCGCTCTCGGACTCGACGGCGCGCATGCGCTTCCAGGTGAAGCTCTTCGAGACCACCAACGTGATCGAGTACCACTACTGCTCGCTCACCTCGATGGACACGACCTCGACGCGCCACACCGGATCGAGCGCCACCATCGGGCTCCAGAACATCGCCCGCACGCGCGGCCAGGTGTGGTCCGTCGACGGCATGGGCGGGGGCATGACCCGCTCCGTCGGCAGCGGCACCGCCACGTCGCCGAACCTCATCCGCTGGACGCCCATCCCCCCGGCGCCCTGACCGTCCCTCCCCCCGATCCGCGGCCGCCCCGACGCTCGTTCGGGGCACGCGGCGCAGGGGGGCGTCACCCGGCGAATTTCCCCGGACGATTTCTCCCGAAACCCCTTCAAACAAGGCACATCGCCGAAGACTATGGCGCCATAGCCTTCGCCCGCGACGCCCGCCGGTACCCTCGCGCCGTGGCCCTCCTGCGCGCGCTCGTCTGGCTCACCCCGCACGGAAGCGGGTCGGGCACAAACGCCGCCCGCGGTGTTGACGCCGCGCAATGGCCGTTCGAAGAATCGCCGACGTGCCCTCCCCCTCTCGCACGTCGCGCGCGCTCTCGCTCGTCACCTCGCTGACCCTCGCCGCCTGCGCGGCCGACCCGCTTCCCTCGACACCCGACGCAGCGCCGCCCGTCGACGCCGCGCGCGATGCGTCGGCGAGCGACGACGTGTTCGAGCTTCCGCGTGCGACCCCCGCAGGGCCCATCGGCGTGCTCGATGTGAGCGAGGGCGCGGCGACGCTGCGCGAGGCCCGGCGCGTGGTGTCGGCGGTGGCGCAACGGCAGGTGGTCACCCTCGACGACGGCGCCCTCGCGAGCGACTCGTGGGAGGCCGTGCTCGCGAGCCGCGCACCCCGCGGCGTGACGTGGAACTACCCCTGGGGCGTCACGCTCTACGGCATGCTCCGCGCGAGCGAGGTCACCGGCGATCGCACCTGGTCAGACTTCGTGGTGCGTCACGACGCGCTCGTGGGGCGCACCTACGCGTGGGCCCGCGACGTCGAGACGCGCTGGGGACGCGAGCACCGCGCCGAGGTCGATCGGCTCCGCGCGATGGCGCCCGTCGCAGGCGCGCTCTACCTCGGCAACCTCGACAACTGCGGGTCGATGAGCGCGCAGATCGTCGAGGCCACGCTGCGCCACGGGGCCGTGCCCAACGCGGGCGAGGAGCTGCTCCTCGGCACCGTGGGCGACTACATCGCGAACCGTCAGAGCCGCCTGCCCGACCGCACGTTCTGGCGCCCGGAGCAGTCGCAGACGCTCTGGATCGACGACCTCTACATGAGCTGCCCCTTTCTCGTGCGATGGGCGCAGCGCACGGGCGACGCGCGCCTCCTCGACGACGCCGCGCGGCAGGTGCTCAACTTCGCGCGACGCCAGCAGGACGCCGACGGCGTGTGGTTCCACGCGAACTTCATCGGCGCGGGCGTGCGCACGGCCTACAAGTGGGGACGCGCCAACGGGTGGGCCATGGTCGCGACCGTCGAGGTGCTCTCGGCGCTGCCCGAGGATCACCCCGATCGCGCCGCCGTGCTCGACGTGCTGCGCCGACACATCGCGGGCATCGAGCGGCTCCAGGCGGCATCGGGTCGATGGCACCAGGTGCTCGACCACGGCGAGCTCTGGGAGGAGACCTCGTGCACCGCGATGTTCACGTACTCCATCGCCCGCGCGGCCCGTCGCGGATGGATCCCGCGTGAACACCTCGCCGTCGCGTGGCGCGGCCTCCGTGGGCTCGCCGAGCGCGTGGGCGCCGACGGCACCATCCGCGACACCTGCGAGGGCACGGGCATCGGCCTCGACCTGGGCTACTACGCCGGCCGCGGACGCCCCGTGAACGACCCGCACGGCCCGGGCCCGGTGCTCCTCGCGGCCTCCGAGGTGCTCGCCAGCGCGACGCCCTGACGACGACCGCGACCGCTCACGCCGCAGCGCGCGCGCGACGGAACCACCGCACGGCCATCCACCAGAACGGCGCGCTCACCAGCGCGAGCACCGCGCGCAGCACCGCGAACAACCCCGACGGCGTCGACGATGCGCGCGTGAGGGCGGCGTCGTCGGGGTTCGCGGGGTCGTAGTACACGGTCACCGACTGCTGCGGCGTGTAGCGCGTGCGCGAGCCTCCCTCGCTCACCGTGAGCGCGTGCGACCGACCGTTCACCGTGTAACGGAACGAGGTCGACACGCGGTCGCGCCACACGTCGTCGCTGTCGCGCACCTGCGTCACGCCCGTCGCCGTGACGGTGCCCGCGGTGCTCGGCCACGACTGCATCGCCGCCGCGCGCCGATCGAGGATCCCGCCGATCGCCCCGAGCATGAGCCCGAGGCCCAGCGCGAGGGCGCCGAGGCCGGCCGGGAGGAGGAACATCCATCGCGAGGGCTTCGACGCGTCGGTCATGGCGCCGACGAGAGCACCGCGCGCGGTGCGGGTTCAAGATGGATCGCTACTGCGCCGCCGAGCTGCCGATGGCGCCGGGCACGAGGAGTCGCGGGTAGGCGCGCCCCTCGTTGTCGCGCTCCATCTCCGCGGTGCGCGCGCGCATCGCCTCGGAGAAGGCGCGCACGATCGCCTTGCCGCGGTTGTCGACGCAGAGGTCGCTGAAGTCGTCGGTGAGGCGGTACGTGTGCCGGTTGATCGTCGCGTACACGGCCATGCGGATCAGGCACTCGTCGCGCGTCGACACGATGGACCAGAGGTCGGGCGAGTCGCTCCGCACCACGGAGGCGCTGATGTAGCGCGGGTCCGTGGTGCCGTTGAGCGTGTGGCCGATGGAGAAGTGCAGCACCGACATCGCGAACATGAGGTACGCGACCACGTCGGTGAGCGAGAGGTCTGAGTCGGGCGAGAGCGCGCGCGTGGCGAGGCGCGGGTGCGCGTGCGCTCCGAGGTAGCGGAGCCAGCGCTCGATCTGCGGGTCCGTCGCGGGGTCGAGGTTGTAGAGCCGCACGTACGCGTCGACCTGCGCGTAGAGCGCGTCCCAGATCGCGCGGAGGTCGCGGTAGTGCTCGGTCCACTGCACGGGGTACTCGGGCGGCAGGCGGAGGCCCGTGCGCTTCGCCACGAAGTCGATGGCCGCGGGGCCCGACACGAAGCCCGCCACCGCCGCCGTCACCCCGCGCGCGCCGGTGACCGTGCGCTGGAGTCGGGCCACGTTGCGGTGCGTGCCGTAGAGGTACGGGAGCAGCAACGCGTGGAGCGGGTGCGTGTGCGGCAGAAAGCGGTACGTCGCGATGAAGAGCTTCGCCGCCTCGCGCACGTGAAGCACCGTGTGGAGCAGCGTTACCCACGCGAAGCTGCACGCGCGAAACCGATATTTCACGAGCTCCCACGCGGGGTCACCGGGGCGGTACATGCGCCCGTGGAGCGTGATGCAGAGCACCCGCGTGTCGTCGATCACCACACGTCCGCCGTGGCGCTCGTAGCCCGGCGCCGCGTCGAGCTCGCGCATGAACTCCAGGTCGAGCACGTACTGCGGCTTCGCGTCGGCGGCGGCCCCGCCCTCGGGCGTGTGCGGTTCGAGCCAGAGCGAGAACTTGCTCACGAGCATGTAGTGGAGCCACGCGTCGCCGAGGTGCTCCTCGCGGACGTCGTAGTGCTCGGGGTCGGGCAGGCTGCCGAAGTAGCGCACGGCGTCGTCGTGGGCCTCGTCGAACGAGGTGTACCGACCGGGCTCTCCCTTGGTGGGCGTGAAGCGCCAGCGGAGCGCGAGCGGCAGGGCCTTCAGCGCGAGGCGCAGCGGCGGCTTCACGAGCGGCAGCTCGCCGAACATCGGGTCCTTCGCGACGCGGAACTGCACGTCTTCGGTGAGCGGGTTCTTGCGGTCGACCTCGCGCGAGAAGCGCACGAGATCGGTGAACACCTCGCAGAGCGCCATGCTGGAGCGCGACCATCGCGGCGCGCCTTCGACACGCGTCGGTGAGACGGTCATCGCAGCGCTCCTTCGCTCCGCAGCTCGGAGCCGCCCCGCGCAGCCGCGCGCGCCGTCGCGTCGGAGAGAAATTCCCCGAGGTCGTCCCAGAGCGCACGCGCGCGCGGCGAGAAGAACCCGAAGTGCCCGATGCGTCGCAGGCCGTGCTCGTCGGGCACGACGTGACGATGCTCCACCGCCGTGGCGCCGAGCATCGCGGTGAAGGCCTCGACCGCAGCACGCGGCGCGTAGAACGTGTCGTCGTCGAAGCTGTACGCGCGCACCGGGCACCGCAGCGCGGCGAGGTTCTCGCGCACGCCCGCCTCGTCGCCATGAAACGAAGCGCGCAGGGCCCAGCGGCTCCCCTCGGGGGTGCATCCGGGCGGCAGGTCTTCGCCGCCGAAGGCCGACCCCGGCATGTACCCGAACGCGCGGTTCAACGCGGGCAGCGCGAGGCCCCAGAGCGCGTACATCTTCCACCGCGCGAGGCCGCGCCAGTGTCGGTAGAACGTGCTCTGCGCCGAGATGAGCACCGCCGCGTCGAGGTCCGCCGTGCGCGGCGTGAACCCGAGGATCTGCCCTCCCATGCTGTGTCCGATCACCGCGAGCCGGCTCCGCGGATACGTGCGCCGCGCCCACGCGAGCACCGCCGTCTGATCGCGACGCCCCCACTCGCTCACCGTCGCGCGCGACGCCCGCGCGTGCCCCCGACGGCTCGCGCCGATGTCGCGGTAGTCGTACGTGACCGCCGCGAACCCGCGCGCGGCGAGGTGCTCCGCGAGGGCCGCGTACCGGCGCTGCGGCGTGCCGAGCGCCGCCTGGATCACCACACACGTCGCAGGCTCCCCCGAAGCCCGTGACTCGACGTGCAGGGCGCGACCGTCGTCGGCCTCGACGGCGTGCACCCGCTGCTCGACTGTGAACATTGCTGCCATCCCCGGACGCGGTTTCTCCGCGCGCAGAGGCCCGCCACGCGCGCCCACGATGGGCGCTCACCCGCAGGCCAAACATGCCCGCGATATCGTTCCGCGCGCGGGTGGGTCAAGCGCAATCCATGGGGGTCGCCGCGCGCAGGATGGGCCCACGGGGACAGTGCTTCGACGCACCCGTGACGGTCAGAAGCGCACGTCGTCGATGGTCACGTCGTAGCCCTCGGCGCGCCCCGGCGGATGGAGCGTCTGCACGTCGCAGGTCACGCGCCCGCGGGCGTCGACGTGCGTGGTGACATCGACGGCGCGCCACATCGCGCCGCGGGCGTAGAGGCCCGGCGCGGCGTAGCCCGTCACGAGGTCGGGGGCCTGGCCCACGGTGCTCACGCGACGGCCGCCGCAGTAGATGTTCACGATCGGGTGCGCCTCGGTGCCCGTGAAGTTGTGGGCCATCACGCGGAAGCGCTCGCCATCGCGCGGGGCGTCGATGTTGATGTTCTCGGGGCGCCCGCGGCCCATGAAGGTGTTGTTGTCGACGTCGAGGCGGGGGTTGTTGCAGTAGCCGCGCGAGCGCCACGCGTCGCCGAGCGGTCCGTCGATGCACGACGAGAGCGGCGAGTGCGCGTAGCCCCAGTCCGCGGGCGGGAGCGTGCCGCCGAAGTCGAGGCCGCCGTCGATGGGAACCTCGCTCGCGCGGTTCACCGACTCGCAGTTCGCCCACGAGCACGAGTTGAGGTTGGGCACGTAGTCGCCGAGCTGCGCCCACCACGGCTCGCCCCATCCGCGCGGACCGCGCACGTAGAGGTCGAGGTCGACGGTCTCGTTGCGATCCCAGCAGAGCTCGATGCGCAGGCCCGGACCTTCGACGTGCACCACGAAGGTGCAGCGCCGCGTCTCGCCCTCGGGCGTCACCACGGTGAGCGTCACGGTGTAGTCCCCCGAGAGGCGCGGGATGAAGGTCGCGTCGCGCGCGTCGGCGTTCGTCACCGAGAAGCTCGGGCGCGCCACCATCTCGTCGCAGGGCCCGCCGCGCACGGTCCACTGCCAGCGCAGCGCGGGGCCGCGAAAGAAGTCTCCGCCGCGCAGCGCGTAGGGCGCGAAGGGTCGCGTCGGCGGCACGCGGGGATCGTTCGCACCGGGACACGTGATCGGACACGCGCGCTCGCGAAGGCATCCGTCGCACGCGTTGTCGACGCCGTCGCACACCTCTTCCGTCGGTACGATGCCGCCCTCGCACGGCCCCCACGCGCCCACGGCGCCGACGCCCTGGCACCGCTGCGCGCCGTCGCGGCACGCGCCCACGTTGCGTCGACCCGGCGGGCCCGCGAAGCACGTCTGCACCGCGCCCGGCGTACACGCGCAGCCCTCGTCGACGCGTCCGTTGCAGTCGTCGTCGAGTCCGTTGCCGCAGCGCTCGGCGGCCTCGCACGCATCGCGCGCCGACGTGCACACGAGGGGAACGTCGGGCGTGTCGCTCACCGCGTCGGCCACGTCGTCGGGCGCGTCGACGGGCGCGGGCGTCGGCTCGCGGAGCCCCGTGCGCGCGCCGCATGCGACGAGCGTGAGCAGCGCCACAAGCAGGGCCGCGAGGGGCGGCGGCAGAACACGCACGGTCGCGCCGTCAGCCGATGCACGGTGCTTGTCGGCCGGGCTCCGCGTGCGTTCGTCGGAGGCCACGGCCGCGCGCGCCGCGGGGGCGCAGGAGGCCTCGGAGTTCGCTCGCGTCGCGTGTCGCATCATCGCGGTCGTATCGAGCACGGCGTGTGCCGCTTCGAAGGCGACGCCTCGCGTGGGCGCGCGTGCGAATCGGTGACGGCGCGCTTCCTGCTCAAGCGCTCGCACCCCGTGATGGCAACGCCTCCGCTGCTCGGACGCGCGCGCGAACTCGACCGCGTGCGTGCGCTTCTCGATGACCCCGACGCGCGCCTCGTCGTGCTGCGCGGACCGCCCGGCGTCGGCAAGAGCACGCTCGCCCGCGCGCTCGTCGCGTCGCTCCGCGCCGACGGTGTGCCCGTGGTGACCGCCGCGCTCGACGCGTGCGGAAGCCGCAACGACGTGCTCGCGACGCTCGCGTCGGCCCTCGGCGATCCCGCGCGCAGCGACGACCCGCGCGTCGTGCTCGACCGCGTGGCCCGCGCCCTCGACGACCGCCGTTGCACCCTCGCACTCGACGGCGTCGACGGCGTGCGCGGCCCCCTCGCCGAGCTGCTCCGCGACCTTCTCGATGGCACCGAGCACGCCCGCGCGATCGTGTGCGCCTGGCAGCGCCTCGACGTGGCCGACGAGCGCGTGGTTCCCCTCGCACCGCTCGCCGCCGACGACGCCGCGCAGCTCTTCACACGCCACCTCGCGCGCCTCGCGCCCGACCGACGGACCACGGGAGACGAGCTCCGCGCCCTCGTCGCGCGCACCGGCGGACTCCCCCTCGCCGTGGAGGTGGTCGCCGCGCGTGTGGCCTCCCTCGGCGCCGCGCCGGTGCTCGCCGCGCTCGACGCCCACGGCCTCGCGGGCGACGCCCTCGACCGCGCCCTCGACGCCGCGTGGCGGCACCTCGACGACGACGACCGACGCTCCCTCGGCGCGTTGAGCGTGCTGCGCGCGCGCTTCGACGTCGACACCGCCGCGACGATGCTCGCGCGCCCCGACGCCCACGACGCCCTCGCGCGCCTCGTTGACGCCTCCCTCGTGGTGAGCGACGACACCAACGCGGGGCCCCGCTTCGCCCTGCTCGACAGCGTGCGCGACCACGCCGCGCGACGCGTCGACGACCGCGACATCCTCGCGCAACGACACGCGCGCACCTTCGCGGCGCTGCGCACCCTTCGCGACGACGCCACCGCGTGGACGCGCCTCCCCGCCGCCCGCGCCCACCTCGTGGCCGCGTGGCGCTGGAGCCCCGCGTACGAGCCCGCCCACGCCGCGCCCCTCGCCCTCGCGCTCGATCCGTTGCTCGTTGCGCAGGGGCCCGTGGGCCTCCACCGCGAGGTGCTCGCGCGCACGCTCGACGGCGCCGCCCCGCACACCTCCACGGCCGACCGCATCGACCTGGCCCTCGCCCTCGGTCGCATCGAGATGATCCGCGGACGCGCCCGCGCCGCCCTCGCCCCGTGGATGCGCGCCCTCGACCTCGCCGCGTCGCGCGACGACGACGCGCGCCTCGGGTGGTGCACGGCCTACGTCTCCGTCGCGCTGCGCCCCCTCGGACGCCTCGACGAAGCCCGCGACCACGGGCGCCGCGCCCTCGACCTCGGCACACGCGGCGGCGACCTCGCGCTCGTGTGCATCGCGCACCACGCCCTCGCGTGTGTGTGCCACGGCGAAGGTGACTTCGACGGCGCCCACGCGGGATGGGAGCGCGCCCTCGCCACGGCCACGATCGCCCGCGCGCCGCGCCTCGAAGGCATCCAGCGCGCGAACCTCGCCCGCCTCGCGTGGGACCGCGGCGACGCCCGCGGATGCGCCCACCACGCCGCCCTCGCCCGCGAGGCCCTCGCGCGCCGCGACGACCGATTTCATCTGCTTCGCATCGACGTGCTCGACGCGCTCCTCGCGCACCGTGAGGGACGGCACCGCGAGGCCCTCGACGCCCTCGACCGCGCGCTCGACACGGCCACGGCCCACGACGACCTCGACGGCGCCCTCGAAGCCCGCGAGGCCCTCTGCGCGCTCGCCCTCGACCGCGACGACCGCGCCGCCGCCGCGCAGCACCTCGGCCTCTTCGCCGCCGCCGCGCAGGTCGCCGACGACGTGGCCTGGCCCGCGCGCATCGAGGCCCTCCGCGCGCGACTGCGCCCTCCTTCCACACCGCCGCGCACGGTGCTGCGACTCACCCGCGACGGACGCACGCTCCACCGCGACGGCGCCGCCCTCGACCTCACGCGCCGGGGACCGCTGCGCCGTGTGCTCCTCGCGCTCTTCGAAGCGCGCCTCGCGCGACCGGGCGCGCCCCTCGACACCCACGCGGTGCTCGCCGCGGGATGGCCCGGCGAGCGGATGTTCCCCGAGTCTGGCGCCGCGCGGGTCTACATGGCCGTGCGTCGACTGCGCGTGCTGGGGCTCGACGCGTCGCTCGTCACCGTCGACGGCGGCTACGCGCTCGATCCCCGCGCCGACGCCGCGTGGCTCGACGCGCCCGATTGTCAGCCCATGTGAGTCGATCGCGCGGGGCCGCGGGCGCTACCCGTCGAGGCCATGAGACCCCTCGCCCTCGCGCTCTGCGCCGCCCCGCTGTGGGCCCTCGCCGCGTGCGGTTCCACCGCCGATGTGCCCCCCGTCACCGCCGATGCGTCGCCGCCGGGCGATACGTCGGAACCTTCCGACGCATCCCGTGACGCCTCCGTCGACGTCGCCCGCGATGCCGTGACCGATGCCCCGCCCGATGCACCGCCGCGCGTCTCCGTCACCTGGTCGCCGTGCCCGCTGCGCAGCGAGGGCGACGGCCCCGAGGCCGAGTGCGCGACCGTCGCCGTGCCCCTCGACCGCGCGCGTCCCGCGGGGCCCACGATCGACGTCCGCGTGAAGCGCTACCACCCCGAGGGCGGCCGCTCGCTGCGCGCGCTGTGGATGCTCCAGGGCGGACCGGGCGCGTCGGGCTACGTGTTCGAAGGGCTCTCCGAGGCCATGGGCGCGCGCTTCCCCGACGTGGACTACTACATCCCCGACCACCGCGGCACCGGCGCCTCGACGCGCCTCGGATGCGCCGCGCAGGAGGCCGACGCGAGCGAAGCGGGCTTCGCCATCACCGAAGCCGAGTGGCCCGCGTGCCTCGACGCGCTCCGCGCGCGCTGGGGCGCCGACCTCGCGCACTTCAACGTCACCAACGCCGCGAACGATCTGGGGCTGCTCATCGAGGCCACGCGGCGCGAGGGCCAGAGGGTCATCGTGCTCGGGGTGTCGTACGGCACGTACCTCGCGCATCGGTACGTGCAGCTCTTTCCGCGGCAGGCCGACGGCGTGGTGTTCGACTCCATCGCGCCGCCGGGCAGCAACCTCTTCGAACAGGACGCCGACGCACACGAGGCCGCCCGCGATTTCTTCCGCGCGTGCGGCGCCGACCGCGTGTGCGCTTCGAAGCTCGGCGCGGACCCGTGGGCCGTCGCCACGTCGCTCTTCGAACGCCTCCGCGCGGGTCACTGCGCGGGCATCGCCGTGGCCGCCGCACCGACGCACGTGCTCCTGCGCCGCGCCTTCGGCCAGATGCTCATGGACCCGTCGCTCCGCGGGTATGTGCCCGCCATCGTCTACCGCGCGAACCGCTGCGAGACCCGCGACGTCGGCGCGCTCCGCGTGTTCATGCGCGCGATCACCACGGAGCAGCCGCCCAACGAGAACCTCCGCCAGTGGAGCTTCGCCCTCTCGCAACACATCGTGCTCTCGGAGTTCGCGCCGACGCCCGCGCCCACGCGCGACGCGCTCGCGGCCATTCGCGAGGGCGCCGTGGCCTCGCGCGACGTGACCGACGGCCTCTCGGTGAACCTCGGACGCTGGCCCGTCTACACCCCCGACGCCTACGCCGCGCAGTGGGCCGACAGCGACGTGCCCATGCTCTTTCTCCAGGGCGGACTCGACCCCGCGACGCTGCTCCGCAAGGCCCGCGCGATGCGTCCGCACTTCACCCGCGCGCACCAGACCTGGGTCGAGGTGCCCACGGCCACGCACACGGTCTTCGCCTCGTCGCCCTTCACCGACGAGAACGGCGAGTCGCGGTCGTGCGGCACACGCCTGCTCATGCGCTTCGCCGAAGACCCCGCCGCGCCCGTCGACACCGCGTGCGTCGCGCAGGTGCGCCCGATCAACTTCGCGCTCCCCAACACCGACATCACCCGCGCGCTCCTCGGCGGCGCCGACGCCTGGGAGTGAGCGGTCACCGCCGCGGATTTTTTCGCAAACATATCCACCACCGTGTATATACACGGCCATGAAAGCAGAAGCGTTCCAGGCGCTGTCGGACCCGACGCGGCGGCAGATCCTCGACGTGCTCCGCGCGGGTCCGAAGCCCGTGAACGAGCTGGTCGACGCGGTGGCGATCCAGCAGTCGGGGGTGTCGCGGCATCTGCGCATCCTCCACGAAGCGGGTTTCGTCGACGTGAAGGCCGACGGGCAGCGGCGGCTCTATGCGCTGCGCCCGCAGCGGTTCCGCGAGCTCGACGCGTGGCTCCAGGGGTTCCGCTCGCTCTGGGAGGGGCGCATGGACCGCTTCGGCGAGGCTCTCAAAGCAAGGCGCGCCGCGACGACGCAGGCCGCGAACCGTGGAGACAGACGCAATGGGTGACAACGTGGTGGTGCGCGCGCCGGTGCGCTTCGAAGAGTCCTACGAGGCCACGCTCGACGAGGTGTGGTCGCTCTGGACGACCCCCGACGGCTTCGAAGCCTGGTGGGGTCCGCAGGGCTTTCGCGTCGAGGTGCAGGCGCTCGATGCCCGCGCCGGCGGCACCCTTCGCTACGACATGATCGCCGACGCGCCCGAGATGGTCGCGTTCATGGCCCGCGAGGGAATGCCCGTCTCGCACCCCGTGACGGCCACCATCACCGAGTGCGATCCGCCCACGCGGCTGACCATTCGCAACGTGATCGATTTCGTGCCGGGCTTCGCGCCCTACGAGAACCACATCCGCGTGACGCTCACCGCCGAGGGCGACCGCGTGCGCATGGTCGTGCTCGTCGACGCGCACCCCGACGACCTCTGGACGCAGCGCTCCACCGACGGCTGGCGCAGTCAGCTCACGAAGCTCCCCGCGGCCCTCGTGCGCCGTCGCGCGCGCTGACCGCGGCGCGGATCGCTCCCCCCCGCACGCGAAGCACCGCGCGCCCCTACGCGCCGCCCACCGCCACCGCCGCCGCGAAGCCCATCGCGGCGACGCCGAGGTACCCGCTGGTGACGCCGCCGAGCATGGCCAGCGCGCCCGCGAGGGCTGCGATCACGGCCTTCGTGCGAGGGGCGCCCGCGCGACCGAGCCGCACCGCCCACACGACGCCCGCGACGAGCCCGCCGAGTCCACACGCGGTCTGCAACGCAGAGAGCGCGAAGAACACCGTCACGAGCGGACCGCTCCGACTGCGGTTGAGCCCTTCGATGAAGACCAGCGCGTGGATCGGAACGATCGCGAAGGCGGCGACGACGAACGCGACGGCGACGGTGCGCGTGCGCGCGAGGCGGGCGACGGGGTCGGGGCTCTCCATCGCAGCGAGGGTTTCACCCGCGTGCGGCGCGAGGCAAGGGCGGCGCGACGACGACGGACGCGGTCTGCTCCGTTCCCCGCAGCAGCGCGCGGAGCGACACGACGTGGCTCACGGCGGCGAAGGGAACGAGCAGCGTCGGGAGCCACACGAAGGGCGCCGTGGCCACGAGCGCCGCCGACACGCCCTCGCGAAAGTGTCGCATCGGACCGGGGAACGACAGCGCCGCCGTCGCCACGATGTTCACGAGCGCCGCGAACGACGCGACGTGCCAGAGCGCGAGCGCGCGACGGCCGATCCGCGCGCGGTGAAAGGCGTACGCGACGAGCGGCGCGCTCAGTCCCACGAACACGTCGACGTTGCGACCGCTCCAGGTCATCTGCACCGGGATCGCGCCGCGGACGTAGAGCGCGTGGAGCGCCACCTCGACGGGCACACGAAATACCTGGAGCGCCGCGATCACCGCGAGGGTGGTGTCGTCGATCGGGCGTCGCACCGCCGCGCGGCGCATCACGGTGACCCCCGTCGCGATCGCCACCGTGGCGGCCACCATCACCCGCGGAGGCAGCACGTCGAAGCGTTGAAAGAAGCCCCACCGCGCCAGCGCGAAGGTCGCCGCGAGCCAGAGCGCGAGCCCCGTCGCCGTCGGCCCCACGAGGCCCACGCGCCGCGCCGCCGCGAGGATCGAGAGCACCACGAGCGCGAGCGCCAGCGCGCCCGGAACCATCACCTGCCACACCTGCACGTTCATGGACGCGATGGAGTGCAGCGCCCACGCCATGCGCCCGGGTCGGCGATTCACGGCGAGACGCACCGCGAAGGTGTCGAGCGCGCCGACAGGGGGTGACGGCGCACACGACAACGGCGCACGCACGCGGGCGGATGCAGCGGGCGGTTGCGCGCGGAGCCCTTCTTGCGTGAGCCTCCGCGCGACCCGTGGCCGACGAGACGACGACGCGCGACGCCCGACTGCGCGCCGTGGGGACCGCGTTCCTCCGGCTGCGTCCGTGGATCGTCGCGCCCATGATGGCGAACACCGTGGCGACGCTCGCGCTCACCGGCGCGCCGCGACGGCAGGTGGCCACGCTCGCGGTGATGTTCTCCCTCGCGCTGAGCTTCTTCGCGCGCGAGGCCGTGCAGGGCCGTCGTCGGCTCGTGACCGCCCGCGAACTCTTCGCCTCCTTCGCGATCACCCTCGGCGGCATCACGCTCGCGTGCCTCGCCACGGGCGCGCTCGCGAGCCCCGTGGTGCCCATGCTCTTCGCGCCCACGGTGCTCGCCTTCGCCGCCTTCGGACGCGACCGTCGCAGCGATGCTCTCTTCGCCCTCTTCGCACTCAGCGTCGCGGCCCTCGCGCTCGTGCCTTCGGGCGTGCCCTTTCCGCGCGTCTCCACGGTGGCCCATCGGTGGGTGCTCCTCGTGTGCGCGCTCGACGCGGCGCTGCTGTTGCGCGTGGGCGTGGCCGGGCTCTCCGATGCGTACGCCCTCGCGCAGCGCGACCTCTCGCAGGCCAGCGACGCGCTCGTCGACGCGGCGCACGCCCGCACGCGCACGCTCGAAACCCTCGGCGCGCAGGTGGCCCACGAGATCAAGAACCCGCTCGCCGCCGTGCGCGGGCTCGTCGAGCTGCTCACCGAATCGACCACCGATGCGCGTCAACGCCGTCGCCTCGACGTGGCCGCGGGAGAGGTCGCCCGCATCGAGCGCATCGTGCAGGACTACCTCTCCTTCGCGCGTCCGCTCTCGGCGCTCGACCTCGCCCCCATGGACCTCGGCGCCGTCGTCTCCGACGTGGCCCGCGCCCTCGATGCGTACGCCGCGCGCCGCGGGGTCGCGCTCTCGTCGCAGGGTCCCTCACTCCCCCTCGTGGCCGACGCGCGGCGCGTGAAGGATTGCGTCCTGAACCTCTGCGTCAACGCGATCGACGCCACGCCCGCGGGCGGCGCCGTCACGCTCTCGTGGGCGCGCGAGCACACCCTCGCGAAGGTCGTCGTGCGGGACGCGGGACCGGGCCTCGACGCCGACGCGCTCGCGAAGCTCGGCACGCCCTTCTACACCACGCGCGAGGGGGGAACGGGCCTCGGCGTCCACCTCGCGCGACAGGCCGCGGAACAGCACGGCGGCTCGCTCACCTTCACCAGCGCGCGCGGCGAGGGAACCGTCGCGACGCTCCAGCTCCCCTGCGAGGCGGTGCGCTCCGATGCCCACGATCCTGATCTGTGACGACGAGCCTGCGCTGCGCTTCACGCTCGAAGAGGCCCTCGACCTGCCGGGCCATCGCACGCTCACCGCGCGGTCGGCCGAAGAGGCACTTCCGCTGCTCGACGAGGCCGACGCCGTGGTCACCGACCTGGTGATGGGCGCGATGAGCGGCCTCGACCTCGTGCGCGCGGCGAAGAAGATCGACCCGTCACTGCCGGTGATCCTGCTGACGGCGCGGGGCTCGGAGCGCGTGGCCGTCGAGGCCATGAAGGCCGGTGCGTACGACTACCTCACCAAGCCCTTCGGACTCGACGAGCTGCGGCTGGTGGTGTCGCGCGCCGTCGAGGCCTCGTCGCTTCGCCGTGACGTGCGTCGCAGCGCCGCCGCGCGTGCCACGGGGCGCGCCGTCGTGGGAGAGAGCCCGCGGTGGAAGCGCCTCGTTGACAGCGCCCTCCGCGTGGCGCCGCGTGAGGTGCCGATCCTGCTGCGCGGTGAAACCGGCACGGGCAAGGAGCTCATCGCGACGATGATCCACGCGGCCTCGGAGCGCCGTGACCGACCGTGTGTGCGGGTCAACTGCGCGGCCATTCCGACGGAGCTCGCCGAGTCGGAACTCTTCGGTCATGCGAAGGGCGCGTTCACCGGCGCGGTGGCATCGCACACGGGCTGGTTCGCGCAGGCCGACGGCGGAACGCTCGTGCTCGACGAGGTGGGCGAGCTCCCCCTCGCGGTGCAGGCGCGGCTGCTGCGCGCGTTGCAGGAGGGAGAGATCCAGCCCGTGGGCGCGGGCCGTGTGACGAAGGTCGACGTGCGCGTGGTGGCCTCGACCCATCGCGACCTCGCCGCCGACGTGGCCGCCGGGCGCTTCCGTCAGGACCTCTACTACCGCCTCTCCGTCGTCGAGCTCCGCGTGCCGCCGCTGCGCGAGCGCCTCGACGATGTTCCGCTCCTCGTGGCGGCGTTCATCGAGCGGTACCGCACGCGCTTTCACCTCGACGTCGTGCGCTTCACCCCCGCGCTCGTGGCATCGCTCACCGCGCGCCCATGGCCCGGCAACGTGCGCGAGCTCGAAAACGCCGTGGCCCGCATCGTGGCGCTCTCCGACGGCGGAACGATCGACGTCGACGCGATGGCCTCCCTCGACCTCGACGCCACGGCGCCCGCGCCCTCCACGGAGACCCTGCGCGACCGGCTCGATGCGTACGAGCGCTCGCTCCTCGTCGACGCGATGCGCGCGGCGAAGGGCAATCAGTCCGAGGCCGCACGGAGGCTCGGCATCACGCGCACGACGCTGCTCGAAAAGCTCAAGCGACTCCACGTCGACACGCGCTGACTACGCCCACGCGCGCAGCCGCGCCGCCTCACACGCACCGAGGAGCGCGCAGAGTTCCGCCGTCGTCGAGGCCGCCGCGAAGGTCGCGGGATCGCCCTGCATCCCGAGCCTCCACGCATCGACGGCACGCTGCACCGCGGCGCGCGGAGAGCCCGTGCGCGCCGTGATTTCCTCCACGGAAGCGCCCGCGCGGGCGAGGCCCACCACGAGCTGCGCGCGTCCCTTCTTGATGCGCTGCGGCTCGCTCACGAAGCGGTACGGCGCTGCGAGAAAGCACACGCGCGCCGCGTCGACGCCGCGCTTCAACGTGAGCCCCACGCGCGGTGACGCGACCACCGACGACACCGCGTGCGGAACGCCATCGAGACGCAGCTGCGACACGCGCGCGCCGTCCTCGGCGCAGGTGGCGACGTCGGGCGATGCCGTGGCCGCGAGCAGCGCGTCGACCGTGCGCGAAGGCCCGTCGATGCACGCGCCTCCTTCCACGGGCACCACCGCGCGAATGAGCACGCCCGCGGCCACGTCGGGCGCGCCGAGCGTGAGGTCGAGGCCCTTGAAACTCCCGCCGCGGTACGACGATCCCTCGCGGTGGTGGTACCAGCGCGCGAAGGTGTGCTGCCGCGCATCGCCGTGCGTGAAGGGGTCGCGATGCGCGCGTCCGTGCCAGTAGAACTCGACCTCCGCGAGGCGCCAGCGCACGTCGCCCGCGTGCCACGTGACCCGCGTGAGCAGCAGCGTCGCGAGCGCTTCGAAGTGCGCGCCGTGGTCTCGCGCCGCCGCGTCGACGGGCGGAAGCAGCGTACGGAGCGCGTGTTCGAGGGCGTCGTCGCAGGCGCGATGCACGTCAGTGTCCGGGGATCACCGCGGGTCCGCCGCGCTCGCCGAGGGGCTGCGGGGTGTAGTGCACGTAGATGCGCGTGCCGGGGTCGCGCTCCGTCGCGAAGGCCGCGTGCCAGCCCGCGGGAATCGTCGGCGTGGTGAAGCGAAAGAGCCATCGCGCGTCGTCGGGCGCGAGGTTCACGCAGCCGTGCGAGCGGGGCTGCCCGAAGCCCGCGTGCCAGTACGCGCCGTGGAGCGCGAAGCTGCCCTCGAAGTACATCGCCCACGGCACCTCTTCGATGGAGTACGGCCCCGTGCCCGTGTTGCCGTCCATCGTGGTCGAGAGGTGCTTGTGCTCGATGCGAAACGCGCCCTGCACGGTCTCGTAGTTGGCCGCGGGGTTGTCGACGTTGCGAAGGCCCGTCGACACGAGCGTCGCGTACACGGGCGTCGCGCCCTCCCAGGCCACGAGCGACTGGCGGTCGAGGTCGACCTCGATCCATCGCTCGCGAGGGCCTATTTCTGCGGGCGGATCGACGGCGGTCACCACGGTCACGTCGGCGTCGCGCACGTAGCGGTCGTCGCGCGTGCGGAGGTAGTCCTCGTCGCGCCAGGTCACCCGGGTGGTGCTCGCGAGCGCGAAGGCTGTCATGCGTGCGACGCGGCCCGTGCGGTACATCACGCCGTCGGCGCCGAGCCGTCGCAGCGCCACGTTGTCCGCCGACACGAAGGCCAGCGGCAGTCGCACCTCTCCCGCGAGCGCCACGCCATGCAGCGGTTGCGGACCGACCATCATCAGCGCGTCGGTGCGCACGTAGCCGCCGCCGTGCGTGCGCCAGTACACGTTGCCCGAGGTGCTCCGCGTGGCGCGCTCGACGGCCACGTACATGCCGCGCAGCAGCCGTCGGAGCACGGGCGTTCCCGGTGTGCCTTCGAGCGATTCGAGGGTCGCGATGCGCAGCGGTCCCAGCGGTGCGGCGCCGCCATCGCCGAAGCGCGCGGGCTCGGCGAGCGCCTCGTCGGCGGCGGTGGGAAGCGCGCGGTACACCACGCCCGCGTGCGGTGCGAGGCCGTAGCGGTAGGGCATCGACGCGTCGAGCATCGGCGCGTTGGGCAGCCGCGCGCAGGCGTCTCGGGTGAGGTCGCGCGTGAGCACGGCGCCGCGAGACACACACACGTAGCCGTCGCCCTCGACCTGGTACCAGCCCGTGTGCGCGCGGTCGGCGCGCGGCGGACATCCCTCGTCGGAGAGCGGTCCGGCGATGACGCGCGCGGTGCTTCCGGCGCGGAGGTAGCCGCGCCAGTGCGGGCCCACGCGGGGCTCGAAGTAGATCGCCACCATGGGCGCGAGCGCGGTGATCGTCTCGCCCGCGAAGGGGCTCACGCCCGCGTCGGCAGGCACGAAGATCGGCCGCGGCACGTCGACGGATTCCATCGCGTCGACGGACGCATCGACGGACGCATCGAGCTGGGCGTGGGCAGGCGCCGTCAGGGCGACGAGCGCGAGGGGAAGGGCAACGAAGCGCGATCGGGGATCCACGGCGGCGCGAGGGATGCCAGCGAAGCACCCCGCGCGCAATCACCGAGGCGCGCACATGGGGAGTGGGTCAGCGCGTACGGATCGCCGCGATGCGCGCGAGCACCTGATCGAGGGTGCTGTCGACCGTCGAGCTGCCGAAGGAGAACACGTCGCTCGTGGGCTGACCGAGCGCGTTGACCATCGTGCGGTGCTCGTTGAGCGCGTCCATCGCGGTCGACGAGGTCATGAAGAGCACGGTGATGCCCTCGCTGCGGAGGCGCGGCGCGAGGTCGTTCCAGGTCGTGGGAGCCGGGGAGATGCCGGTGTACGGGTACGAGGGCGTGCCCGCCGAGGTGTTGGGCCCGTTGTGCGAGAAGCTGTCGCCGATCACGAGCACGATGCGACGCGCACCCGGACGCCAGCATCCGCCCGGCGCGCGGCCCGTGGAGCAGATCGGCGGCGAGGTGATGAGACGGTGCGGCGGGATTCCCGCGAGCACACCGAGCGCTTCGACCACGGCGTCCGGTCCGTCACCGCCCATGCTGTCGGAGGGACGCGACGCGAACACCGTCGAGAAGGTCGCCGCATCGTTCTGCGGCTCGCCCCCGCGCGTGAACGCACGGTCCGAGCTCGTGCCCCACGGCGAGAACCCGAAGTCGCTGAAGTACGACAGCCCGATCGCGCTCTCGGGCATGCCCACGACGCCCGACGCGAGGCGCACGCGCAGCGACGTCGAGATGGCCCCGAGCGTCCCCGAGAACGACCCCGTCATGTCGAGCAGCACGTTCACGTCGACCCCCTGCGGCATGCGACACGCCTGCACCTCTTCGGTGAGCGCGCACATCGCACTGCACCGCAGCACGCGCGTCTGACCCGCAGGGCAGCCCGCGGCCGTCGTGGTCATCTCGCCCGGCGTGCACGTCCCCTCGCCCGTGCACACGCCCGTGTCGACCTGCTGACAGCGATCGTTGCAGCGCACGGCCATCGTTCCGCAGCGTCCGCACGCGCGCGACGTCGTCGTGCCCGGCATGCACACGCCCTGGTTCGTGCACGCGCCGTTCTCCCAGCGGCGCATCACGTTGCAGAAGCGTTCGAGCGTTCCGCACATGCCACACGGCACCGTCTCGATGGCGCCCGGACGATCGCACTGATCCGCAGGCGGCACGTCGGGCGTCACCATCACGTCGGGCGTGGTCATCACGTCGGGCCGCACCATCGCGTCGGGCGTGGTCATCACGTCAGGCGTCACCATCGCGTCCGGCGTGACCATCGCGTCGGGCGTCACCATCGCGTCGGGCGTGGTCATCGCGTCGGGCGTGGTCATCGCGTCGGGCGACACCATCGCGTCGGGCGACACCATCGCGTCGGGCGACACCATCGCATCGGTGTCGCTGGCGTCGGCGCTGCTCGCGTCGGTCGTCGCGCGGTCCGTCGTGACGTCGCTGCTCGCGTCGTCGGGAAAGTTCAGTCCACCGGTCGCCTGCGGCGTGCACGCAGCGGTGAGGGCGACGAGACAGGCGACACGCGCGAAGAAGGTTTGCGTCGGAGTCACAGAGAGAACCTCAAGGAGATCGCGTGGCGCCGCCGCAGGCGATGGGCCCGCACGCAGCACCGGGTTTCAGGGGGCGCGGAACCTACGCGATGGACCCGATGGGGCCAACCTCCCCGCAACGGATTTTCAGCTCGCATCGTGCGCACTTCGACGTTGCCCACGAGGTCGCCGCCGCACGACGATGGGCCGCCTGCTTCACCCACCGACGGGAGGTTCTTCGTGCCGACGTTTCGTGGCTTCGCGCTGCCCCTTGTGTTCACCCTCGCGCTCCCCTCGACGGCCTTCGCGCAGGTCTATGCGCTGGAGTGTTTGAGCCAGTCGTCGACCACGATCCGCGAGTACGCCGCGGCCGCTGTTCCGTGCCTCGTGAGCACGCTCAACGAGGGCGCCACGGCCTCGTCGGGCGCGGTCACCGTCACCGTGAGCGGCACGCCCATTCCCGTCGACGGACTCGCCGTCGACCGCCTCGGACGGGTCATCGCCTTCGAGCTCCCCGCCACCAGCGGAACGGGCTCGCGCATGGTGGTCATCGACCCGCGCACCGGCGCTGCGACGCGCGTCGGATCGCCCATCGACATGCTGGTCTTCGGCGCGGGCTTCGACCTCGACGACCGCCTCTGGGTCGTGGGCACCAGCGCCACCGCGCCCACGCACACCCGCGTCTTCGCCGAGGTGAACCCCGGCACCGGCGCATCGCTCGGCGCGCGTCCGCTCCTCGGTGACCTCACGGGGCCCTACGCGCACTACATCCCCGCGATGGACGTCGCCGCGCTCCCGCAGGGAGGCCTCGCGGTGCTCGACAGCGACACGGTCACCGACGGCTTCGACCGCGTGTTCACGCTCGATCCCGCGACGGGACGCACCGCGCTCATCCGTCGCCTCGACGTGCCCGCCTCGATCGGCGGCTACTCGCTCGGGCTCACGTTCAGCAACCGACTGCTCTGGGGGCAGGCCTTTCTCTTCGACGGCAACGGCACCGACGACATCCTCCTCGCGTCGCTCTGCGGTCGCGGCTCCACCGATCGCATCCTCCTCGCCGACGTGCACCCGCAGAACGCGGGCTTCACCGACCTCGGCACCACGCTGCGCCCCAGCGACGACGACGGCGACAACGTGAGCTCGCGCTACGAGCGCGTCACCACCGTCGACCCCTGCGCGCCGCAGCGTGACTCCGACAACGACGGACTCCCCGACCTCTTCGACCCCGACGACGACGGCGACGGCATCGCCACCGTGCTCGAATCACCGGACCCCGACGGCAACGGAAACCCCTCGGACGCGCGCGACACCGACGGCGACGGCGCCCCCGACTGGCTCGACAACAAAGACCTCACCGTCACCGCCGTGACCCCGTCGTTCACCGGCGACGCGCAGTCGCTCGCCTACGCGGGATCGGTCGCCGTCACCGTGCGCAACCAGGGCATCACCGCCGTCGCGGGACCCTTCGCGGTCACGGTCTTTCGCGACGTGAACAACGACGGCGTGTACCGCGCCACCGACGACGTCTCCCTCGGCACCGCGACGGTCACCGGACCGCTCGCCGCGGGCGCCAGCACCACCGCGACGGTCACGGGCGTCGCGACGACGCTCGCGTGGCGCGGCGAGGTGATCTCCGCGTGGGTCGACAGCGCCGAGGCCGTGCGCGAGACGCGCGAAGACAACAACGTGGGCCGCTCGGGCACCGCGTGTGTGGCCTCGACGGCGCCGTTCTCCGCCGTGTCGCTGCGCGAAGAGTGGACGTACACCGACGGCGCGTCGGCTTCGAACGTGGTGTCTGCCGACCTCGACGGCGACGGCTCCATCGAGCTCATCGCGCCGCTGTGCCCCAACACCGGAGCGCCCGACAGCGACTACCTCAACGGCACGCTGCGCGTGCTCGAAGGGCGCACGGGGAGGCTCCTTCGCACCTCGTCGTCGGCGACGCTCAACGCGGGGTCGACCATCGCCGTCGGTGACCTCGACAGCGACGGACGCGGAGAGATCATCGCGCTCGATCGCAGCAACCGCGTGGTGTGCTTCGAAGACGACCTCACGGTGAAGTGGACGAGCGTCGCCCTGCCCCTTCCGTCGGGCCTGCTCACGGGCTCGCTCTACGCCGCGCCGGGCATCGCCGACCTCGACGGCGACGGACGCCCCGAGGTCTTCGTGGGCAGCTCCGTGCTCTCGAACGCGGGCACGCTGTTGTGGACGGGCACGGTCTCGCGCGGCTATCCCCAGCGCACCGCGGGCGGCGGCTACGCGGTGGGCTCCATCGCGGCGGACCTCGACCTCGACGGCCGTCAGGAGCTCATCGCGGGCAGCACCGCGTACCGCGCCGACGGCACCGTATTCTGGACCTCGTCGACGGTGCCCGATGGCTTCAACGCCGTGGGCAACTTCGACCGCGATCCGCAGCCCGAGGTGGTGCTCACGAGCGGCGGGCGCGTGGCGCTCCTCGACCACGACGGCGCGGTGCTCTGGCGCGTGGCGCATCCCGGCGCGGCCATCGCGGCGCCCGTGGGCAACGCGACGAGCTTTCTGGGCATCCTCGGCGCGCCGGTGGTGGCCAACGTCGACAGCGATCCCGCGCCCGAGATCGGCGTGGCGAGCTCGTCGCGCTTCGTGATGTTCGACGACAACGGCGCCGTGCTCTGGCAGGCGGTGACCAACGATTCGAGCGCGGCCACCGGCGCCACGGCCTTCGACTTCGACGGCGACGGACGCCTCGAACTCGTCTACTCCGACGAGTTCACGCTCTACGTGTGGAACGGCGCCGACGGGCGCGAACTGCTCCGTCGCACCTTTCACAACGCGACGGCGCTCGCGTACCCCTCGGTGGCCGACGTCGACGGCGACGGCTCCGCCGAGATCTTCCTCGCGACGTACAGCGGCTTCGGGTGGATCCCGCGCATGCAGAACGGCGTCTACGTCTTCGGCGCCGCGAGCGGTCGATGGCGCGGCGCGCGCGAGGTGCTCAACCAGCAGCCCTACGACGTGAACAACGTGGGCGATGTGCGGGGAACCATTCCGCGGCGGCCCTTTCCCTCGTGGCTCGATCACAACACGTACCGCTGCCAGCAGCCCTCGCGGGCCCTCGCCGGTGCGAACCCCGACGGCCTCGCCGACCTCACGGCCTCGCGTCTCCGCGCCGACCTGCGCGGGCTCCCGACCTCGGCCTCGCTCACGGTCCGTGTGGGCAACGCGGGCCTCGTCGCCGCCCCCGCGGGAACCTCCGTGAGCTTCTACACAGGCGATCCGCGCCTCGCGACGAGCACGCGCATCGGCACGGCCACCCTCGCCGCGCCGCTGCTCCCCGCGCGCTTCGTCGACGTCTCGCTCACGTGGACCTCTCCCCCTGCGCTCATCGACGCGACGGTGTGGGCCGTGGCCGACGATGATGGTTCCGTGCGCGGCGCGATCACCGGCGCGGTGGTCGAGTGCGACGAGCGCAACAACGAGCACGCGATGCCGCTGCGCGACAGCGACGGCGACGGGATTCCCGATGCGCTCGACGCCGACGACGACGACGACGGACTGCCCGATGTGCTCGAAGGCGGCGGACGCGATCCCTCGGCGGACCGCGACGGCGACGGCGTGGCCGACTGGCGCGACCGCGACGTGGCGGGCTTCGTCGACGCGAACGGCGACGGCACCGACGACCGCGTGGACCGCGACAACGACGGTGTGCCCAACCACCTCGACCTCGACACCGACGGCGACGGGATCATGGACCTCGTCGAAGACGACCACAGCGCCCTCGACGCCGACCGCGACGGACGCATCGACCGCGCGCAGGGCGACGCCGACCGCGACGGACTCGCGACGCCCGCAGACCGCGACGACCGCAACGCCAACGTGTTCGACGTGCTCCGCGCGCCCGCGGACACGGACTCGGACAGCGACGCCGACTGGCGCGACACCGACAGCGACAACGACGGCATCGCCGACGCCATCGAGGGCCACGACGTGAACGGCGACGGACGCGCCGACGTGGCGCCGTCGATGACCGACAGCGACCGCGACGGACTCGACGACGCGTGGGACGCCACCGTGCGCGGAACGCCCGCGCCGCTCCCCGACCACGACGGCGACCGCATCGCCGACTGGCGCGACACCGACGACGACGGCGACACCGTTCCTTCGCGCGTGGAGTTCAGCGCCGACACCTCGACGGGCCGCGACCTCGACGGCGACGGACGCCCCACGTACCTCGACGACGACAGCGACGGCGACACCGTGCCCGACCGCACCGAAGCGGGCGCCACGGCTGCGACGCCCGCGGACACCGACGGCGACGGCTCCCTCGACCTCCTCGACCGCGACAGCGACAACGACTGCGTGCCCGACAACGACCCGCGCGAGGCGGGCGCGGCGCGCATCGACCCGCGCATGCCCTCGGCGATGGCCAACGCCAACTGCCCCCTCGCGATGCCCGTCTGCGACACGATGCGCGGCGTCTGTGGAACCGGCGTCGACACCGACGGCGACGGCCTCTTCGACGAGGTCGAGCGACGCCTCGGCACCGATCCGATGAACCCCGACACCGACGGCGACGGACTGCGCGACGGCGACGAGGTGGGCGACGTGGCGATGCCGCGCGACACCGACGGCGACGGCATGATCGACGCGCGCGACGACGACGACGACAACGACACGGTGCCCACGCGCGACGAGCGTCCCATGGGCATGAACGTCGACACCGACGGCGACGGACGCCCCGATCACCTCGACGACGACGACGACAACGACACGATCCCCACGCGCGTGGAGCGCATGCTCGACGCGAGCGAGGGCGACGACTTCGACCGCGACACGATCCCATCGTGGCGCGACACCGACAGCGACGGCGACGGGGTGTCGGACCGTGACGAAGCGGGCATGTCACCGAGGATGCCCGTCGACACCGACCGCGACGGCGCACCGGACTTTCTCGACCTCGACAGCGACAACGACTGCGCCCCCGACAACGCGCCCTCCGAGGCGGGCATGGCGCGCGTGACCGTCGCGACGAACCCGAGCGCCGCGTGCGGCGGTGCGACGCCCGTGTGCGACACCACCACGGGACGCTGCGTGCCCGCGCCGACGCCCGATGCGTCCGTCGATGCGTCGGTGGATGCCTCCGTGGATGCCTCCGTCGACGCCGCGCGCGACGCCGCGATGGATGCGCCCATGGACGCGCCGTCGATCACGATCGGCTACCAGGGGAGCGGCTGCGGCTGCGCCACGCCGGGCTCCTCGCGCGGTGACGGCCGCCTCACGACGCTCGTGCTCGCCGCCGTGTGCGCGGCGGTGCTGCGTCGCCGTCGCTGACCTGCTCCATCGCATTCGCACGGCCCCTTCTCCCGCGAAGGAGAAGGGGCTCTGCGTACTGAAGTGACCCACGGGAACCCCGGTGCGCAATGGACACATGGCGCCGCGTGCCGTGACCGACGGAGCCGCGCGTCTTCGGCGGTGAATGAGTTCACCGCCTGCGAGGGAAAGGTCCCTTGCAGGACTCGCGCATCATGCACCGGCAACACACAGGCCCATTCGCACGATCGGAAACACACCCGAACAACGCGCGGCGAAGGCGACACTGGATCGCGAGTCCCGTCAGGGACTTTCCCCTTGCTGCCGGTGAATTCATTCACCGGGAGCACGCGTGCGGACGGTGGTGAGATCGTGCGGAGGCACCCGCAGAGAGGGGAAGGTGCCTTGCGGGACTCGCGCTTCATTCCCCGGGACCACGCAGCCCACGCGCTGCCCCGCGGGCCCGGCGCTCAGCGCGCGCGCACGATCGCCGGAACGCCGCCGCGGGGGCGCAGCGTGGCGAAGTTGTCTTCGCGGATGGTCGTGTGCGGATCGATCTCGAACTGCCATCGACGCAGCAGGGTCGCGAGCACGATGGGGCCTTCCATCATCGCGAAGTGGAGGCCGATGCACACGCGGGGACCTGCGCTGAACGGGAGGTACGCCATGCGGTGGCGCGCGGCCTCGCGCTCGGGGAGCCAGCGGTCGGGGTCGAAGCGGTCGGGGTCGGGATACGCCTCGGCGCGGTAGTGCTGCGTGTACGCGCTCACGAACACCAGCGCGCGCGCAGGAAGGGTCGTGCCCGCGATCTCCACGGGCTCCAGCGTGCGCCGCGGAAACATCATGATCGGCGGATACAACCGCATCGCCTCGCGGAACACGCGCGTGCAGAACGCGAGGCGCTCGGGCTCCCACGCGGTGATCGGTCCGTCGCCGAACGCGTCGGCCTCGGCCCGCGCGCGGGCGAGCAGCGCGGGGTTGCGCGCGAGGAGATAGAACGACCACGCGAGCGCCGTCGCGGTGGTCTCGTGGCCCGCGACGAAGAGGGTCACGGCCTCGTTGCGCACCTGACGATCGCTCATGGGCTCGCCGCTTCCGTCGGGGTCGCGGGCGGTGAGCAGACGGGTGAGCAGGTCGTCGCGGGTGAGTCCCTGACGGCGGCGCTCGTCGATCATCGCGGTGATGCGCTCGTCGAGCACACGCACCGCCTCACGGAGCTTCGCATCGCGCACACCGGGGAGCAGAAAGGGCGACGAGAAGCGCGCGTGGGCCGAGAGCAGGAGGTCGCGGAGGCGTCCTTCGGTGCGGGTTGCGAGGGAGGCCGTGGCGTCGAGCGCGAGCACGTGGGCGACGAGCTGCGGGTCGGCGAGATGTTCGTTGACCCACTGAAGGCAGGTGGTGAGCGCGGCCCCGAGCGCGTCGGCCTCGTCGAAGGTGTCGGCGTCGAAGAGGGCTTTTCCCACCACCGACATCGCAATGCGCGTGGTGACGTGCGACACGTCGATGCGCGCGCCGGGCGTCATCTCGTCGGCAGCACGCGCGGCCACGGCGCGCATCGTGTCGGCATAGCGGTGCATGGGCGCAGGCTGAAAGAGCGGCGAGAGCAGCCGACGCTGCGAACGCCAGAGCGCGCCCTCGCTGGTGAAGAGCCCTTCGCCCGCGAGGTCGTGGAGCAGCACGCGCAGACCGGGAGACTTCTCAAAACTCTTCGCCTTCGCGACGAGCACCTCGTGGGCGGCCTCGGGCGTACACGGGAAATACACCGGCAGGTGCAGGATGCGTCCCCGCACGAGCGGCGCCGTCTGCGAAGCGAGCGCGCGTTGAAAGGCGAGACGCTCCGAGGTGGCGAGTCCGAAGCTCCCGAGGAGGTCGACATCGGGCATGCGCGGCAGGTCGGCGATCGTGGGCATGGCGGTGCGCGAGCGTACGCGGCCCGCGCGGCGTGGGCTGCGGCAAAGCTTGCGGCGCGGAGGTGCGGGCGGGCGGGGAGAGACGCGGCAGATCGAAGCGGTCGACGTGCCGCGAAGATCTGCCACGGCGTGTTCACGTCCCTCGTGCGAGCGCGCGTCTCAACGCGGCAGCGCCATCCGATGGAGCCCGGCCGGTGGCGCGTTGCCGCCCATGAGAACGGGCGGGCCGCACACGAAGTAGACGTCATCGCCCAGCAGCGTCGGCGACAGGACCTGATGCGCCCCGGTCAGCAGGGGATACTCCTCGCGCCGATCGAGGCGGTAGCCATAGACCTCGGCGCCACCGCGCGGATCAAGCCGGTTGGGCGCAGCGTTGTGGCGGAAGTCTGCCCACACGATCCAATCACCACGCACCACGGGACCGTACTGGAGCACCGGGCGCTCGGGCGGGTCGTGGGTGATGCGCACGGGAACCCGATCACGCAGGTCCATGAAGTAGACCTCCGGGTTGTCGGGGCTCCAGTCGTCGTGCCCGGGGTTGTCGCGTTGGTCCATCCAGACCAGATGGTCGCCCGACACCCACGGATCCCACTGCGCGGCGGCGTCGTGGGTCAGATTCTCCAGGGCGTCGGTGCTCGCGGTGTACATCCACAGGTCGCGCCCCGAGACGAAGACCAGCCGATCGCCGTCGGCCTGAAGGTGGTAGGGCAGCCCCACGATCGACGCGGGGAGCGGGTGGGGACGCTCACCGCGCGGACCCGACACGTAGAGGGTCGGAGGAGCGCCCGAGCCTTCGTGAACCCACGCGACCAGCCTCTCGGTGACCGTGAGCTCACCGATCCCCATCCCCGAGGCCGGGTACTCCGGCGTGCCAGCCGGTGCCGACCAGACCACGCGACCCGGCCCATCCACCCGGTCGAAGCGAACGATCGCGCGGCGCCTGTCACGATCGACCGCAACCGCGTAGAGGCCATCGCGACTGCATCGCACGTAGCCGCCTGCTTCGGTCTGACCAAGGCCCAGGACGAGCGACACGTCGAGCGTTGGACTCAGGCGAAAGACCTCGCCCCCCACCGAATTGATGAACAGGTAATCCTGAAACTGGCACAGGCCCGTCGCGCCGTTGGAATACCACCAGTTCGTCAGCGGCGTCGCACCGCCACACCGTTCGGGAAGGGTGGTCCCATGCGGCATGTTGGGGAGCCGCCACGTTCCGTCCGCCCAGGGAGGAGGTGGACCCGTGTCGATCGGAACGTCCGTCGCGCGTTCGTCGGCCGCATCGTTCCACGGGCCCTCGTCGGGCGCCGCGTCCAGACACCCGCCCGGCGTCGCGCACGATGGCGCGGGCGTCGACACGCGGTGGCACCCTCCCAACAGCAGCACCAGGAGCAGCGCCCGCACGAAGCCGTCGCTCTGGCGCGCACCGGCCGCGATGTGGTCGACGAACGACGCCGACGCCGCGCCATCGCGCATGGTGACCATCCCGAGGTCGCGGTTCCACGTCGTGCCCACGTACGCGCCAGCGTAGACCCGCGCGCGGTGGCGGTCATCGAAGGGCCGTCGTCAAACCCGCTGCGACGTTCCTTTCGTCGGGGGCGCCCGACGCGCCGACGATCGACCTACGGACGGCCCATGGTGCAGGGTGTCGGGTGCGCAGGTCGACCCTGGCAGAGGCCACCGTCAAGCGTGGCAGAGGCCACCCTCAACCGTGGCAGAGGCCACCCTCAACCGTGGCAGAGGCCACCCTCAACCATGGCAGAGGCCACCCTCAACCATGGCAGAGGCCACCCTCGACCATGGCAAGAGGGACGGTCTGTACCGACGGGGTTGAGGAACGGCGCGCACGAGGCCCCGAATTCGGCCGTGTGTGCCTCATGCTTTTGTGCGGACCACCGTTGAGCTTCTTGTCGCAGCGAGCGGGCGCCCGTCGGGCGTACGGCTGCGTCGCACAACCCACACAACGGGGGACGATCATGAGCACGGCACGCGCGCTGAAGGGCGCTTCGTCGACGCAGTCCGACGAGGCACGGAACAACACCCGCGACGGCGAGAACGACAACGCCGCCCCGGCGCAGGCGCTCACCGACGCGGTGAGCACGAACAGGAAGCTCCCCATCACCGACGTGTCGCGTGTGCCGAAGGTGCCTGCGGGCTATCGGCCCACGGACCCGCAGACGCGCTCGCCGCGCGGTCGCCTGTCCGAGTCGCAGCTGCACCTCGCGATGCTCGCCGGACGACAGATCCTCGAACGCCGCGACCACTGGCGCGCCGACCTCGGAGACCTCGCCCCGGACCTCTCACCACTCCCCGCTGTGCTCGACGACCTCGAAGCGTGCGACGCCACGGTGCGCGCCCTCCGCGCCCTGCTCGCGTACCACGAGGAGCGCCTCGACCTCGCGCGCTGCGACCTCAACACGCTGCTCCGCGCCACGCACGACGAGTACGCGCACCGCGCGCCGCAGATGCCCCAGCTCGATCGCCACTACAGCCACCTCGCGGACCTCGTCGGCTCCATCGGTGAGAACGTCGTGCAGGGCATCCGACGCGCGCGACGTACGAAGAAGGCGCCTGTCACGGGCTGAGTTCATCCTCCGAAGCCCCTTCTCCCGAGAGGGAGAAGGGGAAGCCTTCAATGAAGACGTTTCTCTCCCGACAAGTGCGAGTCCCGTAAGGGACTTTCGCCTACCTGCGGGTGAATTCATTCATCCGCAGCAAGCGAGGCCCATCCGCACGATCTCATCACCGCCAGCGCGCGTGCTCCCGGTGAATGAATTCACCGGCAGCAAAGGGAAAGTCCCTGACGGGACTCTCGATGTTGTGTCGCCTTCGCGGCGCGATGCTCGGGTGTGGTTCCGATCGTGCGAAGGGGCCCCGCGTGCTTCCGGTCCATGAAGCGCGAGCCCCGTGAGGGGCTTTCGCCTACCTGCGGGTGAATTCATTCACCCGCTGCAAGCGGACCCGTTCGCATGCTCAGCACGCGGGACGTGAGCACGATCGGACACACACCCGGTCGGGGCGAAGGGGGGACCTCGTTCGCGCGGCTGCCGAACCGACCTCGCGGACACAGGAGAGTCGCGTGCATCGGTTCCGGAGCCACGTCGCGAGGAGGGTGCAGACCCATGCGAGGCTCCCGAACCCACGCATCGATGGGTGGGATGGTCCCGACACCGGTTCGGGAGCTGCACCGCGACGAGGGGGGTGTCACCTGCTTCGGTCCCGGAGTCACGTCGTCGACGGTGGAGAGTCCGCGCGGTCGGTTCGGAAGCGACGACAGGTGGACTTCGTGTGCGTGCGCAGCGTTCCTCGCATCGCGAGCCGCGGTGCAGCGTGAAGGCGGCCTCTGGGCGCTGCCTCTTCACCGCGCCCGCATCACGCCGTCGCGCGTCACGAGACGGCGGAGCAGGGTGCAATCGATCGGGACACGGCGAGGGACGTCGCTGCACCCGTCGCAACGTCGAGCGACCACGAGGACGAGCGAGGTCCGCGTCAGGGCGGGACGAGAAAACGGCATCTCGGAGCGGCGTCGGAGGCATCCGCCAGACAGAGCTCGCCGACGCGACATGCCGGCCCGGCGCCGCAGGTGCACGTCGTCGAGGACTCCACGCGCATGCAGTGATCGCCCTGCGCGCATCGGTCGATGCCGCGCACGCAGCGCGCGAACGCGACGCCCCCGATACAGCCGCCGCCGCGACCGCCGGAGAGGGACTCACGGCCGAGCGGTGGCGGGAGACGAGGTCCCGCGTCACGCCGTGATATCTCTGCTCGCATCCCGCCAACGAGGAGCTCGAATGCGCCCATCGCGACTGCTTGCTCTGTTCGCGTCGATGACCGCCTGCGCGCGTCTCGTGTCCCCCTCCCCGAGTACGCTCGACGCCTCCGAGGAAGCCCAACACACGGTCGTGACGGACGCCGCGGTCGACGCGAACGTCGCCGACCAGGACGACGCATCCACGCCCTCCGAACGCGCCTACTGCTGGATCTCGGGGCCGCACAGCAGCCCGCCGGAGTCCGGTGCCTGGTGGATCTGTCCCGCGGGCACTCGCTGCGGTCGATCTCGCCCCGGGCAGGGCTGGAGCTGCTGCGCCGCCGACTCGCCCACCTGCCGAAGCGAGTAGCTTCCACATCGCCCAGGGCGCCGTAGGACCGCATCCCCCAATCCCCTTCTCCCGAGAGGCAGAAGGGGAAGCCTTCAATGAAGGTGTTTCTCTCCCGACAAGCGCGAGTCCCGTAAGGGACTTTCCCCTCGCTGCCGGTGAATTTATTCACCGGCTGCAAGCGGGACCGGTCACACGATCTCACCTCCGCCAGCACGCGAGACCGCTCGCCCGCTCTCACCACCGGCTGAACGCGAGACCGTTCACACGATCTCACCACCGGCTGCACGCGGGACCATCCGCACGATCTCACCTCCGCCAGCACGCGAGACCATTCGCACGACCGGAACCACAACCCGCGCAATGTGCGAAGAAGGCGCCTGTCGCGCGCTGAGCTCGTCTCCGAAACCCATCGCCCTCTCAGGAGAGGGGAAGCCTTCACTGAAGGTGTTTCCATCCCGACAAGCGCGCGGCCGGTGAATGAATTCACCGGCATGGAAGGGAAAGTCCCTGACGGGACTCGCGATCCTGGGTCGCTCTCGCGGCGTGTGGTTCGTGGTGAACTTCCGACCCTTCGCGCGATCCCACCACCGCCCGAACGCGGGACCGATCGCACGATCGGAAACACAACCTGCGCTTCGTCGGTCGTCCGCTGCGGCCCGCTCGCCCTGCGATGACGTCTCCCCTCACCGGGGACGCCGGTGCCCGTGGTGTCCGCCGCGCTCGCGGTGACGTCGGCCGTGACGCCCTGCGGGCCCCGCAGCGGCCTCCGATGCCCTCGACGGGTCCATCGGGAGCACCGTGCCGGTCGCGGCCGCTCCAGCGCCCGTGGAGGCCGCGGACGGGGGCGCCCACGGGTGCGCGGCGAGCGAGGCGAGCGGCTCGGCCCGTGCGGCCCACGCGTCGAGCACGAGCTCGGCCCAGTCGTACTCGCCGTCGGTGGTGCTGCCCACGAGGCCCGTGAGCTGAAACCAGTCCGAGGCCTCGTCGAGGTGCCCCTCCGAGGCCGCGCGCAGTCCGAGGTAGTACGACACCTCCGTGCGGCGCTTCTCCGTCGTCGCGCGCGGCAGCACCTCCGAGGCCGGAACCTCGCCGAGCAGGTGGCGTGCGATCACCACGTAGTCGTCGGGATTCGCCGTGCGAAAGAACTCCGCGAGCGCGTCGCGGTGCGTGTGCGCGGGATCGTTGCGCAGCGCATCGGCCGCGCGCAGGAGCCACACGAAGGACGCGTCGTCGGGGTCGGTCGCGTCGACGACGGACCACATCACCTCGGGCGCGTCGTGGGCGTAGATGAACATCGAGAGCGGCGCGCGCAGCTCGGGCGCGACGGCGCTGCGGATCCACGCGAGGGCGGGCTCCACCCCCTGCGCCGCACGACGGTACGCGTACTGCTGCGACACGGCCGCGAGCTGGTCGAAGGGGTTGGTCAGGAGCGCGCTGTAGTTGATCGACGCATACGTCGCCGCCGCGAGGTCGTTGCGCGACGCCGACGCGAGCGCCCCGCTCACCGAGGCGAGGTTGTCGGGGTTCGGCACGTCGCGCGCGAGCGGTGCGAAGGCCGCCATCGTCGCCTCGACGCTCGCCGCACGGAACACCCGCGCGAAGGTGGTTCCGATCGGCGATGACCAGTCGGCGGGCGTGAGGAGTTCGAGCGATCCGACGAGGGCCTGCGAGGCGCCGTCCGGTGCGCCGCGCGTCCACAGCGCCTCGGCGACGAGCGCGATGGACTCCGCGTTGGGATAACGCTGCCGCATCGACTGCGCGAGCGCGTCGGCCTCGTCGTAGCGACGGAGCGCCAGCAACGCCCGCACGCCCTCTTCGAGCGAGCGCCCCACCATCGACGCGAGGTCGGGCTGCACGAGCGCCCACGACGCCTCGGCGTGCCCCTGCGCGCGCAACACCGCGCCGAGCCTCGCGCGGGCGTGCATGGGACCGAGGCCCGCGTCGTGACCGTGCTCCGCGAGCCACGCGCGCAGCAGGGTCTCGGCCTCGCGGAGACCGTTGCGCGCCATGAGCTGCTCGACCCGCACGATGCGCGGATCGAGGTCGTCGGGCGCAGCGGTGAGCACGGCGGTCCATGCCGCGTTGACGGCTTCGCGTGGAGCGTGTCCGTCGGCGGCCTCCGCCGCGTCGCTGCGGGTGCGCGTGGAGAAGCTCGGGTCGTTCGCCATCGCGAGGAGCGCCGCCCCATCGCCGCGCGCCGCGTAGCACCACACCGTCGCCGCGGGACGTGCGTACCGCGAGAGGCGCAGCGCGTCGTCGCATCCGTGCGCCGACCGCGGAACGTCATGGAGCGTCGCGCCGAGCTCCGTCGCGAGGAACGCACGGTGCGAGGGGCGTCCGTCGAGCTTCGCGGCGAGGTGTTCGAGGGCCGAGCGTCGCTGCGCATCGGACCCGATCGCGTGCACCAGGTCGGCGTACGTGCGGATCATCATCGCACCGCCGAGGCGCGTGTCGGCCCCGAGCTCGCGCACCAGCGTCTCGGGCGGCGCCGTGTTTCCGCTCACCGCCGCGAGGTTCTGCGCCCACATCGCGAAGTCGGTGTGCGCCGGAGGCGCCGCGTTGACCAGCGCGGTGGCGAGCTGCATCGCCGACGCAGGGCTCGACAGCACGTCGAGGCGAAACGCGAGGTCGTCGTGCAGGGCCGATCGCACGGCGGCAGCATCGCGCGCCGCGAGGAGCGCGCGGTCGGTGAAGCGTCCCCGCTCGGGGCGTCGTGCGGCGAGCGCATCGAGGCGCGTGAAGAGCGCGGCGTCTTCGGCGGCGGGCGCCTCGACGGAGGCCTCGTGTTCGAGCGCGGCGAGCACCCGCGACGCCTGCGTTCGCACGAAGGGCGCGTAGGCCTCGATGGGGTTCGCGCCCCAGGCCGCCGCTTCGAATCCCATCACGGCGACGGCGTGTGTGGACCCGGCGAGCTTCGCGTCGCGCCACGCGAAGGCCTCGACGCGCGCGCGCCGCTCGACGAGCCGTCGGAACCACAGGTAGCGCGCGGCCCCGGTCGCGTCGTCACGTTCCGCGAGCGCGCGCAGTCGGGCGTCCTCGCGCGTCACCCACCACCGCACGGGCGACGTGTCGGGCAGCGGCGCGGCGAGCTCGGCGGCCGCGCGGTCGTAGCCCATGTGGCGCGCGAGGAGCGCTTCGTACTCCGTGTCCGGTCGACCCGCGGCGCGGGCCCACGCGAGGGCCGCGAGGGCGCGCGCATCGAGCGCGTCGGTGCCGTCGAGGGTGTCGGGGGTCTCGATGGCGAGGGCCGTGAGGGCGCGGGCCGCGGCGGCCACCACGTCGGGCGTACGCGACCCCGAGGCCCACGCGGCGTCGAGGGCGAGCAGGGTGGTGAGCGTCGGGTGCGACGGGGTGAGCGTGGGCTGCGAGGCAGCCTCGGGCGCAGGCGCACCGGCACGGAGCGAGGTCGTCGCCTCGGCGGTCGCGGCGCGGGTGACGAGCGTGAGCAGGTCGTTGAAGTCCGCGGTCTCCGGAAGGGTTCCGACCTCGTGCCCGCCGAGGGTGACGGCCCAGTGTCCGTCGGCCCAGCGCACGTCGGCGCTCTCCGTCGCGTCGTGCTGGAGCCGTCGCACGTCGGCCAGTGCGAGGAGCGCGCGTCGGTCGGGCTTCAACCGCACCCGCTGCGATAGCCACTCGTGGAGTTCCGCGGCGTTGGCGGGCATGGCCTGGAGGTGCTCTCCGCGCCCCGGTGCGAGCGCGCGCACCACGGGCGCCGAGGTTCCATCGGCGACGCGCTCCCGCTGCGAGGCGACGACCACCACGCCGAGCACACCGAGCGACACGATCAACCCAACAATCCCCAACACCCGACGCACCTGCGACTCGCCCGCCATGATGTTTCCCTCCCGCGCCTCGTCGTGAGGCTGCGCAACGCTCACACACCCGACGGCTCCGTCGCAAGACGCTCTCCGTGCTACACGCCCTGCCCCATGGGATGGGCCAGCGGACACATTGCGCGGCTGAAGTGCGGCGAGACCGTCTCGTTTCGACCGCGGGGAAACTCCATGGCGCCGCGCATCGAGTCGGGGCAGCGCTGCACCGTGGAGCCCGTCGACGTCGCCACGCTGCGCGCGGGAGACATCGTGCTCTGCAAGGTGCACGGCACCGAGTACCTCCACTTCGTGAAGGCCGTGCAGGGCGCGCGCTATCAGATCGGAAACAACCGCGGCGGCATCAACGGCTGGATCGGTCCGTCGGGCATCTACGGACGCCTCGTGCGCGTCGATCCGTGAGCGCCCTCGCGATTCACGAACGGTAGACTCCGCGCCCGATGTCCACGTCGCCTGCACCGATCCACACCGCGCGCCTCGACCTCGTGGCCGCCACGCTCGCACACGTCGACGCCGAACTCCGCGGCCCCTCCTCACTCGCCGCGTTGCTGGGTGCGTCGGTGCCTGCCTCCTGGCCGCCGGGCGAGTACGACCGCGCCGCGCTCACGTTCTTTCGCACGCAGTTTCTCGCCGCGGGACCGTCGCTCGACGGATGGCTCACCTGGTACGCGATGACGCGCGAGGGGTCGGGTGCACGCGCGCTCGTCGCCGCGGCGGGCTACTTCGGTCCGCCCGCGGAGGGGGTCGTCGAGATCGGCTACTCGGTGGCGCCGGAAGCGCAGCGCCGCGGCCATGCGACGGAGATCGTCGGCGCCCTCGTCGCGCGCGTGTTCGCGATGGACGCGGTGCACACGGTGATCGCGCACACCACCGACGAGAACGTGGCCTCGACGCGGGTGCTCCTGCGCTGCGGCTTTCGACGGGTGGGCGCGGGCGCCGACGCGGGCACCGTGCGCTACGAACGCACGCGCGACGTGGCGTGATGCGCGTCGTGGCGACGGGTCACGCGCCTGTGCGGAGCGCCGTGAGGATAATGGTGACGGCCTCGGCGACGCAGCGCTCGGTGCGTGCCGCGTCGAAGGCGAACTGCTGGCGGTAGTAGCGCCAGGTGGTGGCCGAGAGCAGGTAGCGCAGGTTCGCCGCCGCGCCGTCGACGGTCGCCGTCGGAACCGTGGGAAAGGCCTCGCGCAGCAGCCGACGGAGGGCCTTCCACCGACGGGCGGCCTGACCGTCGCGCATCGAGGGAAAGAGGTCGCTGTGGAGCGCCGCCTCGACGAGCCCCGCGTGCGCTTCGAAGCGCGCGAAGAGGGCGTGCACGTAGCCCGGCAACGCTTCGATGGAGCCGGGCACCTCGGGCGCTGCGATGCGCGCCGCCACCTCACACGCGAGCGCCGCGAAGAGCACCTCGCGCGTCGGAAAGTGTCGGTACACCGTGCGCTCCGAGATGCCCGCCTGCGCGGCCACCACGGCGTTCGTCAGCGACGACATGGGCGTGGTCACCAGCAGGTCGGCCGCGGCGCCCACGATCATCGCGCGCGTCTGCTCGGCCTGCCGCGCCGCAAGGGTCGTCGGTGGCGCACCACGAGGCTCGTCGGGTCCAGAGGCCATCGGTTGACACATCGCATGACACAGTGTCAGTGTCCATGACATCGAAGCGCCGATGGGGGGCGACTTCTCGACCGGGAGGAGTGTCGATGGGCACGAAGGGGATGATTCAGCGCCGCGACGAGGCGACGGCGCTGCGGGCGCTCGGCACCGACGTTCGGTTCCTGTGCGAGTCGGAGCACACGGCGGGCGCGCTCTCGATGATGGAGGTGATGCTCCCCGAGGGTTCGGGCCCTCCCCCGCACCACCACGACTGGGACGAGGCGTACTACATCGCCGACGGGCGCGTGCGCTTCACCCTCGGCGACACGGTGCGCGAGCTCGGATCCGGTGACTTCGTGTACGCCCCCGCGGGGGTGGTGCACGGGTTCACGGGCCTCTCGGAGGCGCCCGCGCGGATGCTCATTCTCGACACGCCGGCGCACGCGGCGGGGTTCTTCCGCGAGGTCGACCGCGAGGTGCGCGCGTGGCCCGACGACGCCCCGAAGGTGCCCGCCATCGGCGCGCGTCACGGGATTCATTTTCTTCCCCGCGGGGGCTGAGCTCCGTCGCTCCGTCACCGTCGCCCCCGACGCCCGCGCCGACCGTTTGACCGCGCGGAGACGCCCGTGCGAGGGAACGTGTCTCGATGGAGTCCCCTCCCCCGCGCCTCGATGTCGAAGTGCCCGCGCCCGCGGCGGGCTCGCTCCCCTGGAGCACGTACTTCACCGTGGCCGCCATGGTGGCCCTCGGCGCGTGGATGCCGTGGAGCTGGGGACTTCCGGTGGCGCTCCCGGCGCTGCTCGCGTGGGCTGGTCTGCGCAGCACGCAGCGCCGTTCGCGGGAGGGCTACCGCGTGCGCATCGACGACACGCACGTCGAGGAGCTCACCGCGCTCTGCCACGCGCGCACGCCGCTGGTGCATCTGCAACGGGTGGTCGAGTCGGCGGATCGCTTCACCCTCGTGCTCGCGAACCGCGGCCTCGTGGTGCCCCTCGCCGCGCTCGGCGGAGACCGTCGGCGCCTCCTCGATGCGCTGCCCGCAAACGTGGTGGTGCAGTCCGAGCCCGTGGCCGACCGGGCGCAGGGCCGACGGACGATCGTGCTGTGGCTCGTGCTCGTGGCGCTCCTCACGATGGTCTACTACCTCGCGGGGTCGCGATGAGCGGCGATCCGTTTCGCAGCGACGCGCGGGTGGAGCGACGTGCCGAGTGCGCACCGCCCGCCGAAGCGTGGACGGTGATGGCCCGCGCGGCGCCCCTTCGCACATGGACCGTCGCGTACCTCCTCGTGCTGATGGCGGGCACCGCGCTCCTCGCCCTCACCGTGCCCGCCGCGAAGACGCCGGGCCTCGTGACGACGGGCGCGCTCGCGCTGCTCACGATGCTGATCGTTCAGGTGTTCCTCCGTCAGCGGCGCACGGCGGAAGCGGCGCCCGCGCAGCGCTGCTGGTTCACCCGCGAGGCCGTGGTGCTCGCGAGCGACACGGGCGAGAGCGCGTGGCGTTACGAGGGCGTGCGCGGGCTGGAGCGGGTCGGTCCGTGGCTGCTCGTGGTGTTCGAGGGAGAGTTCGTCGCGGTGCTGCGCGCCGAGGGCGCCGAGGGCGATGCGCTGGTGTCGTTCCTGATGGAGCGCACGACGCAGCGGGCGCCGTCGGAGCATCGTGCGCGGGTGCTGCGGCTCGTGGCGCTCGGCGTGACCTGGGTGTCCATCGTGGCAGCGGCGATCCACGGACGCTGACGCTGCGAGACAGACGCGGCGACGTCGTGGGGCCGCAGGGTGTCGACCGTCGGCGTCAGTGCGCGCGGTGCGAGGAGGGCGGACACGCGCACGACGAACGTGGTGCTCGTACGGCATGGCCGTTGCGGATGCGGCGCAGGTCGAGGGTCGCAGGGCAGCGATGCCCACGCACCCACGACACGGGAGCCTCATGGAACAGCGGTGTGGGATGGAGCGCGCGCGCGTCGCGCAGCGGTTCGCGGGTGTGCTCTTCGCGGCGGTGTCGGCGTGCTCGCCCTCGCCCGCGGCCTCGGGTGCGAGCGATGGCGCGGCCGATGCGCGCGACGCCGTGGTCGATGCCGACGAGGTGCGCGCGGCGTCTCCCGATGCGACGGGCGATGCGTCCGATGCTGCGGTGGATGGAACGGTCGTGCCCGTCGATCGGTGGAGCGCGGTCGAGACGTCGATGCAGCGCGCGGGGTACGCGACGCGAGAGGGCGCGTGGGGCGCGGTCGATCTCTCGCGCTGCTGCGAGGGCGATGGAAGCTGCTACGCGAACAACCCCGCGAGCCCGTACTTCTCGCTCACGCTGCCGCCCGCGGACACGCAGACGGCGGCGAATCCGGTGCTGTTTCCCGATGCGCAGGGGCGCAGCAGCGCGTTTCGTCTCGGGCGCGACGAGGCCGTGGTGCTCTTCACCGACCTGCCGCCCGCGGCGGCGTACTCGGCCTTCACGCCCTACGTCTACGACCGCGCCGACGGAGCCTCACGGAGCGTGGTGTTCGCGAGCCTCCACGGCGGTCTCAACCGCACGCGCTACAGCGACCGCGAGGGAACGTCGGCGGTGCTGGTGATGGCCACGAGCGCCGCGGCCGAAGGTGCGGCCATGCGCGCGCTGACCGAGGCGGGCGTCGATGCGTCGACGGTGCTCCGCGTGCCGTGGGTGTTCGTGGGGAGCACCACGGCGCCGCCGCGCTTCGGACTCGACGCCGACGCCGACACCTTCGCGCTCCTCGGGCGCCTCGCGGTGCCGCGCGATGCGAGCGAGGCCATGCGCTACCTCTCGCGACGCTTCCGCGCGATGCGCGCCACGGGGTCTTCGACGGGGGCCGCACCGGCGCCGCCCGAGACGGCCACGCAGCGCGCGCGGCCCGAAGACACCTCGCTGAACGTCTCCCTCGACCGCCTCGCGATTGCGATCCGCGCGGCGCACCCTCGCGAGACGCTCGTGGGCGTGGCGATGTTCGACGGAACGCAGAACCCCGCACGCTGCCTCGAACAGCGCTCGAACTGTCAGGGCGACAACCGCGACACGGACTACCCCACGTCGCGTCCGTTTCTGGCGCCGGGCACGGGCGAGTCGCTGGTGGTGTTCGGTGTGAACCACGCCGCGACGGGGCACTCGACCTACTCGGGCGTCGGGCTCTACAGCGTGGCCCACGCGGCGGGCGTCACCTCGGCGACGAGCGATCGATTCGTGGGCACGGCGCGGGCGTATGTGCCGGCCGATCCCAACGTCGACCGCCTCTTCGTATGGACCTTCGCGCGACGCTGCAACGGCGCCGCGGCGTGCACCGAGGTGAGCACCGCGGCGTGTCCTGCGGGGCTGCCCGATGGCGCGGCCTCGCTGCTGATGATGCGCGACTACGTCGACCCCGAGACCGGCACCGCGCCGCGCTACGACGACCTCGTGCCGTACCGCATCTTCATGGTGCTTCCGTAGCCTGGCGAGACCCGCTCAGGGCGTCGCGAGACGGAGCGCGCCGTTGGGGGCGCAGGTCCATCGCAGCAGCGTGTCGTGCACACGACCGACGAGGGCCTCGCCCGCCCACACGAGCTCCTCGGGCGCGTCGGTGACCGACGAGGGCCGCGGCAGGCGATCGACGTCGGCCCAGCGCGTCAGGTCGATGGACGTTCCCTCGTGCGTCGGGTCGAAGACCACACCGTCTCGACCGCCGCGCGCCCATCGAACGCGCACCACGGGATGGCCCTCCACACAGCGGAGCGGCTGCGTGGTGATGCCCGGCAGCACGGGCATGCGGTACGCGTCGGAGAGCGCGGGCGTGCGCTGCGCGGGCGTCGGACCGTGCACCCAGACGCCCTCGGTGGCGGGCGCGTCGGGGTCCTCTTCGGCGTAGTGCGCGCGCAGGGCGAAGACGCCGTCACCCCAGGCCATCGCGACGTTGTCGTAGTGCCAGAGCGGCTCTTCGAAGGGCATCGTGACGGGCGTGGAATCCCAGGGCTCGGTGAAGGTGACGATCTTGAGTCCGATGTGCTCGTCGGGCACCACGTAGGCGATGCCGCCGGGCAGTCGCACGAAGCCCTGGGGCTCGCTCGAAGGGCAGAGCAGGGCCTCGCGGTGCGTGGTCACCGCGCCGTCGGGCGCGAGGTGCGAGAGCGTCCACGCGGGGCACGAGGCGCGTTCGGCGTGCTCCTCGTCGTCGCCGTGCAGACACGGGATGCGCTCGCCGGTGGCCACCACGAGCGCGCCGCCGTCGTCGCGCGCGAACACCCGCGCGAGGGGCGTGTGCCAGCCGTAGGGAATCTCCTCGTCGGACACGTAGGAGAAGTCGGCGAGCGTGCGCGGCGCATCGACCGTCGAGAGGTCGGCGTTGCCATGAAGCGCCGCCACGAGGTGCTCCTCGCGCGGTCCCTCGTCGCGGGCGCGGACGGTGTGCCAGGCGATCCACACGTGGGCGCCGCGCGCATCGGCGGAGACGTCGCGCACGGGGCCCGTGGTGCGTCGCAGGAGCTTCGGTTCGCCGAGGGCCACACCGCGTCGATCGAGGGTCGTGGCGATGAGCTCGCTCACGCGGCGTCCGTCGTGGTTCACCGCGCGCACGAGGAGGGCGCCGGTCGGTGTGGCGACCAGCGTGATGGGATCGTTGGCATCCGTGGGCGTGACGCGCGCGACGGTCGTGCGACGGGGCGTCGAGGCGTCGCGGGCGACGTAGCCGGGCGGAGGGTTCCAGCGCGGGAGCGTGACCACCGCGTCGACGGAGGAGGCATCCGCGGACGCATCGGGAGAGGCCACGGCGGACGCATCGGGCGACACGGTGCGCACATCGACGGCGATGGTGTGCGAGGCGTCGGCGGGTGCCGGAGGGGGCGCGGTCGTGCGACGACACGAGAGCGCGACGAGCGGCACCAGCAGGGCGTGAAGACGCATGGTGCGGGCGGTTGTACACCGCGCGCAGAGGGCGTTGCTGCGGGCTTCGTGCGGGCGGTCACGCACGGGTGTGTGCGGGCGCGCGGTCGACGACGTGGCGCGCGCGCAGGGCGCTCCGCTCGCCGATCGACGCGGGGTCAGGGCGTGGCGAGACGGAGCGCGCCGTTGGAGGCGCAGGTCCATCGAAGCAGCGTGGCGCCCACACGACCGACGAGGGCCTCACCGGCCCACACGATGTCGTAGGGGGCATCGGTGACGGTCGCAGGACGCGGCAGGCGATCGACGTCGGCCCAGCTCCCCAGGTCGATCGACGTGCCCTCGTGCGTCGGGTCGAAGACCATGCCCCCGCGAGGTCCGCCCTCCCACCCGACGCGCACCACGGGATGCCCACCCACGCAGCGGAGCGGCCCGGTCACGACGCGCGGAGGCACGGGGACCATGCGCTGCGGATCAAGGTCCGGCATGCCTCGCAGTGCGGCGGGTCCGTGCATCCACACCCCCCAGCGGGCATCGTCGTTCCCCACGTCCTCCTCGTGCATGAGCAACGCGAGGACGCCATCGCTCCAGGCCATCGAAACGACGTCGTACGACGGCACGCTGGGGTCGAAGGGCAGGTCGAAGTGCGTCGATCCCCACCCCAGGGTGGTGATCTCGGACTTGTCGTAGACGTCGCCATTGATCACCACGTAGCCGATCGCGTCGGGCAGTCGCACGAACGCGTGAGGCACCCCCGACGGGACCTCCATGGCCCCGCTCGACGTTTCGTCGATGCGCGTGGGCGAGAGGTTCGAGATCCGATACGTGGCACACGGCCCCCACTCCGGGTTGTCATCTGAATTGTAGCGAAAGACCTGACACGTGGCGGGCGCGTCGTTGCTCAACACCATGGCCCGGCCGTCTTCGTGCGCGAGCACGTTTGCGAAGGCGTACGCCCAGGGGTAGCTGCTCGCCGCGTAGGACGAGTCGACGAGCGTGAGGGGCGCGTCGACCGTCGAGAGGTCGGCGTTGCCATGGATCGCCGCCACGATGTGCTCCCCGTGCGATTCGCCTTCTTGCACGCGGACCGTGTGCCACGCGATCCAGACGTGGGCGCCGCGCGCATCGGCCGAGAGCGCTTCGATGGGCCCCGTGGTGCGTCGCACGAGCTTCGGCTCACCGACGGGCAGTCCGCGTCGATCGAGCGGCGTGGCGACGATCTCGCTCACGCGCTGACCCGCGTGGTTCACCGCGCGCACGAAGAGGGCGCCGGTCGGCGTCGCGAGGAGCGTCATGGGGTCGTTCGCGTCCGTGGGGCGCACGTGCGCGACGGTCGTGCGACGGGGCGTCGAGGCGTCGCGGGGCACGAAGCCGGGCGGAGGGCTCCGGCGCCGAACCGTGAGCACCGCTCCGTCTACCGACGCGTCGGACGCTGGGTGCGACGACGCATCGGCGAGCGGGGTTCGCGCATCGACGGCCACGGAACGGGCGGCGTCGGCGTGTGCAGACGGAGGAGGCGCCGCGCGACGACACGAGAGCGCGACGAGGGGTACGAGCAGGGTGTGGAGACGCATGATGCGGGCGGTTGTACACCGCGCGGAGGGCGTTGCTGCGGGCTTCGCGCGGAGGGTCACACCCGGGTGCGCACGATGGCGCCGTCGACGACATACACGCCGCCTGCGACGTGGTGCACGGTGCGCAGCGCGTCGGGGATCGCGTCACGGAGGCGTCCGTCGGTGAACACACGGTCGTCGACCCACGCGGCGGTGCCCTCGACGACGAAGAGGTCGTAGCGCGCGGCGAGGTCGGGCTCGTCGAGCACGCGGGCGGCCATCCACGCGACGCATCCGTCGACGAGGGGCGCGGCCACGCCGGGCTCGCGCAGCCGTGCGATTCCGAAGGTGGACCACTTGTCGGTGTCGCGGCCCGAGGTGCTCCCGACACCTTCGATCAGGTCGAGCATCGAGACCGTGGGCACCTGCACCACGAGCTCGCGCGAGGCCTCGACGAGGGAGCGCGTGTGCGTGTCGGCGGCGATCACCACGCTGAGCTTCGGCGGGTCGAAATCGAGGGGCGTGACCCACGCGGCGGCCATCACGTTCTCGACGCCGTCGTGGGCCGCGGAGATCAGGGTCACGGGGCCGTGGTTGAAGGGCCGCCACGCCTTCGCGAGCGGAATGGGAACGCGCATGGCCGCGGAGCCTCGCACACCGTACGGGCCCCACAACACCGCGACGATGCACTACCGTCGCGCCCCGTGAGCTCCACCGACCTGCGCGCGCTGCGCACCCGCGACGGACACACCCTCCACGTGCACACGCTCGGACGCGGCCCCGCGGTGGTGCTGCTCCACGGCTTCGCGATGCACGGCGCCCAGTGGATCCCGCTCGTGGCGCCGCTCGCGGGGTCGTTCCGTTTTGTGCTTCCCGATCTGCGGGGCTTCGGGCGCTCGCACCACGTTCCCTTCACGAAGCGCGACGCGGTCGCCCAGCTCGCCGACGACGTCGAAGATCTCCTCGCGCAGCTTGGCGACGACCGCGTGCACGTGGGCGGTCTCTCCATGGGCGCGCTCACGGGACTCGCCCTCGCCCAACGCGGCGCACTCACGAACGCGCGGAGCTACACGCACATCGACCAGGCGCCGCGCATTCACAACGGCGACGGCTGGCGCTGGGGACTCTTCGGCGACGCGCAGCCCGCGCGCTTCGACGAACTCCGCACGCTGCTCGACGAGGCCACGGCGCTCCGTGATGTGCCCTTCGACCATCTCCCCGAGCAGTTTTCGAAGCGCGTCCGCGGCGCCTTCGGGCGCTTCTTTCAGACCGCCGTGCGCCCCGCGTGGATGAAGCGCGGCGCGGGCCTCGTGGCCAATCCCATCGTCGCCCGACGTGTGCTCCCGCTGGCCCACTGGGGCGTGTACATGGACGTGCTCCGCGCCTACCTCGACGAGCGCCACGACTTTCGCGACGCCCTCGTGAACGTGCGCGCGCCCGTCACCGTGATGGTGGGCGAGGCCTCGGAGATGTACCCCGCGGAGGGCCAGCTCGCGCTCGCACGCACGGTCTCGCACGCCCGCACGGTGCGCTTTCCGCGCGTGGGTCACGCGGTGCCGTGGGAGGCGCCGGTGGGCTTCGTGCGGGCGCTCCACGGCGCGCTGCGCGGGTGACGTTCAGGGCAGGCGATCGCGCACGGTCGCATCGGTGACCGAAGGGCCCGCGACGCGGTCGAGGTGCAGGCGCATCGCGCGTGGTGGAGCAGCCCCCACGTCGACGCCGAGGGTCATCACGTCGACGAACACCGCGTCGCCGAGCGTGAGCGCGCCACCGGGATCGCCCGCGAGCACGAAGCCCATGGGGCTCCGACCGAGGCGCGCGCGGGTGAGCTCGATGACGCCCGACGACGACGCGCCGAGAATCCGTGGACGCATGGGGTCGTCGCTCGCGCCCACGGTGCTGAGGTAGAAGCCGCGCGACACGCCGCGGGTCACGCCGTCGATCCACACGTCGGTGAGCCGCGCGGTGGCCCCGCGACGCGCGCCGTCGGCGAGGATGCCCACGCCGGGCGCGTCGACGAGCGCGAGGGTGTCGCCGTCGACGGTGCCCGCCGCGGCCGCCGCGATGCCGAGCCCCACACCGCGCGCGCTCTCGCGTCCGTGCTGCGCGATCACCTGATGCACGCTCACGCGCGTGTTCGCTTCAGCGGCGGCGATGGCGCCCTCCTCCCATCCGTCGAGGAGCACGTGGTCGAGACGCACGGTGCAGTTCGCGTACGCGAGCACCGCCGCGGAGAAGGGATCGCGCGACGCCCGCGTGTCGAAGATCGCCGTGTCGACGAGCGTGATCGTCGAGCCGTTGTAGGCCATCGCGCCCGCGTTGAACGACCCGCGGAGCGTGGCCCGATGGGCGGTGAGCGTTCCACCCCACTGGGCGGTGAGCGCGCGTCCGCCGGTGCCCACGCCGCGCGCCCGCGTGTCGCGCACCACCACGTCGTGGAGCTCGACGTGCGTGCGCGGACAGAACGATCCGACGCCCGCGTTGCGCGTGTGCTCGATGAGCACGTCGCGGAGCTCGACGCGGGGACCGGCCGATGCGTAGAGGCCCTTGCCCTCGCTGGTGTACGGGCCGTTGATGGCGTCACGGATCACCGACTCCGTGAGCGAGAAGCGCGTGTTCGCATGGAGCGCGAACACGCCCGTGTCGTCGAAGCCTTCGATCACCACATGACGGCCCACAAACCCCGCACCGAAGGTGAGGAGCACCCCGTTGCTCCACTCCGACGCGCGCAGCGGTTCGGGGAGCGCCTCGGGGTCGGGACACTGTCCGGGGTCGACGGTCGGCGCGCCGGGCTCGGCCTCGGTCGCCCGATGGCGCACGTTGCGAATCACCACGTCGGTCGCGCGAATCGACGCGCGCTCCTCGCCGGTGACCCCCGTGGAATCCACGTCGTCGATGAGCACCCGCGTGAGCGTCACGTCGGCGTTGTGCGCAGCCCGCACGCCCGCGGCGCGAACGTGCGACGACCCGACGACCCCGCGCACGACCACATCGTCGAGCGTGGCCCGCGCATCGTCGACCTCGACGCCCGCGCGCAGCGAGCCCTCGACGGTCACGTCGCGCAGCGTGAGCGAGGCCCCGCGACGCGCGACCACGCCCGCATCGCCCTCGCGCACGGTGACGTTGGCGAGCGTGAGCGCGACGCCGTTCACGTCGACGACGGGCGATCCCGCGGCGCCCCGCAAGGTCGTGCGCGATGGGCACACGCCGACGATCGACACGGCGCGCGTCACGCGCAACGGCGCCTGCCACACACCCGCCGAGAGCAACACCGTGGCCCCCTCGGGCGCATGGTCGAGCGCGTCGTCGAGGCGCGCGTAGGGATGGGCCCGCGTGCCGTCGGGATGGTCGTCGGACGAGCCCGCGAGCACGTACACCGCGGGTCCGTCGACCGTCGCGAAGGGCGCGTCGGTGCAGCGCGCATCGCCGCCCACGCAGAGGTGCTCCACACGGGTCGCGCCGCGCGCGCAGGCGACGCGTGGATCGGGCTCGCACGCGCCATCGCCCGCATCGCGCCATCCGTCGGCGCAACGAGCATGGGAGGGACGCAGGGCCCATCCGCCGAGCACCGCACCATCGGGCGCGCGAAAGAAGGGCGTCGGCGCGTCGTCGTCGTCGGTCGCCACACGCGGGCGCGCCGGACACACCGTCGCCGCCGCGGGATCGGCGCAGAGCAGCACCGCGGGACCACACCCGCCCGACGGATGCCAGACCCACTCGGGCGGACACGTCCACGGCGTGGGAGTTGCCGTCTCGACGGCGCGTCGCTGGAGCACGACGCCCTCGCGCGGACCACAAGCGCTCAGGGCTGTGAGCGCGACGAGGCCCACCCCACCCGCAACGCCACGAGGCCCGCGAGCCCCACGAAGCCAAGCTGCGCGCAGCCCGATGTGCAGCCCGTCGCATCGGTCGCCGTGCGCGCGTCGCCCGACACGCCCAGTCCGGGAAGTACCCACCATGCGTCGAAGCCTACACCGACGCGCAGACGCCCCGACAACACCGAGAGTCCGAGATGAAGCGCAGGGCCCGCGCTCCACGCGCCGAGGTCCGCACCGGACTGCGCGCGCGCGTCGGCGATGGCCGTGATGCGCACGAAGACCGCGCGCAGGCCGAGGTCTCCCTCGATGCGAAGTTGGGGCGCGATCCGCAGGCCCGCCCCCACCGCGAGCGTGGCGCCCGCGGCGTGGAGGTGCATCGCACCGAGCCCCGACACCTCGCGTGCGGCGAGCTCGGCGTGCACCGCGCCGCGAAGGTGCCAGGGGCCCGTCACCGTGCTCGTGAGCCGCGTGTCGAGGGAGAGCGAGGTCCACGCCGTGTCGGTCGTCGGCGCGAGGCCCACGCCCAGCGAGAGGCCGTGCTCCCACATCGCGCGCGGTGCTGAAAACAAGGGCGTTGCGCGAAGGGGTGCCACCCGACCGGGCTCACGGTCGTCGCGTTGTGGAGGCGTGTGCTCGGGCTCGACGACGGCGCCGTCCGCCGCCCACCAGGGCTCCGGCGCCACGGGCTCTACCGGCGTCACCGGCGCGATCACCGGGTGCACCCGACGGAGCGACGGACGCCCACACGACACACCCCCGGTGCGATCACCCGTGAGTGCGCGCAACACGGGCGGTAGGAGCAACGATTCGACGTCGTACTCGCTCGGTGGCGCGAGCCCCGCGCGGGAGCTCGTCTCGCACACGCGGAGCCCATCGCGGGAGGCCCGCACACGCACGCGCCCAGCCTCGCAGCGCACGTCGAGGCGCGTGTGAGACGGCGACGCGCGCACCACGGGAGAGCCCGCAAAGAAGGCCGTCCACGTCGATGGACATCCCCGCACCGACGGGGGCGCAGCGCCCCCCTGCGCCCACGCCCCCGCCGGAACGAGCATCACCCCCACCACCCACCGGACGACTGTGTTCCCCAAAGGTCCGGCGTCCCCTCTAGCGTCCTGCGTCGTGCGCGCGCTCGGCGGCGGCCCGGCACACCGCCTCGACGTCGCCCACGAGGTGCGCGTCGCGCTGCTGCGCCTCACGGAGCGCGCGCGTCCCCTCGCCCACGTCGCCCATCGCGCACCGCGCACGACCGAGCATCCACCGCGCGTGCGGCGCCGACGGATGCGTCGGATGCCTTGCCACGAGCGCCTCGACGGCCGCGACGAGCGAGACACGCGAGGCCGCACGGTCGTCTCCCTCGAAGCGCTGCGCCATGCGGTAGAGCGCCAGCGCCGCATCGCCCGTGTCGTCGCAGCGCGCAGGAAACTCCGCCACGTCACCCGCCCCGAGCACCGCGTACGACAGACGCGCGCCGCGATGACACGTCGCCTGCACCACGCCCTCGCGCACGGTGACCCGCGCACGCGTCGCGGTGACCTCGACGACGAAGCGCGTGCCGAGCGGTTCGAGGTCGACATCGAGCGACGGGATGCGCACGCGGTAGCCCTGGTCGGCGCGGTGATGGCCCGAGAACTCCACGGTGCCTTCGTGCACGAGGGCCACACGTCCGCCGTCGTCGTCGCGCGCGTCCATGCGTCCGCCGGGCGACACGACCTGCGCGGCCCACGCGGGCGCGGCCGGTGCGGTCTCGCGCGGCGCGGTGTGATGGGCCATCGCGGGCGCCTGGCGGTCGAGCACGGCGCGACGGATCACCAGCGCGACCCCCGCGGCCGCGGCGAGCCCCACGGCGAGGAGGACCCGTGTGCGACGGGCGTTCGCGGCGGCGCGACGGGTGCTCGCGTTGGCGGCGAGCATCGAGCGAAACTGCGCGTCCATCGCGGCGAGGTCTTCGTCGGTGGGCGCGGCGCGGTGCCAGGCGCGGTCGAGCGCGGTGCGAATGGGATCGTCACGGTCGTCGGCCATGGCTCAGGGCTCCCTCGGGTGATCGTCTGGGTCGAGGCGCGTGCGGAGTGCGGCGCGTCCCCGTTCGAGGAGCGTCTCGACGTGGCGCACGGAGACCTTCATCACGGCCGCGATCTCGCTGTACGAGAGCCCCACCTGGTAGTGGAGCAGCAGCGCGGTGGCTTCGGGTTCGGGCAGGCCCCGCAGCAGGTCGGCGCCGCCAGACTGCGGACCCGTCGGCGCGTCGAGGGCTTCGTCGAGAGGCCTTGATTCACGGCGTTTCGCGGCGACGCGAGCCCTGCGTGCGGTGTGCACCGCGGCGGTCACCAGGTAGGCCTCGATGTTCTCGGCGGCGCGGTAGCGGTCGGTGTGGGCGAGCACGTCGCGAAACACCTCGTGCACCACGTCCCACGCGGCCTCGCGGGCCACGCCGACCACCATGGCCACGCGGAACAGCCGTTCGCGGTGCGCGCGGTACAGACGCTCGACGTAGCCCGATTCGTCGGAGGCCATCGTGTCGGGGTAGTGCGTGTCGTCGCGAGGTGTTCCCAGCAGATTCGTCACGCGCGGTGCCACAGACCCCCTCCCGACGCGCCGAGGCCCCTGACGCGCGCCGCGTTTCGCATTACACACGCGGCCTGCGATGAGCACCACCGAACGTCCCTTCGACCTCGTTCTCTTCGGCGCCACGGGCTTCACCGGCCGCCTGGTCGCCGAGCACCTCGCCCGCCATCACGCCGCGAACGCCCGCATCGCCCTCGCGGGCCGCGACGCGCGCAAGCTGGCCTCCGTGCGCGACGCGCTCGCTGCGGAGCTCCCCGCCGCGAAGGATCTCCCGCTGCTCGTGGCCGACGCCCACGACGCCGACGCGCTCGCCCGCGTGGCCCGCGACGCGCGCGTGGTGGCGACCACCGTGGGCCCCTATGCGAAGTACGGCGAGGCCCTCGTGGCCGCGTGCGCGAAGCACGGCACGCACTACTGCGACCTCACCGGCGAGGTGACCTTCATCCGTCGCATGATCGACCGGCACCACGCCGAGGCCGCGGCGAGCGGGGCGCGCATCGTCCACACGTGCGGCTACGACTCGATTCCGTCGGACCTCGGCGCGCGCTTCGTGGCCCTCGCGTACCACGCGCAGTACGGCGAGCACCCCGAGCGGGTGGTGCACGCGGCGGGCGAAGCGCGGGGCGGCGCGAGCGGCGGCACCGTGGCCAGCGCGCTGGAGATGATGGAAGAGACCTCGCGCGACCGCAGCCTCCGACGCCTCCTCGCAGACCCGTACGCGCTCGTGCCCGAGGGACCGCGGGGCCGTGATCGTCGCGAGCAGATGGGCGTGCGCTTCGACCGCACGCTGAACCTCTGGACCGGTCCCTTCGTGATGGCCGCGGTGAACGCCCGCGTGGTGCGTCGCACGAACGCGCTGCTCACGCACGAAGGCCGCGGCGGCTGGGGCGAGGCCGTCTACGAGGAGTGCATGAGCACGGGCCGCGGACCGAAGGGCGCACTCGGCGCCGTGGGCCTCACCGCGGTGCTCGCGGGCGGACTCGGCGCGCTCTCGGTGCCCGCGATCCGCGAGGTCGCGAAGGAGCGCTGGCTGCCGAAGCCCGGCGAAGGTCCCGACGCGGAGAAGCGCCGCCGCGGGTTCTTCGTGAGCCGCTTCGTTGCCGAGGGACGCGCCGGCGTGGTGCGCGCCACGATGCGCGGCGAGGGAGACCCCGGCTACGACGCCACGTCGCGCATGCTGGGCGAGAGCGCGATGTGCCTCGCCTTCGACACGCTCGACGCGCCCGGCGGTGTGCGCACGCCCGCCTCGACGATGTACGAGCCCCTGCTCGCGCGGCTCCGCGCGCACCGCTTCACGCTCGACCTCACGTGACCTGACGTCACGCCCGCGGCCACGCGTGCGCCGATCACGGACGTGCGATCATCGAAGGGCGAGCGCGTGGGGTGCCGTGCGCTGCGATGAGGTTCTTCGATGATGCTTTCTCACGCTTCACGCCTGCGCGCCCTCGCGGCCGCGCTCTCGCTCGCCGCCTGCGGCGCACGCACTGGACTCCGCGTGCCCGACGCGTCGGAGATTTCCGACGCATCCGATGTGCCCGACGTACCCGACGTCCGCGATGTGCCCGACGTGCTGGACGCACCGGACGTCCGCGATGTGCCCGACGTGCCCGACGTGATGGACGCACCGGACGTGCGCGACGTGATCGAGGAGGCGCCGGTGTGCATCCCCGGCCGCTTCTCGCTCGAACGGCGCAGCGCCGAGGTGATGTTCGTCGTCGACCGCTCGGGCTCCATGGGCTACGCGATCGACGGACGGCGGGCCTTCGGCGACACGCCCACGCGCTGGCGCATCCTACGCGACGCCTTCGCGATGGCGCTGGCCCCGGTCGACGCGACGCTCCAGTTCGGCGCGAAGTTCTACCCGCGCACCTACGACGCCTCGCAGCCGCTGCCCGTCGAGGTGACGTGCGTGACCGAGCCCGGCGTCGACCTCGCGCCGGCGATCGGCAACCGCGCCTCGCTGCTGCGCATCTTCGACGACACCGATCCCCTCGGCCCGACGCCCACGTGGGACGCGCTCGACAAGACCCTGCGCTTCCTCCGCGCGCGACCGGGGCGCGGCGTATCGCGGGCGATCCTCCTCGCGACCGACGGCGGCCCCAACTGTTCGAGCGTGCGTCCGCCCGTGTGCCGCTGCACCTCGTCGGGCCCCGGCGCGTGCGTCGACGCCAGCGAGAGCTGCCTCGACGACACGCGCACGCTCGCGCTCATCCGCGAGGCCGCGTCGCCCTCGTCGACCACGGTGCAGCCCATCCCCGTGTTCGTCGTGGGCATCGACGCGCCCATCGAGAGCGGGCCCGACTTCCGCGACGTGCTCGACGCGATGGCCGTCGCGGGAGGCCGTCCGCGCCGCGCGCCGGGACGCCCTGCGTACTACTCCATCGGCAGCCCGCAGGATCTCTCCGAGGCCTTCGATGCGGTGCTCCGCTCGGTGCAGCAGTGCACCTTCGTAACCCCGTCGCGGCCCGACGATCCCGACGCGATCGACGTCGAGGTCGACGGCGCGCTGCGCACCCGCGACACCTCGCGCACGAACGGCTGGGACTGGACCGACCGCACCTTCGGCGAGCTCACGTTCTTCGGCCCCGCGTGCGAGGCCGCGGCGCGTACGGGCGCGAGGGTGCAGGCCCGCGTCGGCTGCCGCGACGAGTGACGGTGGCTCAGCGCACGAGCCGCGGGATCGGCGTCGTGATCGGGTCGTGGCGCACGGGCACGTCGGGCGGCACGGGCACGGTGGTGTCGAAGGGAACGAGCACGTCTTCGCCGCGGCTCCAGTCGCGGTGCAGGTGCGCGAGCTGCCAGCCGGGTTGCACCTCGGAGAGCGGCGACGCGGCCCACGCGGCCGAGGGCGTTCCCTCACCGCGCCACACGAACACGAGCGGACCGAGGCCGCGCAGCGTGTCGGCGCCCGGCGTGTACGCGCGATCGTCGTCGCGGTCGTCGTACACGGCAGTGAAGCCCACGGCGACGGGCACGCCGTAGCCGCGGCTCTGCAACGCCATCGGCGGATCGCCCGCGACGGCCAGCGGAAACACCGCGTACCCATCCGTGTTGAACGTGAGCGCGACGCCGTGGTCTTCGACGGGCGCGGCGGCGCCGGGGCGATCCCAGAGCAGCGCGAAGCGCGGATGCACGAAGGTGCGCGCGTCGGTGACCTGCTCGGGAATGGTCACGCCCGCGAGGTTGAGCGAGGTGCGCACGGGCGAAGTGGGCGCGCGCGCGAGGGTGATGCGCGAGCGGTCGCCGCGCGACTCGGAGGTGTACCGGATGGTTCCGTCGGCGACGCGTTCGAACGCGAGCGTGGTGGTGCCGCCGGTGACCTCGAAGACGCTCGACGTTTCGTCGAGCACACCGGGCGCGGAGCCTCCCGAGAGGCTCAATCCCTCGTCGTCGGCGCTCGGTGGCGCCGAGCGGTAGAAGTGCTCCGCGAGGAGCGCCCCGAAGGACCAGCTCACGCGCGTGGGCTCGATCGTGAAGATCCCGTTCGCGCGCAACGACACGGGCCGCACGCTGCCCGGCGGGAGCATCACCGGCGTGGGCCGATCACTCACGTCGACGTTCACACCCGAGGCGCTCATCACTTCGAAGCGCACCACACGCCAGCGGCCTGCGAGGCTCCCCGACGGCACTGCGCCATCGACGGCGGCCCCGTCACGCGTCACGGCGTCGACGCTCATTCCATCGCGCGCCGATGCATCGGTCGGCGTCGCGTCGGGCGCGGAGGCATCGACGGAAACGCCATCGGGTGCGGCTCCGTCGACGGGTGCGTCCTCGGGCATCGCGACGTCGGGGAAGGACCCATCGGGCGACGATGCATCGGGCGCGGCGCCGGTGATCGTGTCGGCGCACGCGGGTACGAGGAACACGCACAGCGCGGTGCAGAGCAGCGTGGGCTTCATCGAAGCGCACGGTCGCAAGCGGTCGCGCGGAAGACAAGCATGGCCGTTGCCTTGCGCGCCCCACCGACCCACGTTCTCACATCATGCGAGACCACGAGATGAAGGCGCGGCTGGAGGCGCTGGTGCGCGAGGGCGTCGAGAGCCCCTACCTCGAACGGCTCCGCGTGCGCGTGAACCCGGCGCAGGCGGTGGCCGACATCGAGCGCGAGATCCACCAGGAGATCGCGTCGTCGCTCGGGCGCAGCGAAGAGAACCTCGAACGCGCGCTCCTCGACGTCGACGTGGTGCTGCATCGGATGCGCGGCGCGACGGGCGACGACCTCGCGCGCTTCGAACGCGACTACGAAGCGGCGCGGCAGGTGGCGCTCCGTCGTCGCTGGGAGCTGGAGGTGCACCGCGAGGCCGTGGGCTTTCGCAACCACGCCGCCCTCGACCGGCTGCACCCGATGCCGCCGCGGCGACCGTCGGCGTCGTAGTCGCGCGCCGCGGTTCCGTTACGATCGCGCGTGATGAAACCGCCCCCGCGCGATGCGCCCTGCCCCTGCGGCGCGGCGCGCACCTTCGCCGAGTGCCACGGACGCGACCTCGCGGCGCCTCCGTCGGCCGCAGCCTCCGCCACCCGCTCCATCGCCCCGGGACGCTTCTCCAGCGTGCTCTCGGCGATGCGCGCGCTTCCTCCGACCGACGCGACGCCACCCGTGATGGTGGTCGAGGGATTTCTCTCCGACGCGGAGTGCGAGGCCCTCGTGGCTTGCTTCGAGCGCAACACCGACCGCCTCGACGCCACCGCCGCCGACCCGTACTGGCGCGCGCGGTTGCTCTACTACCAGGCCCTCGCGCACGAGCCCGAGGCGCGCGCGATCATGCGGCGGGCGCGCGACGGGTTTCACCGCGAGCTCCGCGCGTTCTATCGCATCGACGAGGCGCTCTACGCCGACACGGTGCACCTCGTCCGATGGCGCGAGGGGCAGTCGATGGCGCCGCACGCCGACAACGCGCGCGACGACGGGACGCCCAATGAGTTTCCGTGGCGGCGATGGGCCACGGTGCTCTACCTCAACGAGGCCTACGAGGGCGGCGAGCTCTACTTTCCGCGAACGGGTCGCGCGATGCGTCCGCGACGGGGAACGCTCGTGGGCTTTCACGGCGGGCCCGAGCACACCCACGGCGTGCGCACGGTGCTCCGCGGCGTGCGCTACACGATGCCCGCGTGGCACGGCACCGACGCGACGAAGCGCGACCGCGACCTCGACGGATGAGTCAGCGGTAGGGCGCGTCGCCGACGGGCGCACGCAGGAGCGGCCGCAGCGCGACGCAGCGATCGAGCAGCTCGGGCACCGTGTGGAGCGACTCGGGGAGCGCGCCGCGCACGACCATTCCCTCGTGGTCGAGACGTGCCGTGGCGCCGAGGCGCGCCATCGCGAGGAGCCCGTCGCGCACGCCGTCGGAGAGCATCGCGCGCACGGTCACCGGGTCGTCGGCGGAGACGCGGTACTCGCCGTCGAAGCGCACGTCGCCGGTCGCGTGGGCGTGCGTGGCGACGAGGGCGCGGGCGCGGTCGATGACCGTGGCGCGACGGACCGAGAGCGTCACCGCGAGCGGTTCGAGAAAGCGCACGCGCAGGGTGTATCCGCGGGCGCGCTCGGGGCCGTTCGCACGGAGCCGCGCGTCGACGTGCACCGCACGGAGCGGGCCCGCGGCCGAGAGGGCGTTCATGCGATGCGGGAGGCGCTCACGCGTGGCCCATCCCGCGAAGGCCGCCGCGACGCCGAGGCGACGGAGGCGCGCAGGCGCGGTGAGCGAGGCGGCTCCGTGGTCGACGAGCGAGGCGAGGGAGGCGCAGCGGCGCGCGCGGTCGATGAGCACCGCCGTGGGCGCGGTGGCGGCCACGAGGCAGCGCGCGGCGTGGTCGTCGAGCGCGGGATCGGCGAGGGCCGCGAGGGCGCAGAGCTCGGCGCGCAGTCCGTGGGTGAGAAGGGCGCGCACCGCGTCGCGTTCGAGGGGGTCGGCGCGCACGGAGAAGAGGCCGTCGAACTCGGGGTCGTCGGTGTCGTGTGCGGCGCCCACGAAGAGTCCCGGCGCGAGGCGTACGTCGAGGCCGAGATCCACGGGGCGCGCGTAGCGGGCGCCCACCTCGATGAGGTCGCCGGCTCGAAAGGGCAGCGCGCGCATCCACACGGAGACGCCGCGGAGCGGGCCGATGCGGGCGCCATCGTCGCGCGCGAGACCGAGGGCGTCGCAGGCCTCGCGCATCGGGGCGGGTTCGAGAGAGATCACCGCGCGCGAGTGTCGCGCGGACCGGTGGTGAACGCCGCGGACGCCTTCACGAAAGCGCGCCGCGGATGTACCGCCGTCAGACGCAGCAGCCGCCTTCGCTCACGCGGAAGGTGCGACCGGTGAAGGTGCCGTACTGCATGTGCCACCACGCGCGGCCCGTGCCGAACACGTTGCGGAAGTAGTCGAGCACCTGCTCCAGCGTGTTGCACCCGCCGGGGCGCGTGCCCGGACGACACGTCGAGGCGCAGACCATCCGCGCGTTGCCCGCGGGGTCGGCGAGGGTCGCGGCGGGCATGCCTGCGAGCTCCACGATCGAGGGCGACACGCCGGTCACCGTCGCGGTGAGCGAGTTGTACCCGACGACGTGCACGCGCCTCACCGACGCGAGCGCAGACCCGCGGAGGGTGATGCGCACGGGCTCGTAGGCGATCACCGCGATGTTCGCGATGGGGCGGTCGACGTCGAGGTCCACGTTGCCGCCGTCGTAGTTGGCGATGACGAGGTAGTCGCCCGAGGTCGACTCCACCACGGGCCCCATGGTGCAGAGCGGAACGGGCCCCGCGTCGACGGTCGCATCGGGCACGGGCACATCGGGCACGGACGCGTCGACGCAGCCCTCGTCGATCATCCCGTCGCAGTCGTCGTCGACGCCGTTGCCGCAGGTCTCCGTCGCGGGCACCCGCGCCGTGCATCCTCCCCAGGCGCCGCGCGCGCAGGTCTCGGTGCCCACGCCGCACGCCGTGGAGCACGCGCGCGAGAGCCCCTCGTCGACCATGCCGTCGCAGTCGTCGTCGGCGTTGTTGCAGGTCTCCGCGCCCGAGGTCGTGCGCGCGGGATCGCTGTCGTTGCAGTCGGGACCGCGGCACCCGACGCCCGCGCCGTAGCCGTCGTTGTCGCCGTCGATGCAGCACGTTCCGCCCACGGGCGCGCACACGGCCACGTCGGCGAGGGCCACGTCGCGCACGCATCGCAGACGCCCCGGGCACACGGGCACGTCGGGGTTGCAGCGCGGAAGACACGCGCGCGCGCCGGTCGCGACCTCGACACACACGCCGTCGGCGCCGCAGTCGGCCTGCGAGGTACATCGCTCGCACACGGGCGTGCGGGTGCTCCCGTCGACGAAGAGGGGCACGTCGGCGGGCGCATCGGCGGTGACGTCGCGCGATGCATCGACGACGGAAGCGTCGGGCGCAGCGCTGTCGGCGGCGTCGGAGGGCGTGGTGTCGGAGGGAGCGTCCGTCGAGGCGTCGGGCGTCTCGGGAACGAAGGTGCCGCTGCCCGAGGACGAGCATGCGACGAGCGCGACGGCGAAGGCCGTGAGAAGAACCCGCATGGCGGCGGATGGTGCGCGCGGCGGCGCGCGAGGGTCAACGTGCGAAACCGCGGGGCGTCAGGGCTGATACCGCCAGCCGAGGGGCGTCACGGCGTCGGTGCGGTCGGCGCCGCCGAGCACGAGGAGCTCGCGGCCCGTCCACACCGCGGCGGCGGCCTCGCGTGCGACGGACACACCGCGCGCGTCGAGGGGCGGGAGCTGCGTCCACGAGTCGTCCCAGGGGTCGTACTCGCCGCCATCGGAGAGCGTGCGCGTGCCGTCGGTGCCGCCCCACACGAGCACCGAGCGCCCCGTCCACACGGCCACGTGCTCGTAGCGCGCGGAGGGCGCGTGGGCGGCCGTGCGCGCGCGCCACGTGTCGGTCGCGGGCACGTACGACGCGAGCGAGGCCATCGCGCGGCCCTGCGCGTCGCGACCGCCGAAGACGAACATCTCCGAGTTGGCCCACACCGCGCGGTGCTCGGAGCGCGCATCGGCCCCGACGCTCGCGATCGCCCTGGATTTGCGGCGCGTCGGCGACACACGCCACCCGTCGGAGAGCGCCCGTCCCGCGCCGTCGAGGCCGCCCCACACGAGGAGTTCCTCCCCCGTCCACACCGCGGAGTGATCGCGCCGCGGCACGTCGGACGAGGCCCCGCGGGCGAACTGCACCCAGCTCCCGAGCGACGTGTCCCATCGCCACGCGTCGCCCGGCCCGCGCGCACCGGCGAGCACCACCGCGCCGCCCGTGAACACCGGCGTCACCTGCGCGCGCGGCGCCATCGCGCTCGCGATGGGAACCCAGCGGTCCGTCGAGGGCACATACGCCGCGCCGTCGGCGAGCGCGCCATCGCTCGTGCTGCCGCCCCAGATGATCATCTCGTGGCCCGTCCACACGGCGGTCTGTCCGTCGGCCGCGTAGCGCGGCGTGGGCGCAGCCACCGAGGGCAGCCGTCGGAGCTCGTTGCGCGCGGGGTCGAAGCGGTAGCCGTCGCCGTAGAGCCCCGCATCGCCTGCGACGCGCGGGTTGTAGCCTCCCCAGACGATCACCTCGGTGCCCGTCCACACGGCGAAGTGGCCGACGCGCGCGTCGCCCGTCGCGAGCTCGGGGGCGGTCACCGGAAGCCAGTGCGGAAGGCACGCACCCTCGCGGCAGGTGCGTCCGCCCATGCACTCCGTCGCGCACGCCGACGCGGGCTCGGGTGACGGAATGAGCACCGCCTCGTCGACGGTCCGCGGCACGTCGTCGACGACGGGAAGCTCCGCGCGCAGATGGACCCCCTCGCACGCCACACACGCCGCAACGATCGTCAGCAGGCCATGGGGGGTTCGCATCGCGGGCCGTCGCTCCTCTCGCGTCGTGCGCCGACGGAGTCCGTCGGGTTCACCACAGGTGCGCGTCGGCTCCGACCTCGGCGCCCACCAGCGGGCGGCCCCATTCTGCCACCGCAGCTCCGCCGTTGCCCACATCCACCGCGCCCAGCGTGGCCCCGAGCGAGAGGCCCGCGCGCAGCGACACGCGGGTGTGCACCCTCCAGCGCACCGCGGCCATGCCTTCGAGGGCCCACTGACCGCCGCGCGCCGAGGCGCTCCCCGAGGCGTCGAGAGCCAGCACGAGAAACACCGCGCGCGCGCCGAACTCCAGCGCCAGCGGCGCTCGCACACGCCACGCGATGCCGCCCGCGGCGCTCACCTCGAAGGTCGAGAGACGCAGCCCCGAAGGCGCCGCACCGAAGGCCGACGGACCCGCGACGCCCACCTCGGCCCAGGGCGCGAGCGGGTGCGCGGCGCCGCCCACACGCACCGCGAACGCGGGCAGCACGAGCGCGTCGACGCCCCCCGGCGCGTAGCGTCCACGGAGGCCGAGGCCCACGAGCAGGCGTGCGGGCGAAGGCATCACGACGGGTGCCGGTGCGACCACGGGCGGCGCATCGGATGGTGGACGCAAGGGCGCGCGGAGCATCGTGGCGCGCACGGCTTCGACGACGCGCAACGCGAAGAGGCCCTCGCTCTCGGGCTCGGCGCGGAGCACGCGCACCGTGTCGTCGCCGTGGCCCTCGACGGTGACCGTGGCCTGCCACGCGATTGAATCCGACGCGGCGCGCACCCGCACCGGCGCCGGACGTGGGCCGTCGAGCACGGGGTGTCCCACGGCGGAGAGCTCCGCGCGGATGCGTCGTGCGAGCGACGGCGGAAGCGACGCGGCGTCGAGGGCGACGGGGGGCGCCTGGGCGACCGCGAGTGCGGGGGAGAGGCAGAGGGCGAGCGCGAGGGGCGCGCGGATCACTCCGCGAGGATACCCCGTGCGAAGGGCGCGAAGGGTCCTTCGGGGTCGCGGTCGAGGCACACGCGGGCCGCCGCGCGCGCGCCCGCCGTGTCGCCCGCGGCGTGGAGGCTCTGCACGCGACGTCCGCGCGCCTCGCGGGCCAGCGGACCGTCGGGCGACTCGCGAAGACACAGTTCGAACCATCGCGCGGCCTCGGCCGGTGCGCGGAACGTCTCCAGCGAGAGCACCCCGAGCACGAAGGCCGCGCGCACCGCCTCGGGCGATCCGCCGAAGCGCGCACGCAGATCGAGGAGCACCTCTCTCGCGCGCATCCCCTGCCCCGCGAGCCGCGCGCCGTCGGCCTCTCGAAGCATCACCGCCGCCTCACCCTCGACCACGGCGGGCGCCTCGACCACCTGCGCGTCGACCTCGCGCGACGGCGCCGCATGCGCACCGCGCGACGCCACCGACACACCGCGCGAGGGCCGCGTGCGCATCGCCACCGCCCCCGCATCCTCGGCCACGGGAATGGGAATCTGCGGCGTGGGGAGCGCCGCCACCGCAGCGTTCATCGGCCCCACGGTGAGCGTCGCGGCGCGCACGTCGGCGTGCACCTCGTCGCGGTCGCGCACGGCGATTCCCTCGGCGCAGCGCGGGCCGCGGAGCACCACGCGCCCCTCCCGCATCGCGAGGTCGAAGCGCGTGTCGTCGGGCGACCACGCCAGCGCGAAGGCCGTGCCCGTCACGTCGACGCTGTAGGGCCCCGCAGCGAACCTCCACGCGCTCTGCGCCGTGTGGTGCACGCGGGCCTCGGCGCGTCCCCGTTCGAGGAGCACCCGCGCGCCGCGAAGGTCGAACGACTCGACGCGCGCGCTCGCCCCCGGCGCAAGGGTCACCACGGAGCCATCGCTGAACCGGAGCTCCAACGGTGTGCTCGTTGCGGCGACCCACTCGCCGGGCCGCAGCGCGTGCGATCCCACGCGCGCCGTGATCGACGGAGGAGACGCGGGCGTGCGCGCACCGCGGGCGACCATCACCGCAGCGCCCACGCCGACGAGAGCGAGCGCGGCGACCGCAAGGCGCGACGGTCGTCGGTCTGCCGTCGAGGCCATCACGAAGCGCGCGCGCTGTCGGGCGAGCGCAGCGGCCGTCGGGTCGGGGAGCGCGTCGGCGAGGGCGCGTCCCATCGCGGAGACGTCGGCGGTGTGCGGATCGGGGCGGGTCACGGGGGGCTCCATCGGCCGCCGCGGGCGAGCCACGGGGCGAGTTCGGGATGCTGCTGACAGCGGGCCACGAAGCGCTGCTCGGCGCGCGCGAGCCAGCGCTTCACCGTGGCGAGCGAGCAGCCGCACGCGTCGGCGACGACGGTGAGCTCCTCGCCGTGCACGAAGCGGAGGGTGAACGCGAGGCGCTCGTCGGTGGGCATCTCGTCGAGCACGCGCCACACGGCGCGCAGGGCGTCGCGCGCGGGGTGGTCTTCGAAGGCCGCCGCGTCGGGGAGCTCGTCGTCGGCGAGCGAGAAGAAGCGGCGCACGCGACGGCGACGGAGCTCGCTCCGTGCGACCCGCGCGGCGATGGTGGTGAGCCACGGGCGCAGCGCCCCCTCGTCGCGGAGCGAAGGGAGCGAGCGGAGCACTTCGAGAAAGGTCTCCTGCACGCGGTCGTCGTGGTCGGGGCCGCCGCCGAGGATGCGCAGGAGCACGCGGTTTACGAGCGCGCCGTAGCGGTCGAAGAGCGCAGCCGGAGCTCCAGGGTCTCCCTCGCGGAGGCGGGCCACGAGGCGGGCGTCGTCGCGCGCGTCTCCGTCGTCGTCGGCCGCGGGCGGCGCCGCGCGAACGAGCGAGAGGGGAGCACTTCGGATCGGGTCGCCAGAGCCCATGCGTGGTGGTGGTCTCTCAGTGGCACGGGGCCCCGCGCGACGGCTCACCGAAGTGCGAAACATTTTGGTGAGCCGTGGCGTGACCCCACCCGCCACTGAGGGGAGATGACGGCGCGGCGTCGACGCTTCGGTGGGTCACAGCCACCGCGGCGGAAGCGCTGCGAAGGGATCGCGTCTTTCTCGTCCGTCACCGCGTTTTCATGTCGTTGACGCGGATTCTGAATGTGCGTAGGGTCCGCGCGCCCTGCGGGGTACCCACGCGGTGGAACCCACGAAAACCTCGTGTTTCACCGTGTGATCGAAAGGACAGTGGTCGCTCGTGCAGCTCCGGACGTTCACCTACCTCGACGTGCTCCAGCCCCAGCTCACGGGCTTCTTCCAGACCGTGTCGTCGGGGTTCCAGCCGCTCGCGGGCCAGTGCGCGCTCCTCGTCGAGATCGCTCCGGGCATCTCGATCAACGAGCTCACCGACGCGGCGCTCAAGTGCGCGAAGGTGTTTCCGGGCATGCAGATCGTCGAGCGCGCGTACGGGCTCCTTGAGCTCCACGCGTTCGACCAGGGCGACGTGCGCGCGGCGGGCGAGGCGATCCTCTCGCGCATGGGCGTCTCCGAGGGTGACCGCCTCGCGCCGGAGATCGTCTCGCGCGAGATCATCCGCGGCATCGACGGCCATCAGGCGATGATCGTGAACCGCATGCGGCACGGTCAGCTCCTGCTCGAAGGCGAGAGCCTCTACGTGCTGGAGACGCACCCCGCGGGCTACGCGGCCCTCGCCGCGAACGAGGCCGAGAAGGCCGCGAACATCAACCTCCTGGAGGTCATCACCTTCGGGGCCTTCGGCCGACTCTACCTCGGCGGGTCCGAAGAGGAGATCAACCAGGCCGCGGCCGCGGCGGAGCGTGCGCTCGCCTCGGTGCAGGGACGCAAGCCCGCGAAGAAGGGCTGAGCGCCGCACGACACGATCCGCGCGCCTCCGTCCCCACGGATGCGCGACGCCCGCCGCGCGCGGGTGTTTCGACGAGACCGCACGGGCCCGCGGTCATTCCAGGCAGGGCCGACCGAAGCGACCGATGGGCGACGGCGCCTGCACGGCGACGACGCCCCAACGACGACACGAACACCGCGTGGCGCCCGAACAGCGCCCACACGGACCTGACGACGACGACGAGTGGAGGACGAGAGAATGCGTAAGTACGGATGGCTTTGTGCAGTGCTTTTCGCCGGTGCGATCGCGGGCTGCGGCTCGAGCAACGGCGGCGGCGGTGGCGGCGGCACGGAAGATTCGGCGACCCCGACGGACGCGGCGGACTCGGCGACCCCGACGGACACCGCCCGCACCGACTCGGCGACCCCGACGGACACCGCGCGCCCTGACAGCGCCGCCGACGCGGGCGCCAGCCGCGCGGGCGCCGCGTGCACCATGCCCGACCCCATGGGCGGCATGGACCCGGCCTGCGGCGATGAGCTCGTGTGCGTCAACTCGCAGAGCACGCCCTTCTGCACCCAGACCTGCGAGAACAACGCCTCGCAGGCGATGGAGCGCGCGCAGTGCGGCGGCACCGGCTCGACCTGCCTCACGCAGGGCGACGCCCCCAACGACAACTCGCTCTGCACCGCGGCGTGCCGCACCGCGGGCACCACGGCCGCGACCGGCGCCTGCCGCGCGGGCTTCGTGTGCACGGGCTGGTGGTTCACGCACGCCGGCGGCACCCCCGACTCGACGGGCTGCTTCGGCTTCTGCTCGGCGGACTCGCAGTGCGCCACCGGCGAACGCTGCAACACCCGCACGGGTGACTGCGGCGCGACGGGCGTCGACATGACCCGCCTGCCCGACGGCTCGCCCTGCAACCCGATGATGACCGTGACCGTTCCGGGCTCGACGACGCCCCAGAACGTGCAGTGCCGCGGCATCTGCTTCCGCACCGACGACGACCGCACGCACGGCATCTGCGGCTCGCTGCTGAACATCCGCGCGTCGACGATGTGCGCCGACGATCCCGACGCCGTGGTGCCGCGCGCGCCCCAGGGCACCGACAACCTCGGCATCTGCATCTTCCGCAACTGCACGACGAACTCGGACTGCCGCTCGCCGCACATCTGCCGCTTCCCGCAGGACGGCACGGACATCATCACCGACGCCGACCCGCTCTGCGACTACCCGACGGCGCAGCAGCGCACGGGCATCGTGGGCGACGGCGGCGCGCCGACCGACGCCTCGACCCCGACCGACGCCTCGACCCCGACGGATGCGCCCCGCACCGACGCGGCCACCGATGCCTCCACGGGCACCGACGGCGGCTCGGCGGGCTGATCCGCACGTAGACCGCACGACGGTCTGAGCGAGCGCCGCGACGCCCCTCCCCGGGTGCCGCGGCGCTTCCCTTTTCGAAGCCCCGCCGCAACGCCTCTACGGGGCCCTGCGGGTCGCCGACGCGAAGGTCAGGGACGCGGCGCGCGAAGCTGCTTCCACGCCGCGCGCGGGGCGTAGAGGGCGCCCTCGACGAACTGGCGCGCGAGGCTCGCCCGCGAGTGCTCCGCGAGCTCTGCCGCGTGGATGCCCGCGTCGACCACGAAGTACGGCAGGAACACCGGCAGCGCGCCCCACACGCGCAACGGATGCTCCTTCGCGACGAGCCAGAAGTAGTACCGCGCGAGGGTGTCGATGCGCGCGCGGCTGTCGATGTGGGTGCGGTGGTCGAGGCCGCCGGGCACGTCGCGTCGGATGATCATCCGCGCCTCGGGCTCGTAGACCAGGTACTCGTCGGCCCGCTTGCGCCGCGCGAGGCGCAGAAAGAGCGAGTGCTCGTTGTGGTAGCTGAGAAACTCGTCCCAGCCGCCCGCGCGCTCCCACGCGCTGCGACGGAGCGCGCTGTTGCCCCCCGAGAGCCACTCGATGCCCACCTTGCGGTGCGGCGATCCCGGGAACACCCGCGGCTTCTTGAACGGCCCGTACGAGAGCATCCACCGCTGGCGCAGCCACTCGCCCTTCACCCGCGGCACGCGCGCTTCGGGCTCGCCCGTGTACTCCAGGCGTCCGTTGACCCCGAGGCACCGCGGATCTTCGAAGGGACGCACCATGGCCCGCAGCCACCCGTCGCCCACGGGCACGTCGTCGTCGTCGACGAAGGCCACCACCTCGCCGCGCGCGTGACGCACGCCCTCGTTGGCCGCAGCGGCGCATCCCTTCGGCGGCGAGCGCAGCAGTCGGATGCGCTCGTCGCGCGTGCCGAGCGCTTCGAAGATCGCCTCGTCGCTCACGTCGCGCGTCGAGTCGACGATGAGCACCTCGAAGTCGACGTCGCGCTGCGCGAGCACCACGGCCACGAGCTTCGCGAGCTCGGGCAGTCGGTTGAACGAGCGGATCACCACGGTCACGTACGGCGTCGGTCGGGTCGGGTCGGTCATCGCATCACCACACGGTCGAAGAGTTCGGCGAGGCGTCGCGTGGCCTCGGGCGACGAGAAGCGCGCGGCACGCTCCGTCGTGGCGCCGTGGCGGTCGGGCGCGCGGTCGAGGGCGCGGCGCAACGCGTCCTTCATCGCGGTCACGTCACCGGGCGCGATCACGTCGCCGGCCCCGGTCTCGCGCACGATGCGGGTCACGTCTTCGTGCGCGCTCTCCGCGATCACAGGACGCCCCGCGGCGAGGTAGTCGAAGAGCTTGCCCTGCACGTAGAGCCGCGCGTCGGGGTCGGCCCACGCGGCGAGCATCAGCGCGTCGGCGCGGGCCATGCGCGCCATGCCCTCGGCGAAGGGAACGGTGGGCATCACGCGCACGAGATCGTCGACGCCGAGCGCGCGCGCGAGGTCGCGGTCGCGGTCGCTGAGCTTGCCGTAGTTCTCGAAGACCACGGCGCGTCCGTCGAGCGCGCCCTCGCGGCGCAGCGCGGCGAGCGCGCGGTAGAGCGTTTCGAAGCTCCACGGGCCGTACACGTTGCCGAAGTGCACGAGCGTCACGGGCGTCGTGGTGTCCGGCGCCATCGGGCCCTCGTCGCGCGGATCGAACGCGTTGTGGATCGTCACGAACTTGTGCGCGTGCTGCGGAAACTGCGCGCGGTACAGCGCCTCCAGCGCCCAGGTCGTGACCACGATCGCGTCGGCGGCGTCGAAGACCGCGCGCTCCATCCACGCCTCGACGGCGCGCGCGTGCGGGAGCTTGCGGCGGTGCACCCAGTTGGGCGTCCACGGGTCGCGGAGGTCGACCACGAGGGGCTTGCGGTGCTTCCTCGCCGCGCGCACGCCGAGCCAGTGCGAGTGGTAGGGGTAGCTCGTCGTCCAGAGCAGGTCGTGCGAGGGCAGCAGCGCGTCGATGCGCGCGGCCGCGTGCGGCGCGTGGATGGCCACCGTCTCGGTGGGCACCATCGCGTCGACGAAGAGGCTCCATCGCTCGTCGAGACGGTCGCGCCAGGTGCGCGAAACGGTCTTCGCAGAAGGGGTTTCGTGCGTCCCCTCGCCCGGCGGCGGCGTGAAGCGTTCGAAGACCGCGGCGTCGTACTCGGGACGCACGGTGACCCCATCGGGCAATGGCCACGGCGAGCGATCCCACGCGCTCGCGGGCACGCGACGACGGCAGAGCACCGTGGCGTTCCACCCGTGGTCGGGGAGCCAGCGCGCGAAGCGATACGCCCGCTTGGCCCCGATCGACGTGTGCGGCGGAAACAGCCACGACACCATGAGCGCCCGACGGCTCACGGCACGCGCCCTCCGCGCGCCCACTCGGAGCGCAGCACCGCGCTGAGCGTGAGCACCGCGCCGACCGCGAAGAGCACCAGCATCACCGCCGTCGCCCAGAAGCCCGCCACCGTGCAGAGCATCGTCGCGAACACGAAGAAGTCGCGCTTGAACAGCGGACGCGCGAGGCCCAGAAGGCGCTTCACGCCCGTGTCGTTCGCCGCGTCGGCGCCGGGGTCGTTGCCGAAGCCCAGCGGGTACTTCAACAGGTCGCCGCTGCCGATGCGCACCAGGTAGCGGTACTCGATGAGCGAGGCCACCACGCCCGCGCCGACGCCCACCACGCCCGCCCACACCGGCAGCGCGCCGAGGCCCGCGCGGTGGAGCCCCACGGCCGCGCCCGCGAAGAAGCCGTAGTTGGTGAAGTCGTCGCCGATCGTGTCGATCCACTCGCCGGTGCGCGAGCCGCGAAAGGTCAGCCGCGCGAGCTCGCCGTCGCAGCCGTCGAGCACCGACTGGGCGTTGAAGCACAGCCCGCCGAGCGCCATCGTCGCCCACGTTCCCTGCGCCGCGAGCACGGCCGCCGCGACGCCGAACGGAAGGATGCCCGCCGAGAGCTGGTTCGGTCGCAGCGCGGTGCGCGCGAGCACGCGGGTCACGCGCAGCGAGAGGTGGCGGTTGATCGCGCGCGACACGATCCCGTCTTGCGGCTTGCGCAGCCCGTCGAGCAGGCGCTCCTCGGCGCGCGTCGCGCTCGCGTCGTCACGCACGCGCATCATCAACGGAAAGCTCGCCGGGTCGAGCGCGCCATCGCCCGCGTCGTCGAGCGGTGCGCCCTCCCACAACGAGGCGCGGTGCACGGCGACCACGTCGCGTCCGTCGAAGAGCACACCCGCGCGGGCCAGGAGCTGCTTCGCGCTGCGCGTGTCGATCACCACGTCGCCCGCGACGGCCACGTAGGGCTCCGACGGCGACGACGCGAGCGCGCCCACGTTCACCTGCACACGATCGTCGGCGCGTGCGGCCTCGGCCCACGCGCGCGCCTCGTCGCCCACGCACACCAGCGAGGTCGCGCCCGCGGCCTGCAACGCGAGCATCGCCCGCAGCGGAACGCTCAGCCCCGCGACCCTGCGCGCCGACGTCGGCGACTCGTTCACAACCACGACTGCGATCACGGGGACTCTCCGAAGAGCGTGGTGTCTATCACACGGGCCGCGTCGTCCCAGGAGTTCGACAGCGCCTCGTCGCGCGCCGCCCTCCGCACCGACGGCCCCATCGCGCGCACCCGCTCGATCGCGCGTCCGAGCGCGTCGGCGTTCACCGCGGTCAGCGGCGCGAAGAAGGGCGCGCCGTTCCACCCCGCGAGGTGGTGCTGCGGCGGGCCGATGACCGGCGTCTCCAGCGTGAGCGAGAGCACCGCCGACCCCGACGTGTAGAACGCGCGATACGCCACCAGCGATGCGTCGGCGCCCGCCACGAGACGCGCCATCTCGTCGCGCGCCACGAAGCCCGGACGCAGCGACACGAAGTCGAGCCCCTCCACGCGCCGCGCGAGCTCCGCGAAGAGGCCGTGGTCACCGATGCGTCCCGCGACGATCCAACGGACGCGCGAGGGCGCGAGGGCCTTGAGCGCGTCGGCCACGGCGAGGAGGTTCTTGTACGGCTCGATGGCCCCGGCAGAGACCAGCAGCACGTCGTCGGGAGACACGCCCTGCGCGGCGCGCCACGCCTCACGGGCGACGTCGTCGGCGAAGGGGCGCGCGAAATCGCGGTCGTAGTGCGGGTGCGGCGTGCACGCGAATCGCCCTGAAAAACCGAGCGATCGAAGGTCCGACTCCGCCGAGGGAAAGTGGCCGAACACCACCGCGCATCGACGGAGCAGCGCGCGTCGCGCGAGGTCTTCGAGGTCCGCGTGCGGGTCGTCGTGGGCGTGGAGGTTGTGCGCCGTCCACGCGAGCGAAACCCCCTGGAGACGGAGCGCATCGAGCAGGGTCATCTGCCACGCGAGGCGCGCGCGGTAGGCCGTGCGCGAGGGGGCGCGGGTCATCCACTCGGGCCAGTGAACGTGCAGCCATCGGGCGCCGCGCACGCGGGGAACGTGGGCCGCGAGGTAGCGCGCCGGACGCACGCTCACACCGCGCGCCGCGAGGGACTCGCCGAGCCGGAGCACGTAGGGGTTGGCCTCGTCGGGCCACGGCCAGGAGAGCATCGCGCGCGGGGCGTTCACGGCAGGGCGGCGCGGCGTATCGCACGAAGCTTCCGCAGACGCGAGAGGGCCCACACACGCGCGGGGGTTCCGCGGCTTGACGGGCGCGAAGGGGCTCGCATAGGGTCCGCGCCGCAAACCGGTCGCGCGAGCGGTCGGGATGCAGTGACAATCTGTTCTGCGGCAACGGTGTTCTGGGAAGTCGGTGCGAAGCCGACGCGGCCCCCGCCACTGTATCCGGGGATCGGCGTGCACGACGCATCGGCGACGATGCGAACCGAACGCCCACGTGGACTCCACCGCGCGCTCACACGGCGCGACGGTGACGTCTGTGGAAGGGCAACGGTGCACACCGACGCGATCCGGGAGTCAGGAGACCGACCGTTGCTCGCCACGCGCGTACCCGTCGGGGTGACTGGGAGACGCTGCTCCGCGAGGACCTTTGCGCCTCCGCGCCGTGCCCCCTTCATCGGGTCGCGCCGCGCGGATCAACGCCGCCCGAGGTCGCTCCCGTCGGGTGCGCGCGAAACGATCGAAGAGTCCCGTGCGGGTGCGCGCGGGGCCATCGCGGAGTTTCATGTCCACCCGTTCCATTCCCTACGTTCTCGGCCTCCTCACGCTCTCCACCACCCTCTCCGTCGGCTGCTCCGACGACGCGCCTGCGACGCCCGCCGATGCGAGCACCGCCGACGTGAGCCCCACCGACGCGAACACCGCCGACGTGGCGCGCGACACCGCGTCGACCGACGCCTCCACCGCCGATGCGTCGAGCGACGTGACCTCCGTCGATGCGTCCGCCGACGTGTCCACCGATGCCTCGATCGACGCCGCGCCCGACGCCGCGCGCGACGCCTCCACCGACAGCGCCACCGATGCGTCGACCGATGCGAGCGCGCCGACGTGCGTGCGCACGCGGGCCTTCGTCACCACGAGCAACTACATGGTCGGCGGCTACGCGATCGGTCCCTTCGCGACGCCCTCGCTCATGGTGTCGTCTGCGATGGCGCCCGACCAGGACCACGTGCCCGTCGAGTCGGGCTGCCGGGTCTTCACGCTCCTGCGCGGCAACGACGCGCTCGCGGTGCTCGACCCGTCGAACCTCCCGACCATCGCGCGCACGATCCCGCTGCGCACGGTGATGGGCGACGCGGGCGCGGGCTCGTACCTCGTGAACCCCTACGACGTCGAAGCCCTCTCGGCGACGAAGGCCTACGTCTCGCAGTACGCGCTCTCGCGCATCGCCATCGTCGATCCGTCGCGCAGCGGCGCGGCCGCGGTCACGGGCACCATCGACCTCTCGCCCGTGCGCGCGGGCGCCGACAACGACAGCAGCGGATCGCCGGAGGCCACGGAGATGTTCCGCGTCGGGGACCGCGTGTTCGTGGTGATGCAGAACCTCGCGTCGTACGCGCCCGCCGCGGCGGGCTCGGTGGCCGTGATCGACACGCGCACCGACACCCTCGTCGACGTCGACCCCGCCACCGCAGGAACGCAGGCCGCGCAGCTCACGCACCGCAACCCCGTGGGCGCTGTGCTCACGCCGGGCGGACGGCTCGTGACCGCGTGCGTGGGCGTGCAGCCCTTCATGCCGCCGAACAACCTCGACGGCGCCGTGACCGCGCTCGACACGACGACCCTGCGCCCGGTGGGAATGCCCGTGACCGAGACCGCGCTCAACGGCGACCTCCAGGGCCTCGTGATGCTCGACGAGTCGCGCGGCTGGGCGGTGGTGTATCGCCTCGCAGCGGGCGGCGCGCGCACGGCCCACGTGGTGGCCTTCGACCTCGCGACGGGCACCGCGGGCGCGACGATCTTCTCGGCGGGTGACATCGGCGGACTCCGCGTCGATCCGTCGGGCAACGTCTGGCTCCTCGACCGCACCACGGGCGCGGCGGGTGTGCGCGTGTTCCGCCCCGATGGAACGCAGATCACCACGGCGCCCATCGCCACGACGCTGCCGCCCTACGGCGTCGCGTTCGTTCCCTGATCGCAGCGCACTCAAACTCCTCCCAGTTCGTCGCAGCGGGGCCGTGTGAGACGCTCCGCGTCCCCTGCGATGAACCCCGCCCACGCGATCACCCTCACCTCCGCCGCGATCGCGATCGCGTCGCTGGCGCTGCTCACGCAGTCGCACTCGCCCGTGGCCACCGCGCTGTGCCTCACGGGCCTCGGCCTCGCGATGCTCTGCGACCGCTTCGACGGATGGGTCGCCCGTCGCCTCGGCCTCACCTCGCCCATGGGCGAGCGCCTCGACAGCCTTGCGGACCTGCTCGCCTTCGCGGCCGTCCCCGCGGCGCTCATGGTCGCGCGGCACGGACTCGTGTCACTGACCGTCGCGCTCCCCTACGCGCTCGGCGGCGTGTGGAGGCTCGCGCGCTACGACGGCGACGAGCTCACGCCCTCGCGCTGGGGACCCTGTTTTTCAGGCCTCCCCACGAGTGCGGCGGCGGCGACGGTGATCGTCGCGACGGCCCTCGAACCGTGGCTGGGCGCATGGATCTCATGGCTCGCGATGGCCGCGATGGCCGTCGGAATGCCCTCGCGCGTGCGCTACCCCAAGGGCTCCATCGGCGCGTATCCGTGGTTCGTGCTGGTGCCCCTCGCGCTCGTCGCCGCGTGGGTGCAGGCGCTGCGATAGGGCTGCGCGAGGTCCGCAGAAGTGCGTTGAGCGGGCGCGTTGCCACACGGTACCGTGCGGGCCATGTCCAACGACGTCACCTGGATGCGCGAGCGGGTCACGCAGCTCACTCGCACGACCGCGCTTGTGTGGGGCGGCGCCCTGACCTTCGGCGCTGCGGTCATGATGTACGCCGTCGCCACGCGGAACGACGGCCCACCCGTGTTTCTCATTCCGCTGATGCAGACCGGGAGCCCGGTGCTGCCCGACGCGCTGACCGTGCTCGCGGGCCTTGGAATCACGGCGTTCCTGGCCTTCCGCAAGGCGCCGATCGTGGCGATGTACGACGCGGGCGACGTGCGCAAGGTCACGCTCGTGACGATCATGGGCCGCGTGCAGGGCGCGCGCGTCGAGGTCGAAGGCGCCGGCGGACGCACCGCGAAGCTGGAGATGTCAGACCGCGCCGAAGCCGAACGCATCGCCCGCGCCCTCCAGC
>CAMFHP010000030.1 GCA_945952225.1 uncultured Myxococcaceae bacterium
GACGGCGGCGTTGAGCGCGAGGAGGTTGGTCTGGAACGCGATCTCGTCGATCACCCGCAGGATGCGCGCGATCTGCTGCGCCGAGCTGTCGATCTCGCGCATCGCGGCGTTCATCTCCTCCATGCGGGTGTGGCCCTCGCGCGCGGCGCCGGCGGTGCGGGCCACGAGCTCGTTGGCCGTGCCCGCGTTGGCGGCGTTGCCGCGGGCCATCTCGCTCGCGCGAACGAGCAGCCCCGACGAGCGCCGCGCGGCGACGTTGAGGGCCTCGGCGCCGGCCGACATGAGCTGGCTCGTGGAGCGCAGCTCCGAGGAGGCCTGCGCGGTCTGATCCACGGCGAGCTTGATGTGCCGGAACGCGTCGTCGATGGGGTCGAGGAGCGCGTTGATGCTGTCGGCGATCGCGCGGAAGCGGCCCGTGAAGCGCGCGCTGTCGATGCGCTGCGTGAGGTCGCCCGCGGTGGCGGCTTCGAGCACGCGCTGCACCTCCTCCTGCGCGGTGACCTGGAGGGTGACGTCGTTCCACTCGACGGTGTAGCCCACGCGGCGGCCGTCGGTGTCGTTTGCCGCGGCGGCGTTGAGTTCGAACGCGCGACCGCCGAGACGGAGCAGCACGCCGTGCTTGCCGTTGAGCCCCGTGAGCACCTGACGCTGATGCGCGGGCACGCGGTGAAAGCGGTCGATGTTCGTGCCGAGGAGCCCGTCCACACGGAACTGCGGAAGGTCCTTCTGAATGGCCGCTTCGTTCTCGCGGAGCATCTCCGCGAGGCTGCGGTTCATGTAGATGATCTCGAAGCGCTCGTTCGCGATCATGAGGTTCGTCGACGCGCCATCGAGCGCCGTGCGCACGCGCGTGTTCTCCTCACGCAGCCGCGCGCGCTCCACCTCTTCGCGCTGCACCGCGAGCTGCGCGGCGGTCACGTCGGACGCGAGCACCGCGATCGACTCGACCGCGCCGCGCGCGTCGCGCACCGGGCTGTACGTCGCCTGCAACCAGAGCGGTCGACCGTCGCGCGTCGCGCACTCCATCACCTCGACGACGGTCTCGCCGCGCGAGACGCGGGCCCACAGCGGCGCGAACCGGTCGACGCCACGCGCCCGCTCCGGCGTGAGCACCGACGTGCGCTGACCTTCGAGCTCGCCGGGCCCGTAGCCGGTCATCGCGCGAAAGACGTCGTTCACGTAACGAATCGTCCCGTCACTGGCGACGGCGACGATGCCCACGGTCCCCTCGAATGCCTCGAACAGCCGTTTCCTCTGCTCGGACGCGTGCTCCATGATCGGTTCCTCGGTGCGGTGCAGCGGTGTGTGATGTCGGGTCGTGCGCGGCGCGCACACCCGCGGTGAAGACGCCCGTGAGCAACCGCCGAGCCATCGCGAAAAATGCGTTCATCGTCTGCTGCAAGCGCCCCTGGCGTCACCGCGCTGACGCCGACGCAGACGTGCGCCACAGCCTCACCGCGCGCACGGTCCCCGCGGCGCGGAGCGTCCACACCAGCGCCTCGTCGACCGCGTCGCAGCGCACCGAGAACCCGTCGTCGACGCACCACCGCCCGCGCGACGGAACCGGCACCGCGACACGGATTTCCACGCGCCCCGCCGCGTCGGGAACCACCCGCAACGACCCATCCCCACGCGGCGCGATCCATCCCCGCACCTGCGCCCTCGCAGGCCACAGCGACGCGCCGCGCACGAGGCCTCCGTCGGCCCCTTCACACACCTCGTCGACGAGGGCGTCGCCGCGTTGACGTGTCATGCGATTGACGCCGAGCCGTAGGGCCGCGATGCCATCGGTCACGTCACCGCGCGCACGAAACACCACGAGGCCGCGACGCGGATCCACAACACCAGTCGACAGACGATTGGCAACCGCATCGTGGGCCACGACGAGCACCCCGCGCGCGGGGAGACCGTCCGGTTCCGCGACGTCGCGCGCCCTGCGTGCGAGCGCGCCGTGGCCCTGCGCGTCGCAGAGAACGCCCGCGATCCACAGCGCCGCCACGAGCGCCGCCGTGACACGCACGCGCAGCGACGCGAGCGCCGCCGCGAGCAGGGCGTGCTCCACGGGCAGCACGTCGACGAGCATGCGCGCGCCGCCGCCGTCGACGTTGCCGTCGAAGTAGAAGGGCGCATAGGCCGCCGCGTGGAGCGCCACCAGCGCGAGGGCCGCGCGCGTGCGCAGCGACGACCGACCGCGCCACGCCGCGAGGACCCACGCCGGCGCGAGCCACGCCGAGCCCGCCACGTCGCGAAGGTGTGCGCTGAAGCGTCGCGCCGTCACCGCGAAGGCCTCGGCGAGGTGGTGCCCGTGCGGGAGGTAGCGCGCGACGAAGTCACCGTGCTCGACACGGCATCCCACGGCGTCGCCGAAGCCCCACACGAAGCACCCCGCGGGGCCGTCGCTGCGCGCGTAGTAGAGCGCCTGCGTCGACACGCCCCAGCGGCCCACCACCGCGCGCTGCATCGCGAGGTGCGCGAGCGCGCCGGGCGACGCGGCGAGGAGCATCCACCCGACGAGCGCGCGGTCGCGACGCGCGAGGCGCCACGCACACAGGGCTCCGACGGCGAGCGTCGAGACGGGACGCACGGTCACCAGCGCGCCCAGCGCGAGGCCGCAGAGCAGCGCGCGGTGTCGGTCGACGCGGTCGGCGAGCGCGCGCACGGCGAGGAGCACGAAGAGCGCCGCGGCCCCGTGCGAGAGCGTCTCGGCGGTGTGCACCCGCAACGTGGGATGGAGCGCCGAGAGCGCCGCGCCGAGCACCACGGCCCGCGTGCGCACACGCGCATCGCACCAGCAGCCCGCGAGCGAGGCCGTGAGCGCGGTGAGCGCCGCCGCGAGCGCGCAGCCCGCGAGCCACGGCGCGCCCACGCGCATCGCGAGCGAGAGGAGCAGCGGCCAGCCCGAAGGAAAGATCCCGCCCACGCGGCCGTCGTCGGTGAGCACGGTGAAGCGTCCGACCGAGGCCGTCACCGACCCCACCACGGGCCACGTGAACGACCCGTCGGCGAGGGCGCGCGCCTGGCGCCAGTACATCGTCGCGTCGATGATGCGCGGCGCGCCGTGGAGCTCGTAGCGCCACGCGGCGAGGGAGAGCGCGGCGGCGAGGAGCGACAGCGCGACGACCGCGCTACGAGGCTGCGACAACGAGCTCCTGCACGAGGACGAAGGGCGCCACGACGAGCGCGAGCCAGCGGCGGTCGGGGTCGTCGGGCCACGTGGCGCGCTCGTGCGCGTCGGGCCGCCGGAGCGCGCCGCGGGTGAGCCACGCGCGCACCGTGTCGGCGTCGTCGCGGGCGATGGCCTCGGCGCACGCAACCACCGAGAGGCCCGGCGCCACGACGAGCACCGCGTCGCGGAGGAGGTGCGCACGAAGATCGCTGCCGAACACCTCGCCGAGTTCGTGCGTGAGACGCGCGCGCAGGGTCGCTTCGTCGTCGGGTGGAGTCGCTGACATGGCGCGATCGTGCGGCTGTGTGATGGGACTGCGCAACGTCCGCGAGCGCGCGGCGCAAGGCGCAACGAGGCCTCGCGGAGCGCTGTACATCGTCACGGCGAGGGCGTAGGTAGGAACCCGAACCGGGGTACGGAGCGCCGGGATCGAACACACCACCTGGCGTCGCGCGGACGCGGCGTTCGACGAGCGAGATGACCTTGAAGGACGGCTCCCCGACGGCGGCAGCGGACCGCGCACGAGACCAGGCCAGCGGCGAGTACCACGCGGGCAGCGCGACGACGGGCACGCTCGTGGTGCAGGAGTCCGCGAGCTTTCGCGGCGGCGACGTGGCGTGGTGCGCGGCGGTGGCCGACGCGCTCGCGCGAGAGGGCGACGCGAGCACGGTGTTTCCGCAGGTGTGCGACGCGCTGGTCGAACACCTCGGCGTGTCGTCGGCGGAGCTGTGGATCTTCGATCGCCCCTCGCAGAGCCTCTCGCGCCAGGGCGCCGCGGGCGCGCCGATGAACCGCGCGGGCACCGTGGCCCTGGGCTCGGGCTTCGTGGGCCGCGCGGCGCTCCGCGGATCGGCGACGGAGCGCGACGCGTCGGGGCACACGCACCACGGCGTCGCGATGCGCGTGGCGGGCCTCGTGGTGGGCGCCCTCGCGGTGTATGCGCCCCATGACATCGACGCGCAGAGCGTCGACGCGCTGGCCACCGTCGCGGGCCTCGTGGCCTCGGTGGTCGAGCGCTGGCGCATCGCCGCCGTGCGCACGCAGGAGAGCCACCTGCTCGAACGCGTCGTCGCCGGCGCGCAGCTCGCCGAGGTGCTCGAACGCATCACGCGCATCGTCGAAGAGGAGCTCGTCGGCGCGCGATGTACGATCCTCCTGCTCGACCGCGACGGCACGCGGCTCCGCACGGCCGCGGCGCCCACCATTCCTGCGGCGTACAGCGCGGCGATCGACGGCACCGAGATCGGCCCCGACGTGGGCTCCTGCGGATCCGCCGCGTGGCACGGCGAGATGGTCGTCGCGTCCGACATCGCGACCGATCCGCGCTGGGCGCCGTTCCGCGATGTGGCCCTCGCGCATGGGCTCCGCGCGTGCTGGTCCGTGCCCATCCGCGGCGCCGCCACGGGGAGCGCGCAGCGCGGTCAGGTGCTCGGCACCTTCGCCGTGTACCGCGCGGTGCCCGACGCCCCGTCACCGCACGACGTCGCCGTCGTCGACCGCGCCACGCGCCTCGCGGGCATCGCCATCGCGCGCGAGAACAGCACCCGCGCCCTGCGCGAGAGCGAGGAGCGCTACCGACAGCTCCTCGAACTTCTCCCGAGCGCGGTGCTGCTCCTCGGCGGCGCGGTGATCGAGTACGCGAACGCGGCCTGCGTGCGCCTCGTGGGGGCCTCGCACATGGCGCAGCTCATCGGTCGCCCGCTGCGCGATTTCATCCCCGACGAGACGGGCGATGCCGACGAGCGACGCCTCGTGCGCCTCGACGGCGTGTCGGTGCCCGTGCACATGCTCACGACGCCCGCGGCCGACGCGCGCAAGCCCGCGACCCTCGTGGTGCTCCACGACCTCTCGGCGCAGCGGCGCAGCGATGACCTCCTCCGCGCGGTGATGCGCAGCGTGCCCGACGCGATCATCACCGTCGACGCCGCGCACGGCACCGTCGAGTCGGCGAACCCCGCGGTCGAGAGCCTCTTCGGGTACGCGCCTTCGGAGCTCGTGGGGCAGCCCGTGACCGTGCTCGTGCCCGAGTGCGACCGGGCCCGCGAGGCCGCGCTGCTCGTCACCCCGCAGCACGGCGCGCGCGAGCTCACCTGCGCGCGGCGCACGGGCGAGACCTTCCCCGCGGAGCTCACGGTCACGACCTTTCGCCTCGGGAGCGCCACGCTCTCGACGGGCGTGTTCCGCGACATCACCGCGCGTCGACGGCTCGAAGAGAACCTCGCGCACGCGCAGAAGCTGGAGGCCGTCGGTCAGCTCGCCGGCGGCATCGCCCACGACTTCAACAACCTCCTCACGGTGATCAACGGCGCCACCGAGATCCTCCTCATGGACGGCCCCGACGAGCCCTCCCGCGAGCAGCTCACGCAGATCCGCGCCGCGGGCGACCGCGCGGCCTCGCTCACCGGGCAGCTCCTCGCCTACAGCCGCCGTCAGACCACGTCGCCGCGCGAGGTCGACCTCAACCGCGTCGTGCGCCACGTCGAGCCCATGCTCCGTCGCATCATCGGCGAAGACGTCGCGGTGCTCACCGACCTCGCGCCGCACCTCGCGGCCGTGCGCGTCGACCCCAACCAGGTCGAACTCATGCTCATGAACCTCGCGACCAACGCGCGCGACGCCATGCCCTCGGGCGGGAGCATCACCTTTCGCAGCGGCGAGGCCGTGTGTGATTCGGCGCTCCCGTGCGGCCACGCGCTCGCGGCCGGACGCTACGTGCGCCTCGACGTGAGCGACACCGGCGAGGGCATGCCCGACGACGTGAAGGCGCGGGTCTTCGAGCCCTTCTTCACCACGAAGGGCGTGGGCCACGGCACGGGCCTCGGCCTCGCCATCGCCCACAGCGTGGTGACCCAGGCCGGCGGACACATCTGCGTCGAGAGCCACCCCGCGCGGGGCACCACGTTCAGCATCTTCTTCCCCGCCGCGGTGCGCGCCCCCATCGCGTCGAGCCGCCCGCCGCCGCCCGACCGCGCCGCGCAGCGTGGCACCGAGACCGTGCTCGTCGTCGAAGACGAAGACGCCGTGCGCCGCATCGCCCGCGTGGCCCTCGAAGACCACGGCTACTCGGTGCTCGAAGCCCGCAGCGCGCGCCAGGCCCTCGCCGTCGCCCGCATGCTCCCGCAGCTCGACCTGGTGCTCACCGACGTGGTGATGCCCGAGATGGGCGGCCGCGCCCTCGCCGACGCGCTCCGCGAGCGATGGCCCGAGCTCCGCGTGCTCTTCATGAGCGGGTACACCCGCGACGCCATCGCGCGCCACGGCGTGCACGACGGCAGCGACCCCTTTCTCGCCAAGCCCTTCACGCCCTCGTCGCTCCTCGCGAAGGTGCGCGCCGTGCTCGACGTCGCCCGCGCCGCCCACGAGACCCGCTGAGCGAAGGCCCTTCACGCGGGTGACGTTGTCTGTCCACCGCGCAACGCGGTGCGACGCGACCCGTGACCGCGAATCGACCATGCGCGCGCAGCGCTGCAAACACGGGCGTCGGTGTGAATGTCGCCGCGCAGGGCTCGCACACCCTCAAGCCCGTGCGTGACCGCACCGATGGATGCCTCCGAGCGCACCCCGCGCATGAGGAGGTCCAGGAACGTGAGTGTCTCGCAACGACCGCTGTGGCTACGCGCAACCTTCGCCGCGGTGATCACCGCGCTCGGGTGTTCGGAGACGGGCACCGGGGCCGTCATCGAAGTGCGCACCGACCCCGACGCCGCGGCCGACGGCGCTGCGATCGCCGACGGATCTGTCGGCACCGACGGCACCGCGACGCCCGACGCCACGACGTCGCTCGACGGCTCCGTGGGCCTCGATGCAACGGCCGATGGCGCGGTGGCGGGCGACGGTCCCCTCGCGTCCGTCGACGGCACGGCGGGCGGTGACGGCGCGTCGGGCGTCGACGGTGCGAGCGCGCCCGCGTGCGCCGCCGTCGAGACCTGCAACAACGGCCTCGACGACAACTGCGACGGCCAGGTCGACGAGCGCTGCGTGTGCCTCCCCGGCGCGACGCAGCAGTGCTTCGTGGGCCCCCGCGGCGCCGCGGGCGTGGGCCTCTGCGCGTACGGAACGCAGCGCTGCGAGGGCCTCGGCGAGTTCGGCTCGTGGGGGCTCTGCGAGGGCAGCATCGCGCCCACCGGCGAGCGCTGCGACGACGCGGACAACAACTGCGACGGCGTGATCGACGACGGCTGCGCGTGCCGCGCCGACGACACCCGCGGGTGCTACACGGGCCCCGCCGCGAGCCGCAACGTGGGGGCGTGTCGCGACGGCGTGCAGACCTGCGCCGCGGGGACCGGATCCATCGGCAGCGCGTGGGGAACGTGCGCGGGCGAGGTGCTCCCCGCGACCGAGGCCTGCGACGGCGTCGACAACGACTGCAACGGCACCGTCGACGACGGATGCACCTGCACCCCGGGCTCGACGCGCGAGTGCTACGGCGGCCCCGCGGGCACCGCGGGCGTCGGCCGCTGCCACGGCGGCACGCAGTCGTGCAGCACCGCCGACGGCGCGGCCGCGTGGGGCGCGTGCACGAGCCAGGAGCTCCCCACTCCCGAGCGCTGCGACGGCGTCGACAACGACTGCGACGGCACCGTCGACAACGGCTGCGAGTGCATGCCCGGCGCGACGCGCGACTGCTACACCGGCGCGACCGGCACCCGCGGCGTGGGCGCCTGCGCGGCGGGCTCGCAGACCTGCGTGGCGGGCCCCGACGGCGTCGGGTCTTCGTGGGGCGCGTGCGCGGGTGAGCGACTGCCCACGAGCGAGCGCTGCGACGACGTCGACAACAACTGCGACGGCGCCATCGACGAGGTGTGCGCGTGCCGCCGCGGAGAGGTGCAGAGCTGCTACCCCGGCGCCGCGGGAACGTCGGGCGTCGGCGCGTGCCGCGCGGGCTCGCAGACCTGCGTGGTGGCCGACGGCGCGGCCGCGTGGGGCGCGTGCACGGGCGCGGTGATCCCCGGTCGCGAGCGCTGCGACGGCACCGTCGACGACGACTGCGACGGCATGGTCGACAACGGGTGCGTGTGCGCCGCGGGGGCGACGCAGCGCTGCTACTCCGGGCCTGCGGGCACCGCGGGCGTGGGCGCGTGCCGCGCGGGCTCGCAGCCCTGCGCCGTGGCCGCCGACGGCTTCGGCAGCGCGTGGGGAACGTGCGCGGGTGAGGTGCTCCCTGGCGCAGAGCGATGCGACGGCGTCGACAACGACTGCGACGGCGTCATCGACAACGGCTGCGCGTGCGCGCCCGACACCACGCGGAGCTGCTACACGGGCGCCGCGGGCACCGCGGGCGTGGGCCTCTGCCGCGCGGGCTCGCAGGCCTGCGTGCTCGGCGCCGGCGGCGTAGGCTCGTCGTGGGGAACGTGCACGGGCTCCGTGCTCCCCGCGACGGAGACCTGCAACGGCTCCGACGACAACTGCAACGGCGTGATCGACGAGGGCTGCGCGTGCACCGTGGGCTCGACGCGAAGCTGCTACGGCGGCAGCGCGGGCACCGCGGGCGTGGGCGTGTGCCGCGCGGGATCGCAGAGCTGCGTGCTCTCGGGCGGCGCCGCGATGTGGGCGCCGTGCATGGGCGCCACCGTGCCCTCGGGCGAGGCGTGCGACGGCGTCGACAACGACTGCGACGGCGTGGTCGACAACGGCTGCGCGTGCACCGTCTCCACCACGCGGAGCTGCTACACGGGCCCCGCGGGCACGGCGGGCGTCGGGGCCTGCCGTGCGGGCTCGCAGTCGTGCGCCGCGGGCGCGGGCAACATCGGCAGCGCATGGGGAACGTGCACCGGCGTGGTGCTCCCCGCAGCCGAGCGCTGTGACGGCGTCGACAACGACTGCGACGGCGTGGTCGACAACGGCTGCGCGTGCGTGCCTGGCGCGACGCGGAGCTGCTACACCGGCCCCGCGGGCACGGCGGGCGTGGGCGCGTGCGCCGCGGGCTCGCAGAGCTGCGTGGCGGGCACCGGCGGCGTGGGGTCTTCGTGGGGCGCGTGCGCGGGCCAGACGCTGCCCACCGCAGAAACCTGCGACCGCGTCGACAACAACTGCAACGGCCAGGTCGACGACGGACTCTCGTGCGGCCCGTCGCTCACGTGCCCCGCGCCCGTGGTCGACCTCGCGGGCAACACGGTCACCCTCCGCGCCACGGCCACCGGCGCCACGCGCTACCAGTGGACCGTCGTCTCGGCGCCGCCCGGCGGCACCGTCACCCTGGGCTCTCCCACGTCGGTGAGCACCACCTTCACCTCGGTGATCGTCGGTGACTACGCCGTGCGCCTCACGGCCACCGACAGCGCCGGACGCACCGCCTCGTGCGACACCACCGTGACCCTCCGCGGCCACGGCCTCCGCGTCGAGCTCACGTGGAACACCGGCACCACCGCCCCCACCACCGCGGGCCGCACCGACATCGACCTGCACCTGCACAACAGCGCCGCCACCGCGTGGTTCTCCGCGCCCAACGACTGCTACTACCGCAACACCACGCCGAGCTGGAGCGCCGCGGGCACCGCCGACGACCCCTCCCTCGACGTCGACAACACCTACGGCTTCGGCCCCGAGAACATCCGCATCGATTCGCCGGTGATCTCGTCGCAGACCTACACCGTCGGCGTGCACAACTACTACGGCAGCGCGCGCACCGCGGCGACCGTGCGGATCTACTGCGGCACCACCCTCGCGGGCACCTACACCCGCACGATCACGGGCACGAACACCTCCGCCGACGCGAACAGCGATTTCTGGCGCGTGGCCCGCGTGACCTTCACCGCGGCCAACGCGTGCACGGTCTCGATGATCAACGACGTGATCACCTACCGCGCCGCGACCTCGGGCAGCCCCTGAGCGACTCGCACCCCGCGCGTCTCCCTCTGCGCCGCACAACGCCGCGCAGGGGGTAGACGGGTGGTGACACGCAGGGCCATGATCGCCCCCCGCCGATGACGTCGCCCGCCCCCGCCTCGCAGCCCCGCGCGCCGAAGCCCGTCTCGCCCGAAGTCGCCGCGACCAACCGCGAGTTTCTTCGACGCCACCCCGAGCTCAAGGGCAAGCGCCTCGACACGAAGAACCCCGCCAACGCGAAGCTCGTCGCCGAGTGGCGGCAGATCTACGTGGCGCAGGTGCAGGCCAACCGGCCGCAGACGCCGGCCCCCGCGCCCGCGAAGCCCGTGCTGCCCTGCCAGGTGGTGAAGCAGCAGTGCGAGCTCAAGAGCGCGGAGTTCGCGTGCGAGCACGTGCCGTCGAAGCGCAAGTACGGGGTGAAGCTCCCGAACTCCGACCCGAAGAAGCGCTACATCGACGTGATCGCGGGCAACGCGAACACCAAAGAGACGATCAGCGTGAAGAGCGTGCTGGCGAAGCCGCTCTGCAACAAAGACCGCAACCACGCGAAGCGGCACATCATCATCCGGCCGCCCTTCAACGCGCCCGAGATCGTGACCGGCGCGAACCAGCTCAAGTTCGATGTGAAGAGCTCGCTGGTGCTCCCGAAGGCCATCGGCGCCCTCGGCAAGCTGCGGATTCTCTACAAGTACATCTGGCCCAGCTACGAGACGAAGGACGTCTACCTGGTCATCGTCGACGCGTGCACGACCAACGGCGCGTCGGGCGGCGCCGTGCGCGTGTTCCCCGACATCACGTGGTCCATCGAGTTCGCGGTGAGCGCGGGCTTCGAGCGCATGCGCACCTCGAAGATCAACCCGCAGGGCGCCCGCGAGATCGAGAACACCGGGGGCTATCCCTTCCTCTTCGATTCGAAGGTCACCTACAAATACGACGGCGCCGAGGACTACGTCGGCAAGGAGTTCAAGACCACCTACGTCGAGTCGTCGGCGTGGATGAAGATCTTGAAGCTCTCCGCGAGCTGGTTCCGCAAGATCGCCTACTACGCGGGCAACGTGAAGGTCACGTTCCCGCAGATCCAGCTCGGTTTTAAGTACCAGAGCGCCCTCGCGGAGAACCCCGACGGCCCCAACGTCCGCCGCGACGTCGACCTCGAAATCGCCGCCGATCCCCTCATCGGTGCGTCGGCCGAAGTCGACCTGCTCGAACTGCTCATCAACGCCGCGGGCAAGGGCGGCGCGGGCCTCGGCATCGTCTGCGCGCCCGCCATCGCCGAGTTCCTCATCAAGGCCAAGCGGCGCATGGCCGAGGGCTGGCACTCCTCGGGCGGAACCTTCGAGGCCAAGGCCGTCCTCGCGCTCACCCTCGGCATGAGCGGCGGCATCGCGGCCAAGGGCGCGCTCCAGATCCGCAACGGACGCGCGGCCGAAGGCAGCATCACCGTCGAAGGCAAGATCGGCTTCACCTTCGGCGGCACCGCGCAGTTCGAGGGCAAGGCGTGGATGGTCTCCGTCACCGCGGGCGTCTCGCTCCAGGGCTCGGCGGGCTTCGCCGGCGGCGGCCAGATCGGCATGGACAACGAAGGCGCCTTCTTCGGCGGCAAGCTCTACTTCTCCGGCGCCAAGCTCGAATTCAAGGCCTTCACCGACGTGAAGATCACCCGCACGCCCCCCGATCCCAACAAGACCCGCGAGGCCCCCACCAAGGCCGGCTGGGTGGTCAACTGGCCCGCCTGGCCCGACGAGGGCAACTACAACAAGCGCCGCTTCTTCTGAGCGCATCCCCGCGACGCGCCATGGCCCTCCGCGCCCCCTGGCGCCCCGCCCTCGCCGCCGTCGCCGCGCAGACGCTCCTCGCCGTCGTCTGGCTCGCCTACACCACCACGCTCCCTGCGCTCCTCGACCGCGCCCACGCGCCGCCCGCGTGGCGCGCCCAGCTGCTCCTCGCCGACCAGGGTCTCTTCGCCCTCGCCGACCTCGCGTGCGCCCTCTGGCTCGCCCGCGCCGCCCGCGCCACGCAGCGCCTCGGCCCCGCGATGCTCCTCGCCGTGGGCGTCTCCACCGTGGCCCTCCTCGCGCTCCCCTCGGCCACGCGGCCCGCGCTGCTCCTCGCGGCCACGGCCGTGTGGGCGCTCACCTCGGGCGTGTTGCGCGCGCCCCTCGCGCGGCTGCTCAACCGCCACGCGGCGCTCCCCGACGCGCCCGCCCTCGCCGCCACGCTCTCCGTCGCCTCGGGACTCGCCACCCTCCTCGGACCGCCCCTCGTCGAAGCGCTCCACCCCCACGGCGCGCGCCCGCTCCTCGCCGCCTCGGGCCTCGCCCTGTGGATCGCCACGGCGACATTGTTCGCAACCGAACGATCGTCCCCGCGGCCCTCCGAGACCGCCTCCGCCCCGCGCCCCGCCCCCGCCGTCGCGCCCCTCCTCGCGGCGACGCTCGCCCACACCTTCGCCCTTCAAATCACGGTCTCTGCGTGGAGCACCGCCGCCTCCCCCGCCGACGCCCACGACCGCGCCACGGCGCACGGCGTCGCCCTCGTCGTCTCGGCGCTCCCCTCCCTCGCGCAGAAGAAGTTCGGTACCGAACGATCGGCCGTCCTCGGCGCCACCCTCGCGGCGCTCTCGGCCTGGCTCCTGGGCCCCACCGCCCCCCTCGCCGCGGCGGCGCTCACCGGACTCGCAGGCGGCGCGGTCACCACGGCGACGCTGGCCTCGCTCCCCGACGACGAATCTCCGCGCGCGGCGCGCGTCTCGGCGCTGTGGTTCGCGATGCAGGCAGGCGCCACCGCGGCGCGCATGGGACTCCTCCGCGCGACGCACTTCACGGCGGCGGAGGCCTTCGAGCTGGCGGCGCTGGCGTGGAGTGTGGCGGCGGCGCTGGCGCTCGTCGCCGACCGTCAGGCGAGGTCGAGGCGGTAGCGCAGCTCGCGCCCGTCGATGCGTGCGTCGTGCTTCTCGGTGCCATCGGCGACGAAGCCCATGCGCTCGTAGAAGCGCCGCGCGCGGGTGTTCGTGTCGAGCACCCAGAGGGTCACCGTGCGCGCCCCGCAGACCGCCGCCTCGCCGAGCGCCACGCCCAGGAGCATCGCGCCGAAGCCCTGCCCCATCGCGTCGGGCGCGAGGTAGAGCGCGGCCAGTTCGAAGACCCCTTCGTCGCCGTCGTCGTCGCGCGTGGGGGCCGTCACCGCGAAGCCCGCGGGCACCCCCTCCCGCAGCAGCGCGTGGTGACGGTGCAGCGGCGTGGTGGGGTGCGTGAGCCAGTCGTGCCACTGGGCCGCGCGGCGCTCCACCGACTGCGCGTCGAGCACCGCGTCGGAGAGCAATCCGCGGTAGGCCGCGCGCCACGAGGCCACGTGGATCTCCGCCAGCGCCCGCGCGTCGCCCGGCACCGCGCGACGGATCGAGACCCGCGCGTTCACCGACGCTCCGCGAGCGCCGCGTCGATGCGCCGCTGAAACTCCGCGAACGGGTACGCGCCGGCCACGAAGCGTCCGTTGATGAAGAACGCCGGCGTGCCGATCTGCGCGCCCGTCGCGTCGGCGGCCGCCATGTCGTCGCGAATGCGGGCCTGGTGCGTGTGCTGATCGAGCGCGCGGCGGAAGCGCGCCATGTCGAGCCCCTGATCCTGCGCGTACCGTTCGAGGTCGGCGCGTTCGAGGTGCTGCTGGTTGTCGAAGAGCGTGGCCGTCATGCGCCAGAAGCCGTCGTTGCCCTGCTGCGCGAAGGCCTCCTGCGCGGCCTCGGCGGCGAGCATCGCGTGGTCGTGAAAGGGCAGCGGGTAGTGGCGCCACACGAAGCGCACGCGGTCGCCGTAGTGCGCGCGAATCTCACCGATCGCGCCCTGCACCCGCGCGCAGAACGGGCACTGGAGGTCCGTGAAGTGCTCGATCACCACCCGCGCGTTGGCGCCGCCGAAGTACGGCGCGTTGCGCGCGGCGCGCACGGTGTAGACCCGCTGCTCGTCGTTGCCCTCGTCGCCCTCCTCCGCGCCGCCGCCCGCCGCGCGCACGGTCTCGTCGGCGGTCGCCATGAGGCGCGCGTAGAAGTTCGCGGGCGTGGTGCCGGGGTGCTCGCGCATCCACGCGCGGGCCTCGGTGCGGGCGCGCTCGATGGCGGCGACGAAGCGCTCCTCGGGCTGCGCGCCGATGAGCCGTCGGCCGTTGATGAAGAAGTGCGGCGTGCCGTCGGCCTGGAGCCTCCGCGCGATCGCCTCGTCGGCCGCGATCGTGGGCTCGTGCGTGTGCGCGTCGAGCGCCGCGCGAAAGCGGGTCATGTCGAGGCCCTGGGCCTGCGCGTAGCCTTCGAGGCTCTCGCGGTCGAGGTGCTGCTGGTTCTCGAAGAGCGTGTCGTGCATGCGCCAGAAGCCCGCGACGCCGCGCTGCGCGAGGGCCTCCATCGCGGCCTCGGCGGCGGGACGCGCGCTCTGGTGAAAGGGCAGCGGCTCGTTGCGCCACACGACGCGCAGGTCGTTGCCGAAGCGTCGGCGCAGGCTCGCGATCGTGGGCTCCACGCGCGCGCAGAAGGGGCACTGAAAATCGCTGAACACCACCATCGTGACGAGCGCGCTCGCGGGCCCCAGCGCGGGCGCACCCGCCACGTCGACGCGGAGCACCTGCTCGGGGTCGGGACGCGCCGGACGCTGCGTCGGACGCGACGGCGGCGCCTCGTCGGGCGAGGCCACCGGGTTCGCGACCATGGCCTCGTACACCGACTCGCGCGGCGTGATCTCTCGCGCGCGGGCCAGCACCGGATCGATCACCGCGACGAAGCGCTCCAGCGGCTGCGCGCCCACGAGCTGCGTGCCGTTGATGAAGAACGTCGGCGTGCCCTGCGCGCCGAGCTGTTCCGCGAGGGCCATGTCGTTGTCGATCGAGGCCGAGCGCGCGTGCCCGTCGAGCGCCGCACGCCACGCCGCGACGTCGACGCCGAGCGCACGCACGTAGCCCTCCAGATCCTCGGGGCCGAGGTGCTGCTGGTTCTCGAAGAGCATGTCGTGAAAGCGCCAGAAGGCCTGCGAGCCCGCGGCCTCGTACACCGCCATCGCGGCCTCTGCAGCGGGGCGCGCGTTGTCGTGAAAGGGCAGCGGGTTGTTCTTCCACACGACGCGCAGGTCGTCGCCGTAGCGCTCCGAGAGCGCGCGCAGCGTCGACTCGACACGCCCGCAGAAGGGGCACTGAAAATCGCTGAACACCACCACCGTCACGAGCGCATCGGCCCGTCCGCGCACCGGCGAGCTCCCCACGGGCACCCGCGACGCGTCGCGCAGCGGCGCACCAGCACCGCGCGCGCCCACCGCGCCCTCGTTCCCAGCAGCCGCGGTGAGCACCGTGCCATCGCGCGCGACGCCCCCTCCCCCCGGGGTGGCGTTCGCGGCGGTCTGCGGCGTCGGCGCGCCGCGCACACACGAGAGGGCCGCGAGCACCAGCGCGAGCGTCTGCATCGAACGGTTCATGGCGCGGGAACTTATCGACTCCGCCCCCCGCGAGGGAAGCGCCACGACGGCCTCGCGCGTTGCGGTACGGTCTCGCACGCACCGCCGCCATGCCCACACGCACCGCACGCATCACATCCCTCGTCGCGTTGGCACTCTTCGCGGGCCTCGCGTGGCGCGTCGAGCTCGAACACCACGGATGGGCGGGCCTCGCATGGGTCAACGCCCCGCACCGCGCCGTGCCCCTCGCCCTCGCGCTCTTTCTCGCGTGGACCTACCGCGTCGTCGACGCGCCCTCGCGCCCCCATCGCCTCGCGCTCACGATCGCGCTCGCGGTCTTCGCCGCCGTGAGCGTGCCGCTCGTGCAGTACTCCCTCGCGCTCGCCTTCGCGGGCCCCTGGGGATTGCTCCACGGTCCCTTCACGCTCCTCGGGTGGAGCGCGCTCTGGTGGTGGCTCCTCACGCCCACGACCGTCGCGGGCATCCTCCGTCTCGGCGGCGTGCGCACCCCGATGCGTCGCTGGGCGCTCTCGCAGGCGCTCTTTCTCGCGGCGCCCTTTCTCGCCACGGCGGCGATCACCGTGTGGCCCCAGCACGGTCAGCGCGACCTGATCCACACGATCAAGAGCGGGCTGATCGTGCCGCCGCTGTTCGTCGCGCTGGGCCTCGCGATTCCGCCGCGCGACGAGGGCGAGGTGCGCGCCGTATGAGCCTCCCCACGCTGCTCGTGCACGGCATCTGGGACTCATCGCAGCGCCTCGCCCCCCTGCGCGCCGGACTCGAAGCACGCGGCGTCTCCCCCGTGCACGCGCTCGACCTCGTGCCCAACACCGGACGCGCCCCCCTCCCCCTCCTCGCCCGCCAGGTCGACGAGGCCGCCCGCGCGCTCCTTCGCACACACGACGCGTCGCAGCTCGACCTCGTGGGCTTCAGCATGGGCGCGCTGGTCTCGCGGTGGTGGCTCCAGCGCGGCGGCGGACGCGCGTCGGTCCGTCGCTTCGTGTCGATCTCGGGACCGCACCACGGCACGCGCACGGCGTGGGCGCTGCCCTTCGAGGGCGTGCGCGACATGCGCCCGGGGAGCGCGCTGCTCCGTGACCTCGCGCGCGACGACGACCCCTGGGGCTCCGTCGAGGTGCACTGCCTCTACACCCCGTACGACCTCATGGTGCAGCCCGCGTCGACGGCGGTGCTCCCCGGCGCGCGCTCCGTGGAGGCGATCCCCGTGGCGCTGCACCGCTTCATGATCACCGACGCCCGCGCGCTCGACGCCATCGCCGCCCGCCTCCGCGCGCCCTCCCCCTGAGCGCACCGCGGAATCGGCTCATGCGGAGACGCGGGCGCAGACGTACGATCGGCGCATGACGCGCAACCTCAACGACCCGAGCTGGGAACCCGACGACGACGCGTTTCGCGAGCTGCTCGTCAACGCGCACCGCGACGCGCTCGCGAGCCGCGAAGCCGCGAAGACGGCACTCGACGCGCGGCTGCGTGCGGCACGCGAAGAGGCGCGCGCGAGGCGCGGAAATCGACCGTGAGCCCCGTGCTTCTGGTGATCGCCGGCCCCAACGGCGCGGGCAAGACGACGGTCACCGAACGTTTACGACGCGACCACTGGAGCGATGGCGTCGAGTACCTCAACCCCGACGAGGTGGCGCAGCATCGCTTCGGCGGTTGGAACGACCCGGCCTCGGTGCTCGAAGCCGCGCGGTGGACGACGGAGCGCCGCGAGGCTCTGCTTGCGGCACGTCAGAGCCTCGCTTTCGAGACGGTGTTCTCCACACCGGACAAGCTCGCGTTTGTCGAGCGAGCACGCGAGGCGGGGTACTTCATCCGGCTGTTCTTCATCGGCACGAGCGACCCGGCGATCAACGCGTCTCGCGTGGCGCAGCGGTACATGCGCGGCGGACATACCGTGCCGATCGAGAAGATCGTCGATCGATACGCGCGCTCGATGGCGAACCTCGCAGAGGCGCTTCCCCTCGTCGACCGCGCATACCTGTTCGACAACTCCATCGACGGCGCAGAAGCCACGATGCGCGTGCGCTGCGCCGAAGGCTGCGTCCGCAAGGTGTACGACGCGCTGCCGACCTGGTGCGCGACCGCGCTCGACGGCCTCCCCCACCACGAACGCTTCGAAGACCTCCGCGCGCCCTCCCCCTGAGCGCGCGGAAGCCCCCCGCTCGCAGCGCCGCTCAGTTCAGGTCGATGAGCTTCGCCACGACGCCCACGTGGCTGTCGTCGCCCTCGCCCGTGATCGCGAGCTTCACGCCCTTGAGCGCGATGTTGCCCGCGGCGTCCATGCTGAACTTCGACTTGCCGCAGGTGACCTCGAAGCGCGCGCCCGCGTTGATCGTGTACTGCACGCCGACCTGCGTGGCCTTGTTCATCGCCACGGCCTCCATCGCCGACTTGAGCACCTCCATGATGCGGTTGCCGTCGATGGTCGACGAGTCGTTCTGCTTCACGTGCGAGACGCGGTTCTTGTCGATGGTGTTGAACTCCTCGCCCTCCACGTGCTTCGTGCGGTGGCGCTTCACCGTGAGGGTCTGGTCGTTCTTCACGAGCGTGTCGTGGTCGCGCTGGGCCTGCGTGAAGATCTGTTCGAGACCCGCTTTGTCTTCGAAGCGCATCTCGTTGTAGCCGCCATTGCTCGGCGTGGTGTTCGTCTTGATCGTCGTGCGGGTCTTGTGCTCGGGGAGCCCGTACGGCGTGCCGTTCTCGCCGTTGAAGATCGCGCCCGTCACCACCGGGCGGTCGGGGTCGCCTTCGAAGAAGCTCACCGCCACCTCCATGCCGATGCGCGGAATGAACGTGAAGCCCCAGCTCCCGCCGCCCATCGTCTGCACGACGCGGATCCAGCACGAGCTCTTGTCGTCTTCGACGCCGCGGCGGTCCCACGGAAACTGCACCTTGATGCGACCGTGCTCGTCGGTGTGGATCTCCTCGCCCGCCGGGCCCACCACGCGCGCGCTCTGCGGCCCCTCGATGATCGGCCGCGGCGTCACGCGCGCCGGGCGGAACGGAACGCTCGCCGGGTTCTGATCGATGCGGTGCGCCTCGATGCGGTTGCCGTAGCGCCCTTCGCTCCGCGTGCCCCGCGGCACCTCGATGCCCGCGTCTTCGAAGATCTCTTGAAAGCGGGGGCTCTTGAGCACCTCCTCGGGCACGATCGACCAGTCGAAGCCGAGGTGCTCCACCGAGGTGACGAGGTAGCGGCGGTCGAGGTCGGCGCGCTCGTGGCCCGAGAGCGAGAAGCTGCGCCCCGGGGTCATGCCCGTCACCACGCTGCGCCCGCGGCTGCGATGCACGCGCGTCTGGTGCTCCTCGGCGCGCACCTTCGCGAGCCGCGCGGTGTTGTGGGTCTTGTATGCGCGCGCGCCCTGGTCGTAGCCCGTGATCGTCGAGCGCGCGGGAAACTCATAGAGCGCCCTCGCCCCCGCGCCGTGCTTGCCCGTCATGTCGAGCGACGCGCGCGGACGCGAGAAGTCGAAGTCGCGCACGGTCACACTCGTGGGGCGCATCACATGGCGCTCGTCGAACCAGGTGAAGGTCTCGCTCGTCGCCGTGAGCGTGCCCGCGTCGAGCACGGGAATCGCCCCGCTCGCGAGGGTCTCCACCGGGCGCCACCCGTGGTCGTCGGCCGCGAGCACGAGGGCCTCGCCCCCCTCCCCGTCGAACGCGAAGTAGAACGGAATGCCCTCGTCTTCGAGGAGCCTCCGCACGAACGCGAGGTCGGTCTCCTGGTACTGCACGCAGTACTCGCGCGGCGCGAGGCCATCGAGCGCGCCGTCGATGCGCAGACCGTTGTTGTCTTGGTAGACGCCCGCCTCGGCGAGCACCTCGCGCACGATCTGGACGGTGTTCTTCGACTGAAAGATGCGGCAGTCCGAGCGCTGCGAGAGCGTCCACAGTTGCGGCGCCACGTCGACGCGCACGAAGCGATGCTGCGCGGTGGAGCCGAGCTCCTCGACCTCGACGACGAGCCCCTTGAGGGGTCGCACGAGCCCGCCGCGATGGGTCTCGAGCACCGCGCGCTCGCCGAGCAGGTCGTGGAGCTCGCCGCCACCCGACTCCATCAGCAGCACCAGTCGAACGTGAAAGAGCTCGGACATCGCCTCGCGCGCATCGACATGCACCACCGACCAGGCGTCGGCGTTCACGGGGCCGGCAGCGAACGTCCAGCGAACTTCGGGCAGCGTGGGAGTGAGGCTCAGCGACATGGTCCGTGTCCCTCCGAGACGGTGGTGATGGGCGTCGCAGCGCCGACGGGTACACCGCCCCCGTCGAGGTCATCGCGACGCGCAGCTCAGCGCAGAAACGCCAGCGCAAACACCACCACCACGAAGACCACGATCCCGGCCACCGCGGCGGTCCACGGAGGCGTCGGGCGCGGCGCATCGAGCGGCAGCATCGGCCGGATGACGAAGGGTGCCTCAGGAGAATGCGCGGGCACCACTGGGGTTGTTGTACCCACCGGCAGCGTCGCATCGGTCACCGCACTCCCCATCGCGAGCCCCGGGTGCACGGGCGGCGCGAGCGGCGCGAAGGGCGTCAACGCATCGCGCCGCGTCGGCGGCGGAAGGGTCATCGGACGCGGCGTCAGCGGCAGCGTCTCGGGTGACAGCGCGAAGGGGTCGAAGGGCAGCGCGAGGGGCTCCACCGCGGGCGTCGCGAGGGCCACGGGGGCGGGCGCGACGGAGCGGGTGGGCGGGGGCATCGTGCGCGGTCGCGGGGCCGTGGGCTCGGGCTCGTCGACGGCTTCGAAGGCCGCGCGCAACACGTCGGCGCCGGGCCTCGCCGACGGCGGACGGAGCGTGCTCTGGGGCAGCAGCGTGGGGGCGTCGTCGGCGGGCAGCGCGAGGGGCGTGAGGCGCTGTGTGGTGTCGGCGTGCGCGGGGGACTCCCCGGGGGGGGTGGGCGCGTGCGGCGCGTCGGCTTCGAGGGTGATGTCGTCGTCGAGGCGCGGCGCAGACTCTTCGAGCGTGACGTCCGAGACCAGCGGGTTCGAACGTCGCGCGGTGTTGTCGCGCAGCGGCGCCGCCGGGAGGTGATCGCCGTGGAGCGAGTCCGTTCGCTCGCGCACCGCGGCCTCGCTCACGAAGGAGACCCGGGGCTTCGGCGTCTCTGCCGCGCGCACCTCGACGAGCGCCTCCGGGGACGCGTTGATCTCCGTGTGCTCCGCGTCGCCGAGAAAGCTCGCGCGCGCCGTGAAGACCTCGGGCGACACCTCCGTGCGCTCGTCGACGTCGAGAAAGCTCGCGCGCGCGGCGGGCACCGGCGCCGACGGACGCAGCGTGGGCGCCGCCACGGGCAACACCACGGGCGCAGGCTTCGGTGTGGGCGACGGGGGCGGCGGTGGTGGCGGTGGCGGTGATGGTGGCGGTGGTGGCGGTGGTGGCGGTGGTGGCGGTGCTTCGACGGCGGCGGGCTTCGTCGCGGGAGCCTGCGCGCTGACGTGCACCACGCGGGCGCGCGGCGCAGGGCGCACCGAGGGACGCGGCGGCGCATCGCCCCCCGGGGGTGGTGGCACCGGACGCACCTCGCTGCGCGCGGGTTCGGACTTCAGCTCCCGCGGCGACCACGAGACCGAGCGCAGCAGCTCGCGCACCTTCGCGGGCGAGGCGGGGCGCACGTCGGCGTCGGGCGAGAGGCACACGCGGGCGACGTTCCAGAGCGAGGGATCGACCTCGGGGCGCGCGCTGGTGAGACGCATCGCGAGCGACGCGGGCGCGTGACCCGGCGCAGGCGTGAAGCCCGCGAGGAGCTCCACGAGCAGCACGCCGAGTCCGTACACGTCGTCGCGCGGCATCGGCCCCACCGGGAGCGCATCGGGCGGACGCACCGTGCCCTCGGCCTCCTCCGCGAGCGTGAGCACCCCGAGGTCGCCGAGCGCGGTCACGAGCTGCACCTCACCGCGACGCTCCACGGTCACGCTGTCGATCAGCGCGCCGCCGTGGAGCAGCGGGTACTCGGGGTTCGCACCGTGCGCCGCGGCGAGCGCCTGCGTGACCTGCTCCATCACCGCCCGCGCATCGCGCAACGGAACCGGGCCCGGCGTCGCCCACGCGCGAAGCACACGCCCCCCGGGGATCGCCGTGGCCACCCACGCGGGATCACGCTCCGTCGCCGCGCCGACGGCGATCACCTCGACGGCGTGCGGATGGCCGAACTCGCCGAGCGCGCGCAGCACCCCCGCGCGATCATCGTCGGAGATGCGCTCCCGCGGAGGCACGAGCAGCGTGAGGTGCACGGTCTCGCCGCGCTCGTCGGTGGCCCGCCAGCGCTGCCCCGCGAGGGCGTTCGACACGGGCGCCACGAGCGTGAAGCGCCCGTCGATCTGCTGCCCGACTTCGTACGAAGGCTCCATGCGCGTGGGGTTCTCTCGCACTGGATCACGGCGCCGCGCGCGGGGTCAATCGCGCCGTCCCCGCCGTCAGCCGCGCACCTTCGCGCCGTCGGTGCCGGGCTTGATCTTCTGCATCAACTGCAGCGCCTGCTGAAACACCCCGAGCACCTGCTGGAGCATCTGGAGCACCGGTCCGCTCGCGCCCTGCATCCGCGCGAGAGTCTGCGCTGCATCGAGGGCCTGCGTGGATTGCACCGGCGAGGGCAGCGCGCCCGCGAGCCGCGAGATGTCGGCCTGCGCCGCGTCGAGGTCGAGCTGGTGCACCGAGCGGCTGTGCGCCTGGAGCCCCACGGCCCGCGACACGATCGCATCGGTGGTCGTGCGCACCGCGCGCGAGAGGTCGTCGGGCGGTCCCTCCAGCGTCGACGCCCCGGGACGCAACGACGCCCCGAGCGCCGTGAGCCGCGACGCGAGCTGCGAGAGGTCGCCCACACCCTGCGAGAGGTCGGGCGCAGCGCCCGTGAGCGCCCCGGCGAGGCCCGCGGGAGAACCATCCCGCAGCGCGCCCGTGAGCGCCCCGGGAAGGGCCGCCGCGAGCCCGCCCGACGTGTCTCCCCCACCGCCCCCCGAAGGCCGCGCAGCACCGCCTCCTGCGCCGCCGCCACCGCCGCCACCCCCTCCCCCGCCCCCGCCCTTCGCGAGCCCCAGGATCTGCTGCACGAGGCCGCTGAGGCCCTGCCACGCGGAGACCATCTGCTGGAGCCCCTGCGACATCGTCACGAGGGGATTGGCCATGTCGGGCGGGCTCTTCGAAGCGGGGCCCTGTCCCACCATGCGACCGATCGTGTTGCCCTTCGCCATGCGAGTGCCTCCTCCGCGGTCAGCGCGTGTGTCCGATGGGAACGATGGGCTCGACGCCCGCGTCACGCAGCGCCTCACGCTCCGTCGCGGGGTCGGCGGGCGGCCACGCGAAGCGCCCCGTGGCGAGCAGCGCGTCGCGGATCGCTTCGAGCTTCATGCGTGCGCGCGAGCCCTCGCGCTGCCGCCCGTGAATCTGTTGGAGCACCCACAGAAATGACTCGCCGCGGAGGTTCACCGCGTGGCCGTCGGCGCCGCGCGCGAGGAGCTCTTCCACCACGTCGAGCTCCATCGCACGCAGCGCGTGGGTGATGGCCGGGGTGCCGAGCGTGTCGCGTCCGTCGAGGTCGGCGCCGCGCGCGAGGAGCATGCGCATCACCGCCGCGGAGCGCTCCATCGCGCAGTACGACAGCGGCGGGGTGTAGCCCCCGACGCGCGCATCGACGGTCACGCCGCCATCGAGAAACGCCGCCGCAAACGCCGGATCGGGCATCAGCAGCACCGCTCCCCAGAGCGACCCCATGTCGGCCACGGGCTGGTGCACGTCGGCGCCCGCGCGCACGAGGGCGCTCACGATGGCGAGGCGCTGCGGATCGCGGTCCGACGCGGCCATGAGCGCGTAGGCGAGCAGGGTGATCCCCTGGGCCCCCGGGGTGTTGAGGTCGGTGTGCGGCGCGCGGGCTTGCACCGTCGCGAGGTCGCCGTCGCGAATGGCGCGCGCGAGCGCGAGCGGGTCACCGAGAAAGTGGGCTTCGGGCGCGGGAGCGGTCACGGCATGGCCTCGGGGGTTCGTCGCGTTCGTCGGGTCGTCAGCACTTCTTGCCCGTGCTGTCGGCGATCTTCTTCTGGTCTTCGGTCTTCTGCTTCTCGATGCCGTTCTTCACATCGCCCATGAGGTGCCGTCGCACGGGGTCGATGCTCGTCGCGGGCAGCGCGTGCCGCGCGCCGATCGCGTCGGGCGCCATCGCCGACACGCCGATCTTCGCGAGCGCGCCCCAGATGCCACCCACCTGGTAGGCCGCGAGCGTGCCCTTCCAGCCCTGCTCCTGCACGCCGGTGAGCACCTCGCCGTCGACCTGGTACGCGTCGAGGTTCGCGCCGCGGTCGGTGCCGCCGTAGCGGGTCACGGTGTTGCTGTTGAGCCCCGCGGCGTTGAAGGTCGTGCCCGTGCCGCCGCCCGCGCTCGCCGCCGCCGACGCGAGGCCGCCGCCGAGCGAGTGGCCCGTGTAGTCGACGCTGTCGCCGAGGGTGTTTCCGAGGCGAACGGCGTTCTGGTAGTAGGGCGACTCGAAGTTGAGCCCCTGGCGAAAGTTCTGGCCCCAGTCGGCGCCCTCCTGCGTGCCGCGAAAGCCGAGCGTCGGGCGCATGTCGTTGCCGAACACGTTGGGGTCGGGCTCGTAGAGCCGCGTGGCGCCGGGGCGGCTGTCGTCGAGGTCCTGCGGGGTGACGCCGTAGCGCTTGAGGGCCTCGGGGTCGCCGGAGATGTCCTTCCACCCCGTGGGCGCGGGCTTCGAAGGGTCGTACGCGTGGTCCGAGAGCGACGCGCGCTCCGCCGCGGTGATGTTCTTGTCGAAGCGGTTCGCGGCCTCGCGCACCTTGGGGTCCTTGCTCTTCTTGCCCTCTTCGACCTGCTCCTTGCGGCACTCGTAGCGCTTCTTCTTCTGCTCGGCCTCGTCGTTCTGCTTCGGGCCGTTCATCTCGACCTTGTCGTCGACGCGCACGACCTTCTGGCCGTTGACGTTCACGTTCGACGAGTGCTCGACGTTCCACGCCTGCTCGCCGACGGTGCCGCTCTTGATGCCCTTCGCGGTGCCGGGCTCGTCGCCCTTCGTCACCGGCATCACGGTCTTGTCGTCTTTGTGGGCGCGGTTGTCGTTGAACTTCACATCGCCGCTCACGCCCTTCGCGATGTTCATCTCCGACACGACCTGGTAGGGCACCGGCGGCGTGCTGCTGCCCATCGGCGTCTTGCACACGTCGGGCAGCGTGCAGACCGCTTTGTACCCGTCCTCTTTGCGCGATCCGACGTTCTCGGCCATGGCGGTCTCTAGGCCTCCTTGATGCGGAGCAGGGGCGCGTGGGGGTCGACTTCGAAGCGCGCTTCGAGCGCGGCGGGCGCGAGCGCGCGGGGCACCATCACGCGCCACAGACAGGTCACCGTGAGCCCCTCGGCGTCGACGTCGACGGTGTCGAGCACGGCGGGCACGGGCACCGGGAGCCCCTGGAGCCACGCCATCACAAAGGCCCGGTGCGGCGGCAGCTCGAACGACAGCACACCCCCGGGGGCCACCGTCACGTCGGCGAGGTGCGTGAGCGTCACCGCGAGCCCCCGCCCCGGCCACGGAATCTGCTGATCCGTCGGCGCGCCGTTCCAGTACGCGAAGGAGAAATCGTCGGGCAGAAACGGGTGCCGCGCGGCCACCCACGCGTCGTCGTAGGTGCCCGCGTGCTGGAGCCGCGGCGTCCACGCGCGACCGACCCACCCGAAGCCCGCAGGCGTCGCGCCGTAGTCACCCGCGAGCGCAGCCATCGCGCGCGCATCGACCGCGTGCTTCGGATGCTCGGCCACACACAGGTCACGCACCGGCGCGTCGGGAGGCTCCACCTGCGGCGCGGCGAGGTGCGCGGGCTGCTCGATGCCCGCAGCGTCGAGCGCTTCGAAGTGCCGCCGCTCGATCCATCCCGCGCCCAGCGGGTTCGTGAAGCACACCTCGTGGAGCAGCTCGCGCCCCCCGTCGACGCGCGCATCGACCACGCGCGAACGTCCGCCGAAGGCCGCCTCCCAGCGCATCGGAACGCGCGTCGCGGGCTGCGGCTCGGTGAGCGTCCAACGGTCGCCGTCGCGCACGAACCACCGGGGGCCGCACACGGTGAGGGTCTTGTCGACGAGCACGCCGCGCGGGGCGTCGTCGGGGTCCGAGGGCTGCGGGTCCGTGGGGGTCTCGACGCGGAGGTTCACGCTCCACCGCGCGGAAGCTTCTCCCTGCGGTGCATGGGCCGTGGCGCGCACCACCACGTCGCAGCGGGGCTTGAAGGGCGCGAGGTCGCTCTCGGCGCGCACGCTCGACGTGTGCGCGTCGCCCTCGTACACGTCGCTCGTCACGAGCGCGTTGCGGTCGTCGCCGGTGAGCACCTCGCAGCGGTGTGTGCGACCGCCGTGGGGGTCGGCCACGAGGCGGTACACCACGCGCGTCACGACGACGTGGTGCTCGCGCTGGTGCACGTCGTAGGCGGAGAACGCGAGCGACTCGAAGGGGGTGAGGTTGCGAAACTCCACAGCACTTTGAAGCTACCTGCGCGGTCTCTCCGGGCGGAAGTGGGAGAACACTCCTCCCACGTGCGGGGGCGCGGTGACCAGGTGCCGGGAGCGGTGGGGGAGACGGGGGGTGTGCGGGTTGTCCGACCGGTCGGACAAATCACGTTTCTCGGGCAAACAAGGGGTATTTCGTCAGGGCACCCCCCACCCAGGTCGGGCGTTCAGTACCAGCGTCGCGCGGGGGGCGGCGGGGCGAATCCGTTGGGAAAGGGATTGGCCCGCTCGCGGAGTTCGAGCTCGTTCTGTTCGAGGTCGAGCACGGCCCCGCGTTCGGCGAAGAGGGCCACGCCGATGACCCCGACGTTGCGCGCGTCGCCCTGCTGCGCGGCGTACGAGTCGCCCACGGAGCCGAAGCGAAACGCCGCCACCGCGTCGAGGCTCTGGCGAAACCCGTCGATCTCGACGCGCCCGTACGCCGGGAGGATGTACCCGCGCTCGCCCATGCTCGCGGGCCTGCCGCGAATGACGTCGAGGCCGTCGACGGAGACCACGGTCTCGAAGCGCTGCGGCGTGGCGTTCTCGATCACGATGCTGTAGCGCTGCCCCGCGTTGCCGAGCACGTACACCGTGTCGCCCGCGAAGTACCCCGGCAGCGGAGAGCCGTACTCGTCGCGCAGCGAGACGCGCACGCCGTCGGCGTGGATGCCCACCCAGGGGCGCGAGGCGTTGTGCGTGACGGCCTGCATCGCGGCGAGGTGCGCGTCGTTGTAGTGGATCGCGGCGACGTCGACGGGGCGCGACGAGGCCCGCACGAAGGCGCCGTACGACATGGGCGAGCGGCGAGACTCGCCCCACTCGGTCGCGAGGCCCGGACGCACCGCGGGGGTCACGTTCACGGCGCCTCCCGAGGAGGGGGGCGGCGGCGCGGCGCGGTCGACGTAGCCGTCGGAGGGGGCGCGGGCGGTGACGTCGGCGGCGGGTCCACCCCCCTCTCCCCCGTAGCCGGTGGAGGTCGACGCCGTGGACTCGGTGGTCACCGTGACGGGCGTCGAGGCGTAGCCCGGCGCGGGGGCGTAGGAGGGCGGCGCGGCGCGTCCCGCGGAGGTGCAGGCGGCGGCGGTGCTGAGGGCGACGAGCGCGAGCGCGAGGGTGGGCTTCATGGCGTTCTCCGTGGGCGGTGGCGGTGCGGAGAACGCGGCGGGCGGGCGGTGCTTACACGGTCACGAATCGCGTCCGCAGGGGAGCAGCGCGGCGTGGCTCACCATGCGCAGGGTGAACGGGTCGATGACCGCGGTGGCCCCGAGGTCGGCGCCGCGGATGCCCACGAGCACCGCGTACCAGCCCTCGGTCCACGGGAGGAACACCACGTTTTCGTACGAGTGGAAGCCGAAGCCCGTGGCCGTGACCGTGCGGTGGTTGCCCGCGGGGCCCGTGACGTTGAGCGTTCCGCCGCGCGTCGAGGCGCGCCACCCGTGGCTCGCGAGGTCGGTGCGCTGAAACGGCCCCACGAGCTGCGGCTCATCGGGCACCGCGGTGGGCGCGTCGGCCACGCGCAGGGTCTCCACGCGGTTGCCGATGGGGTCGACCTCGTAGCAGACGGGCGATCCCCCCGACACGCCGCAGAGCTCGACGAGCGCGCCGCGGAGCTTCACGCGCGTGGCGCGAAAATCGTCGTTGAAGCAGTCGCGCCGCGCGTTGGTCGAGAGCGTCTGCGCGGGGAACGGCGGCCTGGCCCCCGGGGCACCTCCGTCGGCGGCGCGGGGCGCGCGGGGCGTCGGGGGGTTGTGCGGCGGGTCTTTGCAGCCCGCGAGCGCGAGGGCGGCGGTGAGCGTGCAGAGCGCGGTACGCATCGGTGCTGTGTGTAGACCGCCCGCGCGGCCCCACGCAACGCTTGTCGCGCGCCGTGAGAACAGACACCCTCGCGGCCCTGCGATGAAGCTCCTCTCGACCCTCGTGGCCCTCGGCGCCACGCTCCTCGCGGCCCCCGCGGCGCGCGCGCAGACGGCTCCTGCGACGGCGGTGACGGCGGCCCCGGCGGCCTCTGCGGCGCTGTCGATCCCGGTGCAGCGCGAGCGCCTCGACAACGGCCTGCGCGTGGTGCTCTCGCCCGATCACTCCGTGGGCACCGTGGCCATCGCGATCTACTACGACGTGGGCGCGCGGGTCGAAGAGCGCGGCCGCTCGGGCTTCGCGCACCTCTTCGAACACCTCATGTTCGAGGGCACCGAGGGGCTCCCCAAGGGAGAGTTCGACCGTCTCCTCGCGCTGCGCGGCGCCGACTCGAACGCAACCACGAGCGAGGACCGCACGAACTACTTCGAGATGCTCCCCGCGAGCGCGCTGGAGCTCGGTCTGTGGCTCGAAGCCGACCGCATGCGCTCGCTCGCGATCACCGCCGAGGCCTTCGAGAACCAGCGCCTCACGGTGATGGAAGAGCGCCGTCAGTCGTACGAGAACCGCCCGTACATGCAGTCGCTCCTGCGGCGCGATGAGCTGTTCTACCAGGGCTATTTTCCGTACGAGCACAGCACCATCGGCGACATGCGCGACCTGGAGATGCCCGGGGTCGCGCCCGCCGAGCAGCTCCAGCGCGTGCGCGACTTTCACGCGCGGTGGTACGCGCCCGACAACGCGGTGATCGCCATCGCGGGCGACTTCGAACCCGCCGCCGCGCTGGAGATGGTGCGCCGTCACTTCGGTCCCATCACCACGCGCCGCGGCCCTGCGTGGTCGGACCCGGGCTTCACCCCCCCGGGGGTCGAGCGCACCGACTCGGTGACCGACGCGCACGCCGAAGCGCCCGCGTTCCACGTCGCGTGGCACATCCCCCCGCGGCGCACGCCCGACCACTACCCCCTGGAGCTGCTCGCGCTGATTCTCGGCGGCGGCGAGTCGTCGCGGCTCTACCGCGGCCTCGTGCGCGACAGCGAGCTCCTCGCCGAGGTGGAGCTCGACACCGAAGACCGCCGCGGCCCCGACATCCTCGCGCTCTGGGCCATCTGCGCCGAGGGTCACACCCCCGCCGAAGGACGCGCCGCCCTCGACCGCCTCATCGCCGACGTGGTGTCTCGCGGGGTCACCGCCCGCGAGCTGGAGAAGGCCAGGAACGCGCTGCGCAACGCCTTCGTGTTCGGCCTCCAGCGCCCCCTCGACCGCGCGGAGTACCTCGGCATGACCGAGCTCTACGACGGCGACGCGAACGCCGTGAACAGCGAGCTCGCGCGCTACGAAGCGGTCACGCTCGACGACCTGCGCCGCGTGGCCGCGCGCTACCTCGTGGCCTCGAACCGCATCGTGCTCGACGTGATGCCCGCGCCCGAGTCCGCAGCGCCCGCCGCGCGCTAGAGCCCCCTTCTCAGAAGGTCACCGCGCACGCGAGGCCCGGTCGGTCGAAGGTCGGCGCGCAGAGGGCCGCGCGGCCTTCGACGTCGCGCCGCGAGGGCGCCACCACGAGCAGCACCACGCCCGTCACGAGGAGCGCGCCGCCCGCGGCCACGCCGACGAGGCCCACGGTGTTGTTGTCGAGCGCGGTGAAGCCCGCGAGGCCCACGCCCACGCCCGCCGCGCCGAGGCCCAGCGACACGCCGCCGAGCGCGAGCATCGTGCGACGACGGCGACGGAGCGACTCGTTCACCGTCGGGGTCGGCGGCGGAGGCGGCGCCGGAGGATCGACGACGACGCGCACACGCAGAGGCTCGGACCCGGCGACCACCTGCACGGTCTCGCTGCGCGGAGGCTGGCCCGGGGCTTCGACGCGCACGGTGGCGCTGCCCACGGCGAGGCGCAGCGGGGCGGAGACGGGGCACACGCCGCGCGCGGTGTCGTTCACGGTGAGCGTGGCGCCCGCGGGGCCGCACTCGACGGCGAGGGAGCCCACGTGGGTCTGCACGTCGTGGAGCGCGCCGTTGATGCGCGCGCGGTTCTCGTCGACCCAACGGTTGCCCTGCGTGGCGAGGCCCGCGGTGAGGTGCTCGTCGGCGGCGATCCACTCCTGGAGGGCCATCTCGGCGAGGCCCTGGCGCACGAGGGCGCGCGGGTCCTGCGTGCGCTCGTAGAGGGCGCGGAAGAGGTCGCGCGCTTCGGCGTGGCGGCCCTGCTCGCGGAGACGATTGCCCTGCGCGTGCTGCGCCTCGGTCTCGTCGTTGTTGCTCCCGTTGCGTCCGCCCCGGGGCTGCGCCTGCGCGACCGAGGTCGCGAGCACGAACACCACGCCAACACCCACCGCCCAGACGTGCGCAGATCGAGTCACAGCGCACGCGACCATGCGACGAGACGCTCCCGCGAAGCAAGTGCCCACGAAGGGCACCGCGACGGTGCGTCAGAAGATGGGCGCGTTGAAGCGCGGGCCGCGCGGACGGTTCCTCGGGCGCGCGTTCGGGTCGCGCACACGACCACGGCCCGCGTCGACGGGACCCCCGGGGGTGCCCGCATCGACCGCAGCCACGGCGGCATCGCGCGCGGGCACCGCGGGCACGTCGCGCACGACCAGAACGGACGCATCGCGCAGCACATCGGGCGCCGCGTCGACCGCGGTCGCGGGCGTGACATCGGGCGCCGACGCATCGACGGCGGGCACATCGGGCGCAGCCGCGAGGAGCGACGCATCGGGCGTCAGCGCGGGCGCATCGGGCGTCAGCGCGGGCGCATCGGAGGTCGCAGGGAGCGCATCGGCAATCGCCGCCACGGACGCATCGGAGATCGCGGGAACCGCCGACGCGTCGGGCAGCGCAGGGCGCGGCGGCGTGGTGGTGGCGGGCTCGGTGCGGGTGCCACGATGCGGCGCGAGCACGAGCACGCCGGCCGCGAGGGCGCCGCCGAAGAACACGACGAGCACGGCGATCCACAGGCCGCGCTTCGAGCTGCGCTGCGGAGGGCGCTGGATCTCACCCGACGTGAGGTTGAAGGTGCCGTTGGGCGGCGCGTCGTTGGGCGGCGCAGCGCCGTAGATGCGACCGGGCGGACCGTACCCGTTGGGCGCACCCCAGGGGCCCTGCATCGCGGGGTTCATCCCCTGCGGACCCATCGCGGGGTTCATCCCCTGCGGACCCATCGCGGGATTCATCCCCTGCGGACCCATCGCGTGCGGGTTCATCCCCTGCGGGCCCATCGCGGGGTTCATTCCCTGCGGGCCCATCGCGGGGTTCATCCCCTGCGGGCCCATCGCGGCGCCCGGCGGAAACGAGCCCGGCGGCACTGCGCCCGGCGCGTATCCGTTGCCCGGTGCACCCGGCGGATACGACATGGGGGCCATGCCCGGCGCGTTCGGCGGATACGACATCGGGCCCATCGCGTTCGGCGCACCCATCGGGGCGATGGCCGGGGCGACGGGGTTGTTCATCTCCACGGTGGCCTTGTACGCGGGCATCTTTCCCGTGGCGGGCCGGGGCGGAGGCGGGGAGTTCACGGGCGACGCGCGTCCCGGCGCGGTCTCCAGATCCATCGCGAGGGTGCCGGTGCCGACCTCGCGCGCGGGCGTCGGCGCGAAGAGATCATCGGGCGCGATCTCGGGCGGCTGGAGCCCCTGCGACGGCGGCGGCGCGTTGCGCGCGGCGATGGCCTGCGGACGCTGAAACCCCGCGGGAAACTCCCCATCCTGCGAGGTGGTGTTCACGAGCTCGGTGGGCTCGTCGACGGGCTGCACGCTCTCGGCGCGGGCCCGCGTGGCCTCCTCCTCTTCGACCGCGAACGAGGCGATGGGCGTCTTCGGCGGCTGCGGGGATTGCGGCGCCGCAGGGACCGCCGACGCGCGCTGCGCCGCTCCTGCGAGCCGCGGCTCGGTGCGGGGCTGGAGGTTCGCGAACTCCTCGTACCAGCGCTGCTGCGACGCGGGCGACGCGAAGGGCAGGAGCGCGGCGCCGAGCTCACGCATCGAGCCGAAGCGGTCTTCGGGCCGACGCTGCATCGCGCGGAGGATCACCGCTTCGAAGCCCGCGTCGAGGTCGGGACGCGCCACGCGCGGCGGCGGCGGCGTCTCCGACGTGATGGCCGTCATCAGCACGAGCAGCGTGTCGGAGTAGAAGGGCTTCGACCCCGTGACGGCCTCGTAGAGCAGCACGCCGAGGGACCACTGGTCCGAGCGCCCATCGATGGTGCGCGCCTGCATCACCTGCTCGGGCGACATGTAGCAGGGCGTGCCAAGGAGGGCGTTGGTGCGCGTGAGCTCGGGCCCCGTGGCTTCAACCTTCGCGATGCCGAAATCCAGCAGCTTCGGGTGCCACTGGCGCTCGGGGGTCACCGTGAGCAGCACGTTCTCGGGCTTGAGGTCGCGGTGCACGATGCCCTGGTCGTGAACCGCCGCGACGGCCGACACGATGGGCAGCAGCAGGTCGACGAGGAGCATCTGCGGCAGCGGCCCCGAGCGCCGCATGAGGGCCTGGAGGCTCTCGCCTTCGAGCAGCTCCATCGCGAGGAACGCGGTGCCCTCGTGGGAGCCGAAATCGTAGACGTCGACGATGTGGTCGTGGCGCATGCGCGACGCGGCCATGGCCTCGCGTTCGAAGCGCGCCATCGCGTCGGGGTGCGTGAGCGTGCGGTCGTGCAGGAGCTTCAGCGCGACGCGACGACCGAGCGGATACTGCACCGCCTCGTACACGATGCCGAAGGAGCCCACGCCCAGCGTGCGCGCGATCTGGTACCGCCCGAAGACCTGACCGGGCTGGAGTGCGCTGCTCAAGGAGGGGCCCATCGCCCGTTTCGCCTACACCGATCCGTTGCAGAAGGGCCCGCGCGCAGAAGGATCGGGAGCGCACGCAGGCGTCAGCACGGTCAGTCTAGTGCCGGTTCCATGCCGCGATGTCAATTCTCGCCGCTGGAACGTGCGATGTCGGCCGCGCGCGGAGTGTGTTACGCGACGGGGCTGTCATGACCGACACCATCTCGAAGATCGACGCGCTCTCGCGGGGCTTTCGGGCGCGGTACCTCCGTTACGCCGACCTCGAAGCGCAGATGCGCGCGTGGGCCGAGGCCTTTCCGCAGCTCGTGCGGCTGCGCTCGATCGGCCGCTCGCCCGAGGGTCGGGAGCTCTGGGTGCTCACGGTGGGTCCCGATCCCGATCGGGCGCGTCCGTCGGTGTTCATCGACGCGAACATGCACGCCTCCGAGGTCTCGGGATCGAGCGTCGCGCTGGCCCTCGCCGAAGACGTGTTGCGCCTGCATCTCACCCCCGAGGGCGAGCTCCACGGGCTCACCGCGGCGACGCGCGATCGGCTGCGCGAGGTGCTCGTGCACGTGCTCCCGCGCATGAGCCCCGACGGCGCCGAGACGGTGCTCACCACGGGCGCGTACGTGCGCTCGAATCCCCGTGATCGACGGGCCGACCGCGGGCGTCCGCGATGGCGCGCGCACGACGTCGACGGCGACGGGCTCGCGTTCGTGATGCGCAAGGTCGACCCCGGGGGTGAGTACGTCGAAGCGCCCGAGGTGCCGGGGCTCCTCGTGCCGCGCACGATCGACGACCCGCCGCCCTACTACAAGGTCTACCCCGAGGGGACCATCGAGCACTTCGACGGGCATCACATCCCCTCGCCCACGTACCTCTCGGACAACGACACGGACCTCAACCGCAACTTCCCCTACGCGTGGGCGCCGGAGCCCGTGCAGCCCGGCGCGGGTGCGTACCCCACGAGCGAGCCCGAGGCGCGCGCCGTGGTGGAGTTCGTGACCGCGCACCCCGAGATCTTCGCGTGGTTGAACCTGCACACGTTCGGCGGTGTGTTCATCCGTCCGCTGGGCGACAAGCCCGACGCGAAGATGGACCCCGAGGACCTCGCGATCTTTCGCGAGATCGAGGCGTGGGGCGAGAAGCACGCGGGCTATCCCACGGTGTCGGGCTTCGCGGAGTTCACCTACGAGCCCGACAAGCCCCTGCACGGCGACCTCACGGACTTCGGCTACCACCAGCGCGGCGCCATCGCGTACGTGTGCGAGCTCTGGGACCTCTTCGCGCAGCTCGGCATCGCGCGGAAGAAGCCCTTCGTCGACCACTACAGCCACCTCACGCGCGAAGACCTCGTGCGCCTCGGTCAGTGGGATGCGAAGCACAACGCGGGGCGGGTGCTTCGCCCGTGGCGTCCCTTCGTGCACCCGCAGCTCGGCGTCGTCGATGTTGGCGGCATCGATCCCCGCGTGGGCATCTGGAACCCTCCGCCCGACCATCTCGGCGAGCTCTGCGCGCGCCAGTCGGCGGCGTTCCTTCGCGTGGCGGCGCTGGCCCCGGCGGTGCGCGTCACGCACCTCACGGTGACCCCCGTGGGCGACGGTCTCTCGCGCGTGACCCTCACCGTCGAGAACCACGGCTACCTCCCCACGTACGTGCTCTCGTCGGCCCGCGCGCTCCCGTGGAACGAGCCCCTCTACGCCACGGTGAGCGCCGACGGCTGCGCCCTCGTCGACGGCCACGGCGCGCACCGCGAGCTCGGTCACCTCGATGGCTGGGGCCGCGGACGCTTCGGACACGCCTCGCTCTTCTACCTTCGCAGCCGCGGCAACACGGGCGCGCGCACCGCCGAGTGGCTCGTGCGCGGCGCGGGCACCGTCACCGTGCGCGTGCAGAGCTGCCGAACGGGCGCGGTCGAACGCAGCGTCACCGTGGGCTAGAGATCGCCGACGCCATGCCCTTCGACGCGCGCCGCCGACGCTTCGGCCCCATCGCTCCACCGCCGCTCGCCGCCGTGCACGTGCCCGACGGGGCGGCCTTCATGGTGCCCTCGCGCCTCGGCCCCGAAGAGGCCGACCGACGCGCCCGCGAGGCCGCGCAGGAGGGCCTGCTGCGCCCCGTCGACAGCCACCGCGCAGACCTCGAACTCGCACAGCTCGTGTGGGTTCCCGTGTGGCGCGTCGACGGCTCGGCGGAGGGCGTTCACGTCGGCGTGCGCGCGGTGCGAGACCGCCGTGGAACGCTGCGCGGCATGCTCCCGACGGGGGGCGTGCGACACCGCGACGCCGTGGTGCTGCTGCTCGCGCGCAAGATGCTGCCCTTCGATCCGACGCCTGCGATCACGCTCCCGATGGAGTCGCTCGCGTCGCGCCTCACGCACCCGATCACCGACGGCGAGGTGCTCGCGCCCGACATGACCGCCGACGAAGCCGAGCGCGAGGCGCTGGCGCAGCTCCGACGGGCCGTGACCCCAAGCGACGCGCTGTACCGCGACGTCGATGCGCGCGCGCGGAGCACCGTGCTCTGCCACTACCCCGTGTGGCTCCGTCGCTACGAGTACGAGGGCGACGTGGTGAAGGGCGAGCGCTTCGAGGGCCACGTGGTGCTCTCGGCGGTCGATGGGCGGGTGCTGTGCGAGCGCCATCCGCCGGCGCTGCGCGCGCTCGCGGGGCGTGTGAAGTCGATCTTCAAGCGCCGTTGAGCGCGGCTTCACGACGCTTCGAAACGCCGCGTCGCACGCGGGGGGTTCACTCCCGGTGCGACGCGATGGGGGCGCGAGAAGGTCGCGCGGATCAGGGCGTGGCGGCGGCCGCGCAGCAGCGGAACCCGATGCTGTAGTCGTGGTAGCTCGGGTCGTGCGCGTTCGTGACGTAGTTGCAGCCGTTGCCGTTGATGGTCGTGTCCATGTAGTAGCCGCCGCGGAAGGTGCCCGCGGGGTCGGCGGTCCACTCGTGGAGGTTGCCGACCATGTCGTAGACGCCGTACTCGTTGCTGCACCCGCTGTGGGCGCCGGTGAGGGCCACGGTGCCGGGGAGCTGGTTGATCTGCGGGTCGTTCATCTGCACGTGACCCCAGAGGGCCTGGCCCGCCGAACGGAACAGTTGCACCACGGGGTGCCAGCGGTGGTTCTCGTTGCAGCGGCCCTGCACGCGCGTGTTGCCGTAGCCGAAGGTCTGCTGCCGCGGACCGCGACACGCGCGCTGCCACTCGTTGTCGGCGCAGAGGCGCTTGCCCGCGGCGGCGCACGCGGCGGCGGCCTGATGCTGCGAGATGTATCCCTGCGGAACGGCCCCGCGAACGCTCACGGCGCGCACGTGCTCGCGGCCTGGCGTGAGGTACGGCGACCAGGGGCGGTCGTTGCCGTCGGCCGTGCGCAGCGACGCTTCGAAGCGGTCGATGCAGAAGCCCCCACCGGCAGCCCCCGCGGCTGCGCTCGTGGGCACGAAGGCCATGTTGTATCCGCAGGGACCGGCCTGCGAGCGCACGGGCATCGCCGAGAGGAGCAGCGCGCCGACGGCAGCGCAGGAAGCGGCGACCCACGGCAGCGCGCGGGAGAGGAGAGAAGACGACATCCAACGCCTCGGGGGGAAAGCGGACGGCGGGCGATGTGCCCTTCGTCAGGTCTTCAAAACTCGATCAGCGCAGGCCAAGCCAAGTCGTCGTAGCGGGGCAGCAGTAACCCCGATCGCGTGACGGGAGAAGCCCCAATCCACCGCGGTGGAACGATTTCGTCACCGCGTGTTTGTTGAGAATGCAACGATCCGTTGGGGGTGGGCTCGCAGGTCAGACGGTGCGCGAGCGCGTGCGTCGGTGCGCGGGTTCAGCGCGCGCGCCAGGGGGCGGTGGAGACGCGGCGCGGGCGCGCCTGACAGGCGGCGAAGAGATCGACGGCGAGGCCCTGCACGCGGCGGAGGAACGCGGCGTCGGACCAGAGCGCGGTGATGGTCGTGTACTCGCGGCGGAGGATCGTCGTGACGATCTTCTCGGCGTCGTCGACGCTGAGCACTTCGGCGGCGCAGAGCGAGGTGATGTACGCCTGGTGCTCGTAGAGGTCGTGCGAGGGGCCGTCGTCGCCGACGAGGAGCATCGGATCGTGCTGCACCCACAAGCGCTGCACCGCCGTCGAGAAGTCGAACGGAACGGGCTGCGAGGATGATCGGGCGGGCGCTTCGGAGCGGCGGGCGGCGGAGGCGTCGGGCGACATGGAGGTTCTCGCTTTAGAGCAACGGTCGGGCCGTCGCGCGTCGGATCTATCTGCCGCGGAGCGTCACGGCAAGCGCGTACGAGCATGATTTCGAGCGACGCGACCGTTGTCGTGTTCGTGTGCGCGACAGCGCTGGCACCGCGCTGCACACACGGACGCGGTGGTCACCAGAGCCCCTCCCCCTGGAGGCGGGTGCGCAGAACCCCTTTCGGCGCGCTGCGATGCGCGGCATAGACTCGCGCGGCCTATGTGCGAACTGCTCGCGATGGACTGCAACAACCCGACGGATCTGGTGTTCTCGTTCCGTGGGTTCTCGAAGCGCGGCGGGTGCACGGGGCCGCACGGTGACGGCTGGGGCCTGGCGTTCTTCGAAGGGCGCGCGGCGCGGGTGTTCCTCGATCCGAACGCGTGCTCGGCGTCGCCGCTCGCGGAGTTCTTTCGCAACACGCCGGTGAAGACGCTCCAGGCCCTCGCGCACATTCGCAAGAAGACCCGCGGCCACGTGAAGCTCGCGAACACCCATCCCTTTCAGCGCGAGCTGTGGGGACGCCACTGGGTCTTCGCCCACAACGGCACGCTCCGCGACGCCGACGCGCTCAAGCTCGGACGCTTTCGCCCCGTGGGCACCACCGACAGCGAGCACGCGTTCTGCTCGCTGCTCGAAATGTTGCGCGCGACCTTTCGCGACGAGCCCGCAGACCCCACGGCCATGGACGACGCCATCGCCGACCACGCGGGGCGCCTCGCGCGCCTCGGCACGTTCAACTTCGTGATGGGCAACGGCGACCGACTCTTCGCGCGCTGCGACACGCGGCTCTGCCACATCGTGCGGCGCTATCCCTTCGGCCGCGCGACGCTCAAAGACGACGACGTCTCCATCGACTTCGGCGCCGTCACCACGCCCCGCGACCGCGTCGCCGTCGTGGCCACCACCCCGCTCACCGTCGACGAGACGTGGGTGCACGGCGATCCCGCGACGCTCTGGGTGTTCCGCCGCGGAAGGCTCCTCTCGACGCTGCCCAGCGGTGTTCCGATCGCACGCAAGGTTCCGCGCCACCTCCGCGCGACCGCGGCGACTCCATCGCCGTGAAGCTCCGCACGCGCTTCGCGCTCGCGCTCCTCGTGTGCGGCCTGTGCCCGCTCGTGACCGCCGGGGCCCTCGCCCGCGCGCGTCTCACGCAGCGCTACGCCGACGCCGACGCCGAGCGCCGCACCGCCGCCCTCGCCCGCGTCGAGCGCACCCTCGTGGCCCGCGCCGCCGCGCAGCAGCGCAACCTCGCCCGCTTCTGCGCCCACGACTACCTCGTCGACCGCACGCTCCTGCAGCTCGAAACGGGACGCTTCACCGACGAGGCCCGCGCAGAGCTCGGCGCGCTCCTCCCCGAGGTGCAGCGCTCGCTGGACTTCGCCGCCCTCTCGCTCGTTCGCAGCGACGGCGTGGTGCTCGCGCGCGCCCACTATCCCGGCCAGGCGGGCACCGCCGACGTCGACACCTGGCGCCTCGCCTCGACGCGCGCGCCCGACGCGTGGTGGGTGCGACGGGTGCGGGTGCGCGGTGCGAGCGGTCCCTCCGACGCGCTCGTGCTGGAGAGCGCCTGCACGCGTCGCCGCGGCTCCGTCGCGGTGGCCGTCGCGGGTGGCGAGGCCGTGGACGCCGACCTCGTGGCCTCGCTCGCGGGCGACGACGTGGTGGGCGTGCGCCTCGTGGTGGGCGATGGCGCTCGCGCGGTGCAGGCCACGGAGCGACAGCGCGTGCTCGCGTTGAAGGGCCCCGACGGCGCCGTGCTCGCGGCCGTGGTGATCGAGTCGAGCGACGCGGCGTTGCGCGGGCTCATGCGCGACCTCGACGCGCTCACGGCGGCGGGTGCGCTCTTCGCGGCGCTGGTGTCGTTGCTGCTGGCGGTGCTACTCGCGCCGGCGCTCGTGCGGCCGCTGCGCGTGGTGGCCGAGGCCGCAGACCGTGTGGCCGCGGGCGATCGCAACGTGCAGATCGACGTGCGCGCCGACGGCGAGCTCGGGCGACTCGTGGCCGCGTTCAATCGCATGACCGCCGAGCTGCGCACCGCGGACACGCAGCTCCGAAGGGCCGTGCGCACGGCCGCATGGCGCGACATCGCGCGGCAGATGGCGCACGAGATCAAGAACCCGCTCACGCCCATTCGCATGGCCGTCGAGATGCTCCGCAAGGCGCGCGAGCGGCAGCTCCCCGACTTCGAGGAACTCTTCGAAGAGGAGACCCGCATCGTGCTCGACGAGGTGGAGCGGCTCCGTCGTCTCGTCGAAGATTTCTCGCGCTTCGCCCGCGCGCCGAAGCCCTCGCCCGCGCCCCTCGCGCTGCCCGAGGTGATCGCCCACGTGACCGAGCTCCACGCGGGGTCGACCGTCGACGTGTCGCACGTGGTGGAGGGCGGCGCGCAGGGCTTTCCGCTGCTCCTCGCGGACCGCGATCAGGTCACGCAGGTGCTCGTGAACCTCGTCGCCAACGCGTGTCACGCCGCCGAAGAGCGCGCGACGCGCACGCCCTCGAAGGGCCCCGCGAAGGTGGTCGTGCGGCTCTCTCGCGCGGGCGACGGGTTCGCGCGCATCGCCGTCGAAGACAACGGCGGCGGCATCGCGCCCGAGGTGATGGAGCGGCTCTTCGAACCCTACGTGACCAACAAGCAGGGCGGCACGGGGCTGGGCCTCGCCATCGCGTACCGCATCGCGAACGACCACGGCGGAACGCTCACGGCCGAGAGCTCGCCCGACGGGACGCGCTTCACCGTGGCGCTGCCCTTCGCGGGCCCCGGCGCGCTCCAGACGCACACGGCGCCGGAGACGGGCCTCGGGGGCTGACGCTCAGACCTCGTGGATGATGGGCTCGCGGTTCTTGATGAACCGGTCGATGAGCTTCCACGCGTCGGGCGAGGCGTGGGTGATCTCGACGCCGAGGCCGGGGATCGTGGCGCTGTCACCCTTGGGCTCGCGCTTCCACTTCACGATGCCGCGCACCTCGGCGGTCAGCGCGCCGGGGAACGAGATCAGCACCTCGCAGAGCGTGTTCGCGCTGAGCAGGCTGAACGTCGCGACGAAGATCCCGCCATGGTTGCGAATGTCGCCCAGAAAGTCGGTGTAGAAGTTCGAGTCGCTGTGCACGTCGAGCTCGACCTCGATGCGCGGCAGACCGTTGGGCCCCACGGGCACCTTCGCGGCGGTCTCGGGGATCACGCTGTGCACCCGCGGCACCGCGGGCACCGGCGCCCCCGCGGTCTCACGCGGCACCGACGGCGACGACTGCACCAGCGGGATCGGCTGCGCAGCGGGCTGCACGAGCGGCATCGGCTGCGGCGCGGGCTGCACGAGGAGCACGGGCGGAGGCTGCGCGACGAGGGGCTGTGCGGCGGGCGGCGCAGGCTGCGGAACGGGCGCGGGCTGAACCACGGGCGCGGGCTGCGGAACGGGCGCGGGCTGCGGAACGGGCGCAGCCTGAACCACGGGCGCGGGCTGCGCGGCGGCGGGGTCGGCGATGTGGTGCTCGCGGATGGCCGAGAAGATCATGCCGAGCGACTGTGCGATCGCCGCGGTGGCGTCGGGCACGCCCACGACGGACTGATCGACCGTCTGCATCTTGCCGAGCGTCTCCTGCAGCACGGCGCGGGCGGTGAAGAGCAGCGACGGATCGCCGGTGCCGCGCTCGACCTGGAAGAGCGGGCCCATGGCGCGCGCGAGGCCCGAGACGAGCTCCAGCACATCGGCCGGAAGGTTGGGATCCTGCTGGAGGGAGGCGAGCGAGCTCGCAAGGCGCTGACGTGCTGCACCGGCAGTCGCAGCGATCGGACTCGTGGTCATGAAGTTCCCTCGTCGGGTGCCATCGTGGAGTGAGGGCATCGCGTCGCGCGCCGTGGCCGCGTGACGCCCAAACGGGGCGGAGCCTACTTCGCCACGGCCGCGCGGATCAACGCGATCATTCAGAGGTCGCGCAGGAACACGTAGCGCGCGCGGTTCGGACCCGCGTAGTCGGACACCAGCTCCACCGAGTATCCGAGGGCCCGGTGGAACTCCACGCTGCCCTGGTTCCCCGGCGTGGTGATCGCCTTGATCTTCGTGGCGCCCGCGGCCTTCGCGCGACGGGTGAACTCTTCGTAGAGCGCGCGGCCCACACCGCGGCGACGAAACTCGGGGTCGATGCCCACGAGGTGCACGTACGCCACGCGCGGGCTCGCATCGGTGATGAACCCGAGGAGAAAGCCCGCGAGCCGCCCCTCCTCTTCGACGATGAGCGCGTACTGCCCGAACTCGTAGAAGAACGACGGATGCGCGAGCGCCGACGTGGGCCCGCCCCACCACTGGTCGATCACCGACACGACGTGGTGAAAATCTTCCCGGGTGATGCCGCGCGTCTTCATGGCGGCGGCGCCATCGCACGTCTGTCCTGCGCTCGTCAATCCCCCTCGCCCTGCGCGCCGTGGACCGCGCGAATCGCCCTGTGCCTCCGCGGGTAGCACTCTTGTGTCCGCGCGTAACACCGCTAGGATCGCGCGCGATGATCGTCGGTCTGCTCTCGATGTTCGGGCAGGGCCTGCTCCACGGCCTCGGCCCGGATCACTGCCTCGCCATCGGCGCCCTCTCGGCGGGCGGCCGCGGCGGGCTTCGCGAGGCCGCGACGGTGAGCCTCCGCTTCGGCGTGGGACACACCCTCGTGCTCGCGGCGGGTGCGCTCGCGGCGGCGGTCACCGGCGTGATGATCCCGGCACGCTGGGAGTCGACGCTCGAAGTGGTGGGCGGCCTCTCGCTCCTCGCGCTCGGCGTGTGGACCGTGCTCTCGCGCCGCGGGCAGGTGGCGCACACGCACCTCGACGGCACCGTGCACGCCCACGCCGACGGCGACGCGCGCTCGCACGCGCACACCGACTCGCACGGCTCCGTCGACGGGCGCGCACAGACCCTCGCAGGCGCCCTCTTTGGCCTGTCGGGCGTGCGCGGATTGGTCCTGCTGCTGCCGCTCATGGCGCGCGATCGCGCGTGGGCCCTCGCGCTCGGTGTGGTGCTCTTCGGCGCGGGCGTCGTGGCCTCGATGTTCGCCGTGGGGTGGTTCACGCAGCGCGCGACCGTCGCCGCGCGTCGCTGGGAGCGGGGGCTTCGCGTGCCCGTGGGCGTCGCGTCGATGGTCTGCGGCGCGTGGTGGGTCGTGAGCCACGTGTGAATCCGCGCGTGCCGCGGCGGCACATTGCGCCCGCCGGGTCACAGCCATCGACCGCACGATCGCGCATGGACGCGAGAGTTTCGCGACGGCACCGACGCTGCTATGGAGCCGCCGCGGTCGCAGCCGTCACCGCCCGGACGCGGGACGACGGCGACGCCCGCAACGAGGTGTGTGATGCGTCAGTCGTGGTGGTTCGTGTGTGCGCTCTCGGCCTCGATGGCCGCGTGCGGTTCGCAGGTGGTGCAGGGTGACGTCGATGGGGGATCGACCCCGGACGCGGCGCAATCCGATGCGGCGCCGTCGGACCGCGCGGTGGTCTCCGATGCGGCCGTGCGCGATGGCGGTCCGCGGCCCCCGGCCGACGTGCTCGTGCCGCCTTCGCAGGACGCAGGTCCGCCCCTCGCGACGGTGTGCGAGCGAGCCTGTCAGCGCGCCACGGCCACCTGCGGCGGATCGCTGATGGCGTGCGTGCGCGACTGCACCCGCGCCGAGTCGTCGCTGCCGCCCGCGTGCCTCTCGGTCTTCACCGACGCGATCGCGTGCGTCGCCGACCGCGGCTTCGTCTGCGGGTCGGGCGGCGCCACGCCGGCGCCGGGTTGCGAGATGCTCCAGCAGGCCGTCGAAGACTGCGCGACGACCACGGATCCGCCGCCCATGGTCGACGGCGGTGTGATGCCTCCGCCCCCGCCCGTGCGGGATGGTGGGGTGACGCCTCCTCCGACGCGGGATGGTGGCATCGTCGACGCGGGCGTGGCGCCGTACTGCGCCGACGCGTGCGCGCAGATCGCGTCGGCGTGTGGCGGGAGCGCGCCGACCAACTGCACGAGCGGCTGCTCCGCGTCGGCGACGATGTACTCCGCCTCGTGCCCCGCGGAGTGGGACCGCTACGTGCGATGCCTCGCCTCGCCGGGCGGCGTGGTGTGCTCCCGCGGCAGCGCGCAGCCGTCGCCGACGTGCCAGTCGCTCGGCGCGGCCCTCATGCGTTGCAGCGGCGGCAGCGGCGGAGGCGGCGGAAGCACGGGCGACGCGGGCGTTGCCCCGATGCCCACGCCCGTCGATGCGGGACCGCGTCCCGACGTGTGACCCGCGGCTTCAGAACCGGCGCGGTTGAACCGCGGCGCGAAGCGCGATAACGCTGCGCCGCCCTTCGATGCCCTCCCGTCTTCGCCCCCGTACGGGGCTCGTCTTCGCGCTCCTCGCCCTCACGGCCTGCAAGCGTCCCACTGGCAACGGCGCTGCCGATGCGTCGCCCGACGTGCGCCTCGACGTGCTCGCCGACGTCGCCACCGACACACCCGCAGACCGCCCCCGCGACGCGGCCCGCGACGCCGCGCGCAACTTCGTGCCCCCGACGAAGATCATGGCCACGGCCATCTGGACGCCCGTGCACACGCAGCCCGAGCGGCACTCGAAGAACATGGGCTACCTCCGCGCAGGCGCCGTGGTCGACGTGGTCGAAGGCCCCGTGCGCCGCGAGACCTGCGTGGTGCATCGCGGGCATCCCGAGGGCGGCTGGTACCGCATTCGCGACGGGGGCTTCGTGTGCGTCGGCGGGGCCATGGCCTCGCGCTGGCCCAACCGCGATTTTCTCGCGCCCGAGCAGCCCGACTACGACGCAGGCATGCCCTATCGCATGGGCATCATCTACGGCATGAGCGTGCTCTACCGTCGGCCTCCCACGCAGGCCGACCTGCACACCTACGAGCCCTGGCGCTACTCGAACACGCCCGACGAGCAGTTCGACAACTCCGACGAGGAGGGCCATCCCCGGGTGCCGCCGGTGCGCGCGCATCCCCGCACGCTCGAAGAGCTCCGCGGGGCCGGGTCGAGCCCGATGATCCGTCGGCTCACGGTGGGGATGTACCTCGCCCTCGACCGCCTCGTGCGCGACGACGAGGTGGGCGAGCGCTACTGGCACACGCAGTCGGGCGGCTACGTGCGTTCGAGCCGCGTGGGCGACGTGCACCACTGGTCGCAGAGCCACGGCACCGAGCTCAACGACGCGGTCACGCTCCCCTATGCGTTCGTGATCGCGAACGAGGCCTACAACTACCGCGTGTCGCCGAGCGGGAGCCTCGGGTCGCACCATCGCATTCCGCGGCTCTCGGGGGTCGCCCTCGCCGACGCGCCGCCCATCATGGCGGGCGGACGCTGGGCCTACTACCGCACCGCCGACGGCATGGCCGTGAGCGCGCGCCAGGTGCGACGGGCCACACGACAGGCGCCTCCGCCCGGCACCGGACCCACGGAAAAATGGATCGACGTCGACCTCGACGAGCAGATCCTCGTGGCCTACGAGGGCGAGCGGCCGGTGTACACCACGCTGGTCTCGTCGGGCCGCCACGGCGACGACCCCGCGCACAACTTCGAGACCCCCGAGGGCTCGTACCGCATTCTCAGCAAGCACGTCTCGAACACGATGGACGGCGAGACCCCCAACGGCGTCTACAGCTTCGAAGACGTGCCGTGGGTGATGTACTTCCAGGGCTCGTACGCGCTGCACGGAGCGTTCTGGCACTCGCACTTCGGGTGGCGCATGTCGCACGGCTGCGTGAACCTCGCGCCCCTCGACGCGCGCTGGGTGGCCTACTGGTCCGACCCGCCGCTGCCCGAGCACTGGCACGGCGTGTACAGCACGCCCGACCGCCTCGGGAGCCGCGTGATCATCCGTCACTCGCGCGCGAACGAGCACGCCGACGACGACCGCCCGGCAGAGGCCAACGCCGAAGCGGAACACGGCAACTGACCGCGTTGCAGACCCCACGGCAACGGGTGTAGGCATCGCACCCCCGCCATGGGCTCCCTCCCGCCGATCGAACGTGCCCTCGCGTGGCGCCGCGCGCCGCTCCGACTCGCGCGCATGGCCGCGCACTCGGGCGTCGGGGTGTCGTCGTTCCTCACCGAGACGCGGCTGCGCGGAATGCCCTGGGCCCGCCGCAACGCCTACGTGATGCGCTGGTCGCGGCAGATGCTCGACGGGCTCGGCGTCGACGTGCTCGACGACCTTCCGCAGCCTCCGCCCGGCGCGGTGCCCGAGGGCGGCCGCATGGTGGTGGCCAACCACCGCTCGATGCTCGACATCCTGGTGCTCCTCTCGCGCTTCGGCGGCCACATGCTCTCGCGCGACGACCTCGCCCGCTGGCCCGTCATCGGCCCCCTCGCGGCCATCGCCGAGACGCTCTACGTCGACCGCTCGTCGGCCGTGAGCGGCGCGGCCTCGATCCGCGCGGTGAGCGACCGTCTCCTCGAACGGCACACGGTCACGGTCTTCGCCGAGGGCACCACCTGGCCCGACGACGAGGTGCGACCGTTTCAGCCCGGCGCGTTCGTGGCCATCACGCGCACGGGCGGCGAGGTGCTCCCCGTGGGCCTCGCGTACAGCACCCCCGACGCCCACTTCTTTCAGGAACCCTTCGGCGCCCACGCCGCGCGCGTGCTCACGGCGCCGCGCATCCGCGTGGCGGTCTCGACGGGCCACGCCATCGCCGTGGAGCGCCAGACCTCGAAGGCCCTCGGCGCGCGCACCCACGAGCGCGTGCAGGGCCTCGTGCGCCGCGCGCGGTCGCTGCTCTAGAGCCCATCGCGCGATGACCGACCCCGCACCGACGAAGGGCGCCACGCCGCCCGCGGTCTCCCGTCGCACCAGCGCGCTGGTGAACTTCGCGCTGAGCCACGTGAACACCCTGCTGGTCATCACGCAGGGGATCGTGCTCGTGCCGCTGTACCTCCAGCGCATCCCCGATGCGCTCTACGGCGCGTGGCTCGCGACGGGGAACATCCTCTCGTGGATCGAGCTCGTCGACCCGGGCATCAGCGCGGTGCTCACGCAGCGTGTGGCCACCACCTATGGGGCCGGCGACCTGCGACGCCTCGCGCGGGTCATCGGCACGGGGCTGTCGGTGTCGTTCGCGCTCGCGGCGCTGCCCGCCCTGGGATGGCCCCTCGCGGCGCACCTCGGCGCCCTCGCGCACGCGCCGACGGAGCACCACGCCACGCTCGCGTGGAGCTTTCGCCTCGGGCTCATCGGCACCTCGATGACCTTCTGCTCGTACGCGACGACGGCGGTGCTCGTGGGGCTCCAGCTCACGGCGTGGTCGGGCCCGGTGTACCTCGCGGCGGCGGTGGTGGGCATCGCGACGACGGTGGCGCTGCTGCTCGCGGGCGTGGGGCTCGCGGCGATTCCGCTCGGGCTTCTGGTGCGCGCGGCGGTGCTCTTCGCGGGCACGGGGCTCCTCACGGCGCGCTGGTGTCGAACGCATCTGCCCCAGGGGCTCTCGTTCGACCGCGACGAGCTCCGGGGCATCATGGGCACGTCGGCGTACACCTTCGTGAGCCGCCTCGGCGTGACGCTCGCGGGCCGCATGGACGCCTTTCTCACCGCGCGTCTCATGAGCCCGCTGCAGACCACGGTGCTCACGCTCACGGGCCGCGCGCTCGACCCCGTGCGCCTCGTGGCGGGCAGCGTCGGGAGCTCGCTCCAGTCGGGCATCGCGCACCTGCTCGGCGAGGGAGGACGCGCGCGCGCCGCGGAGGTGATCGACCTCGCGGGCCGCGCCGTGGCCACCTGGACGGTCTTCGCCGCGGGCTCGGTGGTGGCCCTCAACCACGTGTTCGTCGCGCTCTGGGTGGGCCCGCAGCGCTTCGGGAGCGGGTGGCTCACGGTGCTCCTCGCGCTCGCGGCGGGCCTCGCGACCTTCACGGGATCGCTCAATCAGCTTGTATTTGCGGCGAACGGCATCCGCGCATCGTCGGCCGTGGGGCTCGTCGAGGCCATGCTCAAGGTGCTGCTCCAGGTGGTGCTCGTGCGGCGCTTCGGGCTCGTGGGCATGCCCCTCGCAGCCATCGTGTCGTCGCTGGCCGTGCCCGCGTGGACGCTCCCGCGCATCGCCGCCGAGCTCGTGGGCGCCGACGCGAACGCCTCGCGGCGCTTCTGGGCGTGGCAGAGCGCGCGCCTCGCGGTGAGCGTCGCTGCGGGTGCCGGTGTGTCGCTGGTGCTCCGTCGTGCATCCATCGTGTGGACGTGGCCGCGCTTCGTGCTGGCCGCGGCCCTCGTGGGCGCCGTGTTCGCGACGGCGTCGCTGCTCACCGATCCCCTGCTGCGGGCCCGCGCGCTGGGACGCCTCCGCCGCGGTCGCTGAGCGGCCCCTACGCACACCCCTCGGAATCTTGCAACCCATCGAGAACAGCGCCACGTTGCGCGCCAGAGAGACCGACAACGACCATGCCTTCTGATGCCCAACTCGACGCCGCCATCGCGTGGTGGAACGCCAGCGGCGGCGGAGCCATCCCCGAGCTGCCCGACAACCTCGCCGACGCCACGGCGGCCCTGCTGCGCCTGCGTCCCTTCGACTGCTGGGCGTGCTCCTTCGGCCGCTTCGAAGCGCCCGATCCGTGGCCCGCGCTCGCCGTCGGCAACGACCCTCGCGCCGACGTGCTGTGGGCCATCGGCGCGGCGGACCTCGCCATCGCGGGGTCGAGCTCCGACGGCGCGCTGCTGGTGATCGACCGCTGCGCCGATCCGCGCGGCGAGCACCGCGCGTTCTTCGTCTCGCTCGATGGCGAGGCCACGGGGCCGTACTTCACCTCGACGGCCGCGCTGCTCGAATGGGCCACGGTGCTCCGCGAGACCGCCAGCGACGACGACGACGACGCCACCCTCGACCGCGACGCCCCTCCGCGCGACCTCTGGAACCGCTCGGCCCTCTCGGGCGTGGGCGCGCTCGCAGCGTTTCGCGGGCTCTCGCCGTCGCTCTTCTACCGCGCGCTGCGGGCAGGCACCTGGCCCGAGACGCGGCTCGAAACCGGCGCCCCCAAGGCGGGCGATCCCGCGCGTGCGAACCTCCTCCGCGCGCTCGTGCGCTTCGCGAAGACCCGCGCGCTCACGCTCCCCGATGACTTCGACGTGCGCGCCCTCACCGACGCGCAGCGCGTGTTCGTCGAGCGCCTCCTCGACCTGGAGCGATCCGCGAAGTCGCGCGCCGTGCCCGCGTACGTGACCTCGCTCGCGAAGCACAAAGACCCCGCGATCGCCGCGGCCGCAAAGGCCTGGTCGGGCACGTCGAAGGCCGCCGCGAAGGCTGCCGCGAAGCCCGGCGACGACGACGACGGCGGGCGCATGAAGGCCGCGTACGAGGCCGTCGACCGCTGCCTCCTGCAGCTCGAAGCCGACGGCGAGCTGGAGTTCGAAGAGGGCGAGCGCGGCGAGCTCGTCGAAGAGGTGCTCGACGCGATGATGAAGTGCCGCTCGGGCGACCGCGCGGTGCGCGCCGCCGTCACCGTGGTGATGGAGTCGGCCCACGTCGCCGAGGTCTTCGCCGACGACGGCACGCTCGTGAAGGCCTTTCGCCGCGCGCTCGGCGGCTGACCGCCACCCGCCCCGTTCTCTCCCGATCGACTACAGCACCACGAGGGCGTGGCCCGGCGTCTCGACGCGATCGCCGCGCACGAGCACGAAGGGCAGCGCGACCTTCTGTCCGTTGAGCGAGACCGGCGCCGTGGGGGTCACCACGGGTCCGTCGGCGGAGAAGCGCAGCGCGCCCATCGCGACGGTGTAGGCCGTCGAAACAAGCGCCACGCGACGACCACGGTCCATGCCGCGCTCGACTTCGAGCACCACGGCGCCAGGGTCTCCACCCGCATGCACGCGCAGCCCGAGGTCGGCCCCGAGCCCCACCAACGCCCCCGGCACCAACGCCAGCGTCGCGCCGAGCGGAACCCCATCGAGCGTCGTGCCCGAACGGCTCCCCACATCGCGCACGGTGAAGCCCTCCGCGGTGGCCCCGATCTCGACGTGACGCCGCGACACCGACGCGCCCCGCAATGACACGTCGGCCTCGCGCCCGAGCACCGCGGGGAACCTCCCCACCACGAGCACGCGCTGTCCGTCGACCTCGACCTCGCAGCGCCCCTCTCGGAGCATCGAAGCTGCGGCCGCGTCGAGGGCCGCCCTGGCCTCGTGGTCTTCGCCGTGCGCGGTCACCCACGCGCGCAGTTCGGCGAGCGCCCTCGCCCGATCGCCCGAGCGCCACGCGGCGTCGAAGCCTTCGAGCGCGCCCCGTCGACGAAGCCCCTCGCGCTCGGCCTCTTCGCGCCGTCCCGTGAGCTGTTCGAGCTCGTCGACGTCGCCCGCGAGGGTGAGCACGCGGGCCACGGCCTCGCGGTCTTCGAGCAGCGCCCACGCGCGCCCGGCCTCGCGCCACGCGCCGAGGCGTTCGAGGTCTTCGGCGGCCTCGGTGAGCCGTCGGCGTTCGTCGTCGGTGCGGGGCGCTGCGCCTTCGGCCTCGGCGAGGGCCACGAGCGCGAGCCCGCGTCGCGCGGCGTCGCGCAGGTCGTCGGTGCGCGCGAGCCGGTAGGCGCGGGTGTAGAACTCGCGGCGCTCGTCGAGGGTGCGCGCGGTCTCGGCGGCGCGGAGGTACACGCGCACGGCCTCGGCGCGCTGGTTCCCGTCGACGTAGAGGCGCGCGGCGTCTTCGATCCGACCTTCGGCCTCCGCGCGCTCGGCAGCGCCCGTGGAGCGGAAGACCCGAGACAGCCACGACCACATAGAAGACCCTCGGGCGGGCGTGTTAGAAGCGGTTGGTTCGATCGCACCCGGCACGCGCGTTCGATGCACCGCACACGCCGCGAAGCGGCCACGATTTGTAGCAAGGAGGTCCTGAATGTCTACCGCCAATCGCCTCGGCGAACTCCTCGTGCGCGAGAAGCGAATCTCGCTCGCGCAGCTTCGCCAGGCGCAGGATGAACAGCGTCGCTCGGGCGTGAATCTGGGCGCGGCGCTGGCCCGACTGGGCTTCATCTCCGACCGCGAGATCACGAACTTCCTCTCGCAGGAGTACCGCGTCCCCTCGATCGATCTGTCGGCGGTGGAGCTCGACTCCGAGCTGGGCAAGGTCGTCACGCGCGACGTGTGTGAGAAGCACAAGGTCATCCCGATTTCGAAGGCGGGCTCGTCGCTCATCGTGGCCATGAGCGACCCGACGAACCTCCACGCGATCGACGACATCAAGTTCCTCACGGGCTACAACGTCGAGCCTGTGGTCGCGAGCGAGCTGGCGATCGCGTCGGCGATCGAGAAGCTCTTCACGCCGGCGGCGTCTGCGGGCGGCGGCGGCGGCGGTGGCGGCGGCGCGGCGGGCGGCATGCCCACGGTCGACATCGACGCGCTCATCGGCGACATGGGCGACACCGACGTCGAGTTCGGCGACGACGACGACGACAACGAGAACGTGCTGGAGCTCACGAAGGCCAGCGAAGACGCCCCCGTCGTGCGCCTCGTGAACGCGATCCTCCTCAACGCCATCAAGGTGCGCGCGAGCGACATTCACATCGAGCCGTACGAGAAGACGATGCGGGTGCGCTACCGCGTCGACGGCGTGCTTCGCGAGGAGCTCAAGCCCCCGCTGAAGATGAAGAACGCCATCTCGTCGCGCGTGAAGATCATGTCGAGCCTCGACATCGCCGAGCGTCGCCTCCCGCAGGACGGGCGCATCAAGCTCAAGCTCGGCGGCGGCAAGGAGATGGACTACCGCGTGTCGGTGCTCCCCACGATCTGGGGCGAGAAGATCGTGCTCCGTCTGCTCGACAAGTCGAACCTCCAGCTCGACATGACGAAGCTGGGCTTCGAGAAGACGCAGCTCGAGTGGTTCATGAAGGCCATTCACAACCCCTTCGGCATGGTGCTGGTCACCGGCCCGACGGGTTCGGGCAAGACGACGACGCTCTACTCCGCGCTCGCCGAGCTCAACAAGACGACGGAGAACATCAGCACCGCCGAAGACCCCGTGGAGTACAACCTCGCGGGCATCAATCAGTGCCAGATGCACGACGACATCGGGCTCAACTTCGCGGCCGCGCTGCGCTCGTTCCTCCGGCAGGACCCGGACATCATCATGGTGGGCGAGATCCGCGATTTCGAGACCGCGGAGATCGCCGTGAAGGCCGCGCTCACGGGCCACATGGTGCTCTCGACGCTGCACACCAACGACGCGCCGAGCACGGTCTCGCGCATGCTCAACATGGGCATCGAGCCCTTCATGGTGACGGCGGCCACCAACCTCGTGCTCGCGCAGCGCCTCGCGCGCCGCGTCTGCAAGGAGTGCAAGACCGACGTGAAGGTGCCGCTGGAGCTGCTCCGCGAGCTGGGCTTCACCGAGGCCGACATCGCGAAGTGCAACGGCACGCTCTCGAAGGGCGCCGGCTGCTCGAACTGCAACGGCACGGGCTACAAGGGCCGCGTCGCGCTCTACGAAGTGATGCCCATGTGGGACGAGCTCAAGGAGCTAGTGCTCCAGGGCGCGTCGGCGGCGGAGCTCAAGCAGCAGGCCATCCGGTGCGGGCTCCAGACGCTGCGCATGTCGGCCATCGCGAAGGCCATCGAGGGCATCACCACGACCGACGAGATCGTGCGCTGCACCACCTCCGACGCGAACAAGTCGGCGGGCGGCGGCGGCGGACACTGACCCCGGGGAGCTCGCACGGGGCACCGTGAACCGCACCATGTCGAACGCCGAACCGATCCAGCCGACGCTCCTCGACCTGCTCAAGGTGATGGTCGAGAAGAACGCGAGCGACCTGCACATCACCACGGGCTCGCCCCCGGTGCTGCGCGTCGACGACCAGCTCGTGCCCCTCCGCCGCTGCGCGATCCTGACGCCCGCCGAGACCCAGCGGCTCTGCTACTCGATCCTCACCGAGGAGCAGCGTCGGCAGTTCGAATCGACGTGCGAGCTCGACCTCTCGTTCGGGGTGAAGAACCTCGCGCGCTTTCGCGCCAACATCTTCATGCAGCGGGGCGCCGTGGCGGCGGCGTTCCGCGCGATCCCGTTCAAGATCCTCACGATCGAGGAGCTCGGCCTGCCGGGCGTCGTGAGCGATTTCGCCACGCGCACGCGCGGTCTGGTGCTCATCACCGGTCCCACGGGCTCGGGCAAGACCACCACCCTCGCGTCGATCATCGACAAGATCAACACCGAGCAGCGGCGGCACATCCTCACGATCGAAGACCCGATCGAGTACATGCACGCCAACAAGAACTGCGTGGTGAACCAGCGCGAGGTCGGCATCGACACGTCGACCTTCAAAGACGCACTTCGCTACGCGCTCCGGCAGGACCCCGACGTGGTGCTCATCGGCGAGCTCCGCGACCAGGAGACCGTCGAGGCCGCGCTCACCATCGCCGAGACCGGTCACATGGTCTACGGCACGCTGCACACGAACAGCGCGTGGCAGGCCATCACGCGCATCATCGACATGTTCCCCGCGCACCAGCAGCAGCAGGTGCGGGTGCAGCTCTCGTTCGTGCTCCAGGGGGTCATCACGCAGCTCCTCCTGCCGCGCTCGACGGGCGCGGGCCGCGTGGCCGCCGCGGAGATCCTCATTCCCACGCCCGCGATCCGGTCGATCATCCGCGAAGACAAGATCCACCAGATCTACTCGCACATGCAGATGGGTCAGGCGACCACGGGGATGCAGACCATGAATCAGGCCCTCGCGGCGCTGGTGCATCGCCGACAGATCACCGCCGAAGAGGCCCTCGGGCGCTCCGCCGACGTGACCGAGCTCCAGCAGTTGCTGGAGAACAACGCCGCGCGCCCGCCCGCCCCCCGCGGCTGACGTTCCGTCACCCGTTCGAGCGTCGGACGCTCTCGCCACCTCGCGAGAAACCCGCACGCGCACGGACGGGCTTTGACCTCCGCGCGGGCGTCCCGATACGATGCCGCTGCGATGCCGCAGTTCATCTACGAAGCGAAGACCCGCAGTGGCGAGGTCAAGACGGGCACCCTGGAGGCCGACGACGAGGCGGCAGCAGGCGTCAAGCTGCGACAGCAGCAGCTCACGCCCGTCACGCTGAAGAAGAAGGGCTTTCAGCTCAAGCTCCCCGGCGGCGGCGGCAGCGTCTCCGAGAAGGACCTCATCATCTTCACCCGGCAGTTCTCGACGATGATCGACGCCGGTCTGCCGCTGGTGCAGTGCCTCGAGATCCTCTCGTCGCAGGCCGAGAACCCCGCGTTCCAGCGCGTGCTCAAGGCCGTGAAGGGCGACGTCGAGGGCGGCAACACCTTCAGCGACTCGCTGGAGAAGCACCCGCAGGTCTTCGACGTGCTCTTCTGCAACCTCGTTCGCGCGGGCGAGATCGGCGGCATCCTCGACTCGATCCTCCAGCGCATCGCGGCCTACATCGAGAAGAACGCGAAGCTGAAGCGCCAGGTGAAGAGCGCGCTCACCTACCCCATCGGCGTGCTCTGCATCGCCGTCGCGGTCATCGGCATCATGATGGTGTTCGTGATCCCGACCTTCGAGAGCATGTTCAAGGAGTTCGGCGGCACGCTCCCCGACCTCACGCAGATGGTGATCGACGCGTCGCACTTCATCGTCGGCAACCTCGCGGTGATCCTCGGCAGCATCTTCGGCCTCGGCTACGGATTCAGCCGCTGGTCGAAGACCCAGCAGGGCTCCATCGCCATCGACAAGTTCGTGCTCAACGCGCCTGCGCTCGGGCCCACGATGCGCAAGATCGCCGTGGCGCGCTTCACCCGCACGCTCGGCACGCTGCTCTCGTCGGGCGTGCCCATTCTCGACGCCATGGAGATCGTCGCGAAGAGCGCGGGCAACTGGGTGGTCGAGCAGGCCGTGCTCCAGGCGCGCGCGAAGATCGCCGAAGGCAAGAACATGGCGGAGCCCCTCGGCGAGACCGGCGTGTTCCCCTCGATGGTGGTGCAGATGATCGCCGTCGGTGAGCAGACCGGCGCGCTCGACACCATGCTCAACAAGATCGCCGACTTCTACGAAGAGGAGGTCGACGTCGCCGTGGCGGGCCTCACGGCGCTCATCGAGCCCATCATGATGGTGTTCATCGGCGGCTCCGTCGGCACGATGATCATCGCGATGTACCTCCCGATCTTCACGCTCGCCGGCAACGTCAAGGCGGGCTGACGCGCCGCCGCGATGCCTCCGTCGTTCGAACCCGCCTCCCTCGTCGTCGCCACCGACTCGCAGCAGCGCCAGCGCTTCCTCTGGCTCACGGCCGCGCGCGTGCTCGTGTGCACGGTGATCTTCGGCGGCACCGTGGCGGTCTACCTCGCCGAGGGACACTCGCTCGACGGCCCCACGCCGCGCCTGCTCCTCACGGTCATCATCGCGATCTACGTGGCCTCGCTGGGCTACGTGCTTCAGATCCGCGGCGCGCCCGCATCACGCCTCGAACGCCTCACGTCGGTGAGCATCGCGCTCGACCTGCTCGCGTGGACGGTCTTCGTGTACGCCACCGGCGGCGCCTCGTCGCCGCTCAGCACCTTCTTCGGCCTCAGCACGCTCACCGCCGCGCTCGTGCTCGGCGGCAACGCCACGCTCTGGACGGCCGTGTGCTCCCTCGGCCTCTACGGCCTGCTCGCGCTGCTCATGGCGACGGGCCTCCTCGATCCGCCCGCGGACCAGCGCGCGATTCTCTCGAACCCCATCGAGACCACCTACCAGATGGTGGTGACGGTGACCGCGGTGGTGCTCATCACGGCCATCGGCGGCTCGCTCGCCGATCGACTGGTGCTCACGGGTGACGCGCTCGTGCGGGCCGAGGTCTCGCGCGCGAGCCTCGCGCGGCTCTACGAAGACGTGCTGCGGTCGATCCCCGTGGCGATCGTCACGTACGACGCGCAGGCCCGCATCGAGAGCGCGAACCCCATGGCGGTGCTGATGCTCGGACACCTCGCGCCCGACCTTCTGGGCGCCGACGCGCGCGACGTGTTGCCCTTTCTCCCGCCGAACCTCGGCGAAGGACCGGCCGCGTCGGGAGACACCACGCTCGAATCGCCCGAGGGCCCCGTGCCCGTCGCGTTTCACTGCGCGCCCCTCTACGACCACACGGCGGCGGTGCGCGGCGGCGTGGTGATCATCGACAACCGATCGCGCGAGGAGCGCCTCCGCAACGCCGTGGAGCAGGCCGAGCGCTTCGCCGTGCTCGGTCGCCTCGCGGCGGGTCTGGCCCATGAGATTCGCAATCCGCTCGGGGCCATCTCGGGCTGCGTGGAGCTCGTGCGCGAGACCGCCACGCTCGACGCCGAAGACCGCAAGCTGCTGGTCACCGTGAGCCGCGACGTCGAGCGGCTCAATCAGCTCGTGACCGACATGCTCCAGTTCGCGCGGCCGCGTCCGCCGGACCTTCAGCCCACGGACCTCGCCGTGCTCGCCAACGAGGTGGTGACCCTCGCGAAGACCTCGGGCGGCCCCGAGTCGAACGTGAATCTCTTCGTGGGCGGAGACCCTTCGGTGATGGCCCTCGCCGACGGCAACCAGGTGCGTCAGGTGCTCTGGAATCTCGTGCGCAACGCGGCGCAGGCCTCACGCAAGGGCGGCGACGTGCAGGTCGACGTGCGCACCGACGGCGACGACGCCGAGATCGCCGTGCTCGACCGAGGACCGGGCGTGGCCCCCGAGCTGCGCGACAAGCTCTTCGAGTCGTTCTATTCGGGCACGGCGCGGGGCACGGGGCTCGGGCTCGCGATCGTGAAGCGCGTGGCCGACGCCCACGGCGGACGCGTCGAGGTGAGGCCCCGCGAAGGCGGCGGGAGCGTGTTCGCGTTCGTCATTCCGCGCGGCGGCGACGAGGTGCACGACGAGGTCGTCGAGATGGTGCGCGCGACGAGCTCGCGGCCGGTGTGAGCAGCCGGGATCAGCTGTTGAGACGCTGCTCCTTGGCTTCGACGGCGGCGAGAAAGAGCTGCAGGTACTCGATGGCCGACGTGAGCGAGAACACCATCGAGAGCAGCACGAGCCACTGACCGACCACGTTGAGGTCGACGGCCTCGGGCCACAGCGGCAGCACCCGATGGGGAAAGTGCAGCACCAGGCACAAGATCCCCACCATCTGGAGCGCCGTCTTCCACTTTCCGCTCTCGCCCGCGGCGATGACCACGCCCTCGCTCGACGCGATGGAGCGCAGCGCCGTGATGCTGATCTCACGCCCGAGGAGGATCACCACGATCCACGGCGCGATGCGTCCCATGCGCGTGAGGTAGATCAGCGTGGCCATCACCAGGAGCTTGTCGGCGAGCGGATCCATGAACTTGCCGAACACGCTGATGAGGTTCCACTTGCGGGCGAGCCAGCCGTCGAGGAGGTCGGTCACGGCGCTCGCGCCGTAGAGCCACGCGGCGATGAACGCGTCGCGCGGCGTGCCCGAGGCCACGTACCAGAGCACCACGGGAATGAGCGCCACGCGCACCATGGTCAGCGCGTTGGGGAGGTTCCAGACGTCTTCGCGGAAGGCCCTTCGCGCAGGGCTCGGAGGTCGCTCGCTCACGGCAGCGCGGACCATACCCGTCATCCCCCGCGTGTCGATAGCGCGAACGCGCGCATCGCTGCGCAGGTGCGCGCATGGTGGGTCACCGCGGTCCTCTCTGTTCGGCGACGTGCGGTGGTGGCAGACTACGCGCCCGTGACGCGCGATCCCAGCAGCTTTCTCGAGACGGAGCACACCCGCACCATCCAGGCCGATCGGCTCCGCGGGCCGTCCGTCCGCGGCGTGCGGATCACCGTGGTCGCAGGCCCCGACGCGGGCCACGAGCAGGTGTTCGCCATGCAGCGCGTGATCGTGGGACGCGCCGCAGGCAGCGATTTTCGTGTGAACGACCCCACGGTGTCGTCGTTCCACCTGGAGCTCATCGCCGCGGAGGATCGCGGCGGGGTTCAGCTCGTCGACCTCTCGTCGCGCAACGGCACGGTGTACGCCGGCGCCCGCATCGAACGCGCGGTGGTTCCCTCGGGGGCGACCCTCGAAGTGGGCAGCTCGATCGTGCGCGTCGAGCTCGATGCGGCCTTCGCCACCGAGGTGGCCGACCTGCCCGCGTTCGGGGAGCTCCGGGGCCGCAACGTCGCGATGCGCGAGCTGTTCTCGACCCTCGCGCGCCTCGCGCGCACCGAGCTCTCGATCCTCATCGAGGGCCAGACGGGCACGGGCAAGGAGCTCGCGGCGCGCGCCGTTCACGACGCGAGCAACTACGCGCAGGGGCCCTTCGTGGTGCTCGACTGCACGGCCATTCCGAGCACCCTCGCCGAGAGCGTGCTGTTCGGCCACGAGCGCGGGGCCTTCACGGGCGCGAGCGAGCGCCGCGTCGGCGTCTTCGAAGCCGCCGAAGGGGGAACGATCTTCCTCGACGAGGTGGGTGAGCTCCCGCTCGAACTCCAGCCCAAGCTCCTTCGTGTGCTCGAACGTCGCGAGGTGGTGCGCGTGGGCTCGACGACGCCTCGCCCCGTGCAGGTGCGCGTGATCTCCGCCACGTGGCGCGACCTGCGCACGATGATCAACCAGGGCAAGTTCCGCGAGGACCTCTACTACCGCCTCGCGCAGGCCCGCGTGACGCTGCCGCCGATGCGCGAGCGCGTCGAAGACATCCCCCTGCTCGTGTACCACTTTCTCCAGCGCCTCCCGCCGGGACAGGGCGCGCGCGCCATCTCGCCCGAGGCCCTCTCCGAGCTTCAGCGCCGCGAGTACGCGGGCAACGTGCGCGAGCTCAAGAGCACCGTCGAGCGCGCCGCGATGATGGCCGAGGGTGCCGTCATCACCGGCGCCGACCTGGCCTTCGAGCGCATGCTCTCGGGCGAGCGCGCGCGGGCTCCGTCTCCCGTGAGCGCACCGCCCGTCCCCGCGGCCCCGCAGGCCGTGAACGGGCCGCTGACGCCCTTCAAAGAGGCCAAGCGCACGCTCATCGACGAGTTCGAAAAAGACTATCTCCAGCGGCTCCTGCAGCGCACGGGCAACAACCTCTCGCGCGCCGCGGCGCTCGCGGGCATCGAGCGCCACTACCTCCGCGACCTGTTCCGCAAGCACGGCCTCCGCTCCGACGAGTGACGCCGTGACCGCGACGCTGGCCACCGTGCTTGCGGCCTGGCAGCGCGTTGTGTATGAGCGCCCGCCCGCGGGGAGCCTGCAACGCGGCGTCGTCGCGCTCCCCCGTGTTCCCACGGCCGTCGCGGTGGTCGTCGCCGTGGTGGCCCTGCTCGCCCTGCTCGTCCGCGCCCGCCGCCGCGCGCGCGCTCCACGCCCCGAAGAACCGTAGAAGCCCCCTCCGCATGAACGCTCGCAAGCTCCTCGCGATGATGATGCTCGTGGTGCTCGTGTACGCGGGCTTCGTGCTCTACAACGACGTGGGCAAGCTCCGCGCGGCGCTCTCGCATTTCGCGTGGTCGAGCTTCGCCGTGGCCCTCGCGCTCGCCACGGCCAACTACGGGCTGCGCTTTCTCAAGTGGCAGTACTACCTGCTGCGCCTGCGCGTCGAGAACGTGCCCTGGGTCGAGAGCCTCGTGGTCTTTCTCGCAGGCTTCGCCATGAGCATCACGCCCGCGAAGGCCGGTGAGGTGTTCAAGAGCGCGCTGCTCGCGAGTGCGCGTGGCGTCTCGATCGTGCGCACCGCGCCCGTGGTCGTCGCCGATCGACTCACGGACCTCATCGCTCTCATCATGATCGCCGCCGCGGGGAGCTTCTGGTTCGAAGGCGGACGGCTCCCGGCCATCGCCGCGACGGGGATGGTCGCCGCGCTGCTGGTGTTCATCTTCGTGCCCTCGCTCGGCGAGGCCGTGATCCGCGTGGCCGAGCGTCTGCCCGTGGGTCGCAGGCTCGCCCCCCGTGCGCGCGAGGCCTACGCGGCGCTGCGGCTGCTCGCGGGTCCGTCGGCGTTGATCCTCCCGACGGCGCTCTCGCTCGTGGCGTGGGGATGCGAGTGCCTGGGCCTCTGGGTGATCCTCCGCGGGCTCGAACATCCGGCCTCGATGGCCGTGTCGTTCTTCGTGTACGCGGTGGCCACGGTGGCGGGCGCGGTGATGATGCTCCCCGGCGGCGTGGGGGGCACCGAGGCCACGATGCAGACGTTGCTGGTGCAGCTCTCGACGCCGTCGATGCCCGCGGGCGTGGCGGCGACGGCGACGCTGCTCGTGCGCTTCGCGACGCTGTGGTTCGCGGTGATCGTGGGCGCGCTGGCGCTGCTGGTGTTCCGCCGCAAGTACGACCGCAACATGCCCCCGCAGGGCGCGGAGCCGCCGGTCAGCGGATCATGATCCACGAGCCCGCGGGGCCGCGGCAGTACCAGGCCGCGAGCTGCGCATCGAGGCCCGTGTCGCCCTCGTGAAAGTAGATCGGGCTCGCGCCGTCGTCGGTCACCACGCGGGCCATGCGACCGTTCGCGAAGATCTCGGCCTTCACGTCGGTGGGCATGGGCTTGAGCTGGGCCTCGGGGTTGCGCATGAGCTCTTCGATGCCGATGACCCGCCACGCGTCGTCGAGGGTCGGGAGGTAATACGCGGATTGAAGCTCGCGCGCGTTGACCGCCATGATCGCGCGGAGTTCGGCGGTGTCGCGGTTGCGCAGGGCGTTCCAGAAGCGCTGGTTCTCGGCGAGCAGCTCGCGGAAGGTCACCGACGTGGGCTCGATGGCCGGCGCGCGCACCCAGCGCCACTCGGGAAAGGGCGTCTGCATCACCACGGTGCGCGCCGCGAGCGCGTGCTGCGCGGGCTCGTACACGTGCTGGAGCGGACCCGCGCCGTCGCCTTCGAGGGAGCTCGCGCCGAAGCCCGTCGGATCACCGCCGCGGAACACGATGCTCGCGAGGGCCGTGCGTTCGGTCATCTCGCGCGCATAGGGCCTGCGGCACAGCGTGACGGAGCACTCGACGTGGGCGTTGTCGAGGCCGTACGAGGGCGACTGATCGGAGGCCTGCGCGGGGAGGATCTTCACCACGAGGGAGTTCTCGCCCGTGAAGACCAGGGGATTGAGCGGAACCTCGAAGTCGACGCGCGAGGTCGACACGTCGGTGGCGAACACCGGAATGTCGTTCACGCGGATCTCGGGGCGGCAGAAGCACACGCCGATCAGCAGCGTGAAGTACTGGGGCTCGTCGTTCATCGGGGTCTGCGATCCTGTGCGGTGGGGAGGAGCGGAAACGGTCTTCGCGGCGGCGCCTACGCGGGGTCTTCGGGGCGGTCCCACGCGAGCACGAGCTCGACCTGCGCGGCGAGGTGCAGGGCCTTGTCGTCGGCGTCGAGGTTCGGGTCGTCGAGGGCCTCACGCGCCCAGTCGTCGTCGTCGCCCGCGGGAAACTCCGGCCCGTAGAGCAGCCGACACTCGACGAAGGGAACGATGTCGCGCTCGGCGTGGAGGCCGTAGGTCTCCGCCGCGTCCATCCCTTCGGTCACAAGCTGTCGGAGGGCGCCCGCGTCCATCGCGGCGGCGGCGTCGTGGCGCGCGCGGAGGTGGTCCATCGTGGAGCGGATGAAATCCTCGCGGCGCGCATCGCCCAACGCCTCGAACTGGGCCTCTCGGATCACGAACACGGCGCGATGGGAACGCCCGCGCGCGCACCACGTCAAGCGCCTCCATGCGGCGCCATTGACGCCCGCGCAGCTCTCATGGTCGGATCTGCCCCGCCCGCGCCGCCCTCGCGCCGCACTCCCCACTTCTGGAGCGCCGAAGCCCCTCATGCCGCCTGCCTCTCGCATCGGTGACAACCACACGTGCCCGATGGTCAACCCCGGCCCGACCCCGCACGTGGGCGGTCCGATCATCACGGGTCAGGGCAACGTGCTCATCGGCAACAAGCCCGCGGCGCGCGTGAGCGACAAGGCCACCTGCAACGCCCCGCCCGACACCATCTCCATGGGCGCGCCCAACGTGCTCATCGGCAACAAGATGGCCGCGCGCATCGGCGATCCCACGGCGCACGGCGGGGTCATCGTGGCGGGCGAGGCCACGGTGCTCATCGGCACGCACCCGCAGGGCGCGGTGCTCAAGGCCGCGGCGAAATCGGGCGTGGCCTTCTGTGAAGAGTGCGCGCGCCGCAAGGCCGAAGAGCGCGCCCGTCGGATGCAACAGCGGCGCAACCGTCGGAGCACCACCGCCTCGCACCAGCAGACCTCGAACGCGCGCACGTCGCCCGCACGCGCGCCCGCTCCGGCCGCGGCCGCAGGCGCTCCCTCGTCGGGACGCACGCCGTCGATCAACGTCGACCGCGCCGTCGCGCACCTCGATGCGAACGCGGGGAGCCGCTCGCAGGGCCACTGCCTCCGCAACGTGCGCGAGGCCATCGAGGCCGGCGGAGGGCGCCCCGGTCGCACGCTCAGCGCGCAGGATTTCGGGCCGCACCTCGAACGCGCGGGCTTCGACGCCGTGGCCGACCATCGCACGCCCGGATACACGCCCCAACGCGGTGACGTGACGGTGTTCCAGTCGGTGCCGGGGCATCCGCATGGGCACGTGGCGATGTACAACGGCGAGCGCTGGGTCTCGGACCACAACCAGCAGGGCTTCTACGCCAACAGCGCGTACCGCTCGGGATCGTGGACGGTCTATCGCCCGTGACCGACGTCGTCTCCTCCGCGCCCCGCGACGCCCACGCGCTGGCGTCCCTCGACCGCGAGTCGCTCCCGCTCTACGCCGTGCTCGACGCCGCGCGCGACGACCTCGTGCTCCCGTGGGTGCGCCAGTGCGGCGCCGACACGCTCTGCCTCTACGACGGCTGGCAGGCGCAGGAACTCTCCGACGTCGCGCCGTACCTCGTCGCGCTCCCCCGCGGCTCCGAGGTGCTGCGCGATCTGCTCTCGCGCGCGTGGGGCCAGAGCTGGGGGGTGTTCTTCACGAGCGCCGAGCCCATGCGCGAGCTCCGTCGGCACCTCCGACGCTTCCTCCGCGTGCAGGTCGAGGGACGCGGCCGGATGCTCTTTCGCTACTACGACCCGCGCGTGCTCCGGGCCTTTCTCCCGACGTGCTCGCTCGAAGAGGCCAACCGCTTTTTTGGTCCGATCGACGCCTTCGTGGTCGAAGGCCACGCGGGCGAATCGGTGATGCGCTTCCACGTGACCCACGAGGGCGTCGCGTCGGAGATCGAACCCCTGCCCTGACCGCGCGACGGTCGCGGTCGACGAAGCCCCCACAGCCATGCCCCTGATCCTCTCCGTCATCCAGGGCCCGTCGATGTCGGGCACCGTCGTGGTCAGCCCCGAGCGCAGCCCGCGCACCGTCGGTCGCTCTCCGATGGCCGACGTGTACATCCCCGACGAGTGGCTCGGCGACGTGCACTTCGCGGTGTACTTCGACGGCGCCCGCGCGGTGCTCCGCGACCTCGGGAGCCCCAACGGCACGTACGTGAACGGCACCGGCGTGACCGAGTGCGCGCTCTCGCACGGCGACCAGGTGGCCGCGGGCCAGACCTTCTTCTCCGTCGAGGTGCAGCCCGAGGTGCAGGCCGCGCCCGTCGACGACGGAGAGATCACCCCCGACGAGCTCCTCGCGGCCTTTCGCAACGGCCCCCGCGAGCGCGTGCGCTGGGCCCTCCGCGACGAGGATCACCACCTCTACGCCGTGGTCGACGCGGCCCTCGCGCCGGACCTCCTCGTCACCATCAACCGCGCGGGCGAAACGTTCTGCGCCTTCGACGAGACCCGCGACCCCGAAGACCTCGGCGAGACCGCGCCCATGCTCGTCTCGCTCTCGATGGAGAGCGACCTCGTGGCCGACGTGGTCGAAGAGACCTGGGGCCACGGCGCGGCCGTGTACCTCGTGAGCGAGCACCCGTTCCATGAGGTGTACGCGCACCTCGTCTCGCTCGTGGAGTACGGCGACGACGGCGGCGTGCGCGGCACCAGCTTTCACAAACCCGACGTGCTGTACGAACACCTCGCGCGGTGCAGCACCGACGAAGCCCGCGACTTCTTCGGGCCGATCACCGCGTTCCTGGCAGAGAGCGAGAACCCTGATGAACTCCTTCGTTTTCAGCGATCCGAGAGCGGCGTCGAAGTCCAGTCGTTCCCCCTGGGCGACTAGGCTCGGCGCGACCTTCGTCGCGCTGGCAGCGGCGGTCTCGTCGGCCCCGCAGGCGGAGGCGCAGACCCTCCAGGCCGCCTTCGCCGACACCGTGCGCGGCGGTCTCAGCACCGACGCGTGGGGCGAGCGCAGCACCACCACCGCGTTCACCCGCGGCGAGCTCACGGTGCAGATCCCCCGCGGCGGACGCGTGCGCTGGGCGCGCCTCTTCTCGGGCTTCACGGTCTTCTACGCGAACGCCTCGGTGCCCGCGTGGCCGCCGCGCGTTCCGCCGGGGCCCGCGGGCTCGCCGCGCCAGGTGGTGCTCGGCGCGGGCGCGAGCGCGATCACCCGCACGCTCGAAGGCACGCCGCGCTTCTTCGCGAGCACGCTCCCCACGACGGGACGCACGGCCTACTGGGGCACCTTCGTGACCGATGTCACCACCGCGGTCGCAGCGGCCGTCGGGCCTTCGGCGCGCGGTGGCGTGGTGCGCATTCCCATCGCCGAGCGCGGTGACGACGCGGCGCAGGAAGACTTCAACCTCATCCAGATCGGCGGGCACTACCTCGCCGTGGTGTACGACCTCGACTTCGGCCCGCGCCGCAACGTCGTCGTGTACGAGGGCGCGGCCACGAGCGGCTACGAGACCGCTTCGCTCCCGCTGCCTGGCGCCGTGGCCAATCGATGTCCCGCCGCGAGCCTCTCGCGCGGTGAGCCCTTCGCGGCCTCCGTGGGCGTGATGTGGGAGTTCAACCGTCGGCCCAACCCCGCGGCCCCCAACGACCCCACGCGCGACACGTGCTCCGAAGAGGAGAGCCAGATCTGGGTGAACGGCAACATGCTCACGCAGCGCGCGGGCGGCGCCGACGACTGGCCCTCCGTCGCGGCGGGCAACGGGTGCTTCGGCGCCACGGCGGGCCTCGCCACGATGGGCACCTTCGGCGGCACCGAGCCCGGCGCCGGACGCGCCGCGGGATCGCCCATCGGACTCGACGGCGACGACATTCTCGGCACGCCCGCGCTGCCGCGCCTCGACGACGAGCTCTACGACTTCCGCACCGTGGTGCGCGACGGCGCGACGTCGATGCAGTTCCGCTTCGGAACCGACGGCGACGAGATGATCCCGGTGATCGCGTTCCAGACCCTCGCGCGCGTGAACGCCACCGACGCCGATGGTGATGGCTGGAGCGACACCGTCGAAGGCGACTGCGTGGTCGACACCGACAACGACGGCACGCCCGACTACCTCGACATCGACAGCGACAACGACTGCCTCCCCGACGCGCGCGAGACCGCCGCGGGACGCATCGATCCTGCGCTGCCGGGCATGCCCGATCAGAACTGTCCGGGCACCGCGCCCGTGTGCGATCGCCAGGCCGGCGTGTGCCTCTGCAACGCCAACGCAGACTGCGTGCGCAACCCCGCGGCGCCCGTGTGCGACCTCGCGACGCGCACCTGCGTGGCGTGCTCCACCGACGCGCAGTGCGCCTCCATCGACGGCACGCGCCCCGCTTGCGCCTCGACGGGCACCAACGCCGGACGCTGCGTGCCCTGCACCACCGACGCCCACTGCGGCGGAGACACGCCCCGCTGCGACACGCGCACGAACACCTGCGTGGGCTGCGCCTCGGCGAGCGACTGCATGGACCCGTCGCGCCCCGTGTGTGACCCCACGATGCGCGTGTGTCGCGGCTGCGCGAGCGCCGCGGACTGCACCGAACCCGGCGTGCGCGCGTGCGCCGTGACGGGCCCCAACGCGGGCCGCTGCGTGCCCTGCGTGGCCAACGCCGACTGCCGCTCGGGCGTGTGCGACACGGCCACGAATTCGTGTGTGGGCTGCACCAGCAACGCCGACTGCGCCGGTGCGATGCCCGTGTGCGACACCGCGCGCCGCGTGTGCCGCCCGTGCCTCGCGAGCTCGGCCACCGACTGCTCGGGGGCCACGCCCGCGTGCGCCACCGACGGACGCAACGCCGGACGCTGCGTGCAGTGCACCGAGGCCAACACGTCGGCCTGCACGGGTGCGACGCCCGCGTGCGAGGCGACGACCAACCGCTGCGTTCCGTGTGTGGTGGGCTCGATGGCCGCCGCGTGCGCGATGAGCGCCGACGGAACGGCCTGCGTGGCGGGCGCCGACGGCGTGAACCGCTGCGGATGCACCGTGGACCGCGACTGCGGCGCGAGCGATTCGGGACGCATCTGCGACCCGACGGCGCGACGCTGCGTCGACGGCTGCTGGCCCGGCGACGCGCACAACGGCTGCCCCGCGGGCATGGCCTGCAGCTCCAACGATCCGACGCGCCCGGGAACGTGCGCGACGGGATGCTTCCGCGACCTCGACTGCCGCCAGCCCACGCCCTACTGCGACGGCGCGACGACGACGCGGGCGGGCGCCTGCGTCGAGTGCCAGACCGACGCCCACTGCGCGGGCCGCACCGACGGCCGTACGCGGTGCAGCGCGATGCGCGTGTGCGAAGCCTCCGCGGGCGGACTCGTGGGCGCCAACGACGGCGGCTGCGGATGCCGTGCGCGCGCCACGCCCCCGGCGCGCTTCGGCATGGTGCTCTTCGCCCTCTGGGCCCTCACGACGGTCGGCCGTCGCCGCCGCCGCTGATCTACCCTCCCGCGCGATGAACGTCGCGCACCCGCTCCTCCTCGCCTTCGCCCTGGGCCGCGTGCTGATCGGACTCGCGCCGATCGTCGCGGCCGCGCCCGCCTCACGGCTGCTGGGATTCCCCGCGGCGCACGACAACGCCACCGCACGGCTCATGGCGCGCTGGTTCGGCGTGCGCGACGCGGGGCTCGGCGCGCTGGTGGTGATGTTCCTCGACGACGCGCAGGGGCTCCGCAAGGTGCTGTGGCTCAACCTCGCGACGGACCTCTGCGATGCGGCCATGATCGCCGTGCCCCTCGCGCGCCGTCAGGGCATCGACCGCGCGGCGCTCGCGTGCCTCGCCTTCGCGTGCGGCGGCGCCCTCGCGTGGACCCTCGCGCTCACGGGACGCGTGTGATCGCTCAGCGTTGCCCGACGTCGTAGCGGAGCACCTGCCCGTTCGCGAGCCCCACCACGAGGAACGCATCGCCCGGCGCGAAGGCCATCGCCGACACGTTGGCCCCGAGTCGATCGACCGTGGCGACCCCCTCGCCCGCGTCGCGCGCGCACACGCCCACCTCGTCGATCGAGGCCGCGATCGCAGCGATCTCTTCGCCCGCGAGCACGGCGCGCACGGGGAGGTTCCACCACGAGAAGCTCCGCAGCGGCGCGAGCGTCGTCGCCGAGAAGAAGGCCACGCGGTCGCGTCGCGCGCACACGCCCCACGTCGCCGTCGACGAGAGCGATCCGAGCGCGCCGGGCACCGACGTGCGCGCGTCGAGGGCGTTGCGACGGTCGCCTTCGCGCGCGTCGAAGAGGTACATCGCCGCGAGGGTGTTCGGGTCGAAGCACACCGCGCGCAACGCGTCGCCCGCCGCGGTGAACGCGCACGCGCCGTCGTACTCGCGGTGCGCGCCGTCGAACACCAGCGCGAGGGGCGCGAGGCGCTCCACGTCGACGAGCGAGCACGGCATCGACGCCGTGCGATGGGAGAGCGCGAGGCGCGCGCCGTCGGGTGACACCGTGAGGTGCGTCGCGTGGGGCACGAGGCAGCGGTGCGGCGTGATCTCGGCGCCGTCGTCGAGGCTCCAGATCACCACGCGCGGATGGAGCCCGTGGGTCACGCCGTAGAGCCGTCGTCCGTCGGGTGCGAAGGCCAGCGCGGCGATGCGCTCGGCGTCGCGTTCGAGCACCCACACGGTCTCGTCGCGGTCCGAGGCGGTGACCCGCACGGTGCGGTCTGCGGACGCGCTCGCGACGAAGGCGCCGTCGGCCGACACCGCGAGGGCCTCGATGCCGCCGGCGTGTCCCGAGGTGTGGAGGTCGACGCGCTCGTCGCGCGTGAGGTCGTGCCACCCGAGCACCCCCGACCCGTGCGCGAGGCGCGCGCCGTCGGTCGAGAGCCGCGCGAGGTGCGAGCGCCAACGCGCGTGGTCCACCGACACGGCATCGGACACACCGACCGCGAAGGCCACGTGCCCGTCGAGCAGCGCAGCCGATCCGTCGCGCGCGAGGCCCGCGATGCAGTCTCCCCGCGACGCCCCCTCCCAGCGTCCGAGCTCGTCGAGCGAGTCGAGCGCGAGGCAACGCACCTCGCCGAGCCCCACGGCCCATACGCGCCCGTGTGCACCGTCGACGACGAGCGACACGATCTCTCCATCGAGCGACTTCGAAACGCGCGGCTCGCGATCGTCGGCGAAGGGCAGCGCATACACCGCCAGCACGCCCGGATCCCACGCCGCGAGCCACGCGCCGTCGTCGGAGAGGCCCACGCAGGTCACCACGGGCCCCGGCACGCGCACGTCGTCGCCCGCGCTGCGCAGCCACACCTCGACGCCGTCGAGGCTCCACGCGAACACGTCGCCGCGCTTCGAGGTCGCGCAGAGCACGCCGTCGCGGTCGATGCGTCGCGCGTCGCGCACCGAGGCCGTGCGCAGGTCGACGGTCACGCGCTCGGTCACCTCGAAGCCCCGCAGCCCGAAGATCACCTCGTCGTCGTGGGAGCCGCGCCACACGCGCTCGCTCTGGAGCCGCCCCGCCGACGACACCACCGCGCTGCTCGTGCGAACGCCCGTCGACGCGCTCCACGCATCGAGCAGCACGGCGCCGTTGCGCTCGCCGAGCACGTACACGGTCTCGCGGTCGCTGCCGAGGAGCGTCACCGCGTTCGTGAGCCGCGGCCGCGCGCGGGTGCCACCCCACACGGGGCCCGGCATGAGCTTGAGCATGGGATCGAGCGGTACCACCGCGACGCACGCGGCGGATACGGGGATGCGCGTCGGCTACTGCGCGGCGCGCACGCCGCCGAACATGGGGGGATCGATGATGAACAGCTCGACGCGGCGGTTGCGCGCGCGGGCCTCGTCGGTCTGCGCGGGGTCGATGGGGCGCGACTCGCCGTAGAAGCCGTAGGTGATGCGGTCAGGCGACACACCGCGCGACACGAGCATCGCGCCCACGCGGCGCACGCGGCGCTGCGAGAGGGCGAGGTTCGCGTTGGCGTCGCCGACGTCGTCGGTGTGCCCATCGAGGCGGATGCGGCGGATCCACGCGTACTGCGGGTTGCCGAGGAGCTGCGCGATCTGGTCGATCACGCCGAGCGAGTCGGGCACCACCGCGTCTTCGCCCCCCGAGAACGCGATGGTGAAGCCGTTGCGAATGCGAATCTGGTTGCCCACGATCTCGATGGCCGACGTCTCCTCGGGGCAGCCGTCGTCGTCTTGCAGACCGTTGCGCGTCTCGGCCTGCTGGGGGCAGCGGTCCTGCGCGTCGGGCACGCCGTCGCCGTCGGCGTCGCGCACCATGGCGGCGTAGGCCTCGCGATCCGTCGCGCTCTGCTGGCGCGCGGAGGCGAGCCGCGACACCTGCTCGGCGCACGCGCCGGGGTTCTGCTGGAGCAGTTGCAGTGCCTCGGCGGCGTGGGCGTCCTGCGCAGTCACCGAGGGCGAGCGCGAGATGCGCCCGAGGCGCGCGAGCGTGTCGAAGGTGAAGTACGCGCGCATGAGGTGGGTGCGACGCGAGAGCCAGTTCTGCGCGCGCTCGTCGAGCGTCGTGAGGTACTGCGGCGACGACTGGTTGAGCTGGTCGAGGTAGCGCTGCGCGGGTCCGGCGCGGCGGTTCCAGAGCGCGAGCTGCGTGAGGTAGAAGCGCGCGTTGGGAGCGTGCTCGCTCGTGCCGTGGTCGTTCACCACGGAGGTGAGGTCGCGCTCGGCGTTGGCGGCGGCGCCCGTCCATGCGTTGGCGACGCCGAGCCACACGTGGCCCCGCGCCGCGTCGACCTCGGCGAGCTGGTAGAAGGTCTGCGTCGCGCCGTCGAAATCGCAGCGGAACAGTTGCGCGAGGCCCTTGTATTCCAGCGCTTCGGCGTAGTGCGGATCGCTCTGGGGAACCTCGCCTGCGGACTGCACCGCGCGCCCGTAGTCGCCCAGTTCGAAGGCGATCTGCGCGAGGCCCGTGCGCGCCTCGGCGCCCGCCGGATCGGTGGCGGGAAGTGCCTCGACGAGCCCTTCGAAGTTCTGTCGCGCGGCGTCCCACTCCTGCCGCGCGAGGGCCTCGCGGGCGCGGGTGAGCTGCTCTTGAAAGAACGCGTTGTTCTGCGTGCCGAGCACGATCACCTGGTCGCCGCGCGACTGGCGCGACGAGCACGACCACAGCCCCGACGCGCCCACCACCGTGAGCGCGAGGGCCGCGAAGGCGCGCGACGTACGGCTCACGGCGTCCCCGCGCGCTGCACGTTCTGGGTCTCGTTCGAGACCGCGCCCTGCTGGCGGAGGGCCTCCTGATCGCGGGCCATCTGCTGGGCCTCTTCGAGCTGCGTCTGCCAGTCGGACTCGTCGGGGCGGAGCTGCATCGCGCGCTGCAGGTCGGCGACGGCCTGCGTGTGGCGCCCGAGGTACTCGCGGGTGAGCCCGCGGTTGAAGAACGCCTCGCCGATGCGCTCGGCCTCGCTGGCGGGCACCGCGGCGCCGGGGCGGTCGGCGTCGCCGATCACCTGCGTGAAGAGGGGCTCGGCGGCTTCGAGGTTGCCCTGCTGCACGAGGTCGTAGCCCTGACGGCAGCGCGCGTCGCCGTTGCAGTCTTCGAAGACCACGGTGACCTGCTCCTGCCAGGGGAGGATCACGCGGGCGAAGTGCTCGATGTTGACCGCGCGGGCCGCGGCCGTGAGCGCGTCGGGGTTGATGTACGCCGGCGTGCGGTTCTCGTAGGAGGACATGATCCCCGTCGTGACCTCCTGCTGGCGGAACTCATAGACCTGGTCGAAGAACACCGTGCCGTCGCTGCCGTGCGTGATCTGGAACTGCACCCGCGACACGCCCGTGCCCACGCGCCGCAGGTCGACGCACGCGTAGGTGTCCGTGCGGTACTGCGGCACGCCGTTGACCGTGCCCGACTGCACCTGGCGCGAGCACACGCGGTTGTTGCGCTCCATGGTCTCGGCGTAGTCGTTGGCGAGCACGGCACCGGTGATCACCACGCCGCCGCCCGCGGCCACGAGGCGGATCGAGCGGTTCAGGCTGTTGGCGATGCGGTGCTGGAGCTGCGCGGAGATGTCGGCCGCGGCGGGCAGGTGGATCGGGTTCGGCGCCGCGATGGGGCCGACGGTCATGGTGTTGCCCACGGCCGACGCGTTGAGGATCGCCGGACGCACGACGTTGAAGGTCGCGGTGCGCGAACACGCCGCGGGGGCGAGGAGCGCGAGCAACAAGAGGCAGCGACGAAGCGAGCGGTTCATGGATGTTCCTCCGACGGAGTGGAAGCGGCAGTGACTCGAAGCGGGGGGAAGCGTGGGCGCGCCGCGGGTCGCGACGGGATCACCGGTGCAGTGACCGATCCGGTGGCCACCACCGGCGCCCCATTCGTCGCGCGCCGTGGTCGGTATACGAACCCCGACCGCGAGTCTTCACACCCTCTGCGGCGCGCGCGTCAAGGTCACTCCTCGTCGGGCGCCTCGGGCGACACGGGGTCGATGCCGTAGGCCTTCTGGTAGTCCCGCGCGCGCTGCACCATCGTGCGAAAGGCCTTCCGGAGCTCTCCGCGCACGGCGTCGGGCTCGCCGTTCGCCACGAGCACGTCGGCCACGGATTCGAGCGTCGAGACCGCCTCGCGCCGCGGCTCGCGACGGAGCTTGCCGTAGATCGACGGCTCCGTCGGGTGGAGGATCACGCGACCGAGCTTGAGCACCCAGGGGTTGCGCCACCACAGGGCCTTGGCCTGCGACCAGGTGCCATCGAGCACCACGATGCCTTCGAGTCGCACGCCGCGCAGCGGGTCTCCGCCGCGGTCGAGGAGCACCACGGGCTGCTTCATCTGCTCGGGCGTCAGGGGCTTCTTGAGCGAGTGGGGATAGAGCACCGCCCAGCGCGCGGGGTCGGCGTTCTCGTCTTCGACGCAGTGGTTGAACGAGGCCCACGAGAGGCCCACCCGCACGTCGAGCTTCTTGCCGAGCGCGCGGCGCAGCAGGGGAACGGTGCCGAGGTCGCGGTCCTGTTCGCGCGGGTGCTGCACCACGAGCACGCGGGTCTTGATGGCGAGCGGCGTGATGCGGTCGCACACGCAGAAGGCCGAAGGCTTGTCACAGCGCTCGCAGCGCGCATGGGGGTCGGTCATGAGGGCCGCGGATCATCGTTGCGCAGGCCCCTTCGGCGCAAGGGTTCGCACACGGGAACGCACGTCCCCTCCGCATCGCCTCGCGCCGCGAGAGACGGCGCCGTCGGCGGTGTGATAGAGCGCACGGCTGCGATGGCACCCCGGCGCATCGACGCGCGTGAACTCCCCGCGGGCAGCGCGCTCGCACGACGCCTCGCGCAGATCGAGAAGGTCGCGCGCGCGGTCACCCTCGAACACGACGGCACCCCCGTCGAAGCCCGCGCAGGCGAGCCCGTGGCCCTCTCCCTCGCGGCCGCCGGACGCCTCACGCTCGCGCGCTCGCCGAAGTACCACCGCCCCCGCGGCGCGGCGTGCCTGCGCGGCGACTGCGACGGATGCCTCGTGCGCGCGGGCGACCAGCCCGGGGTCATGGCCTGCCGACTCGCGGCCGACAGCGGAATGAAGCTCACCTCGCAGAACGCCTTTCCCACCGCGGGATTCGACGTGTTCGCGGTGACCGACTGGTTCTTTCCGAAGCACCTCGACCACCACCGGCTCATGGTCGATTTCGGCGACGCGGTGAACCGCACGATGCAGGTCTTCGCGCGACGCATGGCGGGCTCGGGCACGCTCCCCGAGCTGCCCACGGGTGTGGTTCCGCACCGCACGCGCGACGTCGACGTGCTCGTCGTGGGCGCCGGGCGCGCGGGCCTCGCGGCCGTCGAAACGCTCGCCCGCGAAGGTCTCTCCGCGCTGCTCGTCGACGAGGAGCCCGCGCCCGGCGGCGCCCAGCGCGACCGTGTGGACCTCGCCCCCGAGCGCCCCACCGTCTCCGTCGACGCGATGTTCGACGCCACCGCCGCGGCCACCTACGCGAACGAGACCCTCGTGGTGCAGCACGGCGCCATCACCCGCGTGACGTGCCGCGCGCGCCTCTTCGCGACGGGCACGCGCGACGTGATCCCGGCCTTCGCGCGCAACGACCTGCCGGGCGTGGTGACGGCGCGGGCCTTCGCGCGGGCGCTCACGTGGGGTGTGCTCCTCGGCGAGCGCGTGGTGATCGTCGGCCCCGCCGCGACGGGCGCGCGCGTGAACGAGGTGCTCCGCGCGCTCGGGGTGAAGACCGTGTACGCGCCCGATGGCGAGGTGGTCGAGGCCCACGGCGCCACGGCCGTTCGCAAGGTCACCGTGCGCGAGAAGGGCGCCACCGCGGAGCACCGCTGCGACGTGCTCGTGTGCGCCGACGAGCCCGTGCCCGCGTACGAGCTCGCGGGCCAGGCCGGTGCGGGCCTCGCGTGGGACCACGACCGACGGTGCTTCGCCCCGCGCAGCGACGACGAGGGCGCCACGGAGCGCGACGGGGTCTACGTCGCGGGCACCGTGCGGCGACGCATGAGCGACGAGCAACGGAGCGACGACGGCGTCCGCGTGGCGCGTCGCATCGCGCGCGACCTGCGAGGGAGTCGATGACCGCCAAGGTGATGCTCTGCCGCTGCGAAGACGTGACCCTCGACGAGGTCGACGAGGCCATCGCGCTCGGGCACACCGACATCGAATCGGTGAAGCGCTACACGGGCTTCGGCACCGGGTGGTGCCAGGGCAAGCAGTGCGTGACCCTCTGCGCGCGCGTGCTGGCCGAGCGCACGGGCGAGGCGCCGACGCTGCCGTTCACGCCGCGTCCGCCGGTGCATCCCGTGCCTCTCGGCGCGCTCGCGTCGCTGGGCGCACACGGAGGCGACGACGATGCGTAGCCGCGCGCGGGTGGTGGTGATCGGCGCGGGGATCATGGGCCTCGCGACGGCGTACAACCTCGCGAAGCGGGGCGTGACCGACGTGCTCGTGGTCGACCGCGGATACCTCTGCGGCGGCGCGAGCGGGCGCAACGGCGGCGGCGTGCGCGCGCAGTTCTCGACGGAGACCAACATCGGGCTCATGCGCGAGAGCATCGCGATCTGCCGTGATTTCGCGGCGGAGATGCGCATCAACGTGTGGTTCCGCCAGGGCGGCTACCTCTTTCTCGCGCGCACGCCCGACAAGGCCCGCGCCCTCGAAGAGAGCGTCGCCTTGCAGAACCGCTGCGGCCTCTCGACGCGCCTCCTCGAACCGTGGGAGGCGCAGCGCATCGTGCCCGAGCTCTCCATCGAGGGCGTGACGCGGGCGAGCTTCAACCCCGACGACGGCGTGGTGTTTCCGTGGCCCTTCGTGTGGGGCTACGCGAAGGCCGCGCGCGACCTTGGCGTCGAGGTGGCGACCTTCACCGAGGTCGTGGGCTTCGAGACCCGCGGCAACCGCATCACCGCGGTGAAGCTCCGACCGACCACGCTCGGCGAGGTGAACCGCCACGAAGAGGTGCGGCCCGCGGGCGAGGTGTTCTCCGTCGCGTGCGACGAGGTGATCCTCTGCGCGGGCGCGTGGAGCCCGCAGGTCGCCGCGATGGTGAACGTCGCGCTGCCGAACCATCCCCACCGCCACGAGATCTGCTCCACCGAGCCCCTCAAGCCCTGGCTCGGACCGCTCGTGGCCGACCTCACCGACGGCCTCTATTTCTCGCAGTCGATGCGCGGCGAGATCGTGGGCGGCGTGTCGGTCGATCCCGTGCCCGAGGGCATCGACCAGCAGAGCTCGTCGGCCTTTCTCGCGAAGTACGCGCGCTCGCTCGTGCGCGCCGTGCCGCGCATGGCGACGGTGAAGGTGCTGCGCCAGTGGGCGGGCTGCTACGACCTCACGCCCGATTCAAACCCCCTCGTGGGCAGGATCGCCGAGCCCGAGAACCTCGTGCTCGCGTGCGGGTTCATGGGCCACGGATTCATGATGGCGCCCGTGATGGGAAGGCTCCTCGCCGAGCACGTCATCACGCAGCAGACGTCGGAACTCTTCGCGCGCTGGTCGCTCGATCGGTACCGCACGGGGCGGCTGCTCCACGAGTCGATGATCATCGGGTGAGCGACAGACGCGCGGCCGTGGTCACGAAATCCCCAGCGCACCGTGACGACGGAGCGGTGTAGGGTTGGGCCGTTGGCGCGTTCGTCCGTTTGTTGACCGCGACGGGTGTGGTGGCCGACGCTTCCGCGGTGACGCGGTCGGTGCGCGGTGGTGCGCACGATCCTCTCAAGGCGAGTGATGTCGGAGATCGACCCGGAATCCAGCGACGAGGCCCCGCACCTGGGGCGCTACGAGCTCCTGGGCGAGATCGCATCGGGCGGCATGGCGACGGTGTACCTCGCGCGCACCGTGGGCCACGGCGGCTTCACGCGGCGCATGGCGATCAAGCGCCTGCACCCGCACCTCGAGACCGACGAAGACTTCGTGCGGATGTTCCTCGACGAGGCGCGTCTCGCGGCGCGCATCCGTCACCCGAACGTGGTCGCCACCCTCGACGTCGAGGACCACGACGGCCTCTACATCGTGATGGAGTACATCGAGGGCGTGACGCTGCTCCAGCTCTCGCGGGCGGCGCAGCGCATGGGCGATCGCATCCCGATCCCCGTGGCCTCGCGCATCGCCCTCGACACGCTCGCGGGTCTCCACGCGGCCCACGAGCTCCGCGACGAAGACGACCAGTTTCTCAACCTCGTGCACCGTGATGTGAGCCCGCAGAACGTGCTGCTTGGCACCGACGGCGCCGCGCGGCTCACGGACTTCGGCATCGCCAAGGCGGCCTCGCGGCTCTCGATGACCCGCGACGGACAGCTCAAGGGCAAGATCTCGTACATGGCGCCCGAGCAGACGCGGCGCGGCGAGGTCGACCGGCGCGCCGACGTGTTCGCGATGGGCATCGTGGTGTGGGAGCTCCTCGCGGGACGCCGTCTCTTCTCGGGCGAGACCGACGTCGAGGTGCTCAACCAGCTTCTCTTCGAGCCCATCCCGCGCCTCAAGGATCACGCGCCCACGCTGCCGTCGATGCTCGAACAGACGGTGATGCGCGCGCTCGACCGCGATCCCAACGCCCGCTACGCGACGGCGATGCAGTTCGCCGACGCGATCGAGCGCGCGACCCGCATGTTGGGTGGGCCCGCGAACCACCGCGTGGTGGCCGCGTTCATCCAGAAGGTCGCGGGAGAGCGCATCGCGCGCGAACGCGGACGTATCGCAGCGGGCATCCCCCTCTCCGAGGCCGCCTCGACGGGGAACTTCAAGGCCCTCGACGCCACGGGCACCCCCGTGATGCGCGCCCGCACGCCGCTCCCCTCGCACGACGCCCGCGACCTCCGCGAGCCGCGCTCCATGCGTCCCCGTCTTCGCGCGCCGACCATGGGCGGGCCGGTGTACTCGCCCGACGAGCCCGACGACGACCTCGTGGCGGCGCAACGGCAGCTCCGACGGCCGTCGCCGCTGCGTCCGCCCACGATGCCCGCGATGGGTCCGCCCCGTCGCGACAGCGGCGAGACCGAGGCCTACAAAGACACGCTCCACGGCGTCGGATCGCAGAGTTCCACGCCCCCCGCGATCATCGAGTTCGCGGGCCAGTCGCAGCCCCCGCAGGCCCCGCTGCGCGCGCGCACGCCCGCCCCCATCGCGCCCCTCGACGGCCCTCCCTCGGCGCCCGACCTCAGCGACGAACTCGAGACCCGGAGCCTGTCTCTTATACACATCTGACGCTGCCGACGACTCCTTACGTGT
>CAMFHP010000031.1 GCA_945952225.1 uncultured Myxococcaceae bacterium
CATCCCGGCAGCACCTCCGGAGGCCGTGCCGACATTCCGGGAGCACCTCGGGAGGCCCTGCCAGCATCCCGGCAGCACCTCCGGAGGCCGTGCCGACATTCCGGGAGCACCTCGGGAGGTCGTGCCGACATTCCGGGAGCACCTCCGGAGGCCGTACCGGAAGGTTGGCAGGTGTTTCGGGGGGCGACGTCAGCCCGTGGGCTTGCCGGGGGTGCCGTTCTCGACCGCGGTGACGGCCTTCACGACGCGCTCGCGGTGGTCGGCGAGGAGGTGCTCGAAGGGCACGCGCAGGGCGGCGACCTGGTCGCGCGCGGGGCCGCTCGGCGTGAGTTCGAAGAGGGCGTCGAGCTGGTCGTGGGCGCTGTTGAACGCGACCACGCAGGCCGACCACGCGGCGCGGATCTGTCGCGAGCGCGGCGTCGTACGGTCTCCGTCGGTGTCGCGGAGCGCGGCTTCGAGGGCGTCGGTGGTCTCTTTCACGCGATCGAGGGTGGGGCCCAGCTTGAGCCGCGCGATGTCGGCGGAGAGCGGCGCGGTGGCAGCGAGGCGCACCTGCGTGCGGCCGTGCTCGACCTCGGCGCGGTGGGTGAGGTTCGTCTGGCCCGTTCCTTCGCCGAGGAGGAGCGCGGCGCGGGCGCGCACGGCGGCGGCCACCACGGAGGGGTCGTCGTCGGTGGCCTTCAGCGCGATCTCGGCGGCGAGGCGCTCCTGCATGCGATCCCACGCGGCGTCGCGCTCGCCCGCGAGGCTCTGCCCGGCCAGCGCGCGCGCCAGATCGCCGATGGCCGACACCATGCGCACCTTCGCGAGCACCAGCGCGGGCACCTCGGTGATCGCGCCGTGAAGTTCCCCGGTCTTCGTGACCCAGGGCTTCACGTCGACGGTGCGCCACGCACCCTCGGAGAGCTTCGCCTCGAAGCCCACGAACCCCTGCTCGCTGACCACACCGTAGCCGTTTGTCGTCGCCATGTTGTCTCCCCCCGCGCGCGGTTGTGAGAGGGCGCGCGGTGCCGCCACCGTGCACCGGGCGAGGCGAGGCACGCAAGGGTGTGGGGCCCGTGCGCGGCGAAGATTTCATCGCCGGACGCGCGCGGGTGTCACGGCCCGAGCAGCGCGCGCCACGGGATGATCGCGGGCCATACGAGCACGATGGCGGCGAAGCTCCCGGCGATGCCCCAGGGGATCTCGCGCACGCGCCCCGCACGGAGCCGCGGGAGGGCGTAGCGCGCGAGCCAGAGGGACTTGTAGACGACCTGGAGCAGCAGCACGAAGGCGAAGCGCTCGGGGCGCCAGAGCCCGAGGAGCGAGCACACCAGGATGCCCGTCCAGAGCGATCCTGCGAGCGTGCGCCAGCCCTCGCTCTCGTCGAAGCGGCCCTGCGCCGTGTCGCCGACGCCGAGCCACGTGGGCAGCGCCACGGGCACGAGGATCACGATGTTCGCCAGGTACGCGAGGGTGAGCGCGCTCATGCGCCGTGCGATGCGCGAGGTGACGGGGGCGATGCGCGCGGCGGTCGCGCCGACGGTCAGCGCGTGCGGCGGCGGTCGATCAGCACGAGGAGCGCGGACACGCCGAGCACGGCGGCGAGCACGCAGCACACCTCGCCGATCACCGCCGCGAGGCCGAAGGAGTTGAGCGCGCGGTTCGCGCTCGTGAGCAGCGAGGCGTAGCCGAAGATGGTGGTGAGCGAGCACACCACGATGGCGCCGCCAGTCTCGCGCACGGCGGCGTCGACGGGGTCGGCGGAGGTTCCGTCGTCGAGCTCCTGCGCGTAGCGGCGCACGACGTTGACCGCGTAGTCGACGCCGATGCCAAACGTGATCGGCAGCGCCACGAAGTTCAGGAAGTTCAGCCGCAGGTGGAGCACCGCGAGCGTGCCGACCATCCACGCGACGCCGGTGAGCAGCCCCGCCATCGTGAGCCCGCGCTCGCGCCACCGACGGAACGACAGCAGCACCAGCACCAGCGTCGCCGCGAAGGAAGCCAGCACGGCGCGCGGCCCGTCGTGCCAGATCGCGGCGATCATGTCGGCGTACACGGGGGCGCTTCCCACGACGAGGGCGCGGCCGCCGAGGGCGTCGCGGGCCTCGCGGATCGCGCCGGCCCAGGCCACGAGGTAGCGCCCATCCCAGATCGACGCGCCGGGCTTCTCTTCGACGAAGAGCAGCCGTCCGCGCGTGCCGTCGCGCTCGGTGAAGAGCGTCGCCACGTCGTCGGGAAGGTCCGCGTCGCCGAGGGCGCGAAGGTTCGCGGGCGGGAGCTGCGCGTCGATCTCGCGCTGCGTCTCGGCGTCGACGTGGGGACGCGCTTCGAGCAGCAGCCGTCGCAGGTCGGCGAGCACGGCGAGCTTCGCGGGCTGATCCTCGGGGAGCAGGTCGTCGAGGGTGCGCACGGGACCGTACGGCGCTCCCCGCGCGCGGCGGGCCACGAGGGCGTCGCGCAGCGGGCGGACGTCTTCACGGCGCTCGACGAGCACGGCCACGGCGCTGCCCGACCCGGTGCGTCCCACGATGTCGCCCGCGAGCCCGTTGAGCTCGCTCGCGCGGTCGGTCTCGGCGCGCACCGACGTGAGCTGACGGAAGTCGTACTCCAACGGCCCGCGACGCACGGCCACCGCGCCGAGGCCCACGCCCGTGAGCGCGAGCATCACGGAAGCCCCCGCGAGGAGCCACGGCGCGCGGCGGGCCATGCGCGCGAAGGGGGCGCCGTAGGGGTTCGACTGCGCGTCGGAGGCGAGCGGCGGCAGCGGACGCCAGCGCTCCCACAGCGCCGCGAGCGGCGGAAGCACCAGCAGCGTGAGGGCCCAGCAGACCACCATGCCCACGCCGCCGATGATTCCGAAGTCGCGAAAGCCGCGGAAGTCGGTGATGACGAGCGATCCGTAGGCGAGCGAGGCCGCGAGCGAGGCGGTGAACGTTCCCGCCCAGGCGCCGTGGTGCGTGGCGGCGATGGCCTCGGGCACGGAGCGTCCCGCGCGGCGCTCTTCGAAGTAGCGCGCGAGCCACACGATGCCGGGGTTGATCCCGTTGCCGATCACGATGCTGCCGAGAAAGGCCGTCGAGGTGTTGAGGTGGTCGACGGAGAGCCGCGCGAACGCGAAGGTCACGAGCACGGGCACCGCGAGGGCGCCGCCGAGGAGGGGCACGGCGCGTCCGCGACGAAAGAGCCCCAGCACCGCGAGCACGCACAGCACGATGGTGAACACCGTGGCCATCACCAGCTCGCGCTCGATCGCGTCGTGCTCGATGAGCTGCACGAGCAGATCGCCCGCCACCTCGACGCGCAGGTCGGAGGCGTACTGCGTGGGGTGAGACTCCGCGAGCTCGCGGCGCACGCGCGCGATGAGGGCCCCGGCGTGTTCGGCGTCGCCCGCGCCCACGTCGGTGCGCATGAAGATCGCGAGGTGGCGACGGTTCGCGTGCACGAAGAAGCCATTGTGAAAGCCCTGGCGCTCCGTGGCCTCGCGGAGCTGCGTGCGGGCGCGGCGGGCCAGCGCGCGCGGGTCTTCGGGCGGATCGTCGAGGTTCACGTAGCCCGGCGTGGCCGAGCGGCGCTCCCAGTCGAGGCGCGCCTGGAGGTCGTCGCGCAGGCGGGTGAGGTCGGCGAGCGGGGCGTAGAGCGCGCCGTGGTCTCGCACGAAGTGTTGCCAGGTGCGCACGTTCCACTCGACGCGGCGGAGGCGGAGCGAGGGTGGGAGCGCTTCGAGGCGCGCGGCCATCGCGGTGGCCCAGCGCTCCATGGCGTCGAGGTCGTTCGAGGTCGCGACGAGGGTGAGCGTCGAGAGGCCGCCCACGCGCTGCTCGCCGCGGTGCAGGTCGCGCACGCTCGGGGCCGTGACGGGGAGGAGTTCGACCCAGTCGCTGCGCAGTCCGAGGCGCGCGGCGAGGGGCGCGCTCACGAGGGCCAGCGCGAGGGCCGCGGCGGCGAACCATGCGGCGCGGGTGTGTTGCAGCCGCGCGAGGCGCGCGAAGAGGGCGTCGGCGTTCACGGCGACTCCAAGGGGGCGCGCGCGAACACGCGGCGCAGCGAGGCCGTGATGACGGCGGTGTAGGTGAGTCCGAGGAGCACGTCGACGCCCCAGTGGTGGTCGAGCCACACGGCGGCGACGACCATCGTCGCGGCGTAGGCGAGCGAGAGCGCGCGCAGCGGACGCGAGAAGAAGGGCCACGCTTCGAGCGCGATGAGCGCGGGGTACGCCACGTGGAGCGAGGGCACCGCGCCGAACACGTCGTTCGAGCGGCCGTAGAAGCCGTGGAAGTACGCGGTGCCGAGCATCGCGTCGACGCGCGCGAGGTTGGGTCCCTCGCTCGCGCGCGCCGCGAGGTCGACGACGCAGCCGTGCGCGTGGAAGTACCAGGGCGGCGCCGCGGGGAAGACGTGGTACGTGACGAAGCCCGCGAGGTTGAGCAGAAAGAAGGCCCACGCGAAGCGCTGGAGCCGCACGAAATCGCGGAAGTACAGCAGCACCGCCGTGGCGATCACGGCGTAGATGAACGTGCCGTAGGGCACGGCGAAGAGGGCGTCGAGGGCGGGCGTCGGGTGGCGCTGGATCCAGTCGTGGAGCGTGGCCGCGCGGCCCTGCGCGTCGGTGTAGCCGAAGAGGGACGACTCGACCGCGCGGAGGTCGCAGAGGTGCACGCGCTCGGGCGAGAGTCCGACGTTCTTCACGAAGCGCATCGCGTCGTAGAGGAGCGCCACGAGGCCGAGGGGATAGAGGCCGGTGTAGAGGCGACGCGAGGCGGGCGATGCGAAGGCCAGCGCGGGCACGAGGGCCATGAGGGCGAGCACCTCCCAGCGCACCTCGCCGCGCGAGAGGAGCCACAGGCCCCAGAGCTCGAAGGGCGCGGTGCCGAGCCAGGGCCAGAGGCGCTGCCAGCGCGTGCGGGGTGTCAGGGGAGCTTCCACAGCCCGGTGCTCGCGGCGTGGTCGAAGACCTCGCGGAGGATGCCCGCGGCGTTGCGCGCCGTGGCGACGTCGAGGGTGAGCGCGGGCTGGAGGCGCACGCGCGGGGCGTAGGTCATGGCGAAGAGTCCGCGGCGCACGCAGTCGTCGAAGAGGGCGCGCGTGGCGGTGGGTGACAGCGGCGCGCGGGTGGCGCGGTCGCGCACGAGCTCGATGGCGAGGAACATTCCGCGGCCCCGCACCTCGGCGACGAAGGGGTATCGCTCGGTGAAGGGTTCGAGCTCGCGGAGGAGCGCCGCGCCCACGACGCGTGCGTTCTCGACGAGGCCCTCGCGGTCGATGGCACGGAGCGCGGCGAGTCCGGCGGCGGCGCCGAGGGGGTTGCCGCCGTAGCTCGACGACGACCCCGAGGGCGCGGACCAGGGCTTCGCCTGCGCGATCTCGTCGGTGGTGAGCAGGCCGCTGAGGGGAAAGCCTCCGCCGAAGGCCTTGCCGAGCGTCACGATGTCGGGCGTGACGCCCGCGTGCTCGACGCCCCAGTAGGTGCCGGTGCGTCCGAAGCCCGTGATCATCTCGTCGGCGATGAGCAGCGCGCCGAGCTCCTTCGCGAGCGCGGCGATCTCGCGGAGCCACGCGTCGGGCGGAATCACATTGCCCGCGGTGCCCTGCATGGGCTCGACGATCACCGCGGCGACCGCGCCCGCGGTGGAGGCCCGGAGCTGCTGCCGCGCGACGTCGACGCACGCGAGGCCGCAGGTGTCGGCCTTGAGCTTCAACGGACAGCGGAAGCAGTCGGCGTAGGGCACGAGGTGCGAGCCGGGCACCATGGGTCCGAGGCCGTGTTTGAAGGTCGATCCCATGAGCGAGAGGGCGCCGTGGGTCTTGCCGTGAAAGCCGCCCCAGAAGCTCACGAGCTCGGTGCGTCCCGTGTGGCACTTCGCGAGTCGCAGCGCGCTCTCGACGGCCTCGGCGCCGCCCGAGTAGAGCTGCAACCGACGGAGCTTCTTCGCGGGCGCGCGCTGCTCGACGTGCTCCGCGAGGGCGACGCGCGCCTCGGAGGTGAACGACCCCACGGAGGCCCGCGCCACCTGCTGCTGAATGGCCTCGACCACCGCGGGGTGCGCGTGGCCGAGCGCGTTCACGCCGATGCCGCCGATGAGGTCGAGAAAGGTGTTGCCGTCGACGTCGGTGACGGCGCTTCCGCGGGCGTGGTCGACGGCGACGCCGGCCATCACCGCGTAGCCCTGGAGGCCCGGTGCGATCACCGCGTCTTCGCGCGCGCGGAGGGCGGCGCTGCGCGGGCCGGGGATGGCGGTCACGAGCGACGGACGCTGGTCGGGCGGGTGCGAGGGCGCGCTCACGACGCGCGCTCCGCGGTGGCAGAGAAGACGAATCGACGGTGCATCGGGAAGTTCCAGAGGAGGCTCACCGCGACGGCCACGAGGGCGCGGGCGGCGAGGTAGGGGACGCCGAGGCGCTGCGCGAGCGCGTACTCGCCGAGGGTGTTGAGCCCGAGGCTCGCGGCCGACACCACGGCGTAGCGCGCGGCCTGCGAGGCCACGGACGCGCCGCGCGCGGAGAACACCCAGCGCCTAGAGAGGGTGAAGTTGGTGAGCGCGCCCGCCGACGCGCCGAGGGCCGTGGCCGCGGCGGGGCTCCATCGCGCGAGCTCGACGGCGGCGGTCATCACGGCGAAATCGGTGACGGTCGCGACGAGCGCGCCGAGCTGGTGGCGCGCGAGCGTGGCGCCCGTGCCCTCACGCGACGTGGGCGCGTTCGTGGGCGCCGGGGGTGACGGACGATCGCGGTCGGTGAGCGCCCTGCGGAGCGCGCCGAGCCTTCGCACGGTGTCGACGTTCGAGAGCGCGGCGACGAGCGCGAGGGACGCGAGCGTGGGCGCTTCTCCCCACACGGGCGCGAGTCCGTGGTGTGCGGCGGCCCATCGCGCGAGGGGCGTGAGCGCGACGCCCGCGAGGAGGTACACCGCGCGCTCGGGGCGTCGCATGGAGCCCCGCGGAACCTCCACACGCTGCGCTTCGGCCTTGGCCGACACGTAGCTGGTCATCACCGAGCCCACGAGCGCCGCGAGCGCGAGCGCGAGCCACGGGAGCGACGCGCGGTACCACACCGCGACGCCCGCGAGAAAGGTCAGCTCCTGGTAGCGATCGGCCACGGCGTCGAGGGCCTCGCCCGCTTCGGAGCCCGTGTCGGTGAGCCGCGCGACGAGCCCGTCGAGCCCGTCGCCGAGGGCCGCCGCGATGCCCAGGGCGCCCGCGAGTCCGAAGTGTCCCGTGGCGAGCGCGACGGCCGCGGCGAAGCCCAGCGCGAGGGCGCCGAGGGTGATCGCATCGGGGGTCGCACCGAGGCGTACGAGCGCGCGCGCCACGGGCTGGAGCACCCAGTACGCGCCGTTCATCGTGCCCCTGCCGAGCAGCGCGCTGCCGCCGTCGCGCTCCACGCGGGCGAAGCGACGGGCGCCCTTCGTAAGCGACACCGCGGCGTACGCGAGCGCGCAGAGCGCCGCGAGGCCGAGCGTCGAGAGCGACCAGGCGACGTCGTTCACGGCGCGGCCATCGCGCCGAGGGAGACCTCACGCCCGCGGGCCTCGGCGGAGGTGTACGCGGCGTTGATGAGCTCGACGCAGCGCAGGGCTTCGAGGGCCTCTTCGTTGCGGGTGTCGCCGCGGAGCACGGCGTCGGCGAAGCGCTGCTGGAGCGCGCGAAACCAGGCCGTGTGCGAGGCGTCCATCCAGTGCGACGAGACGCGCGTGCGGGTGGTCTCCCAGCCGTCGCCCGAGGGGGATTTCACCGACAGCTCGATGTCGTCGTCTTCGACGCGGATGGCGCCGTGCGAGCCCTGGAGCGTGTAGATCACCTTGCGCACGCCGGCGGTCCACGTGAGGTGCGCCGTGGCCACGCCGCGGTCGAAGGAGACCGAGCACGCGAGGTTGTCTTCCGTGTCCCAGCGACCGAGGTTCCACGCGCGGGCCGACACGGCGCGGGGCGGTCCCTTGAGCCAGTCGAAGGCCAGGTAGAACGTGTGGCTGCCGTGGTCCATCGCGATGCCGCCGCCGGCCCATCGCCGCTCGCGCCGCCAGTCGGGACGAAACTCGGGAACGCCCTTCGCGTGCGTGCTCCGGAACGTGTGCAGCGTGACGAGCCCCACCTCGCCGATGAGCCCCGCGTCGAGCATGCGCCGCACCTCGCGCACCACCGGCGCGTGCTTGTAGTTGTGCGACGGAAAGAGCACCCGCCCCGCGCGCGCCGCGTGATCGAGGAGCGAGCGCGCCTCGGCCACCGTGGGCGTGAGGGGCTTCTCGCACAGCACATGGAGCCCCGCGTCGAGGGCGTCGTGCGCGATGGCCGCGTGTTCCGAGGGCGGCGTGGCGACGTCGACAAAATCGAGGGCGCCCGCCTCGGCGTCGAGCATGGCGCGGTGGTCTTCGTAGACGCGCACACCGGGGATCTGCCGCTGCGCGAGGGCGCGCCGCGCGGGCACGGGGTCGGCCACGGCGGTGATCTCGAAGCGCGCGCCGTGGTCCGTCGCGTCGGCGTCGGGCGAGAGGTAGGCGGGGGCGTGTCCCCGTTCGGCGATGAAGCCGTAGCCCACGAGGGCGCCGCGGAGGGTGCGCATGGGCTCAGACCTCCGTGGTGCGCGCGAGGCGCCGGAGCGTGTCGTAGAGCCGCGTCTGCTGTTCGAAGAGGTCGTGGAGCGGGGCCGCGCCGTGGCGGGTCATGGGGCTCTTGAAGAAGAAGCCCATCCACTCCTGAACCCCCGCGAGGCCCGCGCGCTGCGCCACGTCGAGGAGCAATGCGAGGTCGAGCACCACCGGCGCCGCGAGGATCGAGTCGCGGCAGAGGAAGTTGACCTTGATCTGCATCGGGTATCCGAGCCACCCGAAGATGTCGATGTTGTCCCAGCCCTCCTTCTGGTCGCCGCGGGGCGGGTAGTAGTCGATCCGTACCTTGTGCGAGAGGTTGCCCCAGAGCTCGGGGTGCTCGTCGCGCGGCAGGATGCTCTCCAGCACGCCGAGCTTCGAAACCTCCTTCGACTTGAAGCTCTCGGGATCGTCGAGCACCTCGCCGTCGCGGTTGCCGAGGATGTTCGTCGAGTACCAGCCGCGCACGCCGAGGAAGCGCGCCTTGAGGCCCGGCGCGATGACCGTCTTCAGGAGGGTCTGACCGGTCTTGAAGTCCTTGCCCGCGATGGCGACGCCGCGGTCGCGCGCGAGCGCTTCGAGGGCGGGGCAGTCGACGGTGAGCCCCGGCGATCCGTTGGCGTACGCGACGCCCTCCTGCACACAGGCCCACGCGTAGATCTGCGAGTTCGAAATCTCGGGCGCATTGCGGCGCAGTCCGTCTTCGAACGACGCCACGGTGCGATGGGCCTCGCCCGGCGTGCGGAACACCTCGGTGGAGCCGCACCACACGGCCACCGCGCGGTCGCACTGCTGCTCGCGCTTGAAGCGTCGGATGTCGTCGCGCACCTGCTCGACCATCTCGGCCTTCGAGGTCGCGCGCTTCACGTGGGTGCCGTGGAGGCGACGCACGAACTCGGGGTAGAACACGCCGGGCATGGGGCGCACGGCGCGGAGCTCGGGCTCGATGGCCGCGAGGTGCTTCTCGGTGAGCACCTCGGCGTGCGTGGCGACCTCGAAGGCGTCGTCGGGAAAGATGTCCCAGCCGCCGAACGCGAGCTGATCGAGGGACGCGAGCGGGAGCGCATCACGGAGCGGGAGCGCGCGTCCTCCCTCGCGCAGGGGCGGGAGCGCGCCGAGCTGCGTGAGCGAGCCGACGGGCGGCGCGAGGCCGCGGCGCGCGAGCATCACGCCCGCGATGGTGGTGGTGGCCACGGCGCCGAGGCCGGGGAGCAGCACGCCGAGGCGTCCGTGCGTCGAGGGGGCTTGTGCGGGCTTCATCGGTTGGGGGGTTCCTTCGGGCCGTCACAGACGGCGTTACGGCGCGCGGGGCGCGCGGGTGGAGCGCGGCGGGCGCGGGGCGTCCGCGGTACGCAGGTGCGGACGCAGACAACCTTCATCGGGCCACGATGTTTTTCCGTGGCAGGCGCACGGGCGCGGGGCGGCGACCGCTGCGGCCACGGGTGACCGCGCAGGTCGCCACCGGACGACGTGCGAATTCCTCGGTGCAGACAGCGCAATGCACGCAGCCCACGCGCCGCCCATGCGGTCCGCGTGACGCTGCGCTCGTCGTCCGCACCACGCAGATGCAGCCCCTCGCACGGCAGTTTCATCGCCTCACGATGCATTCGAATCGGGACACGATGCACCGCCTGTGGAGCGCTCTGCGCGCGGGTCTACGGCTCGTGCCCGGGGAGGCCCCGGTCGTCGCAAAACCATGGGCGTTCGTCGGGTGCCGGTGGCGCCGTGGCGCGGGCGGACCCATGGATGGCACCGCCATGCTGACGCGCGCCGAAGCCCTCGCCTCTCTGCACCATGCATCGTCGTACGAATCATCGGCTTCGGCCGACGCGCTGGCCCTGCCCGGCGACGAGGTGCGCAGGCGCATTCGTCTCGCGATGCGCGACGCGAATCACCGCGCGCGCATGGTGGCGGTGGCGACGCGCGCCCTCGGCGGTGCGGCCGATGCCGAGGACTGCGTGCAGGAGGCCCTGATGCTCGCCGAGCGCTTCGCTCCGCGCTTCGAAGGCCGTTCGAACATCACGAGCTGGATGCACACCATTCTCGTGAACGTGTGCCGCATGCACCGTCGCGCGCTTCGAAGCGAGCGGCGCGGCGGGCGCACGACGACCGTCGACCTCGACGACGCGGCGACGGAGCTGGGCTCGATGACCTCGCCCGATGACCCCGAGGAGTCGGCCGCGTGGCGCGAGGCCCTCGACGCGGTGGAGCGCGAGCTGGAGCACCTGCCCCACCACGACCGCGACACGCTCGCCGAGCAGGTGGGCGCGTTCAACCGTGAGGCGATGCCCGCGACCGAGCTCCGCGCGATGGACGGCGGCACGAAGGTTCGGATGTTCCGCCTCCGCAAGCGGCTGTTGCGCGCGCTGCCGCAACACGACACGCTCGCGCACGGCGTCGACCATGCGGCCGTCTGAGCATCCCTTCGCAGCGCACTCCCCTCCCCCGGCCTCGTGCGCGACGGGGTCGTACCACCGACGGCGCTGGTACTACGGCATGGCGGTGTTCGCGGGCATCGTCGCGATGCAGTTCGTTCCGCTGCCCGCGGCGCCGCACGCGCCCGACGCGCTTCAGATGCGCGCGGGCTTCTGGATCATCGAGACCGCCCTCCTCGGCATGGTGCTCTCGTCGCAGTACTGCATGGCCCGCTACGGCTCGTCGAGCTGGTCGCGGACGCTGCGGGTGAGCATTCCCGTGAGCCTCTTCACGGGCGCCGTGGGCGGGTGCCTCGCGCTCGCCCTGGGCCGCGCGTGCAACCTCCGCGCGCCCGTTCCCCTCACGCTGATTCCGTGGAGCCACGCGTGCTTCGTGGGCGCGCTCACGGGCCTCGGGCTCTGCGGCATCTGGTCGTTGATGGTGGTCGCGCCCGCGGTGGTCGAAGACGCGCGGCTGCGCACGCTTGAAGCCGAGAAGCTGCGCCTCGAAGCCGAGCAGCTCCGCGCGATGGCCGAACTCTCGCGCCTCCGCACGCAGTTCGAACCGCACTTTCTGCTGAACACCCTCAACGCCATCGCGGCCCTCGTGACGCAGAACCCGCGCGAGGCGCGGCGGCTCATCGCCTGCCTCGGAGAGCTCCTGCTCGACGGACTGCGCGACCCCGACGAGCTGCGCTCCCTCGACGACGAGGTGGCGTGGCTCCAGCGCTACGCCGAGATCCTCGAGTCGCGCCACGGCGAGCGCATCGAGTTCTGCTGGGAGATCGCCGACGAGACGCGGCGCGCGCAGCTCCCGCGATTGCTGCTGCAACCGCTCGTCGAGAACGCGGTGAAGCACGGCGCGCTGCAACGCTCCTCGGCGGGGCGGGTGACCGTGCGCACGGCCCTCGAAGCGCGCGACGACGGATCGCAGCGGCTCGTGTGCACCATCGACGACAACGGTCCGGGCTTCTCGCCCGAGGCCACGCGCGCCGATGCGTTCGGGCTCCGCGCGGTGCGCCGTCGGCTGGAACTCCTGCACCCCGAGGCCACGCTGACCTTCGAAGCGCTCGCCGAGGGAACGCGCTCCGTCGTGGATCTCCCGTGGGCCGCCGTGCGCTGCGGTGCGATGCGCCGCTGCAACGCCGAGGCGCGGGCGTGAGCGCCGAGCGGCTCCGGGCCCTCGTGGTCGAAGACGAGTGGCCCGCGCGCAACTACCTCGTGGAGCTCATCGAGGCCTCGGGGCTCGCGCAGGTGGTGGGCGCCATCGCCACGGTCGAAGAGGCCCTCGAAGCGCTCGACGGGCCGACGCCCTTTCCCGCCGACGTGGTCTTCGTCGACGTGCAGCTCGCGGGCAACGGCGACATCGGAGGGCTTGAGCTCCTGCGCCGCGTGGCCCGTCGACCGGGCGCGCCGATGTTCGTGCTGGCCACGGCCTTTCGCGAGCACGCGCTCGAAGCCTTCTCGCTCGACGTGGTGGATTACCTCCTCAAGCCCTTCACCGACGAGCGCGTGGAGCAGTGCCTCGCGCGCATCACCGCCCGCCGCGCGTCGTCGTCGCGGGCGCCGCAGCAGCCGCTCCGCCTCGTGGCCCGCCGGGGCAAGAGCCTGGTCTTTCTCGGCATCGACGAGGTGTGGGCCTTCGAAGCGTCGGACCGCATGACCTTCGTGCACACGCCGCACGGACGCCTCGATCTCGACCTCTCGCTCGCCGCCATCGAGGGCTCCTTCGGCCGCACGCTCACGCGCGTGCACCGCAACTGGCTCGTGAACACCGCCCACGTGCGAGAGCTTCTGCGCGACGGGCTCGACACCTCGGTCTTCGTCGGCGCGAGCCTCTCGAACGACCAGCGCGGCGTGCGCGTGCCCGTCTCCCGCGACCGCGCGGCGCCCATCCGCGAGATGCTCCTCGCCAACGCCGCAGGGCTGCGACGGCCCTGAAGCGTTTCTTCACCGCAGCGAAGACTCATTCAGAAAAGTGAAGTCTTCCCCTTGCGGGCCTCGATGGCGAGACGCACCTCTGGCCCCGCGCCGACGACGCCCACGAAGGGCGCCCGCGCACGAATCGAGGCACTCGCCATGGCTACGCAGAAGACCGTTGCGCTCATCACGGGCGCGAACAAGGGCATCGGATTCGAGATCGCGCGCCAGCTCGGCGCGAAGGGCATCACCGTGGTGCTCGGCGCCCGCGATGAGGCGAAGGGCGTGAAGGCCGCGGAGGCGCTGCGGGCCGAGGGCGTCGACGCCCACGCGGTGAAGCTCGACGTCTCGAACGACGCCGACGTGGCCGCGCTGCCGGGATGGTTCACCGAGCGCTTCGGGCGCCTCGACGTGCTGGTGAACAACGCGGGCATCGCCGAGTGGGCGAGCGACGACGTGGGGGCCTTTCGCAAGACGCTGGAGGCCAACCTCTTCGGCGTCGTGGCGGTGACCTACGCGCTGCTCCCGCTGCTGCGCGAGAGCCCCGCGGGTCGCGTGGTGAACCATTCGAGCGTGCTCGGGTCGCTCACGTCGATCACCTCGGCGCCGGGCCAGTTCGGCGACTTCGTGAACCCCGCGTACACGACCTCGAAGGCCGCGCTCAACGGCTTCACCGTGGCCCTCGCGCACAAGCTCCGGGGCACGCGCGTGAAGGTCAACGCCGCGCACCCCGGCTGGGTGAAGACCGATCTCGGCGGCGACGCCGCGCCGCTCACCGTCGACGTGGGCGCGCAGACCGCCGTGGCCCTCGCCACGCTCGGCGAAGACGGCCCGTCGGGCGGGTTCTTTCACCTCGGCAAGCCGCTGCCCTGGTGATGCGTTCGAGCGTCGTGTGGCGGTCGCTCACCACGGCAGCCACGCGACGACGGCGCTCTCTCCTCGCGGCGTCTCGCTGCCCCACGCGGGCACCGACGCCGTGGGGAGCGCCGCGCCGCGCGTGACGCCCGCCGTGTCGGCGAGGTGGTAGCCCACGGCGAGCACACCATTCGCGCGCGGGATCAGCGCCATGAGCTTCACGTTGCCGTCGCCGCCGTCCATCGTGGGGTTCCACGGGCTGCGCACGATCGACGAGTAGGTGACCGTCGAGAGGTCGGGGGCGAAGACGCGCACGAAGTCGTTCCACCCCGAGCGGCCCGCAGCGGGGAGCGGCATGCGCATCCATGCGTTGCGGGTGGTGATGGTGCGACGACCGGTGGCGATGACCGCGATGCGTCCGCGGAGGTCGACGGCGAGGGCCTCGGCGCGCGTGGTGTTGAGGTCGGGCCATCCCGTGTTGTGCGAGGGCCAGCCGTCGAGGTTCGGGTCGGTGTAGGCCGCGCCGGTGTTGCGCGGATCGTCGGCGTACTCCGCGAGCCAGCTCGACGCGCGGAGCGTTCCGTCGGTCGGTGCGAAGCGACCGAGCCACGAGATGTGGATGTTGCCGCTCGTGCCCGTGAACGTGTTGTGAAAGGCCGTCGCGCCCGGACGCGACGCCACCGCGTTGCCCGACCAGAGGTTGTCGGTGTTGTTCCCGTGGCTGCGCGCAAGCACGACGAGCTCGCCCGTCGAGGGGTCGACGTCGAGGCGGTCGACGTACTGATCGGGCGTCGAGTTGCGCGCGGTCTCGGTGTAGAGCCGCGACCACCAGCGCAGGCGCCCCGTGGCGGTCATGGCCATCACCGCGGGCTCGAAATCGGGCTCGCCGCTCGGCAGACGGCTCTGCACGCTGAAGCCCACGTAGAGGTCGCCGCTGCGGCGGTCGATGCGAATCGCGCCCACCTGCTGCGTGGGGTTCGCGCCCATGCGGTAGCCCGTGTAGCCGGGACCGTTGGCCGTGGGGTTCGCGGGGTCGCACGGGCCGTTGAAGAGCAGGTCGAGGGGCCACGATCCCTGGCGCGTTCCGCCGTTGCCGTCGGGCGTGCGCGCGGACCAGTCGGCCATCGTCCACGAGCGCAGGTCGCAGCGGCCGCCGACCTTGAACACGATCGCGCTCTGCACCGCGGTCACGTCGCGACGGGAGGATGCGGGCGTCCATCCGCCCTCGGTGCGCGATCCGTCGGGGCGCACGGCCCAGTGGTAGCGCCAGTCTTCGACCACGTCGTCGGTGCCGTCGGGACGCAGCCGGTACACCGCCGCCCAGTTCGATCCGAAGGGCTCGCCCGCCGCGTAGACCACACGCCCGTCGGGGGAGACATCCCAGGGCTGCGACGTGCGGTGCGTGCCCGTCGCGTACCACGCGCGCACCCACTCGGCGCGCGTCGGAGGCGCCGTGACGAAGTTGCCGTCGAGGCGCATCACGAAGCTTCCGGTGCCCGCGCTGCGGCTCTCCGTCGCCGTGCCCGAGAGGTAGAGCGTGCCCGTGGGTGCGCCCGGCGCGCTCGTCACCTGGAGGTGCCGCACTTCGAAGGCCGAGCCCGCGGGGAGCTGCACCACGCGGAGCACGGTGCGCAGGTCCGCGGAGAGCTGCATCACGAAGGGCACGCGCGTTCCGCCCGGCGCACCGGGGATGGGCGGTGTGCTGAGCGTCGTGCGGGGAACGCTCGCGGGCACCCACGCGAGGTCGTCGGCCACGCCGCCGAGGAGGAGCGTTCCATCGGAGAGGGCCAGCGCGGTGTTGAAGCGCTCGGCCCCGGTGCCGCCCGCGTAGAACACCGACGGCCCGGTGGGGCCCGGCGACGGTGCCACGTCGGAGAAGGCTCCGTCGGGCGGCGATGGTGCGGCGTCGAACGAGCTGCCGTCGGGAGGCGATGGTGCGGCATCGAACGATCCGCCCGGGTCGGAATCTCCGTCCGACGAAACATCCATGGTGGAAGGCAGATCGGAGGAGACGGGCGGTGCATCGACCGCGGCGCCGTCGGGCGATGGTTCGGTACCGAACGATCCGTCGTCGGTAGCGACATCACGCGCGGTGTCGGACGCGGCGTCGGCGGAGGTCGGAGGGTCGGACGCGCAGGCGGCGAGGGCGAGGAGGCAGAGGGGAGTCAGCGTGGCGGGGCGCATCGTGGAGGCGTCTCCTGCGCACCCGACGGGGGCGAGCGCGCGACCTCTAGATGCACCACAGATCTCGTTGTGCGGTCGCTGAACGAAGCGCGTTCAGTTCGTGACGGTCCACGACGCGGCGCAGGCGTCGAGGAGGCCAAGCGTCTCGTCGAGGGAGACGCCCTCGGGGGCCGAGAGCTGGAGCCCGCGGAGTCCGCCGTCGGGGTGGAGCCACCAGACCGACGCGAGGGCGAGCTGCGCGTCGCCACCGGATTGCACGGTGATGCGGGCCGATCCGTCGTCGCGGTGCTTGAGCTCGACCTTCATGGCCGAGAGGTCGCCGAGGCCGAAGCGCTTCGCGATCACGTCTTCGACGCGGGTGCGCAGCGGGCGCTGACGGAGCACGGCGTCGACGGCCTCGCGCACCACGGCGAGGCGCCACACGTTGTCGGTGGTCGAGAGCGAGAGGCGCGTGAAGAGCACGGTCTCGTACTCGGCGGAGTCGGCGAGGGCGAAGCGCGGCGGCGCGGTGAACGAGGCCCCGAACGCATCGAGGGTCATGGTGCCGGTGCGCGGGGTGACCGCAGGGCGCACCACGTCGAGGCGACCGGGCTCGGCGAGCCAGTCGAGGCCCGCGTGGACCTTTTCGAGCGCGCGTCCCGCGGACTTCGCCGAGCGGCCGCGGTTGGCGTTGGTGCAGCGGAATTCGAGCACGCCGAAGGCCACGGGCACGATCACGTGGCCCACCACAATTTCGAGCCCCTCGCGCAGCGCCGCGTAGTGCACCGCGCGGAGCCCCGTGGTGTTGCCGATGCTCACGGGCTTGAACTCCAGCAGCGGCGACCAGTCGGCGGCCTTCGTGCGGGGGTCGGGGCGGCTCTTCGGCGCGCGTCCCGCGGCCTCGGCGGCGTCGAGTTCGGCGGCGGCGCCCGCGAAGACCGCCTGGGCCGCGCGGAGGGCGTCGTCGGCGAGGAGCGCGTCGTGCTCGGGCGCGAGGTCGAGGGCCACGTCGCCGAAGGTGACCATCCACTGCAGCTCCGTGCGCGGGTCGTGGAACATCACCCCGTGCTTCTCGGAGGGGCCGAGCACCGCCGACTCGGGCGGCGTGAACAGGGCCCCGCAGGCCCCCGATTCGAGCGCTTCGATGAGCTTCATCGCGCCGATGGGTAGCAGGGCGCGACCCGCCGTGTCGACGGCGCTGCGCGGCCCCCGCGGCGCTTGTCGAAAAGAGGCGCTCCCCGCGGGTCGCCCGTAGCGTCGCGGCCCATGACGGACGTGACCTTCACACCGGCCCGCGAACGCGCGCGCCATGCCCGCCTCGTCGCCCGCGTGCGCGCGGGAACGCTCCACCGACCCGTGTGGGTGCTGTGCCCCCGCGACGCGCTGCGCACGGCCCTCGAAGACCGCGTGGCCCGCGCGGGCGGTGCCTTCGCGCGCTTCGTCAACTGGGAGCACCTCGCCCTCGCCCTCGACGAGCGCCTGCACCTCGCGCGCAGCGAAGCGCCCGATGACACCGTGCGCGCCCTCGCCGTCGAGCGCTGCCTCGCCGCACGCGCCGCCGCGCATCCCGACCTTGCGGACCCGCTGCGGAGCGATCCCTTCGGCGTCGCGCTGGCGCTGTTGCGCGTCGTCGACTCGCTACGCCTGCACCGTTGGGACGGCCGCACGCGCCCGCCCGAAGCCCCCGCCGACGACCGCGCCGCGGCGCTCGTGAACGGCCACGTGGCCCTGCTCGGTGACGTGCTCGCCGCCGTCGAAGAGGGCCTCGCCGCCGACGGAATGCTCGACCCCATCGCGCGGCTGCGACGCGCCCTCGGAGCCCTCGACCGCGCGCGCTTCGAAGGCACCACGCTGCTCGTCGAAGGTGTCGACCGCCTCGCGCCGCTCGAACGCGACGTGCTCCTCGCGATGCGCCGCGCGGGCGCCGAGGTCGACGTCGCGCCGTGGGTCGAGGGATGGCCCCATTCCCTTGAAAACAAGGCCGATGTGACGGTCGACGGGGTGCGCGACGACGGGCTCCTCGCGGCCCTCGATGCGGGCGCGGCGCGGTGCCTGCGCGACGACGGCTCGGTGCACGCGGTGGCCGTGCGCGACCCGTGGGAGGAGGCGGAACAGGTCGCGCGGTGGATCGCCGAGGAGGTCGCGCGCGGGGCCCATCCCGAAGACTTCGCGGTGCACCTCACGGCCGAAGCGGGCGCGCTCGATCGCATGCGGCGCGCGCTCGAACGGTACGGAGTTCCGGGCAACGGCGTGGGGGCGACGCCGGTGCGTCAGTCGGTGCTGTGGCAGGTGATGCGCGCGTCGGTGCGCCTCGCGTGGCAGGGCGTCGACGTGGTCGACCTCGCGACGGTGCTCTCGGCGCCGGGCTCGGGCATCTGGGGCTCGGACCGCGACTGGCTCTGCGCGCAGTTGCGACGCGACGTTCCGACGAGCTGGGACGAGGTGCGCGCGGTGATGGTGCGCGCCACGGAGCCGCAGCGCGAGACGGTGACCATTGCGCCCGCGACGACCGACGACGTGACCGTGCTCGACCTCGACGGCGAGGCGCCGCTCCCCTCGCCCGACGCCGCGCGCGCCGCGCAGCTCGCCGAGACCCGCGCGCGCCTCGAGGAGCTCCTCGCGCTGTGGTCGTCGCACGGTCCCTTCGGTCGCCTCGCCGCGCACGATCGCCTCGCGGCCCTCACCGCGGTGGTGAACGGCACGCTCACGCGCTTCGTGAACACGCTGCGCTTCTCCGAGGTGCTCGAAGCGCCGCGCACGCAGACCGCGTGGATCGCCGCGGCCCAGTCGATCGCCGCCGCGTGCCGCGCCTCGCTCGAACGGCTCGAACGCGCGAAGACCTTTCTTCCGCCGAACGCGCCGGGGGTGTTTCTCGCGAGCACCGAGTCGCTGCTCGGCGCCACCGTCGACACGCCGTCTCCGCCGCGCGCCGAGGGGGTGTCGCTCTTCGTCGACGGCGCCGTGCCCGCGCGCAGGCCGAAGACCCTCGTGGTGACGGGCTTTCATCGCGGTCGGTTCCCCTCGCCCGTGGGGCGCGCGCTGGTGCTCGGCCCCCTCGAACGCGACGCGCTCGCGGCGCTCGGCGACGACCTCGCGGCGCTCCCCACGGACCCCGAGCTCGGCGCGCTCGCCGCGCGCGAGACCCTTCGTGTGCTGGCCCTCCCGACGGAGCGGCTCGTGCTCGTGGCACCGCGGCGCACGTCGTCGGGCGCCGAGGTCGACGTGGCCCTCGCGTGGCGCGATGTGCTCGCGCGGCTCCCGATCGAAGACCGCGAGCGACGGGAGCGCGAGGGCGTTCCGTGGATCGCCGCGTGGATCACCGCGCAGCACCCCGACGGCCCCCGCACGGCGCGCGGGAGGCTCCTCGACGCGGTGTCGCTGCTCGGTGCGGGCGAGGTCACCGACGCCGTGGCGCGCATCGCGCCCGAGGCCCGACGGAGCGTGCGGGTGCGTGACTTCATGCTCGCGCGGCACCGCCCCGAGATGCGCTTCGACGTGGGCGATCTGGTGCAGGGCGAGCTCTCGACGGCGGTGTTCACGCCGCGCGCGCTGGAGTCGCTGCTCAAGTGCCGCTACTCGTTTCTCACGGGGGCGCTGCTCGGACTCAAACCGCTTCCGCTGGCGCGCGCTCCCTCGCTCGGCGCGCAGGACCGCACGAAGGTCACGCGCGCGGCGCTGCGACACCTCGACGCCGTGGCCGCCACGGGACGCGCGCCCACCGAAGACGACGCGAAGCGCGCGCTCGACGCGGCCATCGAGAGCGAAATTCCGTGGGCGAAGCGCGGGGACATGCGCCTCTCGCTCGAATCGTTGCGGCGCACGGTGATGGGCTTTCTGCGCCGGTATCTCGAACTCCGCGCGGTGTGGAAGCTCGACTTCGCCAACGACGCGACGCCCCGCGAAGACCAGCGCGCCGTGCCCGTGGCGCTGCCCTCGAAGCACCTGCCCGTCGTGAACCTCAAGCCGGTGCGTCCGCGGGTGGAGACCTTCCGCGCGCAGTCGCCCGATGGCGAGGCCGCGCAGGCCATCGTGATGGACCTCAAGCTCGGTGGCACCGCCTCGATGGCGAAGCTGCGCGAAGAGGGCCTCGACCTCGACGCGGCGCTCGTGCCCGCGGTGCTCGCCGCACAGCAGAAATCGCAGGGTGATCCGGTGATGGCCTTCGTGCGGCTCTCGCTCTCGAAGCCCGAGGGCGAGGTGCTCGCGCGCGAGGCCGACCGCGCGGCGCCCTACGAGGCCGCGGCGACGACGACGGTGGTGACGGTCGATCGGGCGCGTCCGCTCGGGGGCTACACGACGATGACGCTCGAAACGCTGGCGAAGGCGATCGACGACGTGAGCGCGGCGAACGCGGAGTACGGGCCCCACGACGAGGCGCGGCACGCGGCGTTGCAGCGCGCGGGCGCGAAGACCTGCGAGTACTGCGCGATGCGCCTCGGGTGCCGCTTCAAGATGGCCGGAGGGTGCGAATGAGCGCGCGCGAGAACGCTCCGAAGCTCGTGTCGGCGGGCGCGGGCAGCGGCAAGACGTACCGCATCGTGCAGACGATCGTGGAGCGCGTGCGGGCGGGCACCTCCATCGACCGCATCGCCGCGGTGACCTTCACCGAGAGCGCCGCCACGGAGCTGCAGGACCGCGTGCGCGCCGGGCTCCTCGCGCAGGGGCTCGACGACGAGGCCGCGCGTGTGGATGTGGCGGTGATCTGCACGATCCACCGCTTCGCGCTCACGCTGTTGCAGCGGTATCCGCTGGCGGCGGGGCTTCCGCCCGAGCCCATCGTGCTCGACGAGGCGCAGTCGTCGTCGCTGCGACGGGGGCTCCTCGCCGACGTGCTCTTTCACGAAGCGCCCGACGAGGCCGTGTCGACGGAGGCGCTGCTCGAACACTTTCTCGGTCCCGGCGTGGGGATCTCTGCGCAGGGATGGGGCGACGACACGCCGGAGACGCGGCTCGGGCGGCTCGTGGGCGACGTGCTGGAGAAGGCCCGCTCCCTCGCGATGGACGCCGACGCGATCACGCGCGAAGGCCCCGTGGCCGCGGAGCGCGTGCTCTCGGCGATGGGACGCGGCACCGACGCGACGGCCCTCGACACGGCGCTGGAGAACGGTCTCCGCGCGGCCTTCGACTGGCTCACGAAGAACCCCGAGCCGAAGCGCAAGGGCGACGCGAAGCTCTACGAGACGCTGCGCGCACTTCGCTCCGAGCGCGCGAAGGGAGACTTCGACACGGCCCTGCGCATCGCGCGCTGCGACGTGACGAAGGGCGGCGAGAAGGACTTCGGCCCCGTGCTCGACGCGGCGCGCGCCTCGGTGGTCGAACACCCGACGCTCCGTGATCGGTTGCGCGCGGGCATCGTGGGCGTGTTCGCGCTCGCGGGTCGTGTGCTGCACCGCTACGCGGCGGAGAAAGACCGCATGGGCGCGGTCGACTTCGAAGACATGCAGCTCGTGGCGCTCGACCTCATCGCGGGTCGACGGGCGGGGCGCGAGGCCTACGCGGGGCTCGTGGCGCGGGCGCTTCCCTTCGTCGTGGTCGATGAGTTTCAGGACACGTCGCCGCTGCAGTTTCGTCTCTTCGAAGCGCTGCGCGAGGCGGGCGCCGAGGTGGTCTACGTCGGCGATCTCAAGCAGGGCATCTACGGCTTTCGCACGGCGGACTCGGCCCTCTTCGCGGCCCTTCTCGAACGGGCGGAACGCGAGGGTGACGCGCCCGAGTCGCTCGACCGCTCGCGGCGCTCACGCGACGAGCTCGTGCGCTTCGCCAACGGACTCTTCGAAGCGACGATGCCGCCGGAGGGCATTCCCTTCGCGCCGCTCACCGCGGAGAACGCCTACACGCGCGGGCTGTGCCCGAAGGATCACGGCTCCGTCGACGTGGTGCTCCATGGGCTGCGTCCGGCGGAGGCGAAGCTCGCCGCGGGGGTCGAGCGCCTCGAAGCGCTGATCGCCGCGAAGACGCCCGTGTTCGACCGCGCGACGAACGCCGCGAGGCCCGCGCGCTGGGGCGACGTCGCGGTGCTCGCGTACAAGCACGCCACGCTCGCGAACTGGGCCGAGGCCCTGCGCGCAAGGGGGATTTCGTGCGTGCTCGAAGCGCGAGGGCTCTTCGAAACGCTGGAGGTGCAGCTCGCGACGGCGTGGCTTCGCATGCTGGCCTCGCCGCGTGATCGCGGGGCCGCGGCGGCGGTGCTGCTCTCGGAGCTGTACGGGGTGTCACAGCGCACGATGGTGCGGCTCACGCTCGCGAAGGTGAGCGGCTCTCCGCGGCGCGCGCTGGAGCTTCACCACGCCGAGCCCGGCGCACTTCCGCTGACAGACTTCGAGCGGCGCGCGCTGCTGCGGTGCCGCGATGACCTCGAAGCGTGCCGTGAGGCGCTGCGACAGCTTCCGTTGCCCGAGGCGCTGGAGCGGGCGTTCGAACGGGTGGGCCTCGCCGACCGGCTCGCGATGCGTCTCGGTGGTGCCGAGGCGGCGCAGGTGCGGGCCAACCTCGCGCAGCTCGTGGTGATCGCGCAGCAGCTCGCGGGGCGCGGTGATGTGGGCCTCGCGCTCGCGGGGGCGACGGGGGTGACGCTGGAGAACTTCCTGCTCGCGCTGGAGCGGGCGCAGCGCGACGACCCGTGGCAGCCCCTCGCGGGCGACGACGCGCCGAACAGCGTGAAGCTCGTGACCCTCCACGCTTCGAAGGGCATGGAGTACCCGATCGTGCTCCTCGATGCCCTCGACACGAAGCTGGAGGTGCGGCTCCCGCGCGTCGAGGTCGTGCGCCCCGAAGACCGCGAGGCGATGCTCGGTGCCGATGCGCTCGCGCAGAGCGGTGTGGCCCTCGTGCCCGCGGTGGGTGTCGACCACTGGAGCGAGCGCTTTCGCGCGATGTTCGACGGCGAGGCGCGGCTCCGTCAGGAGTGGCTGCGGCTGCTCTACGTGGCCGTCACCCGCGCGCGCGATCACCTCGTGATGCTCTGGCCGCAGGAGTCGAAGTCGGGCACCACGGCGTACGTGCGCAACGTGCTCTCGGCGCGCGTTCCGACGCCGACCGCGGGGATGAGCACGTGGCTCGGGGTGGCCGTGCAGGTGTTCGCGCCCGCGGAATCGAACGACGCGACCGGGGACGACGGCGATGCAGACGACGGTGACGACGAGGCGGTGTCGACGCCCGCGCCGCCCCTCGCCGTGTGGCGCGCGCTCGCGGAGCGTGACGGAGAGGATGGGCCCGACGTTCCCCTGCACGCGGTGGTGCCGCGGCTCGCGCAGGTGTCGCCGTCGGAGCTGTGCCAGGTGAACGACTGCGCCGAGGTTCCGCGCCTCATGCGCTTCGCGCGCGGTGAGCGCCACGAGCTCGCGCGGAGCACGGGCATCCCCATCGACACCGCGCCCATCGCGTCGACGTGGAGCGCGCGGGTGGCCGTTCCCCGTGAGGTTCCGCCGTCACGCATCGGCACGCTGGTGCACGCGGCCGTCGAGCGCGCGCCGCTCTGCACCGACGAGGGCACCGATGCGTCCATCGCCGACGCGGTGCTCGATCTGCATGGGCAGCACGAGCATCGGGCCGAGCTCCACGCGCTCATCACGGGCACGCTCGCGAGCCTGCGAGACGCGGTGCGCGCGCTCGGCGCCGTCGAGGAACCCGCGCGCGAGGTTCCCTTCGTGGTCGACGTGCGTGGGGCCACGGTGCGGGGCATCGTCGACCTCGTGGTGCGGTCGCGCGAGGGCCTCCACGTCATCGACCTGAAGACCCATCCGTTGCAGCGTCCCGACCTCTCGCGCTGGGCGGCGTACTACCTTCCGCAGCTCGATGCGTACGCCCTCGCCCTCGCGCGCATCACGGGCGAGGCCGTGCTCGGACGCCACCTCGCGGTGACCGCCGCGGGCGCCCTGGTGACCGTGCCCGAGCGCTTCGACGCCGACGTGGCCGAGGCCTCGCTCGCGCGCCTCTGCGACACCCTCGCGCGCGGCGACCGCGGCCCCTCGCAGGACTGCGTCACGTGCCACTGGACCGACGTCTGCCGCCGGGGGAAGCAGGTGCTCCGCGGGGTCGACCGTCGCGAGCTGGTGTGAGCGCCTCGGCCCGCACGACGTCGTGCGTGCGGGCCACCGCGTCGAGGATCGTGCGCGCGTGTTCGAGCAGCGCCTCGCCCGCGGGGAGCAGCGCGACGCCGCGGTGCGTGCGCGCGAAGAGGGCCGTGCCGAGCTCGTCTTCGAGGGCGCGGATCTGCCGCGTGATCGGGGGCTGGGAGACGTGGAGCCGACGGGCGGCGCGGGTCACGTTCTCCTCTTCGGCGACGGCGACGAAATAGCGCAACTGGTCGAAGCTCATGGGCGCGCGGGAGCCTATCGCAACGGCGCGTCGGCGACGTGCGCGCGGCGCTTCGAAACGGCGAACGCCGCGACGGGGTGAGCGCCGCGGCGGTCGTCGGTGACGGGTGTGAGGGAGCGATCAGCCGCGGAGCAGCGAGAGCGCGACCTGCGGGGCCTGGTTGGCCTGCGAGAGCACGGCGACGCCGGCCTGCGAGAGCACCTGGTTGCGGGCCATCGAGGCGGTCTCCTGCGCCACGTCGACGTCGCGGATGCGGCTGAGCGAGGCGGAGAGGTTCGAGTTCATCGACTGGAGGTTCGAGACCGTGGAGTTCAGTCGGTTGATCGCCGAGCCCCAGCCCTCGCGCAGCGTGCTGAGCGTGCTGATCGCCGAGTCGATGCTGCCGATGGCGGTGCGCGCGTTGGCGACCGAGTCGACCGCGGAGCCCGTCATCGCGAGGCCCGCGACGTCGGCGCCGCCGAAGGCGATCGTGAGGCGGTCGGCGGTGGCGACGTTGTTGATGCCCACCTGGAAGGTGATCGACGACGTCGAGCCCGCGAGGAGGTTGCGGCCGTTGAAGTTCGTCACCGCCGAGATGCGATCGATCTCCGCGAGGCTCGCCTGGAACTCCGTGTTGAGGTTGGTCGAGTCGCTGGTGCTCAGCGTGCCGTTGGCGCCTTGCACCGCGAGCTCACGCATGCGCGTGAGGATCGTGTGAATCTGTTCGGCCGCGGAGTCTGCGGTCTGTGACATCGAAATGCCGTCACTGGCATTTCGCTCGGCCACCGACAGCGACCGAACCTGCGCGTACATGCTCTTCGAGATGCCGAGGCCGGCCGCGTCGTCGGCGGCGCTGTTGATGCGGTACCCGCTCGAGAGCTTCCCGAAGTTGCTCGCGAGGGCCAGCTGCGTCTGCGACAGGTTCGACTGCGCGACCATCGAGGCGACGTTGGTTTGAATGAACAGTCCCATGTGGCTTCGTCTCCTTGTGGCGTATGCCTGCAGACGGCCGCATTGCGAGCATCAGGCCACGCGCAAATCCCGCTGTTCAGAAGCGAGATCGTGCGAAGGCCGCCAACAAAATCTTGTCGCTGCGTCACCGCGTTGACGACGGCGCGCCGAGCTCCATCGCGCGCTCTTCGACGGCGCCTCCGGCCCAGGGCGGGGCCTCTCGCACGAGCACTACGCGGGCGGGCACCTCGGTGAGCATTCCCCGTGCGTCGCGGGTCACGCGCGCACGCTCGATGCGCCCCACACGCCAGCGCCACACCCACGCCCTCGCGGGGTCGCGCACCTCGCCCGCGCCCACCCGATCGCCCGCGTGGAGCACCGTCGCCGTGCTCTCTCCCGGCGCCATCACCATCGCGTAGCGCGGCCCCTCGCCCGCCACGATCGCCACGAGCCGCAGCGCGTCCACAGACACCGCGGGGAGCGCCACGCCCTCGCCCGTCGTCACCGTCGTCACTGTCGCATCGGCGGGCGCGCGAACGTCGACGATCGACGCATCGGACACGCCCACGGGCAGCGCGCGCACCGCGGGGTCGAGGTGTTGCGCGATGGGCGGGGCCATCCACGCAGGCGGACGCTCGCGCGACGGAGACTCACGGCACGCGCACACGATCGTCGCGAGGGAGAGCGCGCGTCGCAGCACGGCGCGACGGTACCGCGAGCGCGGGGCCATACCGAGACGGTATTGGCCGCGGTGGTGGCGCGCGAGGCAATGGAAGCGCCATGACCATCGAGCTCCTGAGGGCCTCCGAGATCGAACGCATGCGCGCCGCGGGAAGGGCCGCGGCCGAGACGCTCCGCGCGGTGGGCGCGCAGCTCCGCGCGGGGATGCGCACCGCGGACATCGACCGCCTCGTGCGCGAAGACACGGCCGCGCGGGGCGGGCGTCCGAGTCAGCTTGGATACAAGGGCTTTCCCGCGGCGGTGTGCGTGAGCCGCAACGCGGTGGTGTGCCATGGGATCCCGTCGGAGTCCGAGCGCCTCGTCGCGGGCGACATCGTGAACGTCGACGTGACCACCGAGCTCGATGGCATGCACGGCGACACGTCGGAGACCTTCGCCATCGGGGCCGTCTCGCCCGATGCGTGGCGCGTGCTGGAGGTGGCGCGACGGGCGCGCGACGCGGGGGTCTCGGTGGTGCGCGACGGGGCCCGCCTCGGCGACATCGGCGCGGCCATCGTGGAGGTGTGCGCCCGCGAGGGATGCGGCGTCGTCGAGGAGTACGGCGGCCACGGCATCGGCCGACGGATGCACCTCGCGCCCCACGTCTCGCACGTCGGCGTGCGCGGTCAGGGATTGCGACTGCGCGCGGGCATGGCGATCACCATCGAGCCCATGGTGACCCTCGGGCGACCGGGCGTGCGGCTCCTCGACGACGGGTGGACGGTGGTCACGCGCGACGGCTCTCCGACGGCCCAGTTCGAACACACGGTGGTGGTGACGAAGACGGGCTGCGAGGTCACCACGCGGCTCGTGTAGCGTGGCCCGCACCATGGCCCGCACGATCGACTTCTGGTTCGACTACACCTGTCCGTACGCGTACCTCGGGAGCACGCAGGTCGAGGCGCTCGCCGCCCGCACGGGCCGCGCGCTCACGTGGAAGCCCATGCTCCTCGGCGGGGTGTTTCGCGCGCACGCGACGCCGCAGCGGCTCTTCGAAACGCTGCCCGAGCCCAAGATCCGTCACAACGCGCTCGACCTGCAGCGCTTCGCGGCGCGCTACGGCGTGACGCTCACGATGCCCGCGGGGCACCCGTTCCGCTCGGTGGAGGCGCTGCGGGCCACGCTCGCGACGGGCTGTGATCCGCGGGTGATCCACGGGTTCTTTCGCGCGTACTGGGTCGAGGGACGCGCGATCAGCGACGCCGACACGCTGCGCGACGTGCTCACCGCCGCGGGCCACGACGCCGACGCGGTGCTCGCGCGCATCGACCACGTCACGGTGAAAGACGACCTCCGCGCGCGCACCGACGCGGCCATCGCGCTCGGCATCTTCGGCGCGCCGAGCTACCTCGTCGACGGCACCGAGCTCTACTGGGGTCAGGACCGCACGGCGCTCTTTGATCTTCCTTCCACCGACGACGGCGCGACGGCCGCGCCCACGGGACGCACGCTGGAGGTCTACTGGGACTTCAGCTCGCCCTACGCGTACCTCGGGGTGCATCAGGCGAAGGCCCTCGCGCGGCGCACGGGGGCGACGCTCGTGTGGCGTCCAATGCTGCTCGGCGCGGTGTTCAAGGCCATCGGTCAGGCGAACGTGCCCATGGCGACGTACAGCGAGGCGCGGCAGCGCATGACGGGCCTCGACCTCGAACGGCAGGCGCGCTTCGTGGGGGCGCCGTATGCGTTTCCGTCGCGCTTTCCGATGAACACGGTGAAGGCGCTGCGGGTGTACCTCTCGCTGCCCGAGGGCGACGCGCGCGAGCGCTTTCTCTTCGCGGCCTTTCGCGCGTACTGGGCCGAGGATCGCGACCTCGCCGACGTCGACGTGCTCGCCGAGCTCGCGCACACCGACGCGGCCACGGTCACCGCGTGGACCCAGTCCGACGAGGCGAAGCGCGCGCTCACCGAGGCGACGCAGCGGGCCGTCGAGGCGGGCGTCTTCGGCGCGCCCACGTGGGTCGTCGACGGGGAACATCTCTTCTGGGGACAGGACCGCGTGGCCCTCGTGGAGCACGCGCTCACCGCGCGGTGAACAGCGGGCGAAGAACGCGTGCGGTCAGGGTTCGGGCGACGCGCCGCGGGCGATGACGCTCGCGCCGTACGCGTACTTGCGGGCGCGCATCACGGCGCCGAGGGGGCGGAACTCTTCGACGGCGTGCCACGGGTCGAAGCTCATGGCCTCGACGCGCGCGCAGAGCTCGCGGCCTTCGGGGGTCGCGAGGTCGACGCGCGGGAGCGTGAGCGTCGCGAGCTCGATGGGCGGAGAGGCCTCGTCGGTCCAGAGCACGCTGGCGTCTTCGATGGGCGTGCGCGTGTCGTCGACGTAGAGCTGCGCGCGGAGCGAGAACACCACGTCGCCCTGCTGGAGCCGCGCGATGAGCTCGTCGCGGTAGCCGTCGACGCCAATGGGCTTCTCGGCGGGCTCGACGGGGCGCACGGGCACGAGCTGGAGCTTCGCGGCGAAGGGTCCGAAGCGCACGGGCGCGGCGGTGTAGTAGGGCACCGTCGCGAGGGAGCGCGGCTGCGGCGTGCCGAGCAGACGCTTGAGCAGACCCAGCGTGCGGCCCACGCCGAAGGCCATGAAGAGCCGCGGGAGGAGCAGCGCCTGGCCCTTCGCTTCGGCCTTCAGGAAGGTCACGAAATCATCGGGGCTGCCGATGGAGAACGTGGGCGTGGTGATGAAGAGAAAATCCTGCGTGGTGCAGTGTTCGAGGCCCTCGATGAGCTTGCGGCCGGGCACGTCGTAGACCTTCAGCGCGAAGCCTCGCACGTCGGGCGCGCCGTCTTTCTGCCGCCGTCCCATCGCGTTGGAGAAGCGCACCATCGCGCGCTGCGGGCCCTGCGTCGCGAAGAGCGAGACCTTGAGCTCCTCGGGGAGGTCGGGTCGCACGGTCAGCACGGCCTCGCAGCCCACGTGTCCCTTGAGGTGCAGCGCGCGGCCGAGGGGCTCTCCCTTCGCGAAGCCCTTCTGCAACGCGCGGAGGTCGTCGGCGTAGCGCGTGAAGCGCGCGGCCTCGTCGTCGGGAACGGTCTCGCGCCACTGCGTGCGGGGGTCGGTGCTCATCGGGGCGGCGACGCTAGCAGCTTCACACCCGCGACGTCTGCACCGCCACGCGCGCCGTGCGGCCCATCTCGGGCCGAGGGCGCGTCCCCATGTGCCCCACCCGACGAACCCCACGACCGCCGACCGCAACCCCCGTCGCTTGGAAATCCACATGGCTGAACTGGCCATGACACCATGCGGCCCGGAACCTGCTTTTGCGGCCCTCAGGCGCGTGTCCCTCTTCGCCGCGCCGACTGGTGATCCCCGTGTCAGTACACCCCTCTGCCGCGCACGGCGCCGCGGATTCGCGCGAAGAACACCTCGCGCACTGCCTCCATCACCTCGGGCACCTGCTCCCCGACCAGGGGCCCATCGACGTGTTCGTGCACCACAACACGCTGCACGCGTTTCAGCACCTCCCGTTTCACGACGCGGTGGTCGCCGCGAGCGAGCAGTTCGGCACCGAGCCGTACCTCCCCGAGTCGCGCTTCCGAGCCTTCTACGCCGAGGGTCGCATCACCGAGGCCGACCTGCGCGCCGCGCTCGCCGCCTCGCCGCGGGCCGACGTCGCGCTCCTCGGGGGCCTCGACGAAGACACGCTCGATCTGCTGCTCCTGCGCCACGAGATCACCACGGAGCACCCGGCCCGATGGCGCTGGCTCGTCGACGAGCGCGCGGCGCTGCGACGGCTGCGTCCCGATGTGCCCGCGGCGGTGCGCGCGGGGTTTCTCGACCGCTCGACGCGCGCCCTCGACGCGCTCGCGCGCGACGCCGCCGACCTCGCCGCGGTGACCGCGAAGCTCGGTGGAGGCTTCGACCCTTCGGCCTCCGTGACCGACCTCGCCTCGCTGCGCCGCGCGATCGTGCGCGAGCCCGAAGCGATGGCCGTGGGCGCGCTCTGGGCCGCGTGCGCGAACACCGCCGTCGACCGCGCGAAGCCTCCGCGCCGACACCCGGGCTTCTACCGCGACCTGCTCAAGGAGCTCACCGCCGAAGACCCCGCGGAGCTCGCGCACCCGGTGATCATCCGGTACACGGCCGCGTACCTCGACATGGGCGTGGCCGACTGGCACATGCCCGACCGGCACCTCGGGCTCTTTCGCGCGTGGCGCGCGCTGGCCCTCGCCCCCTTCGCGCCGGAGCCTCCGTGGCTCGACGGGCTCGATGCCTTTCTGCGCGAAAGGGACACGCCGACGCGCGTGATCCTCGACCTGCTCGACCTGCTGCGCGTGCCTCGCGATGCGTGGGCGTCGTTCCTCACGCGCGTGGCGCTGGAGCTGCCGGGGTGGGCCGGGATGATCCACCGCCTGGAGCGCCGCCCCGGCGACCGCGCGCCCGGCGCACCGCCCGCCTCGCTGCTCGACTTTCTCGCGATGCGCTTCACCTACGACTATTTCGCGTGGAGCGATGTCGCGCGTCGGCGGCTGCGCTTCGACGGTCCGCTCGCGACGTTGCCCGCCCACGTCGACGCGCTGCCGCTGCACCCGCACGACGCGGCCGCGCGCGTCGATGCGCCGTGGCGGCTCTTTCAGATCGCGCAGCTCGCGGGGCTCACGGCCCTCGACGTGGCGGCCCTCTCGCCCGAGGCCCGCGCGGCGATCCTCGCGCGCGAAGACGGCTTTCACCACGTCGCGCGGCGCCGCGTGTGGCTCGAAGCGTACGAGCGTCGCTACCGCCAGCGCGTGCTGCGTGGGATCGCCGACAACCTCAAGCGCCCGTTGAAGGCGCGCACCGTCGCCGACGCCGACCTCACGACGCAGTACGTGGTGTGCTTCGACGACCGCGAGGAGGCCTTTCGCCGACACCTCGAAGACAGCGACCCCGGCGCCGAGACCTTCGGCAACGCGGGCTTCTTCGGCGTGCCCATGGACTACCGCGGCCTCGACGACACGAAGGACGCGCCGCTCTGCCCCGTGGTGGTCACGCCGACGAACCGCGTCGAGGAGCGCCCCGTCGACCGCGAGGTGTCGGTCGCCGACGAGCGACGCGCGCGCCGTCGCACGCTCGCGAGGGCGCTGCACCGCCTCGATGAGTCGTCGCGGGCGCTCGTGCGCGGCGCGCTGCTCACGCCCGCGTTCGGACTGCTCACCGCGGTGCCGTGGGCGCTCAAGACCTTCGCGCCGCGCCTCGAAGCAACGCTCCGCGAGGGAAGCGCCGCGGCGGCCATTCCGACGCCGCACACGGAGCTCAAGGTGCTGCGCCGCGACGACGAGCCCGTGGCGCCGGGCGCGAAGCCCGTGGGCTTCACCGTCGCCGAGGCCGTGCTCCGCGTGGGCAACTCGTTCGAGAACATCGGGCTCGTGACGCGCTTCGCGCCCCTCGTCGTGGTGCTCGGCCACGGGGGCATCAGCGTGAACAACCCGCACCGCTCGGCCTACGACTGCGGCGCGTGCGGCGGCGCTCACGGCGGTCCCAACGCGCGGGCCATCGCGCTGCTCGCGAACGACCCCGCAGTGCGCGAGGGGCTGCGCGCGCGGGGGGTGAACATTCCCGACGGCACGTGGGTGATCGGCGGCGAGCACAACACCACCACCGACGGCATCACGTTCTGGGACCTCGACCGCGTGCCCGACTCGCACCGCGCGCACCTCGCCCACGCGCGGAAGATCCTCGACGCGGCCCGCGCCCTCTCGGCGCACGAGCGATGCCGCAAGTTCGAATCGGCCCCGCGCAACCCGACGCCCGCGCGCGCGCTGCGCCACGTCGAGGGACGCGCCGCGGACCCCTCGCAGGCCCGCCCCGAGCTCGGTCACGTCACCGTCGCGTCGGGCATCGTGGGGCGACGCGCGCTCACCCGCGGACTCTTTCTCGACCGACGGAGCTTCGTCATCTCGTACGACCCCGCCGTCGACCCCGAGGGCCGCGTGCTGGAGCGCATTCTTCAAGCCGCGGGTCCCGTGGGCGCGGGCATCAACCTCGAATACTTCTTCTCGTGCACCGACAACGACCGCTTCGGGGCGGGCACGAAGCTCCCGCACAACCCCGTGGGCCTCTTCGGGGTGATGGACGGCTCGTTCAGCGACCTGCGCACGGGCCTGCCGCGGCAGATGATCGAGATCCACGAGGCGATGCGCCTGCTGCTCGTGGTCGAAGCGACGCCCGCGCGACTGCTGGAGATCGCAGGCCGTCAGGCCGAGGTGCGCGAGCTCGTGGTGAACGGCTGGGTGCAGCTCGTGTCGCTCGACCCCGAGACCGGCGCGATGCAGCGCTTCACCGCCGACGGCTTCGTGCCGTGGACGCCCGACGATGAGCCCGCCACGCCGACGACGCCCGCGTGGCGCCAGTGGTACGCGGGCACGATGGACTTCGTACCCCCGGCCGTGAAGGCCGACGCGGGAGCCTCGCGATGACCCTGGAGACCATTCTCGAAACGGCCATGGGCGCGGCCGTGGCGACGCCCGCGCTGGCCTTTCTCGCGCTCGGTGTGCTGTGGCTGCTCGATCGGGCGCCGGGCGAGCGCGCCACCGCGCGGATCGTGACGTCGGCGCTGGCCGTGTCGCTCGCGAGCTCGGTGGTCGTGGCCGTGGAGTTCGCGCGCCGCGGCGGGGTCGCGCTGCCGGTGGACCTCGGCGAGTGGTTCCACGTGAGCGGCTACCGCTTCGAGCTCACGACGCTGCTCGACGGGCTCACGGTCACGATGATGCTGCTCGTGAGCTTCATCACCCTGCTCACGGGTCATTTCTCCGTGCGCTACCTGCACCGCGAGCGGGGCTTCTTTCGCTTCTTCGCGCTGCTCTCGGTGTTCACGTCGGCGATGATGCTGCTCGTCACCGCGGGCTCCTTCGACCTGCTCTTCGCGGGCTGGGAGCTCGTGGGCCTCACGTCGATCCTCCTCGTGGGCTTCTTTCACGAACGCGCGGGCCCGACGCGCGCCGCGGTGCGCGTGATGGTGACCTACCGCCTCTGCGACGTGGGCCTGCTCCTCGGCGCGGCGATGCTGCACCACCACACGCACACGTCGCTCTTCGCCGAGCTGCGCACCTCGCCCGCGGTGCTGCACCTCGGGCCCTTCTACAGCTCGCTCGTGGGCATGAGCTTCCTCCTCGCGGCGGCGGGCAAATCCGCGCTCTTTCCCATGGGCGGCTGGCTCCCGCGCGCCATGGAGGGACCCACCGCGTCGAGCGCGCTCTTCTACGCCTCGCTCTCGGTGCACGCGGGCGTGTACCTCCTGCTCCGCGCCGAGCCGCTCATCGAGCACGCGCCCCTCGCGCGCCTCGCGATGGTGGGCGTCGGCGTGGTCACCGCGGTGCACGCGACGATGGTGGCCCGCACGCAGACCGACGCGAAGAGCCGCCTCGCCTACGCGGCCATGACCCAGGTGGGCGTGATGGTCATCGAGGTCGCCTTCGGGTTCACGCGCCTCGCCACGCTGCACCTCGCGACGCACGCGCTGCTGCGCGGCTACCAGATGATCCTCGCGCCATCGAGCCTGCACACGGCCCTCGCGCGGCAGACCATGTACGGCACCGACCCGCTCCCCGGCTACGACCCCGTGGGCGACCGTCTCTCCCCCGCGACGGAGCGCGTCTGGTACCGCCTCGCCGTCGACCGCTTTCACCTCGACGTGGTCTTCGATCAGTGGGTCGCGCGGATGTTCTTGCGCGTCGGTCACCTCCTCGACGGCTTCGAACTCGTGAGCGTGCGCGCCGTGGCCCGCTCCCTCGGCGGAAGCGCCGTCGACACCACGCCGCCCTCGCCCCCCACGCCGCCGGAGCCCCCGACGCACGCCCCGCAGGAGGCCCGCTGACCATGCTCACGCTCCTCGTGCTCCTGCCCGCGCTGGGCTCGCTCGCGCTCCTCGCCCGCAGCGACGAGCGCTTCACGCGCCGCATCGCGACGGCCTTCGTGCTCCCCTCGTTCGCGCTCTCGATGTGGGTCGCGCAGCGCATCCACGGCGACACGGGCGCGGTGCAATTCGAAGAGGTCTACCCGCTCGTCTTCGGCGTGCGCTGGCGCCTCGGCGTCGACGGCCTCAGCGCGCTCTTTCTCCCGACGGCCAACACCGTGGCCCTCGCGCTGCTGCTCGGCTCGCCGCGCGCCTCCCTCGACCGCCGCAACGTGGCCGCGCTCCTCGGCACGCTCGCGGCGTCGCTGGGCATCCTGTGCAGCCTCGACCTCGCGCTCCTCGGCGTGTTCTGGGTGCTGCGGCTCATCCCCGGGCGCTGGGTGATTCCGCACACCGAAACCGCCGCCGCGCGGGGGTGGTTCGCACGCACCTGGTCGATCTTTCTCTGGGGCGGATCGATGCCCCTGCTCCCCGTGATCGCGGCCGCGGGCTGGGTGGGAATGCAGGCCCACGCGGCGCATCCCTTCGACTACCACGAGGCCGTCGCGCGAGGGCTGCCCGACGCCTGGCAGCTCCCGCTCTTTCTCCTCGCGATGCTGGCGATCTTCATGCGCCTCGCGATCGCGCCCTTTCACGCGTGGCTCCCGCTGCTGCTCGAACACGGGCCCTACGCCACGGGCACCTTCATCGTGACCGTGCAGGTGCCGCTGTACCTCTTCGCGCGCGTGGCCGTGCCGCTCTTTCCCCACGCGCAGGCCGCGGGGCAGCCCGTGATCATCGCCTTCGCCGTGTGGAGCGCGTTCTACGGCGCCATGCTGGCGGTCGCGCAGCGCGGGCTCCGTCGCTCGCTGGGCTTCATCGCCGTGAGCCACTCGGGCTTCGCGCTCATGGGCATGGCCTCGCTCAACGCCGAGGCCGTGCACGGCGCGATCCTCCAGAGCGTCGCGTCGGGGGTGGCCCTCGCGGGGCTGCTCGTGCTGATGCGCGGACTGCTCGCGCGCACGGGCACCACGCGCGTCGACGAGCTCGGCGGCGTGGCCGCGCAGGCGCCGCGCATGACCGTGGCGTTCGTGATCTTCGCGGTGTCGGCGCTGGGCTTCCCCGGCTCGATGACCTTCGTGAGCGAAGACCTCCTCTTTCACGGCGTGCTCGCGCTGCATCCGCTCGTGGCGACCGCGCTGCTCGTGACCACGGCGATCAACGCGATCGCCCTGCTGCGCGGCGTGCTCCGCACGTTCTTCGGCCGACCGGGACGCGTCACGCGCGACATTCCCGTCGACGACCTCGGTCGCCGCGAGCGCTTCGCGATCCTGCTGCTGGCGGCGCTGGTGATCGTGGGCGGGCTCCGTCCGCAGCCGCTGCTCGACGTGCCCGCGGGCTACGTGCGCACGCTCCTCGAAGGGCACGGCGCAGCCACGGAGGGAACGCACGACGACGCCCACCACGAGCCCCACGACGCCCACGACCCCGACCCCGCGGACCACGCCGCGCGCTGATCGCCCCCGCACACCGACGACGCGCCGCGGACGTTTTGTGTGATCTTCGGCGGGCCATGAACACCGCCCTCCAGTGCCCACGTTGCGGCGCGCCGCTGCCGCCGCCCACCACGATGCGCTTCGCGTGCGGCTACTGCCGCGGCGCCCTCGCGATCACCGCGGTCGACGAGCTCGCGCCCCCGCCGCCGCGCACGCTGCGCCTCCATGATTTCGGGCGATCGAAGATCGATGCGATCCGGGTGATCCGCGAGATCACGGGCTTCGGGCTCGCCGAGGCGAAGGCGCTCTCGGAGCAGACGCCGCCCGTCGACGTGCCCGTGCGCGTCGACGACCGGACGCTCTCGCTCGCGCTCGACGCGCTCCGTCCGCTGGGCGCGCGGTGGGAGTACGTCGACGCGGCGTCGCAGCGCTACGCGAGCGCCGCGACGGACGCGGTGACCGCCACCGCGGGCGAGCCCGAGGTCGAGCTCCTCGGGTGCGGGCGCAACCTCATCTCGGTCATCGCCGCGGTGCGCGAGGTGACGGGCCTCGGCCTCGCGCAGTCGAAGGCGCTCTGCGACCGCGCGCCCTCGCGGCTGCGTCCGTCGGCGAAGTTCACCGTGGAGCAGGCCGCGCAGAAGCTCGCCGCCGCGGGGGCCACGGTGCGCGTCGTGGGGCGGTGACTACATCCCGCCCTTCGCGTAGCCCCCGAGCTCCATGAAGGCCTCGCCCGTGCGCGATGCGCCTTCGAGCGTGCCGGTCACTGCGCACACGCCCTCCCAGAACTCGAAGGTCGCGAGCAGCGGAATCGCGCTGGGGTTTCGCACCTGCTTCGCGAAGCGGGCATCGACCTTGAGCGCGCCGAAGAGTACCGATGCGCCGGCGCCGTCGCTCACCGTGAGCGTGAGGTCGAAGGCCAGCGGATACACGCCGTCAGGGTCTGCAGGCCGCCCTGCCCCCGTCGCGACCGTGAGTTCGAAGTCGAGCGCCACGACGTCGCCGTTGGCCCGCACGAGCCGCGCGCCGCGCGCCACCCGCGCCCCGTCGCGGCGCTGTTCGATCGCGTAGCAGGCGAGCTCCTCGTTCTGATCGAGGTGGATCGCGAAGAACTGCCATCGTCGCGCGAAGGCGAGCAGCAGGCCCCACTGGTGGTCGACCCAGCCGCGGCCGGTGACGCTCCAGTCGCCGGCGCCGTCGTGAAACGTGCCGGTCACGGTCATCGCCGTGTGGGCGTAGTAGGCCGCGCGCACGCCGTCGCCGAGGCCCATGTCGGCGCACCCGTCGTCGCCGTGGAGCAGGGGCTTCTTCGTCGATTCGAGGTCGACGACCAGGCGACGCCCCGAGAGGTCGGCGTCGATGGCGTACGTGTACGGCCTGCCGGGCTTCGCGGCGTTGCCGATGGTCCACGCGGCGCCCTGCGCGGGATCGCTGGGGGGAAAGGTGCCCACGAAGCCGTGCCGACGACGGCGCACCTCCCACGGGAGCGTGATGCGCTGGCGGCCCTCGTAGCGCTGCGCATCGACGTCGATGAGCGCGACGTACGCCCCGTAGGCGAGCCCGACGCCCGCGAGCGGATCGGCGAGGCGGAACACCGTGGTCTCGAACGCGAGCCGACGGTCGTCGTAGCCGGTGCCCGTCGCCGTGACGTGCGCGACGACGTACCACCACTCGGTGGGAAAGCCATGGTCGGCCTCGTCGGCGGGCAACGCGATCGCGCGCTTCACGTGCCACCCCGCGCTGCGCGCGATGACCGCGAGCGCGTGGATCCACGGATCGAATCGGGCGGGTGTGATGAGCAAAGGGGTCCTCCTCCCGGGCAACGAGACCGCCGCCCACCGGTTCCTCTCGCGGCGACAGTACCTCCAGAATCGCGTAGGGCGACATCGAAGCGCACTGGTACGCTGCCGCCCGCAACGAGAGGGGGACGAGGCGCGCATGACGATCAACGTGGCGATCTTCGGGGGCGGCGTGGCGGGGCTCAGCGTGGCGCACGAGCTCCTCCAGACGAACGGAGACTTCAAGATCACGGTCTACGAAGAGCGCGCCGACGTCGGCGGCAAGGCCGACAGCCAGAGCGAGCACATCGTGAGCACGATCGGAGCGCGCGGCGATCTGCTCGGCGAGCACGGGTTCCGGTTCTATCCGGGCTTCTACCGCTACGTCACCGGGGTGATGCGTGAGATCAAGAGCCCTCCGTCGTCGGACAAGACCGTCTTCGATCACCTCGCGGTGAGCGAAGAGACCGGGATCGCGTACCCCGGGTCGTTCATCAAGCTCCTGCGACGCCCGCGGCCCGACGCAGGATTGCACGTGTTCGAGATGCTCCTCACGGTGCTTCGCACCTCGGAGCTCATGAACGCGCACGCCGAAGACGTCGCCCGCGCGGCGCTCGCGCGGCTCAAGTTCGCCTCGTCGTGCGACGCGCGACGCGCGACCTGGGAAGACACGCGCTGGCTCGATTTTCTGGGCGGCGACAAGCTCTCGCCGCAGTACCTCGCATTCGAACGCGCGCTGAACCGCACGCTCTCGGCGATGGGTCCCGACGACACGAACGCGCGCGACGTCGGCGAGATCGGGTTGCAGTTTCTGCTCGGCGGCGTGCGCCCGAGCGAGCGCACCGACGCGCTCCTCGGTGGCCCCACGCGCGACGTGTGGCTCGCCCCGTGGCGCACGCAGCTCGAAGGCCGCGGGGTTGTGTTCACAACGGGCGCGCGGCTCACGGCGCTCACGCGCAATCCGACCAGCGGAACGATCACCTCCGCGTCGGTGCAGCACGCCGATGGCACCACGGAGCTGATCGGAAACGCTGACTTCTACGTGTGCGCGTTGCCCCTCAACGAGGCCTACGGGCTGTTGAAGGGCGACGTGGCCGACGCGTTTCCGATCCCCGTATTCCAGAACGCGAACGCGGCCCTCTACAGTCGCATGACGCAGTGGATGGTCGGCGCGCAGTTCTACCTGAGCGAAGACCTCCCGCTGGTGAACGGGCACTTCTTCATCCCCGACTCGCCGTGGGCCCTCAGCGGCATCTCGCAGGCGCAGTTCTGGGTGCGCGACCACAAGCCCTTCGAAGCGCTGTACGGCGACGGCACCGTGAAGGGCGTGCTCTCGGTGGCCATCTCCGACTGGGACACGGCAGCCTCGGGCTTCAAGGCCGCGAAGGACTGCGCCTCCGTCGACGAGGTGCTGGAGCTCACGTTGCAGCAGCTCAAGGTGCTCCCGGGCTTCGACCTCTCGAAGGTCATCGGTCGGCGCCTCGACAGCAACGTGGCGCTCGCAGGCTCCGTTGACGCGACGACGCCGGGCTTCGCGACGCGCACCGAACCCGCGTACCGGAAGGGCAATTTCGTGAACCGCTCGCCGCTGCTCGTGCACCCGCCCGGCTCGCGCGCGGTTCGCCCGAAGGCATGGAGCGCGAGCGTGCCCAACCTCCTGCTCGCCGCGGACTGGGTGTCGACCTACACGAGCCTCGCCACGATGGAGGGCGCCAACGAGGCCGCCCGCGCCGCGGTGAAAGCCCTCTGCGACGCGCGCGGCGTGGTGTACCCGCAGGCGCGCGTGCCCACCCCGATGCCCGAAGACGGCTACTTCGACGCCGCGAAGACGCTCGACGCGCAGCGCCTCGCCGAAGGCCGCGCGCACCTGCTCGACGGGTGGCCCTTCGACCAGCTCGCCCAGGGCGCGCTCGGGTTCAAGCTCCTCGACGCGGTGCTCCGCGCGTTCAACTTCATCGCGACGCCGACGCCCGCGGCGACCACGGGCGCGGTGGTGCTCCCGTAGCGGGCTCAGCCCGCCATCGCAGGGAGGAACATGCGCGCGAAGCGTTCGGGCGAAGCGACCCCCTGCGCGGCGAACCACTGCGACGCCCGGTCTTCGCGCGCGCGTCGCTCGTCGCCTCCAGAGAGCGCCGCGAGGCGATGGTTGGTGATGTTCGCCATGAGCCCCATGGCGCGCTGGTCGAAGCCCCGCTCGGCGTCGACCAGGTGTGCGCGCGCGCCGTGGCGGTCGCCGCGCAACGAGGTCACCGCGGCCGTGAGTGCGCTGGCCCATCCGCCCGCCCACGGACCACCATCCTTCGCAAGGCGCTCGGCGAGGCGAAGCGCGAAGACAAGGAGCGCGTCGCGCGTCCACGTGCGCCCTCCGGCCCGAAGGATCTCCCCGGCACCCATCGACGCGGCGGCGCTCGCAGCGCAGCTCGCGCGGAGCTGCTCGGTGATCGACCGGATCGCCTGAAACTGCAGGTGAAGCGTGCGCTCGAACAACGGCCACGTGTCGGCCATGCGAACCCAGGCGCCGCGCGCGTCACCCTCGTAGAGATCGGCGTACACGCGCACGCAGTGGGCCTGCAGGTGCGGTGACTGCATCCCGTCGCCGGGCCAGCGGGCCATGGCGGCCTCGACCTCGTCACGTGCGGCGCGGGGCGCGTCGGCGGCGAACCATCGCAGCGCGCTCGGCATGCTCGTGGCGATGCCCACGTAGGCGAGCAGGTCGTCGCGTGCGAGCGCCTCGGCGAGCGCCGTCGGCGTCGTGGCCGCGAGGCCTGCGAGGTCGCCCGAGAACTGCCGCGCCCAGCCCGTGAACATCTGGAGGTTCGTGAGTTCGAAGGCCACGCCCGTGCACCGCTCGCGCAGCACGCGCTCGACGCCGTACGACGCCTCGACGGCCTCGCGAAAGCGCCCCGAGAAATAGTGCACGATCGCGCGTGCCAGGCCGGCGAGCCCCTCGGCTGCGGGAGTGTTGAGCTCTGCCGCGACGCGCTCGGCGTAGGTGAGCACGAGCGCGGCGCGCGCGCGGTTGCCGTCGCCGCCCATGGCGCCGAGCACCACGGCCTCGCCCGCGTAGGCCCGCAGCACGCGCATCGGCTCGCCGCTGTCGAGCGCCTCCCTCACGTGCTGCGCGTGCATCACCCCGGAGCGGATCGGGTCGACCCACACGAGCCCCGTGGAGCCCGCCCACAGCGCGTCGAGGCGGTGGTAGTGCGTCGCGCGCACGGCGGGGCGCGGCTTCGGCTGGAGCCCGCGGAGGTTCAAGCGAGCGCGCTGCCAGAGCACCGCGGCGAGCGCCGCCGCAGGGCTCGTGGGCAACGACACGCCCACCGCGTCGAGCACGCGCCGGAGCACGCGCTCGCCCTCGCGCGGATTGCCCGATTGCAGCAGGAGCTCGGCGGCGAGGCGGGTGTAGAGCAGCAGGTCGGGTGACGACGGGGCGGCGCCCTCGACGAGGGCCGCGGCTTCGAGGTAGCAGCGCGCGCCCTCGGCGGCCCGCCCATAGGCCGCGCAGGCTGCACCGCGGCCCGCGAGAAGGCGCACGCGCGTGGCGATGTCGGCGTCGTCGAGGAGTTCGAGCGCGGCGGCGTAGAGGCGCGAGGCGTGTTCGAACGCGAAGGCCTGCGCGGCGGCCTCGGCCGCGGTGATCGCGTAGCGTCGGGCGCGCGGGCGGTCTCCGGCGCCGAGCCAGTGGCGGTAGACGCGGGCGGGATCCGCGTCGGGGGAGGCTTCGAGCGCGAGGGCGAGCGCGCGGTGGCGGTCGGCGCGTTCGTCGGCGGGCAGCGCCTCACGCACACGCTCGCGGATGCGGTCGTGGTAGGCGTCGACCGCGGGGCCGCTGCGGGTCTCGACGTGGCGCACGAGGCCCGAGGTGCGGAGGCTGCCCACGGTGAGTCGGTTGACCGCGTGGGGCCCGGCCGCGCGGAGGGCCGTGTCGAGCGCGAGCGGTCCGTCGGCGACGGCCACCACGTCGAGCAGTCGCCGCGCTTCGTCGTGGAGCGCATCGACGCGGAGGCGCACCACGTCGTCGGCGCGGAGCCCGCGCTCGTAGGCGCCGCGCGACGCGCAGAAGAGCGAGAGCTCGCGCGCGAGAAAGGGCACGCCGACGGACTCGTCGACGAGCGCGGACACGGACGCGACGTCGCTGCGGACCGACGCGCCGACGGCGTGCTCGACGATCGCGCGCACCGCGTCCGACGGGAGCGCGGCCACGTCGAGGGTGACCACCTCGACGCCCTCGGCGGCGCGCGACGGGTCGAGGTCTCGCAGGGGGGATGCCGCGGCGCGGTCCTCGGCGCGGTACGAGAGGACGAGGCACAGCGGCGGCGCGTCGCCGTGGAGCGCCAGACGTTGGAGCAGCGGGAGGCTGTCGGCGTCGCACCACTGGGCGTCGTCGATCCACACGACGATGCGCTCGCGGCGCGTGAGCTCGCGGAGCACGCACTCGACCGACGCGAAGGCGCTGCGGCGAAGCTCTCCGGGGTCGACGCGCGACGGACGCTCCTCGCCCATCGCGCGCCACCGATCGCCCACCTCGCGCACACGACGAAACGCGGGGAACACCTCGGCCACCGTGTACGCCTCGTAGTCGTGTGCGAGCGCTGCCTCGCAGACCTCGCCGATCGCGGGCAGCGCGCAGAGCACGTCGATCACGTTGTCGAGGGCCTTGAAGGCGACGGCCTCCTGCACGTTGCAGCGCCCCGCGAGGAGCACCAGCGGCGTCGTCGCGTGCACCTCGTCGAGCGCCCGACGCACGAGGGCCGTCTTGCCGATGCCCGACGTGCCCCACACGTGCACCACCGTCGGCCGCGTGGGACGACGGCGGAGGGCGGCGCCGAGCCGTGCGCGCTCCTCGTCGCGTCCGACGAAGGGAATCGCCGACGCGCGCGCTTCGGTGCTGTGGGAGACGCCGAGACGCTTCAGCACATCGGGCGGAGAGGGCCGCGCGTCGGCGTCTGGGTGCATGAGATCGATGGCCAGCGCGCGAAGGTCGTCGGGCGTACCGCGCGGAAAGTCCGCCTCGATGGGGGCGTGCATTCGTCGACCGAGGATGAGGTCCGAGAGGCGCGCGCGGGGATCGAAGGGGATGCGGCCGCAGAGCGCTTCGAAGAGCGCGACGCCCACGGCGTAGAGGTCCGACGCGGCGACGGCGCGGCCGAGGCCCTGCTCCGGGGCCATGTACGCGAGCGTTCCGACGAGGCCCGCGGACTCCTCGGGGGGCGCGAGGGCCACCGTGGTGTGGGCGAGTCCGAAGTCGAGCAGCACGACACGTCCGCCCGCGGTGACCAGCACGTTCTGCGGCTTCACATCGCGGTGGAGCCACCCCGCGTGGTGCAGGTGCGCGAGGCCCTCGATGACCTGCGGGAGCGCCGCGCGGAGACGGTCGCAACCCTCGACGGAGAGCAGCCCCTCGGGCGCGCCCGGGCCTCGCACCCATGTCACCAGGTCGACTCCCTCGACGAGCTCCATGGTGAAGAACGCGTGGTCGGGTTCGACCACCAGGTCGTAGAGCTCGACGAGGTTCGGGTGCACCACGTCGCACACCGCGCGAAACTCCCGCTTGATCTGGTAGATCGCCTCGGGCCCGCGGTCGTGGAGGGCCTTGAGCGCCACGTCGCGGCCCGACCCCGGATCCGCCACGCGGTACACCGTGCCCATCCCGCCCGCGCCGAGGCGCGCGCGCACGGCGAACTCCCGGAACCGATCCGGCATCTCGTCGCTTCGCTCAGGCATCGCGCCCGTCCCCCCGGAGATTCACCGCGCGATCGTATCGCTCATCGGCCGCGCTCGACGACAAAGCGTGCGAGCAACGCGAGGGGGCGCAACGCGACGACCTCCTCCGAGGCGTGCACGAGCGGTGCGACGAGGGCCCGCGCCCGTTCGCGCGCCGCTTCGCGACCGAGCAGCGTCGCGGCGTTCGCCCTGCGTTGCCGCGCATCGCTCCCGCCCATGCGCCCCGAGGCGGGCGACGCGGGGTCTGCGTCGAGCGCATCGTCGACGATCTGAAAGGCCACCCCGAGCGGCTCGACCGCCGACGCAAGACGGGCCACTTCCGAGTCTCCCACCCCCACCGCGATGGCCGGGAGCGAGGCCGACACGGCGAAGAGCGGCGCCGTCTTGCCCGCGTGAATCGCGAGCATCGACGTGAGGTCCGATGGGCGGCCGTCGCGGAGCGCGAGGTCGAGCGCCTGCCCGCCCACGAGGCCCTGAACGCCCATCGCACGGGCCAGCGCGCGCACCATGCGAACGGCGCGGGCGGGGCCCACGGCGGGGTGCTCCGCGAGCGCGGCGAGGTCTTCGAAGGCCATCGCCACGAGCGCGTCGGACGCGAGCAGCGCCACGCCCTCGCCGTGGCCCGCATGCACCGAGGACTCTGCGCGGCGCACGGCGTCGTCGTCCATGCACGGGAGGTCGTCCTGCACGAGCGACGCGGCGTGGAGCATCTCGGGCACGAGCGCGACGGACACGGCGGCGTCGGCCGGGAGCCCGTGCGCTGCGCCGATCACCACCGCGATCACCGCGCGGATGCGTTTGCCTCCCGTCAACACCGCGCGCTGCATCGCGCGGAGAAGCGCGTCGGGCGCACCGTCGAGGGAGCGCAGCCGCGCGTCGAGGGCGCGGTCGATGCGCGTGACGAGATCCTCGCCGTCCCATCGCGCGAAGGGGTAGCGCTCCATGGGTTCGAGGTGGAGCGATTGGGACGAGAGCACCGCGCGCAGGTCATCGAGCAGCGCCCGCGCGTGCGGCGCCTCGTGGCCCGCGCGGAGGTCTTCGCGAAAGCGCGCGATGGCCGCGTCGACGGCCGCGAGCGAGCCACGGCGCGCGGTGGGGGGCGCGACGGCATCGCGGGCCCAGAGTTCCAGCAGCTCGGGCCCCACGACGCGCTCGTACCCGGGCACGGGGAACACCACGTGCGTCCCATCGAGCGCCTCGGCCCGCAGCGGACGCGGCGTGTAGCGCGACGCGAGCGCCTCCCACGCCCGGGTGTTGGGCGTCGGCACCTCGAAGCGCGGCACCACACGGGTCACACCGCGCGCCCGCAGGTCGAGCATGCGCGCGGTCGCACCGGCGATGTCCTCCCCCTCGAAACCCGCGGGCACCCAGGCCGTCACCGCACACCCCGTCGCGGGCAGCGCAGCCCCCTCGTCGTCGCGCTCGAACCAGCGATGCACGGACGCACCCACGCGCAACGCGGCCCTGGGCACCGCGCGGCGTGCAGCGCCGAAGCACGCGCGCAACCGTCCTCGCGAGGCGAGCGCGTCGGCCAGCACATCGACGTCACCGCCGTTGTCGACCAGCAGCACGCGCGAGAGCCCGAGGCGATCGTGTGCGGCGAGCAACGCATCGAGCTCGTCGAGGGTCGTGTCGCGCTCGATCGCGCCCGCAACGGCGCCCTCGTCGCAGCCCGCACGGCCCACGTCGGCGAGGGTGAGCAGCCCCGGATCGGGGTGCCGCGTGCACACGACGGCGAGGCGTTCGGTGTCTCCCACAAGATCACGCGATTCGGCGACGAGCACGGGGTGGACCCACGCGGGTCCGGGCGTCACGGGGAGCGCCGACGCGAGGTCGGGCGCGAGGTTCGCGGCGCTGAAATGGGTGAGGTCCGCGGTGCCGAGCAATCGACCGCGCGCGGCGATCACCTCGACGCCGGCCGCGTCGAGCGTGCGGGCGACGGCCACGGCGGCGTCACGGGATGCGAGGTCGAAGAGGCACCACACCTGCGAGGGTCCGGCGTCGACGAGGCGCGCGAGGCGCTCGGGGCCCGGCGGGGGCTCGGTGAGCAGCGTCGACTGGTTCTGTCGGAGGTACGCGGGGCCCGGCGCGTCGAGGAGTCGGAGCGGTGCCGCGGAGCGCCCCCGCGAGGGATCGGGCCAGACGAGGAGCAGGGGCGCGCGCTGCCGCACGGGAGCTCAGCGCGTGCCGCTGCCGCCGCTGCCGTCGGAGTCACCGCGCGAGGCGTTACGACGAAGGTTGAAGAGCTGCGTGCCCACCTCGACCCCGCGGAGCACCCAGCTGTAGTTGTCGCGATCGAGCACGGTGCGCACGGCGTCGGTCGGCGTCTGCGGCATCGTGGTCTGCTGCTGACGGTGAAGGGTCTGCCCCTCCTGCTTCAGGAGCGTGTAGGCCGTCGAGGCGAGGTCCTGCACGCGCGCCGCGAGGCCGAGGAGCGCGAGCACCTCGGGGCGCGGGTCGTGGAAGATCTTCGTCACGATGCGCGGGTCATGGTGCGTGGCCACGCGAACGTTCGGGCCGATGCGGTAGTTCACCGCGAGGTCGAACACCGCGCCCGGCAGCGAGCCGTTGGGGTCGACGAGGAGTTCGAAGGTGCGCGTCTCGTGGAGCCGGACACGCATCCCGCGCGCGTCTCGCTCGTCGTCGTCGAGCCTCCGCAGGGTCATCACCCCGGCCTCGTTCCCGCCAGGCCCGCCGGGCCCGCCGTTCACGTGTCGCGCGCGAAACGAGATCAGCGCACCGGCCGCAGCACTGGCTTCAGGATCAAGCCGCGCGACCTGCTCCGGATCGTGCCCCGCGGGCACCAGGTCCTCGGGCGTCGCCGTGTGGCGCACCGTCACCCGCACGCGCGCCGAGCGGCCGTCGACCATCGGCTCCACGACCTCGAACCCCGTGACGACCACATCACCCATCGCGTCCTCCCCGTTCCGTTGGGCGGCAGCCTAGGTCGCTGATTTCCGCGCTGTCAATCGCCGTCTCCCCGCGCGCGATCGCACCGCTTGACCGCGCGCGTCTCGCTGCCGTTCGATGCGCCGGTGCGCCGCCCGCTCGTCGCCCTCGCGCTCATCCTCACGCCGCTCCGCGCCTCCGCGCAGGAGAGCGCCGGCGAGGCCACCGTGCGCGGCCGCCCCGCGCGTCGCGAGCTCACCACCGTGCCCCTCTCGCGCGAGGAGGTGCAGCGCATCCCGGGCTCCTTCGGTGACGCGCTGCGGTCGATCCAGAACCTCCCCGGCGTGGCCCGCGCGCCCTTTCTCTCGGGCTCGCTCATGGTGCGAGGCTCGGCGCCCGCCGACACGCTCGTGCTCGTCGACGGCACGTTCCTCCCCGCCGCGTACCACTTCGGCGGCCTCGGAAGCACCGTCGCCACCGAGATGCTCGACCGCCTCGATTTCTACCCCGGCAACTTCAGCGCGCGCTTCGGACGCGCCACCGGCGGCGTGGTCGAAGCGGGCCTCCGTGCGCCGCTGCGCGAGGGCGCGCGCACCACGCTCCACCTCGGCGTGCTCGACGCGGGCGCGTTCACGGAGACGGCCCTCTCGCGCACGCTCTCCGTCGCGGTCTCGGGACGCTTCGGATGGGTGGGCTACCTGCTCTCGCCCGTGCTCGCCGCCGCGACGGGCACCGCGAGCTTCTTCGGCTACTGGGACTACCAGGCCGTGCTCGACTGGCACCCCTCGGGGCGCGATCGCGTGCGCGTGGCCCTCTTCGGCAGCGGAGACTCCGCGGGCGCGGCCTCGGGCGAGCGCAGCACCACGGGCATCGGCATGGGCTTTCACATCGCCCAGCTCTCGTGGACGCGCACCTTCACCGCGCGCACGCAGCTCTCCGTCGCCGTCGCCACCGGGTGGAACGGCCTCACGTTCTCGTCGCGCGATGGGTCCGCGCCCGCCGACACGGTGGGCCTCGACAGCGCGCCCACCCACGCGCGCATCGAGCTCACGCACGGCTTCGGACTGCGCCACCGGCTCTACCTCGGCTTCGACGGCGTGTTCGGCGCGCGCACCTACCGCACCGACTTCTCCGCGCCCTCGCGTGACGGATCCATCGAACGCAGCACCACGAGCACCGACGTGACCCTCGCGCTGCCGGGCCTCTACGCCGAGCTCGACCTCGCGCCCGTGCGGGGCCTGCACCTCCGACCGGGCGCGCGCCTCGATGTGTCGGGCGAGACGGGCACGGCGATCCTCTCGCCGCGCATGAGCGCCACCGTGGATGCGTGGCGCGATGGCGTCGTGAAGTTCGGCGTCGGGTACTACGCGCAGCCCTCGCTCTCCGAGCGCGTGGCCGTGGCGCCCGAGCTCCTCGTGCTCGCCAACGAGGTCGCCCGCGACGGACAGCGACCGCGCCCCGAGCGCAGCGTGCATGTGGGGCTCGGCGTCGAGCAGCGCCTCACGCCGTGGATCACCCTCTCCGTCGAGGGATTCTACAAATCGATCCGCGATGCGCTCGTGGGCTTTCCCTCGCTCGATCTGCTCATCGCGGGCGAGGAGAACCTCGGGCTCAACGCGCTCCGCTACGACGGACTCGGCCGCGCGTACGGCGTCGAGGTGCTGCTCCGTCACCGACAGGGCGAGCGCTTCTTCGGCTGGATCGCCTACACCCTCATGCGCGCCGAACGCCGCGACGGACCGACGTCTCCGTGGCGTCCCTTCGAGTTCGACCAGACGCACATTCTCACCGCCGTGGGGAGCGTGCGGCTCGGGCGCGGATGGGAGCTCGGCGCGCGCTTCCGCTACGTCACGGGACGACCCACGGGCTACGACCGCACGCTCTTTCTCTCGCTCACGGGCACGACGATTCCGCTGGGCAGCGAGCCGTGGCTCGACCGCGTGCCCGACTTTCACCAGCTCGACCTGCGCGTCGAGAAGACCTGGGTCCACCCGTGGGGACGCGTGTCGTTCTTCTTCGAAGTGCTCAACGCCTACAACCGCCTCAACGCCGAGCGCGTGCGCTGGGACGCGGACCACAGCACCTCGTACCCCTCGGGCGTGTACCTCCCCATCGTGCCCAACCTCGGAGTGCGCGGTGAGCTCTGACCGTCGCCTCGTCGCGCTCGCGAGCGCCCTGTGCTTCACGGCCTGCACGCAGTGTCCGCCCGATCCGCACGTGATCCGCGCGATGCGCGTCGCGGGCGCCACCTTCGATCCGCCCGTGGCCCCGCCCGGCGGAGCGGTCACCGTGCGCCTCCACACCCTCGACGTCGAAGACCGCGCGGTCGTCGTCGACTGGTACCGCTGCCCCGCGAACCTCCGGCTCACGGCCTTCGCGTCGCTCGACGGCGCGCTCGACCTCGCGAGCGTCGTGGCCCCGTGCCTCGCGCAGGGCGCCTTCGCGCACGGCCTCTCGGTGCAGGTGCCCGTCAACGCCGAGGGCGGAACGCTCGACACCGCGCCCTATCGAAGCGCGCGTCGCTTCACCGACCTCGTGGCCTTCGCGTGCGCCGACGGAACGATCGAAGCCCCGCCCGAAGGAGGCACCGTTCCCCGCTGCACGGGCACGCGCGGGGTGCTCACCACCGTGTCGATTCCGGGGCCCCTCGCCGATGGGAGCGCCCTCGCCGCCGAGCCCGCGACGCTCTCGAACTTCACCCTCGACGGAGCGCCCTGGGGCGAGCGCGACGTGCCCACCGTCGACCGCTGCGAAGGCGCGCGTGCGTCGTGTGTGGCGCGCGAGATCGCCTTTCACACCCCCGAGGGATCGACCGCGATCGAGCTCGCGAACGAGAACGGCGCGGGCGTGCTCGGCGTGCCCACCGACGCCACGGTGTTCGTGAACTACCACACGACCGCGATGGCCCCGGCCTTCGAAGATTTCTGCGCCATCGACCGCGACGCGAGCCTGAACACCGGCGGCCGTCCCGTGACGCTCGCGTGGGTTCCTTCCGCGGAGACCGGCGAGGTGACCTTCTGGTTCACGGGGCGACGCTACGGCGGCGGACTCACCGTCACACGACGCACGCTGAGGGTGCAGTGAGGCGCGCGCTCGTGACCGTGGCGATGACCGCGGCGTGCGCGTCGACGCCGACGTTTCACACGCCCGTCGACCCGTCCGCGCTGCGACCGGGCGAAGGCCGCGTGGCCGTCACCGTGCGCTCCTCGGGCGCCACACAACACGTCGCCCCCGTGCCCGAAGGAACCGCCGCCACGCAGGGCATGGACGTGACCCCGTGGTGCGACACGCCCTGCACGCTGCACCTCGCACCGGGCGCATGGACGCTCTGGGCCGGCGCTCCCTCCGTGCGCGACAGCGTGAGCGCGCTGCGCGTCGCAGAACGACCGCTCGACGTGGTGCTCCACGCGCCCGAGCGGCGTCGGTGGGAGCGCGGTCGCAACCTCGTGGTGGGCGGCGCGGGCCTCGCGGCGCTGGGTGTGATCTTCGTGGGCTTCAGTCCGCTGGAGATCACCGGCGGATCGCCCACGGGCCCCGAGACCGTCGCCGTGGGCCTCGGACTCGGCGCCATCGGCGGCGCGCTGTTGTGGTGGGGATTGCGCGAGATGCGCGCGGAGCCCGCGGGGGCGGCGTCGATCGACGTCACGCCCCCGCGCGCGGAATGACGGTCAGAGCAGCGGGAGCCGCGCGAAGAGCGCGCCCGACCCGCTCGTCACCCAGAGGAAGCCGCTGTCGCTCACGGTGCACGCGCCGTTGTTCCCGTGGTCGCCGGGAAAGTCGGTGATGCGCGCCCACACGCGCGTGGCGATGTCGTACTGCCACATCTCGGTGCCGCTCGACGCGCCGGCCGCGTAGATGTGCCCGCTGCGGTCGCCGCAGAAGATGTCGTTCATGTGCCCGCGCGGGTGCGACGGCAGGCTCGTGAACACGCCCGTCGCCGGGTTGTACGCGATGAGCTCGCCCGCCGAGTACGTGGGCGCGATGTAGAGCTGCGCCGCGACGGGATCCCACACGAGGCGCGGCTCGTACGAGCTGCCCGCGATGGTCACGGTCACGTAGGTGAGCGTGTCGGTGGCGATCACGTAGCGCACGAGGCGGCGGTCCGTGGTCATCGCCCAGAGGCTCGTGCCGTCGTAGACGGTCATCGAGTAGTCCGTCGAGGCCACGCCCGAGCGCAGCGTCGTCCAGGTGTTCGTCGCGATCGTGTAGCGCAGCACCGCGCCGCCGCGAATGAGGTAGAGCGACCCGCCCACCCACGCCATGTTCGACCAGATGCTCACGTTGACGGGCAGCGAGGCGAGGGCCGTCCACGTGTTGGCCGACATCGAGTAGCGCCACATCGCGGTGTCCTGCGCGGTGTAGATGAAGTCCTCGCCCGCGGGCGAGTAGTCGGTGTAGCCGGGGTACTGCGATCCGCCGTTCGCGCGCGTCGTCCACGCGGTGCCCGTCGCGCCGGTGAAGCGCACCACCGAGCGGCACGCGCCCGCGGTGCAGACCTGGCCCGTGGCGCAGGCCGTTCCGCACGCGCCGCAGTTCGAAGCGTCGGTCTGCGTGTCACGGCACACGCCCGCGCAGTTGGTCTGCCCCGTGGGACACACCAGCGTGCACGCGCCCGCCACGCACGTGAGCCCGGTGGCGCAGGTGCGCCCGCACGCGCCGCAGTTCGCGCCGTCGGTGGTCACGTTCACGCACGACCCCGAGCAGTTGGTGAGCCCGGTGCCGCAGAGGGCCGCGCACGCGCCCGACGAGCACACCTGGCCCGACGCGCACACGCGCCCGCACATGCCGCAGTTCGCGTTGCTCGACGCGAGGTCGACGCAGGTCGATCCGCACGCGGTCGAGCCCGTAGGGCACGACAGCACGCACGCGCCCGCCACGCAGCGGTTGCCCGCGGGACACACGTTGCCGCACGCGCCGCAGTGGTTCGTGTCGGCGGTGAGGTCACGGCACGCGCCCGCGCAGTTGGTGAAGCCCGACGCGCACACCACCGTGCACACGCCCGCGGTGCAGGCCTGGCCCGACGGACACGCGCGCCCGCACGCGCCGCAGTGGTTCGTGTCGGTGGTGAGATCGCGGCACACGCCCGAGCAGTTGCTCGTTCCCGCGCCGCACGAGACCGCGCACGTTCCGCTCGAACAGAGCTGGCCCGCGGGGCACGCGCGTCCGCACGCGCCGCAGTGGTTGTTGTCGGTGTCGGTGTCGCGGCACACGCCCGAGCAGTTGGTCGTTCCCGCGCCGCACGAGACCGCGCACGTTCCGCTCGAACAGAGCTGGCCCGCGGGGCACGCGCGCCCGCACGCGCCGCAGTTCGCGGCGTCGCTCGTGAGGTCGCGGCACACGCCCGAGCAGTTCGTCGTGCCCGACACGCAGCTCACGGTGCACGCGCCCGCGGAGCACACCTGCCCCGACGCGCACGCGCGGCCGCACATGCCGCAGTTGCCGTTGTCGCTCGTGAGGTCGCGGCACGTGCCCGCGCAGTTGCTCTGCCCCGCGCCGCAGGTCACCGCACACGCGCCCGAGGAGCACACCTGGCCCGCGGGGCACGCGCGCCCGCACGCGCCGCAGTTCGTGTTGCTCGTGGTGAGGTCGACGCAGAGCGCGCCGCACACCGTGGAGCCCGACGGACACGTGATCTCGCAGCGCCCCGCGATGCAGAGCGAGCCCGCCGCGCAGGCCATGCCGCACGCGCCGCAGTGGGCCTCGTCGGCGGTGAGGTCGTGGCAGGTGCCCGCGCAGTTGGTGAAGCCCGTGGTGCAGCTCACGCCGCACACGCCGCCGGAGCAGAGCTGCCCCGACGGACACGCGCGCCCGCACGCGCCGCAGTTGCCGTTGTCGGTGGTGAGGTCGCGGCAGGTGCCCGCGCAGTTGTTCGTGCCCGCGGCGCAGGTCACGGCGCACGCGCCCGACACACACGCGGTGCCCGACGCACACGCGTTGCCGCACGCGCCGCAGTTGGCGTTGTCGTTCATGAGGTCGCGGCAGGTGCCCGCGCAGTTCGTGGTGCCGGTCACGCAGCTCACGGCGCACGCGCCCATGGCGCACACCTGGCCCGACGCACACGCGTTGCCGCACGCGCCGCAGTTGGCGCGGTCGGTGGTGAGGTCGCGGCACGTGCCCGCGCAGTCGGTCTGGCCCGCGACGCACGACGTGGTGCACATCGACGAGGCGCACACCTGGCCCGCGGCGCAGCGCACGCCGCAGCCGCCGCAGTTGTCGCGGTCGGTGCGGGTGTTGGCGCAGTAGCGCGCGCCCGCGGAGGCGTCGACGCCCGCGCCCGCGTCACCCGACGAGGCGGTGCAGGTGGCGAGGTCTGACGCGCACTCGACGGTGCATCCGCCGTTGGAGCACACCTGGCCCGCGGGGCACGCGTTGCCGCACGCGCCGCAGTTCGCGCGGTCGGTGGCGGTGGTGACGCAGAAGCTCCCGCAGAGCTGCTGGCCCGTCGGACAGCTCGTCACGCAGCGGCCCATGGAGCACACGCTCCCGCCCTGACACACGGTGCCGCACGCGCCGCAGTGGTCGCGGTTCGACTGCGTGTCGACGCACACGCCGCCGCACGCCATCTGCCCGCCCGTACACTGAGGACCGAGGTCCGTGCTGTCTGCCGTGCCGCCGTCGCCGGCGACGACCGGCGTGCCGTCACAGGCCGCGAGTGCGACGACCGCACCGAGCGCGGCCGCCCATCGTAGAAGCTGTTTCATCGATCGCCCCGAAGTTGGAGAGAGTCATCCGCGAGAGCGCGGAGCGCGCACGCTAGGCCCCGCGACACACCCTCAACAAGCGGCGTCGCGGTCGCACCCGGGGGAATGCGCGCGGTGCGTTCCGACGGTCGGACGCGTCGACAACTGGAGCCTCCTCGCGCGCGGTGCGAGCCTCCCGCGCCATGAAGTTCACCGTAGAGACCCGCATCGACATCGGCTCGTCGACCAACAGCCTCGCCCTCTCGCGCGACGGCGCGCAGGTGGCGGTCACGAGCTTCGACCAGAAGCTCCGCGCGTACGACACCGCGACGATGAAGCACCTCAAGACGGTGCACCTCGGCACGGCCTTTCCCCATGCGGTGTGCTACTCGCCCGACGGTCGCTTCGTGGCCTCGGGCGGCAAGGCGATCACGCTCTTCGACACGTCGACGTGGAAGAAGGGCGCGAGCCTCAAGGGCCACAAGCACGAGATTCAAGACGCCACGTTCTCGGCCGACGGCACGCACGTCTACACGGTCTCGGGCAACGGTTACACGCCCGCGGACTGGAGCGTGCGCGCGTGGGACGCAGCCTCCGGCGAGCAGCGCTGGCGCTACAAGGGAACGCAGCAGATCTACGCGGTCGCGGCCTCGCACGACGGACGCCTCGTGGCCGCGGGCGACGTGATGGGGCTCGTGACGATCCACGACGCGGCGACCGGCGACGTGAAGGTCTCCTCGCACGCCGACACGTGGACGTACGAGGCCCACTTCACCCCCGACGATCGCACGGTGATCTACGCGGGCGACTTCGACGGACTGCGGCTCGTGAACGCGGCCGACGGCGCGATCCGCGAGGTGCGCACGGGCCACAGCGCGCGCTCGTTCGCGCTCACGGCCGACGCGTCGCGGGCCTTCATCGGATCGACGGCGTACGGCGCGCCCGTGCCCCTCTGCGTGGTCGACCTCGCGCGCGGTGAGGTCATCGCCGAAGGGCCCGCGCTCGGACGCCTCCCGCAGGGTGTCGCGCTCTCGCCCGACGGCCGTCGCTTGTATGTGCTGATGAACGAGCCCAACGAGCTCGTGGTGCTGTCGGTGACGTGATGCGGTGGCGGAGCTCGGAGGGCGCGCGGCACACGCGCGACGCGCCCTCCGCCGCGCGTCAGGGAACGGGGATCACCGTGGGCGTCGCCGTGATGCCCGTGAGGCCGGCGGCGAGGAGCGAGCTGTCGCCCGTCCATCCCCAGCAGTACACCTGCCCGCCGCTGTCGACCGCGCACGTGGGGCCCCACGCGTTGGGGCTCACGCGCACGACCGTGAACCGATCGCCGCCGGGCACCGTGCCCGAGCCCGTGTACGGCAGCGTCCCGTTGCCGAGGAGCCCGAACTCACCGTACGCCGAGCAGCCCGTCGACACGACGCCGCCGATGTTCCGCACCGTGCACGTGCTGTAGCTGTAGTTCGTGCTGAAGGCCGTGATCGTGGGCCACGACGTGGCCGTGCGCGCCCGCACGCCGCCGTAGTTGTATCCCCACTCCCAGTACGTGCTCGTCGAGCCCGCGAAGGCCACGCAGTGCGACACGCCGCAGTGCGAGAGCGCCGTGATGCCCGTGAGCGCCACCGGGGTCGCCGTCGTCGACGCGGTGGTGGTCACCGGCCCCGAGGTGTAGCGGTTCGTGCTGCTGCCGTCGGCGAGCTGGCCCTCGATGTTGCGTCCCCAGCAGTGCACCTGCCCCGTCGAGAGGCGCGCGCACACGAAGTTCACGCCGACGAAGAGCTCCTGCGCCATGGTGCCCACGGCCATGACCTGCGTGGGGTTCGGGCGGTTGAGCTGATCGCCCTGCCCGAGCTCGCCGTAGTAGTTGTATCCCCAGCACCAGATGGTGCCGTCGGTCTTGCGGGCGCAGGTGGTGAGCCCGTTGGTCTCGACCTCGGCGACCGAGGTCATGCCCGGCACCGGCGTGGGCGTGAGGCGGTTGGTGGTGGTGCCGTCGCCGAGCTGACCGTAGTTGTTGAGGCCCCAGCACACGGCGCTCCCGTCGGTGCGACGCGCGCACACCGCCGAGCCGCCGCCCGCGGCGCCCACCGAGATCGCCGCCGCGTTGGTGAGCCCCGTCACGCGCGTGGGCAGCGTGCGGTTCGTCGTGGTGCCGTCGCCGAGCTGCCCCGAGGCGTTGCCCTGCGAGGCCGATCCCCAGCACGACACGGCCCCCGTGCGGTGGAGCGCGCAGCGCCAGCTCGTGCCCGCGCCCGTCGCGACGTTGTTGCCCGTGCCCTGCTGCACATCGACGACGTCGTTGAGCCCGGTGATGGCGACGGGCGTGGTCTGCGCCTCCGTGCCGCCGCCCGCTTCGCCGTAGGGGTTGTTGCCCCAGCAGCGCACGGTGCCGTCGGTGCCGAGGCTGCACGTGTGGTGCAGGTAGAGCGAGAACGCGCGGAGCCCCGAGAGGCCCGGCACGGCCACCGGCGCGGTGCGGTTCGTCGTCGTCGCGTCGCCGAGCTGCGAGAAGGTGTTCTCGCCCCAGCACCGCAGCGCGCCGCCCACGAGGGCGCACGCGTGACGCATGCCCGCGCGCACGTCGGTGGCGCCCGAGACGCCGGTGACCTCGACGGGCGTGAGGCGGTTCGTGGTGCTCCCGTCGCCGAGCTGGCCCGACTGGTTGCGTCCCCAGCACACGACGGCGCCCGTGCGGCGGCGCGCGCAGGAGAAGTTCTCACCCGAGGTCACCGACACCGCGTCGGTGAGGCCCGTGACGGTCACCGGCGTGGTGGCGCTCGTGGTGGTGGTTCCGTTGCCGAGCTGCCCGTACGCGTTGGTGCCCCAGCACACGACAGTGCCGCCCGCGCGGAGCGCGCACGTGTGGCCCGAGCCCACGGCCACCATCGTCGCGTCGGTGAGGCCCGCGATGGGCGTTCCCGGCGTGGTCGACGTCGACGACCAGCACACCACCGAGCCTGCGTTCACCGCGCAGAACGTGGTGACGCGGCCGCTGATGTGCGTGACCGACGAGAGGCCCGCGATGTCAGACACCGCGAGGCTCGCGCCCCAGCACTGCACGGTGTTGTTGCTCCGACGCGCGCACACGGCCGCCTGGGCGCCCGCGAGCTGCACGACGTTGTCGACCGGCGCGCCCACGCTGTTGATCACCTGCACCGGCGCGGCGTTGTGGCCGAACGATCCGCCGCTGCGGTTGATGCCGTTGTTGTTGCCCCAGCAGAAGACGCGCCCCGAGGCGTAGAGCAGGCAGTTGTTGTTCTGCGCGGCCTCGATCTCGATGATCGACGAGCAGCGCCCGGCGACGCATCCCGTGGGGCAGAGCGTGCCGCACGCGCCGCAGTTGCTCGGGTCGCGCGAGGTGTCGGTGCAGAGGCCCGAGCAGGCCACCTGCGGCGACGGACACACCAGCGTGCAGAGGCCCGCCACGCAGCGCTCCGAGCTGCCGCACGCGTTGCCGCAGCGGCCGCAGTGCGAGTTGTCGGTGAGGAGGTTCGCGCAGGCCGTTCCGCACGAGGTCTGCCCCGCGGGGCACGTGAGCACGCACACGCCCGCGGTGCACTGGTAGCCCGCGTCGCAGCGGTTGCCGCAGCGGCCGCAGTGGTTGTTGTCCGTGGCCGAGGTCACGCACGCGCCCGAGCAGATGATCTGCCCCGTCGAGCACGTCGACGCGCAGGTGCCGCCGCCGCAGAGGAGCCCGGTGCCACACGTGCGACCGCAGGTTCCGCAGTTCGCGGGGTCGTTGCCGGTGTTGGTGCAGGTGCCGCCGCAGCGGGTCTGTCCCGGCGGGCAGGGCACGGCGCACGCGCCGTCGGTGCACACCTGGCCCACGGGACACACGTTGCCGCACGCGCCGCAGTGGAGGGCGTTCGTGCGCGTGTCGGTCTCGCATCCGTCGGCGTCGAGGCGGTTGCAGTCGGCGTAGCCCGTCGAGCACGTGCCCACGACGCAGCGCGCGCCCGCACACGACACCGTGGCGTTCGAGAGCGAGCCGCACGCGCGTCCGCACGCGCCGCAGTGGGCGCCCGTGGTCGCGAGGTTCACCTCGCAGCCGTTCGAAGGGTCACCGTCGCAGTCGCCGAAGCCCGGACGGCACGCGAAGCCGCAGGTGCTCGACGCGCAGGTCGGATCGGCGTTGGCCACCGCGGGGCACGCCATGCCGCACGCGCCGCAGTTCGAGGTCGACGCGCGCACGTCGGTCTCGCAGCCGTTCGCGGGATCGCCGTCGCAGTCGCCGAAGCCGCCCGCGCACACGCCGATGCCGCACACGCCCGCGCGGCACGCCGGCGTCGCGCTCGGAGGCACCGGGCACATGCGCCCGCACGCGCCGCAGTTCGCGATGTCCGTCGCCGTCGGGGTCTCGCACCCGTTGGCCGTCACGCCGTCGCAGTTCGCGTAGCCGTCGACGCAACGACCGATGGCGCACGCGCTCGACACGCAGGCGGGCTCGGCGTTCGCGAAGGCGCAGCCCCGCGCGCAGGCGCCGCAGTTGCCCACGTTGCTCGTGGTGTCGACGCACGCGCCGCCGCAGCACGTGGCCCCGGCCGCGCAGGGGTGCATGGTGTCGCAGCCCGGCACGCAGACGTTGCCCGAGCACACGTTGCCCGGCGGGCAGTGCGCGTTGACGACACATTGCACGCAGCGGAACGACGACACCTCGCAGCGCGTGGCCGCCACACCGCCGTCGGCGCTTCCCCCATCGGAGACGCCGCCGTCGGTGCGCACGGCGCATCCCTCGTCGTTGCGGCAGCCGTCGACGCACTCGTACCGCATCGGGTCGCAGTGCTGCGAGGCCGGGCAGCGGTCGCGCTCGCCGGGCACACACCGCACGCAGTGACGGAGCACCGGGTCGCAGTAGGGCGCCCCCGTGCCCGCACCGCACTGCTCGTCGGAGGTGCAGTACGGGAGCCCCGTGTCGACCGGGCCCGCGTCGCCCACGTCGGGGGTCACATCGGGGGTCGCCGTGTCGAGGGGGACCACATCGAGCGGCGCCACGTCGGGCGTCGCATCGAGGGCGGCGTCGTCGTCGAGGGCGCCGTCGGTGCGGCCGCCCACCACCGAGAGCGAATGGTCACAGCCCGCAGAGAAGAGCGCCGCGAGCAGTGCCGCGGCGCCGAAAGCAGATCGTCGTCTCACCATGCGTTGGCTCCAGTCCCTTCCCTTCGCTCACGTTCATGGCAGACACAACAGTGCAGCATCACGGAATGCGCACCCGGGGCGCAGTCTCCTCGCCCCTCGTCGCATCGGGGCGCGAAGCCCCGCCACGCGCGGGCTCCGTCGTCGGTTGTTCGTCCGCCCTTTGCCCGGAGAATCGCGGCCCGCGTAGGATCGCGCGATGCGACCTTTCAAGAGCCTCACGTCTCTCACCTTCGCGCTCGCCCTCGCGGCCTGCAGCGCGCGCGGTGGTGGTGGCGGCGGCGGTGGAACCCCCATCGACGACGCCTCGACCGCCACCGACAGCCCCACCGTCGACCCCGGCACCTGCGCCACGCTCTGTGCGCGCGTCGCCATGACCAACGGGTGCAGCGCCGACACCGCAAGCTGCATGACGGGCTGCTCGACGCTCTTCTCCGCGGGCAGCGCCTGCGCCTCCGAGAGCGCGGCCTTCGCGGCCTGCGCGCAGACCTCCCAGATCGTGTGCTCGGGTGACACGCCGAACTTCACCTCGTGCATGTCGCAGCAGTCGATGCTCATCGCGTGCATCTCGTCGCCGCAGCCCGACGCGAGCGTGCGGCCCGACAGCGCCGTCACCCCCGACGCGCCCCCGCCCATCGACTCGTCGACGCCGCCCGATTCGAGCGTGCGCCCCGACGCCACCGTCGGCCCGGATGCCTCGCCCACCGACCTCTGCAACCGCGTGTGCTCCGTGCTCGCCGCGACGCCCGGATGCAGCGGCGTGAGCTGCTCGGGAATGTGCGGGGCGCTCTCGTCGCTGCCGCCCTCGTGCGCGGCGCCGGTGAACGCCTTTCTCGCGTGCGCGGTCGGCACCACGCCCTCGTGCTCGGGCGCGTCGGCGAACTTCCCCGCGTGCGCGTCGCTGCAGAGCGAGGTCACGCGCTGCCTCGGCGGCACCGTCGATGCGGGCGTCGACACGGGCCCCGCGCCCATGATCACCGCCGCGTGCACCGACGCGACCTGGGGAAGCGTCGACCGCGAGTGCGGCTGGCGCAGCGCGGGCACCTTCACCTGCACCGTCGGCGCGTCGGTCACCGTCGGATGCAACAGCACCGCGGGCACCGGCGCGCTCTGCACGTCCTCCCTCGGATCGTGCAGCGGCGACCCCGTGCTCCGCGTGTGTCCGGGCACCGGCGCGTGCTCCTCGACCGCGGCCATCACCAACATCGACGACAGCTGCGGAACGTGCCCCGTCGCCCAGTTCACCTGCCCCGCCGGCGGCCGCTACACGGTCTTCACCGGCGACTACTCGAACAGCACCGCGGGCACCTGCACGGTCTCGACGCGCTGACCTCCGACGCCCATCGCGCCCCTTCGAAACGCGACGCCCCGACGCCCACCTGCACACGTGTGCAAGCGGATCGCCGGGGCGCGTCTCGGACCGATCAGGGCTGGTGCTTCGCGGTCTCGCGCAGCACGCGCACGAGGTCGTCGCGCTGGGGCACGCTCGCGCGCTCCAGGTTGTCGCTGAGCCCGACGCCCGGAACCATCGCGCCCGCCACGAGCTGCGGCGGCGCCCAGAGGTCGTAGAAGAGCTCGGTGGTCACGCGACGGAGCAGGTGCTCGCCGAAGTTGGTGACTTCGAGCTCCTCGTTCACGAACACCACGCGGTGCGTCTTCTTCACGCTCGCGGCGATGGCGTCCCAGTCGTAGGGAGCCAGCGAGCGCAGGTCGAGGATCTCGACGTCGACGCCCTCCTTCGCGAGCTCGGCGGCGGCCTCGCGGGCCACGAGCACGTGACGGCTCCAGGTGACCACGGTCACGTCGCGTCCGCTGCGCACCGTGCGGGCCTGGCCGAAGGGAATGAACAGGTCGGGCGTCTCGGGCCACCGCGGCGCCCACTGCGACACGTCGCCGGTCACGGGCTTGTTGATCGCCTCGTCGAGGGCCTTCTGCTCGGGCACCCCCGGCACGTCTTCGCCTTCCTCACCGCGGTAGCGCATGAGCGCCTTCGGAATGAGGAACAGCACCGGGTTGGGCTCGCGAATCGCCGTGAGCATCAGCCCGTACGCATCGCGCGGCGACGACGGAATCACCACGCGCCAGCCGGGCAGGTGCGTCGCCGTCGCATCGAACGAGTGCGAGTGATAGATGCTCCCGCGGATGCCCGCGCCCGTGGGGCTCATCACCACCATGGGGCAGTTCCAGTCGCCGTTCGACGACCAGTACATGGCGCCCGCGAGCTTGAGCAGGTCGATGGTGTTGTACGCGTAGTCGCTGAACTGGATCTCGGCCACGGGCTTCTGCCCCGCGAGCGCGAGGCCCATCGCGGTGCCGATGATCCCGCGCTCGTCGAGCGGCGAGTTCCACGCGGTGCGGAGGCCCTGCGTGCAGGTGAACACCCCGCCGAGCGGCGCGCCCACGTCTTCGCCGAAGATGTCGGTCACGCCGTGGCGCTCCTCACCGACGTGGAGCGCGAGTCGAATGGCCTGTGCGATCGTGGTCATGGCGTTGCCTCAGCGGCCCCCGACGAGGTTCTTGTCGGCGAAGACGTGGTTCCAGATGCTCGACGGCTCGGGCTGCGGCTCGGCGATCACGCGCTTCGACGCTTCGAGGTACTCCGCCGTGAGCTGCGCGCGCATCGCGTCGAATCCCTCGCGCGTGCCGTAGCCCCGCGCGATGAGCTTCTCTTCGAAGAGCGCCAGGCAGTCGTGCTCGCTCTTCACGAAGGCCGCGCCCGTCGCCGACGAGTGCCCGCGGAGCCGCGACACCATCACCTCGACGAGGTACGGCTTGCGCTCGCGGCGCACGTAGCCCATCGCCTCGGTGAGCGCGCGGTACGAGGTCTCGGGGTCGTTGCCGTCGATCACCGCCGAGGGCATGCCGAACGCGCGCCCCAGATCCGCGATGCGCGTCGTCGCCGGGTGCTGCCCGTCGTACGCCGTCGAGATGCCCCACTGGTTGTTCGCCACCACGAGCAGCACGGGGAGCTCGTTGCCCTTGCGCGAGCTCCACAGAAGGCCCGCGTAGAAGTCGGCCTCCGCGGTGCCCGCGTCGCCGCCCTGCACGATGGTGATCGCGTCGCCGCCGTGGCGCTTCTGCGCGAGCGCGGTGCCCGGCGCCATCGAGAACTGCACCTCGATGGGAGACGACACGGGCACGACGTTCCACTTCCGCACGGAGTAGTGGCCCACGAAGTTGCGGCCCCCCGAGTAGGGGTCGCGCGCGGTGTTCTTCATCTGCCGCATCGAGTCGACGGGGTCGGCCCCCATCGCGAGCAGCGTCGCGCTCGAACGGTAGTGAAGGTGCAGATAGTCGTGGTCGAGACCGCTGCCCTTCTTCACCAGCAGCCCGAGGGGAACGTTGAACGCCTCCTCTCCGGGACCGCCGATCCAGAAGTAGCCGTCGCCCTGGCGCCACATCGTGATGAGGCGCTCTTCGAGCACACGGCCCTTCAGCATGAGTTCGTGCATGCGCACGAGCAGCTCGCGAGGGAGCTCCGCGTTCGCGCCGTGGGTCTCGCCGTGGGTCATCGCGGCGCGGCTATACAACCCCCGCGGCCCGTCTGACAACGGCGCTTCTCACGCACCGGGAAACGGCTGCGCGAACACCGCCCGCGCGCTCACCACCGCGGGCTCGAGGTTGCCCGCGGCGTCGTGGGCGATGGCGTCGCGGAGCGCGTCGGCGGCATCGAGGGCCGCGCGGGCGATCTTCGCGCGGCGGTCGGGCGTGAGGGCCAGGTACATGTCCACGTCGTCGCCCACGGGCGCGGGCGCGGCGCAGCGCTGCGTCACCTGCGCGGCCACGCCGTCGAGGGCGGCCACACACGCGGCCATGAAGCCCTCGGGCGGCGACGCGGCGAGCGCGCGCAGCGCCATCACCTCCAGGTGAAACGACCGCACGGGGAGCTTCTGCGCGCGGGCCCAGGCCTTGAGCGCACGCACCGCGGGGAGCCCGAAGCCCCGCGCCGCGCGGTCGTGGTCGGCGGTGAAGCGCGCGTGCCCCTCGGGGTCCGTCGGCAGCCACCGTCGGAGCTCCGTGTCGGGAATGAACACTCCCCCGCCGTGCTTCGGCAGCGCAGGAATGAGCACCGCGGTCACATCACCGAAGGTGAGCCCGAGGCCGTGCGTGAGCTTCTTCGTCTTCGCCATCGGGTACACGACGCCGAGGCGTCCCTCGATGTCGGCGAGCACCTTCGCGGGATCGCCCGTGAGGTAGGGCTGATGCACGGGGCCGAGCACGAAGAGCTCATCCACCGCGCGCGTCGGGCGGAGGTTCGTGTTGCGCGCCACCGAGCCCACGACGAGCTCGCGAACGGGCTTCCACGACGAGGCCAGGTGCTCGCGCACGCGGTGTCGCACGAGCACGCCGTCGGGCGGCGCCTCCGCGGACTCAAGCCCCCGTCGGAACGTCTCGAACACCTGCGCCAACATGCTCATCGCGTCCCCGAAATGTTCGTCGTCGGTGGTGGTGGTTCTCGACGGACGCCCTTCGCTGCGACGCCCTCCGACGCTCCGCGTACCGCAGACGGCCGCGGGCTTTCAACCCCCCGCGCGCGCCCGGTGTTCGACGATCGCCCGCAGGAGCTCGTACACCGCGAGGGGCACGTACGCGTCGGGCGTGAGGTTGCCCGTCACCGCGCCCTTCTCGACCAGCGCGTCTTCGCACCCGAGGAGCAGCACCGAGCCCTCCTCGTCGCGCGCGAGCCCGAGGCCCGCGAGCGGCGCCCCCTGCGCGTTCACCGCGTAGTTCAGGGCCTTCGTGCGCGCGTCGAGGGGAATCACCCGCGCCCCGAAGCGCACCTCGTCGGCGAACACCTGGAGCGTCGCGCCCCCCTGCGTGGGCTGCGCGAAGAGGGGCTCGTCGGCGGTGAGCGCGGGCGCGAGGCGTTCGAGCAGCGGGGCGAGCGTGGCGCCCTCGGCGAGGGCCACCACGTTGGGCGACGCGGGCGAGAGCGCGAGCGCTTCGAGGTCGAGGGTGAGCGTGCGCGGAGCCCACGCCGACGGAGCGGGCTCCGTCGCGGCCTCGGTGCGTTCGAGCACCACCATGGGGTCGCCGCGCTGACCGACCACGAGCATCCGACGGCCCGGGCGCGCATCGACGAGGAGCGCTGCGGAGAAGGGCGCGCGCAGATCGACGAGCTCGTGGGCCTCGGCGGGCGCCTGCACGCGCAGCTTCGAAGACACCACGTCGAGCGAGAGCGACGCGCCGCGACGCCGCGCACGCGAGGCCATCGCGCTCCCGAGAAACACCCCCGCGGTGAGTCCCGGCAGCACGCCGAGCGCGGGCGAGAAGACCGTGCGCGAGAACGCCGCGGCGAAGAGGGCGATGCAGGCCGCGCACACGCCGGCCACGCCGAGGTTGAGCCACGGGGGATCACTCTGAAGGGCGAGGCTCAGCGTCGGGGCGCTCGGGTCGTGCGAGGAGGTCATGGCGATTGGGGGGCGGACCGTACCATCGCCGCGGCAACACGCGCGACGGCCGCGCACAGTGTTACCGCAGGGCGGTGTGGAGCATCGGTATCGGTGTCCGCCGCGGAGGCCGCACGACGCGCGCAGGGCTGATTTTCCGGTCTGTGATGCGCCCGATGAGAGGCGACGGTGACCCGTAGAGCGACGCGCGGAGTTTTGCTAGGGGACGGCATCGAGATGAGCGACGGAGCACCTCCCTCGAAGATCCTGCGGTACGCGGCCGACGTGCGAACGCTCGCGCTGATCGGCGGCTGGTTCGCGCTCGTGGCGCTGGAGTTCGCCTTCGCGCCGATGAACCCATGGGTGGTCGCGCCGCTCGTGGCGGTGACGTGCATGGGCTCGTTCCTGGGCGCGGTCGCGACGCACAACGCGGTGCACTGCCCGGTGTTCACCGCGCGCTGGATGAACAACCTCTGGCAGGTGGTGCTCACGCTCTCGTACGGCCACCCCGTGAGCTCGTACCTGCCGGGCCACAACCTCAGCCACCACCGTCACGCCGAGAGCGCGCGCGACGTGATGCGCACCGACAAGGCGCGCTTTCGCTACAACCTCTTCAACCTGCTGTTCTTCACGGCGTCGATCTCGACGTCGATCCTCGGGGCCGAGGTCTCGTACGCGCGCTATGCGGCGAGGCGGCGCCCGCGCTTCACCCGGCAGCTCGCGGTGGAGTCGGTGGTGATGGTCGCCGTGCTCGCGACGCTCGTCGCGATCGACTGGCGGCGCGCGCTGCTCTTCGTGGTGATCCCGTGGCAGTACGCGGCGTGGGGCATCGTCACGATGAACCTCCTCCAGCACGACGGCTGCGACGCCGCGAGCCCGTGGAACCACTCGCGCAACTTCGTGGGCTCCGTGGTGAACTGGTTCACGTTCAACAACGGCTTCCACACGATCCATCACCTCAAGCCCACGCTGCACTGGAGCCTCGCGCCCGCCGCGCACCACGACCTCGTCGCGCCCCACATGGACCCGCGCCTCGACGAGCCCTCGCTCCCCGCCTACGTGCTCCGCACCTTCGTGCTCCCCGGCGGTCGAAGGAACTTCGACGGCACCCCGCGCGTGCTCAAGCCCGCGGGCGCCGACGAGCCGTGGTTCACCGACGACGGGCCGCTCCCCGCAACCGCCGTGGCCGTCACGGCCGATGTGCTCCCACGACGAAGGGCGTGACGTCGACGGCCCCCTCGCCCGGGGTGTTGAGCAGCAGGCGCAGCCCCCGCAGCTCCGTCGCCTCGGGCGCGCGCAGAAGCCCGCGACGCACCGACTCCAGCGCCTCGGCCCGCGCGCCGCGCGCCGCGAAGAAGAGCGCGTCGTTGTAGGCCCGCCACACGAAGAACTCCGACGATTTCTCGTCGCGTCCGCCGCCGGGCTCGTCGGCCACGGCGGCCTCGAGCGCGTCGTGGGCGGCGAAGTGCGCGACCGCGTTGGCCCGCACCGAGGCGAGCGTCGTGGGCTCGGTGCGCACCTCGGCGAGCAGGCCCCGCGGCACCACGTTGGGCGTGAGGGCGAAGGTGTTCATCGGGTCGAGCTCCACGCGCAGCGGGCGCAGCGCGGCGAGCTCGACGAGCGCTTCGAGGCGGGCCTCTCCGTGGCTCAGGTACTCGCGCACCACGGGCAACAGATCGGGGTCGCGCGCGAGGAGCGAGTTGTTCATGCCGGGGTACGGGAGAAACGCCACGGGCACCACGGTCACATCGGGTCGCTCGCCCTCGACGCGCTGGGCGAAGCGCGCGCGAAAGGCCGTCTCCGGCGCGTACGCGAGCACCACGGCCCGCGGCGGCAGCGGCGCGAGCAGCGACTCGGCGGCGTCGTCGGCCACGGCGGCGCGGTCGGGCGCGGTGGCGATCCAGCCCGCGCGGATCACCCACAGCGGCGCGAGCAACGGCACCACGACGAGCAACGCCACGAGGAGCGTGCGCGCGCCGGGCGTCGGTCCCTCGGGGTGCGCGGGGGCCGTTCGAATCGCGCGCCACGCCGTCGACGCGAAGCCCGCCGAGAGACACGCCACGGCCACCACCGCGGGCATGAGGTAGCCCGCCGCGTCGGGGTTGCCCGCCACGAAGCCCAGCAGCGCGCGGGCGCCGCACACCACCGTCGCGAGGCCGAAGAGGCGCAGCACATCGGCGCGCACCGCATCGCTGCGGGTCGCGCGCAACGCGAGAAAGGTTCCCGCGAAGGCCATCACGAGCCCGAGGGGCGTGAGCGACGCGCCGAGCCAGTCGAGCACGTCGAGCAGGTGCTCGCCGAAGGAGCCGGGCACGCCGCCCGCCATGTTCTTCTGAAAGGCCCGCGCGGTGACCGTCCACACGAAGTCGCCCGCGGTGCGCACCCGCACGAGGCTCGCCGCCGTGTCGGCGCGCAGGAACAACAGCGCATAGGGCGCGAGGCCCAGCAGCCCGAGCGGCGCCCACGCGACGAGCGCGCGCCTCCGCGACGCGTTGTCGACGGACCACACCCGCGCGATCACCGTGGCGAGCGCGACGGGCGCCGCCGTGAGCGCGATGAAGTGATGGTTCGCGCCGCCGAGCGCGAGCACGAAGACCGTGGCCCGCGCGCGCTCCGCCGACGAGCGTGAGGTGGCGCAGGCGAGGGCGAGCACCGCGACGGCGAGCGCGCCCGCGAGCGCGTAGACCTCGGCGCGCGTGGCCTGACGGAGCACCGCGGGGCCCGTCGTGGCCGACACCGACGCCGCGAGCGCGACCGCCGCGCCGAGGAGGCGATCGCCGCGTGAGGTGAGCGACTCGTGGTCGAGCGACGAGGCCGCGATGCGCCGCGCGATGCCGTACGCGAGGCGTCCCGCGACGCCGAGGCAGAGCCCCGAGAGCAGCGCCACGCGGAACGACACCGTGCCCACGGGGAGCAGCGTCGAGACGGCCGCGAGCACGACCCAGAGCGGATGCCCCGGCGGGTGCGTCACGCCGATGCCCTGCGCCGCGGCGGCGAGCTCGGGGGCGTCCCAGAAGCCCATGGGAGAGCCCGCGGTCCACACGGCGACGAGGGCCGGGATCGCGAAGGAGAGCGAGGCCGCGAGGCGCTCGGCGGGGGCGTTCGGGTCGGGTGCGGGCGCCGTGGACATCGGTGGGTGCTGCACCGCAGGGCGTATCACGGCCGCGGGCACCGACGGCAGCGGGCATTTGGGGGTTCCCCGCGCGGCAGGGCTTTCCGTATGCTCCGCGGCCGCAGAAGGAGATCCCAACCCGTGACGATCCGCTCGACCGCGACCCTCGTGCTGACGCTGTGCCTCTTCGGATGCAGCTCGTCGAACCAGATGCGTACCAACTACGCGTACCACGCGGACAGCGACCCCGTGAGCGGTCGCCCGGTGCACGTCACCCAGGGCCCCATGCCCGAGAACGAGCAGTTCACGGGCAGCTATCACTCGCAGCAGATCGGCGACCTCTACCTCGAACAGATCAACGAGGTCGTGACGGGCAGCTACGAGTACGACCGCGCCGCGTGCCACGCGACGGGACGCATCGAGGGCCGCGCCATCGGCAACCTCCTGCGCTTCACGTGGACCGAGAGCCAGGCCACCTGCGGTCGCCTCCAGCCCCTCGTGGGCCACGGGTACTTCCTCTTCTGGAAGGAGACCAACGACGACGGCCAGGAGAACGTTCGCCTCAACGGCGAGTGGGGCCCCGGCGAGTCCGACTCGGGCGGCGGTCCGTGGTCGGCCTTCCGTGATCGCGTGCGCCGTCAGCCTCCGGCGCAGCAGAGCACCACCGGCGGCGGCGTCTTCGAAGACGGCAACGGCACCCCGAGCCCCTCGACCCCCTCGTCGGGCGGCGCGCGCTGAACCGCTCCGCGAACGCTTCGTCGTAGGGCCTCGGCCCTCGCACTCCCTTCGTCTCTTCCACACCCTCCGACGGCGCGCGCAAGGAGCCACCGGGTGCCCCCGTCTCAGCCCGCCCACCGCGTCACCTACGGCGACTGGCAGACCCCGCCCGACCTCGCCCGCGCGTGCCTCGCGCGCCTCGCGCCGCACCATCCCTCGCCCGCCGCCATCGTCGAGCCCACGTGTGGTGTGGGCGCGTTTCTCGTCGCGGCCCGGAGCCAACACCGCGACGCCGCGCTCCACGGCTGGGAGCTCAACCCCGCCCACCTCGACGCCGCGCGCGCGGCGCTCCCCTCCGCGTCGCTCCACCGCGCGGACTTCTTCGAAACCCCATGGGAACAGGTGTTTTCGAAGCTCCCCGACCCGCTCCTCGTGGTGGGCAATCCCCCGTGGGTCACGGCCTCGGCGCTCGGCGCCCTCGACGCGCGCAACCGCCCCGCGCCCGGCAACCCCACGGCGCTCCGCGGCCTCGACGCGCGCACGGGACGCAGCAACTTCGACGTGAGCGAGTGGATGATCCTCCGCCTCGTCGACGCCCTCGCCGACCGCGACGCCACGCTCGCGATGCTCTGCAAATCCGCCGTCGCGCGCCGTGTGGTCGAGACCCTCGCGCGTCGTGGTGCGCCTCCCACGATGCTCGGCCTGTGGCCCGTCGACGCGCGCGTCCACTTCGCGGCCTCCGTCGACGCGTGCCTCTTCGCGCTGCGCACGGCGCCCGGTGATCCCCGCGGTGCGACGCCGGTGTACACCTCCCTCGACGCGAGCGCCGCCACACGCACGCTGGGCCTCGCCGACGACACGCTCGTGCCCGACCTCGACGTGTGGCGCGACACGGCCCCGATGCGCGGCGTGTGCGACCCCGAGTGGCGCTCGGGCCTCAAGCACGACTGCGCGGCGGTGATGGAGCTCACCCTCGACGGCGACGGCTACCGCGACGCGCAGGGCGAGTCGGTGATGCTCGAACGCGACGCGTGCTTCCCGCTCTTGAAGGGCACCGACGTGGCGCGCGGACGGCTCACTCCGACGCGGGCGGTGATCGTTCCGCAGCGGCGTCTCGGCGACGACACGGCGCGCCTCGCGACGGAGGCGCCCGCGGTGTGGGCCTGGCTCACGCGTCACGCCGAGGCCCTGCGCGCGCGTCGGAGCTCGATCTACCGCGGGCGCTGCGACTTCGCGGTCTTCGGCGTCGGCGACTACGCCTTCGCGCCGTGGAAGGTCGCGATCTCGGGGCTCCACAAGTCGCTCGATTTTGCGCTCGTGGGACCGCACGAGGGCAGGCCCGTAATGTTCGACGACACGTGCTACTTCGCGCCCTTCGCGCACGAAGACGAAGCGCGAGAGGCGCACGCAAAGCTCACCAGCGCCGCCGCGCGGAGGTTCTTCGAAGCGCGCGTGTTCTGGGACGCCAAGCGCCCCATTCACAAGTCGCTGCTCCAGTCGCTCGACCTCGCGCGGGTGCCGCGCTGACGGTCACGCCACGGCGCGCGCGGGCTCGGGCGTCGGGTGCGCGCGGAGCAGCACGTCGGTCTCGCTCCACGCATCGAGGAGCGCGCCTTCGAGGGCCACATGCGGCCGTCGCGCGGCGCTGCGGGCGTGCACACGGCGGGCGCTCTGACCCGCGAGCGAGATGCCCACGGCGACCTCCCACACCTCGCCCTCGCCCGGACGCAGCGCGCGGGTGACGTTGACCTGCACCGCGGAGACACCCGCGCCGAAGCGCGCGAAGGCCCGCCGCACGTTCCCGTCGATCGACGCGCGCAGCGCGCTCCGCGACGCGGCGTCGAGGCCGTACAGGGCGAGCTCGATCGAGACAGGGAGCGCAGGGTTCAGGGTCATCGGATCACCTCCGAGCTCGACCATCGCAATCCGCGCGCCATGGCTGTTTTTCGGGCGTTTCGCGCGATCCGTCGCGGCCCCCCCGTGCGACCGCCCGCCACACCTGCGGCGCAGGTCGGCAGCGCGGCGCTAGTTCTGGAGGTGCTGGCGCGCGAGGGCGCTCCACGGCCCGCGCGGTTCGAGTTCGAGGTAGCGCTTCCAGTGGGCGCGCGCGCGGTCGCGGCGACCGAGCTCGGCGAGCGCCATCGCGAGGTTGAAGTGCGCCTCGCTGAAGTCGGGACGCAGCGCGATGGCCTTCTCGAAGAGCCCCACGGCGTGCTGGTGGTCGCCCCGCTCGACGAGCAGGTACGCGAGGTTGTAGGGCGCCTCGGCCTGCGTCGCATCGGCCGCCATCGCGCGGCGGTAGAGTTCTTCGGCCTCCTCGCGGTCGCCCGACACGAGGCGAAGATTCCCGAGGTTGGTGATCGCCGTCGCGAGGCCCGGATCGAGCTCGATGGCCTTGCGGTACGAGGCCTCGGCGCGCCCGCGCGTGGTCTCGTCTTCGTCGAGGCGCAGGCCTTCGAGGTAGAGCTCGTAGGCCTCCTGCTGACGCCGCGTGACCTTCGGACGCAGCACGCGCACCACGTCGTCGCGCAGGGCCTTCACGTCGAAGTCGAACACGAGCTGCCCCGTGATCGGGTCGAAGCGCAGCCCCTCGGCCCGCGCCACGAGGCTGTGCCCCTCGGGCGCCACGCGCGCGTCGGTGAGCGGCTGCGCGAGCTCGGGCATCCGCAGGCGCAGTCCGTCGATGGCGCGCTTCAACTGCGCGGTCGCGAAGCCCGCCTCGGCGAGCCCCCGCGCGGTGCGCACGGCCACGAGGTCGGCGAAGGTGTACACGGCCTCGCCGTCCGAGGTTCCGCTGGGCACCACGACCCCCGCGCGCTCCCAGGCCTTGAGCCGTCGGAGCTCGACGTGAAAGAGCTCGGCCACCTCGGCGCGCGAGAGCGTGCGCGTGACCGAGTCGCGCTCCGGCGAGCGGTCGCCCGGCGGGGTCTTGAGCACGGCCTCTTCGGCGCGACGACGCGTGGCGAAGTCGACACGAATGACCTGGCCCCGGTCGTCGGTGGGCGGAGTGCGCTGGTCGCTCACGGCGTTCGCGGCGGACCCTATCGCAGCGCCGCGCGCAGGGGCGAATTTCACGCGCGCCGACGGGGCCCCGACGCAGATAGAATGCAGGGCGCTACGACCCCTGAAGGGAGGGATCTGTTCGCATGCCCATGGAGCTCGTCATCCGTGTGCCGTCGGGCGCCTCGTCGCTCGATGTGCCCGCCACGCTGGTCGCCGCCGACGCCGCTGCCGCGCGCTCGTTCGCGGCCGCCGCACCGTCTCCGTCGCTCGCCCACGCGCTGCTCACCGGCGACCGCGACTACCACGTCACCGTCGCCCTCTCGGCCCCCGCCGACGCGCGCGCCGCGCTCGCTCGCGCGCTCGGCGCCTACGTGCGCGTCACCTTCGCGGGACGCTCGCCCGTGCGTCGTGTGCTGCGACGCCTCGTGCCCTTCGCCGAGGTTCCGGCGCCCGCGCCCGCGACGCCGCCGGCCTCTCCAAACGGAGAGGTCGACCTCACGGACTCGGTGCCCGCCCGCGACGCGCTCCGTGTGCTCACCGACGGAACGTTCAGCACCGTCGCCGCCACGCCGCAGCGCGGGCTCGACGCATCGGCGGCCCTCGTGCGCGCCGCGCGCTGGGTCTCCACCCGTCGCAGCACGACCTTCGAACGCCTCTTCGCCGCGAGCGCGTTTCACCCCGACGTGTCCGCGCGGCCCGAGCGCCTCGACGCCACGCAGGCCCGCGCCCTCGTCGCGCAGGTGCGCGGCGCCCTCGATGCTTCCGCCGTCGGGAGCCCCCACGCGCTCGCGCATCCCGACGAGGCCGCGCAGCTCCGCTCGGCGTGTGTGACCGTGCTCTCGCACGTCGTGGCGACGGTGTTGCGCGACGCGACCTTCCGCGCCGTGGCCGACGAAGCCGCGGCCCTGCTCTTCGCGGTGATCGCCTCGGAGCGCGGAGACACCTCGCGCGAGGCGCTGCGGGCCCACACGATCCTGCTGTTGCAGCTCCGCGGCGCGGCCCTCTCGCCCGCGGATCGCGACCGCGCGCAGGCCCTCGTGAAGACGCTCACGCGCGCGGCCCCGCCCTACGACGACCTCCCCGTCGACTGGAACTTCGCGATGTGCTCCGCGTGGGATTTTCACGAGGGCGAGGTCGAGGTGCTCGCGGCGCAGCACGGCTTCCGTCGCATCGACGCACCGGCCGATGCGCCGCGGTCTCCGTCGGCGGGGTACGTGTGCCTCGAAGCGCCCTTCCGCACGCCGAAGGGCGGCGCGCTGCGGGTGTACGCGCGCTCGGCCACGCCCTCCGACGAGAACACCGAGATGGGCGACGCGCGCTTCGTGGGCCTGCTCATCAACCGCCACGCGCAGCTCGGGTCGTTCGACATGCGCGCCACGCAGAAGACCGTCGAGCAGCGCGGCTACAAGCTCATGATGAACTCGCAGTGCGCGGGCCTCACCACGCGCTTCGCGCTCTCGCGCACATTCCCCGACGCCGACCTCTACTCGTCGTGGGACTCGACGTATTTCCGCACGGGCACCGGCGGACGCGTGAACGCCTCCGAGGGCCTCGACTGCTTCGTCGCCCTGCTCCGCGGAATGGCCCAGCGCGCCACGCACGCGCAGCTCGACCAGCGCATGCGATCGGCGCAGTGGTTCCATCCGCAGCAGGAGGTCGACCGCGCGTTCTCGCAGTTCGTGGGCCCCGCGCACCCGCTCGTGGTGGCGCGCTACAGCGACGTGAACCACGACGCGCGCGGCGACTTCTACGACGGCTTCCTCGACTTCGACCTCCGCGCCATCGCCACGGAGATGCGCGACGCGATCGTGCCCCGCGACCCCGGCGTGCGCGCCTCGCAGATCGGGGGTGACGCCGCGCGCAGCCTCGGATGGGCCGCCGGAAGCATGAACCGCGTGACCCAGTACTCCGACCTCTGGGCCGCGCTGCCAGGCCGCGCCGAGCTGTTCTATGCGTTCGAATCCGCGGGGTACTTCAGCCACCTCGAAGCGCCCGCCGACGTGCCCGCGGGACCGCTCCGCGAAGACCTCGGACGCCTCCCGGCTGTGTGCCGCTACGTCGCCGACCGCAACGCGCAGGGAGGGCTCCGCGTCGAGGTGATGTTCCACGCGTGGCTGGCCCACGCGCCCGAGGAGCTCAAGCGATTGCTCGTGGCCGCCGACGCGATGAACCGCGCGTTCGACCTCAAGCACCTCGCGGGCACCGGCGCCCTCGCGACGCCGCAGGCCCGGCGCGCGGCCGTGCTGCTGATGATGGCGGGTCTGTTGGAGTTTCCCGCGGACCCGACGCGCCTCGACGGGCTGTGGTCCACGGCGCTGACGATGCTGAACCTCCCGGCGATCTCGCGCAGCGCGGTGCGCGCGTGCATCACCGACGAGGACCACGACGCTTCGAACTACTACGGCTCCGTGCGCGGCGTTCGGCAGCTCGTGGGTGCGGGCACCGACCGCGGCACCCTCGGCGCGAGCGATCCCCTCGCGTGGACCGCCCTCGCCTCCGCCGACCCCTTCGTGGGTCGCGCGCGTCCGCTGGACATTCCCTGACCGTCGCTCAGAACCCGTGGAACCCGCGCTCGTCGCGGTCGAGCGGGAACACCGCCTTCGGGTCGATCGCATCGCCTCCACGCGCCGACGCCTTCGCGGGCGTGGGCGCCGGTGCGGGCGCGGCCTTCGCCGTCGGCGCCCGTGCGGGTGCGGCCTTCGCCGTCGGCGCGGGGGCGGGCGCGGCCTTCGCGGCGGGCGTCTTCACGGCGGGCTGCGCGGCCTTCGCC
>CAMFHP010000032.1 GCA_945952225.1 uncultured Myxococcaceae bacterium
ACGTGGTGAGCACGGACGCGGGCAGCGACGTGGTGAGCACCGACGCGGGCAGCGATGCGAGCGTCGACAGCGCGGTCGATGCGGGCACGGATGCGAGCGTCGACAGCGCGGTCGATGCGGGCGCGGATGCGAGTGTTGACAGCAGCGTGGATGCGAGCGTCGACAGCAGCGTGGATGCGAGCAGCGATGCGACCGTCGACAGCACCGTCGATGCGAGCGTGGACGTGACCGTCGACAGCACCGTCGACGCGGGCAGCGATGCGACCGTCGACAGCACCGTCGATGCGAGCGTCGACAGCGGCACCGACGCATCCGTCGACAGCGCGGTCGATGCGAGCGCCGACAGCGCCACGGATGCAGGCAGCGACGCCACCGTCGATGCGGGCAGCGACGCCTCGACGGGCGCGCCCGTGGAGCTGTGGATCCTGCGCGTGGGTGATGGAACGGCCGCGCTCACCAACGCGGCGACGGCGCTCTTCCTCGAGCGTCGCGCGTCGACCGATGGCACCGTGCGTGGCGCGCCCATCGCACTTCCCGTGGCGGTGTCGGGCGCGAACCGTCCCATCACGATCTCGGGCACGGCGACCTCCGAGGGCTCGCTCACGCGCTCGGCCGACGGGCGCTTCGTGGTGCTCGCGGGCTACGCGGCCACGCCGGGCACGGCGGCCGTGGCGAGCACGGCGACCGACACGGTGCCGCGCGTGGTGGCGCGCGTCTCGGGGGCGGGCGCCATCGATTCGAGCACCACGTTCGGCGCGGCCTACAGCGCGAACAACATCCGCGGCGCGGCCACCGTCGACGGCACCGCGTTCTGGACGGCGGGCACCGGCGCAGCGGGCGCGGCGGGCATTCAGTACAAGCTCCTCGGCGCGACCGGGGAGCCCGTGAACGTGCTCGCGGCGCCCGCGAACGTGCGCACGGTGAACATCTTCGGCGGACAGCTCTTCGGCGTGTCGGCCACCACGTCGCCCACGGGCATCTACGGCATCTTCGCGGCGGGCACGGGCACGCCCACCACGACGGGCGCGACGGCCACGCTGCTCCCGGGCTTCTCGACGACGTCGGGACCCTCGCCGTACTCGTTCTACCTCCTCGACCGCAGCGCCGCGGTGCCCGGACTCGACACCGCGTACATCGCCGACGACCGCGCCGTGGCCTCGGGCGGCGGCATCCAGCGCTGGACGCTCGCGGGCGGCACCTGGACCCTCGGCGCCACGTTCAACACCGGCCTCACGAGCGGCGCGCGCGGCGTGGTCGCGTGGGCCGACGGCGCCGACGTGGTGATCGCCGCGGTGACGGCCGAGAGCCCCTCGCGCGTGGTGACCTTCCGCGATGTGCCGGGCGCGATGCCGGGCATGGCCACGGTGGTCTCGACCGCGCCCACGAACACGCACTACCGCGGCCTCGCCCTCGCTCCGACGCCCTGAGCGTCGCGCGTCTCCCTCAGCGCGCGGGCGTCGGAAGCGCCACGCCCGCCGCGCCCACGCTCGCCACCCGCAGCGATCCTCCCGAGAAGAACAGCAGCGTGTCGTCGCCGTAGGTGCCGCCGCGTCCGAAGGCCAGCGCCCGCGCGCCCGGCACGTCGCGCACGAGCACCGTGGGCGCACCCCACGGATCGGCCGTACGCAGCACCCGTCCGCCCGCCTCGTCGGCCACGTAGACGTGGTCGCACTGGTCCACCGCGAGGCCCGAGACCGTGCCCGCGTCGCGGAGCACGAGGCGCGCGTCCATGGGCATGAGGTCGCCCATCACCGTGCGCTGGAGCACCACGCGGTACACCGATCCGCCCTGCGCGCTCGACGCCACGTAGAGCACGCGGCCCGAGCCGTCGAACGCGAGCCGCGTCGGCATGCTCACGTCGACCACCATGGGCACCACGTCGACCCCCGCGTCGCCCGTCCTCGGAACCACGCGGAACACCCTGTTTCGCAGCGTATCTGAGAACCACACCGTGTCGTCGCCGTCGACCGCGAGGCCCCCGATGCGCCCCGCCGTCACCCGCGCCACGGGAGCGCCCGCGTCGTCGCCCCACGGCGCCACGAAGAGCGCGTGTTCGCCCGGTGCGCCGCCCGCGATCGTGCCGTCGGTGGTGGTGGGCGCGAGGGCCAGCGCGAGGCCCTGCGAGGCCGTGAAGCGCAGCCCCGTGACGTTGCCCGCGAGGCCCGTGAAGCGCAGCGTGCGCTTGCCCATCGCGCCCACGTCGACCACGTCGCGCAGCGAGGCCACGAGCGCGTGTCCCGTGCCGTCGAAGGCCACGTCGACCCCATCGGGGAGCCGATCCCAGAGCGCCATCGAGGGCACCGCATCGCGGGGAACGCTCGCGCAACGGTTCGCGTCCACGGGCACGTCGGCCGTCGCATCGGCGCTCGCGTCGAAGCCCGCATCGACCGCGGGACGGTCTGCGCTCACGTCGACACTCCCATCACCCGCCGTGACATCGGGTGCGCCGAGATCGACGGTCGCGTCGGCGTACGGGCGCAGCGTCTCGTCGGGAAAGCAGCCGCTCGAAAGCGCGCAGAGCGCGAGGCAGAAGACGACGCGGTGGCTCATGGGCGGCGACGAGGCTGCGCCGCGGGGCGAGGCGCGGTCAAGGCGATGCTTGACAGGGCCGGGTGATGAACCCCACACGACGGTGTGTGAGATCCTTCCGTCTTCTGCTCGTGCTTGCAGTGGGCGCCGCGGGATGCGGCGACGAGATCACACGCTACGTCGCGCCCGACGCCTCTCCGTGGAGCGCCGCGACCTCCAACAGCTGGTACGCGCCCGACGGCGGCACGCGCGACGCGTGGTTCGGCTTCGTGAGCAACAGCCTCATGAACTCCATCTCGGTGCTCGACCTGCGCGCGGGGCGCACGATCGCGACGCTGCCCGTGGGGGTGGTTCCCCTCGCCGAGAACGGGCCGCACCACCTTGCCGTCGACCGCGCGGCTGGCGCGGTGTTCACGCCGCTATCGTTCCCGCCCGCGTCGATCCCCACGGGGCCCCACGCGGCGCACGGATCGTCGACGCGACCGGGTGTGCTCGTGAAGCGCGCGCTCGATGATTTCCGCCTGCTGGGCCGCGCCGACGTCGATGCGAACCCCGGCGACATGGTGCTCTCGCCCGACCGCACGCGGGTGTTCGTCTCGCACTACGACCTCGTGCGCGCGCAGGCCCACCCCGGCGACCGCGAGGCGCAGAAGTCCGCGCTGGTGATCGTCGACGCGCGCACGATGCAGCGCACGCGCACGATCCCCGTGTGTGTGGCCGCGCACGGCATGGTCGTCTCGCCCGATGGAAACACCGTGTACATGGCCTGCTACGGCGACGACGCGATCGCGGTGGTCTCCGTCGGCACCGACACGCCCACGGTGAACCTCGTGCCCGTGCGCGGACAGCTCGCTTCGAATCCCACCGCGCCCACGTGGGGACCGTACGCGCTCACGCCCTCGCCCGACGGACGCACCGTGTGGGTCTCGTGCTCGCCGCCCAACCCCTCGGCGGGCAACCGCGGGCTCTTCATCGCCTTCGACACGACGACCAACACCTTCGACACGTCGCGCGCCACGACGGGGCTCATCGGCACGCCCTATTTCGCCACGTACGCGGCAGATGGAGCGTCGATCGTGGTGCCGCTCCAGGGCCGCGACGGCGTGGCGCGGGTGAGCGCGGCGCCGCCCTTTCGGGTGATGTCGCAGCAGGCGTTCACGAGCGAGGAGTGCACGCTCCCGCACCAGCTCTCGCGCGGCCCCGACGGGCGCTACTACCTCGTGTGCGAGGGCATCCACGACCGCGTGCGCCAGGAGCGCGGATGGGTCGCCGTGCTCGATCCCGACAGCCTCGCCGTCACTGGACGCTTCGACGTCGGGGTCTTTCCCGATGCGATCTATTTCTCGCAGGGGCCGCAATGAAGACCTGGATGGGTGCCGTCGCGCTGGCCTGCGCGACCCTCTCGTGCGGCGACACCGAGCGCGTCGAACCGCTGGCTGCGCGGGGCGCGCTGCTGGCCTCCGATCCGCGCATCACGCGCTCGCAGTACAACGCCTTCGCGTGCCTCACGTGCCACTCCGTCGATGATCCGCCCGCGGGGGGAAGGGTCTATCCCGGCGCCTCGCTCCGCGGTGCCGCGCGCCGACCGACGTACTGGAGCGGCGAGGTCACGCACCTTCGCGAGGCCGTCGAGCGCTGCTGGACGGGCTTCATGCGCGGCGTCGCCACCGACCTCGACGGACCCGACGGCCAGGCCCTCTCCGCGTGGCTCGACTCCCTCGCGCCCGAGGGGAGCACCGCGGGCACGGCGGCCGTCACGCGCACCTATCCCCGCGTGGTGCGCGACCCCGGCGTGGGCGATCGCACGCGCGGACTCGCCGTGTGGGGCCGCGCCTGCGCGAGCTGCCACGGCGCCGTGGGAACGGGCGCGGGACGCATCGGTCCCCTCACGTCGGTGCTGCCGAGAGACACGCTCGCGGAGCACTGCGACGACAACTTCACCGACGTGGGCTACGCAGACCTCCAGGCGTACCTCCGCGCGAGCGTGACCGAGAAGACGCGGCACGGGAGCTTTCTCGGGTACGCCGGGGTGATGCCGCCCTTCGCGAACGAGACGCTCACCGACGACGAGGTGCGCGACCTCGCGGCCCTCTTCGTGTGCCCCTGAGACGATTTCGTGATCGCTCCCGGCGCCCGCTCCCCACAGGGCGCTCCGTGGAACTCAAGATCGGTCGACGCACCTTCGTGCACAGCGCCGCGCTCGCCGCGGTGGCAGGGCCCTTCCTCACGCTCTTTCGCGGAAGCTCCTACGCGAGCTGCACCCGCGCCGCGCGCCGCGTGGTGATCTTCTTCTCGCCCAACGGCACCATCCACTCGCACTGGCGCCCGACGGGCACGGGGGCGTCGTGGTCGTTCCCCGCGGGCTCGATCCTCGAACCGCTCGCCGCGGTGAAGCGCCACCTCGTGGTGCTCGACGGCATCGACTTCGCGGGCACGAGCAACCACGAGGGCGGCATGGCGGCCATGCTCACGGGCAACGGCACGGCCTCGTCGCCCTCCATGGGCATGTCCGTCGACCAGTACATCGCCCGCGCCGTGGGCGGCAGCTCGCGCCTCGCGTCCCTCGAACTCGGCGTGCAGACCAGCGCGTGGGGAGGCTCCACGCAGACCCGCATGTGCTACGCGGGCCCCGGACGCTTCGCGCCCCCCGACGACGAGCCCGCGAGCGTGTACCGACGGCTCTTCGGCTCCATGGCCCCGGCCGCTGGAATGGTCGACGCGATGATGACCCGCCGTCGCAGCGTGCTCGACCTCGTGCGCGGCGAGCTCAACGACCTCTCGACCCGCGTGGGCGCCGACGAGCGCCGCAAGCTCGACGCGCACCTCGAATCGCTGCGTCGCGTGGAGACCTCGCTCACGGGCTCCGCGGCCCCCACGGCGACGTGCACGCCGCCCGCGGTGATGAACCTCGACTTCCGCGCGAACGAGAACTTCCCCGCCGTCGGACGCACGCAGATGGAGCTCATGCTCGCGGGCTTCTCGTGCGGCGCCACGAAGGTCGCGTCGATCCAGTGGGCGCACACCGTCGCGCCCCATGTGTTCTCGTGGCTGGGCATTCGCGAGGGCCACCACGCGCTCTCGCACATGGGCGACGGCGCGGCCGAGGGTGTGGCCCAGTTCGTCGCCGCGGAGCGCTGGTTCGCGCAGCAGTTCGCGTGGCTCGTGGGGCGCATGGCCGAACTGCCCGAGCCCGGCGGCGACGGCACGATGCTCGAAAACTCCGTGGTGCTCTGGTGCAAGGAGATGGGCGACGGACGCCTCCACGACTGCCTCTCCGTGCCCTTCGTGCTCGCGGGCAACGCGGGCGGATGCCTCCGCACGGACCGCTACCTCCGCTTCGATCACATGCCCCATCAACGCCTGCTCGTGACGCTCTGTCACCTCATGGGGCTCGACGTGCCGACCTTCGGCGACCCCTCGCGCGGCGCCGGTCCGCTCACCGAGGTGCTGTCGTGATGCGCGCCCCGCACCTCGCGCTCCTCGCGCTCGCCTCGCTCACGTCGCTCGCGTCGTGCTCCTTCGGCGTCGACGACAGCGCCACCGACGGATCGGTCACGGGCGACGCCGCGGTCACGCTCCCCGACGGCGCCACCGCGCCCGCGCTCTGCGACGCGGACCTCCAATGGTTCCGCCGCGAGGTGTGGACGCCCATCCTCGCCGTGAGCTGCGTGGGCTGCCACAACGCCGCGGGCACGGCCCGTTCGACGCGCCTCGTGCTGCGCAGCGAGACCGAAGCGGGATGGCTCGAACACAACGCCAACGCGACGCGCGCCGTGGCCCTCACCGAGCTCGCGGGCATGCCCGTGCTGCTGCTCCGACCCACGGGCCTGCACCCCAACGGACACACCGGCGGCACGCTCACGCCCCCTGGAAGCACGGGCTACGCATCGCTCCGTCGCTGGGTCGACCGCGTGCGCACCGCGGCCTGCGACGACCCCGAAGCGCTCCCCGCGGGCGACGGCGGAACAACCCCCTCGCGCTGCGACACCGTGAGCCCCGGACGCCGCGTGCTGCGACGGCTCACGCCCACCGAATACGACCGCACCGTGCGCGACCTCACGGGGGTCGAATCGCACTACGGCGAGCGCTTCGCCGCAGACCCCGTGGTCGACAGCTTCGACAACGACTCGGCCTCGCTCGTGGTGTCGCCGCTCCTCGCCGAGCAGCTCCGCGTGGCCGCCGAGGCCATCGCCACCGAGGCCCTGCGCGACCCGACGCGCGTGCTCCCGTGCACGCCCTCGGGGGCTTCGGATGCGGCCTGCGCGCTGCGCTTCGTCGACACCTTCGGGCTCCGCGCATTTCGCCGTCCGCTCACCGACGCCGAGCGCATGCGGTACACGCAGCTCCACGCCGCGGTGGCGGCGGGCGAGGGCTTCAACGAGGGCGCCGAGGCCGTGGTGACGGCGATGCTCCAGTCGCCGAACTTCCTCTACCGCACCGAGCTCGGCGCCTACGAGTCGGGCACGTGGAAGCTCACCCCCTGGGAGGTCGCCACCGAGCTCTCGTACCTCTTCACCGGCACCATGCCCGACGCCGTGCTCCTCGACGCGGCGCGCGTGGGCACGCTCTCGACCGCGGCGGGCATCGAGACGCACGCGCGCAGGCTCCTCGCGAGCGACGGCGCCCGCGATTCGCTCCGACGTTTTGTACGTCAGTGGCTCGACGTCGACCGCCTCGCGACGGTGCCCAAAGACGCCACGACCTTCACCGATTTCTCCCCTGCGATTCGCGCGTCGATGGCCGGCGAGTTCGACCGCTTCGTCGACGCGACGCTCCTCGCGCCGGGCGCGCGCCTGCCCGACCTGTTCCGCGCGCGCTTCACCTTCGTCGACAGCGCGCTCGCGGGCTTCTACGGACTCACGCCCGACGGAGCGCCCGACACCGCGGGCTACCGTCGCGTGTCGTCGGTCGAAGCGCAGCGCATGGGCGTGCTCACGCTCGGCGCGGTGATGGCCACGCACGCGCGGCCCAACTCCTCGTCGCCCGTGCACCGCGGACGCCTCGTGCGCGAGCGCATGCTCTGCCAGCCTCTTCCCCCGCCGCCGCCCGGTGTGAACGCGCAGCCGCCCGCGCCCGACCCCTCGCAGACGATCCGTCAGCAGTACGCGGCGCACGCTTCGATGCGCCCCTGCGTCGACTGCCACCGGCTCATCGACCCCATCGGGTTCACCTTCGAGTTCTTCGATGGCGTGGGCCGCTTCCGCACGCAGGAGCACGGCATGCCCGTCGACGCGCGCGGCGAGATCGTGGGGAGCCTCTCGACCGACGGCACCGTGGCCGACACGCGCGCGCTCATCGAGCAGCTCGCGTCGAGCCCCGAGGTGCACGACTGCTTCGCGAAGCAGCTCTTCCGTTACGCCTACGCCAGCGTGGCGAGCGAGCAGACCGCGTGCGCCCTCGCCCGCGTGCAGCAGGAGTTCCGCGACGGCGACCTCTCCATCGAGTCGCTGCTCGTGGCCCTCACGCGCTCGCCGCACTTCACGCAGCGCGCCGACGACGCGCCCACCCCCTCGCCCCTCGACGCGGGTGTCGATGGGTCCACCGATGCGAGCGCTCCGCCCGATGCGTCGGGAAGTTCCGACGCGTCGACTTCTTCCGACGCATCGCGACCCGATGCGGCGACGCCCGACGTGCCCGCGGGCCCGACCACCACGCCCGGCGTGACCACCGCGACGACGCGCGACTCGACCTGGGACACGGGCTTCTGCGAGCGCGTGGCCGTCACCAACACCACGAGCGCCCCCGTGCGATGGACCGTCGTCTACCGCGTGAACGGCCGCATCACCAACAGCTGGAACTCCGAGCGCACCGGCGACACCGGCGACGTGGTGTTCCGCGGCGCGATGTGGAACGCCTCGCTCGCACCCGGCGAGCGCACCGAGCTCGGCTTCTGCGCCGCGCGCTGACCGCGCCGCGCGCCCCGCCTGTCTCTATCCCTTGAAGAACTCCGACTGATCGACGAAGCGCACGCCCGCGCGGGTCGCGAAGGTGCGGTCCGTGGTCATGTCGCCGACCATGAGCGTGTGCGCGCGGTCGAGGGCGTAGCGCTCGATGAAGTCCACCGCGAGGCCCGGCATGGGCTTGCGGCAGAAGCAGTTGATCGGCGCGGGCTCATGCGGACAGAACGCGACCTCAATTTCGAGGCCCAGGAGCTCGTTGGTCTTCGCGAAGCACGCGCGCGCCATGTCGAGCGTGAGGTCGCCCTTCGACACGCCGCTCTGGTTCGACACGCCGAGCAGCTTGTATCCCTGCGACTGGTAGCGCTTCAGCACCTCGGTGCGCCCCGGCAGCACCTCGATGTCATCGGGCGTGAGCGGGTACTTCGCGCCGCTCTTCGTGCGACGGAGCGTGCCGTCGTAGTCGAGCAGCAGCGCGCGGTTCGTGTGGTGCGCGGGCTGCGGTGCGCGGGTGAAGGCCACGCGCTCCACCGAGGCGAATCCCTCCGCCGTGGTGGGCTCTTCGAAGGCCTTGCGATAGCGGAACAGCACCGACGGACCGAAGGTGTTCGGATCCTTCTTCGAGAGCTTCTTGATCTCGTCGGGCGAGGGGAGGCGGCCGTGCTTCCGCACCATGCGCTCGACGGCGTTGTACTGCGCGTCTTCGATGGTGCTCGCGAGCCACACGCAGCGCACGGGAACGTTGCGCGCGCGTCCGAGGTCGAGCAGCGCGGCGCGGCTCTCGCGCGTGGCGTAGGTGTTGTCGAGCACCACCGACGCGCCCTCATCGAGGGCCTGCGCCACGAGGGGAACGAGGTCTGCGAGCGACGCGTCGCCGAGGCTGTCGCGGTTGATGCGACGGTGCGTGGCGAAGCGCGAGGCCGTGAGCGACGACTTGCCCGACGCGGGATAGCCCAGCACGAGAACGATCTCCATGGTGGGCGCGGAGGCTATCAGCGCGCGGGACGAGCGCCTACGGGCGGTCCACCGCGGCTCGGGGGCGGACCCTCGACGCGCTCCGGCGGGTTCGCGGGCACGATCGTGAGGCGACGGTGCTCGGCGTGCTGCGCGTACGTGCGTCGCACCACGTCGGCCATGAGGTCGAGAAAGAGCGGGTCGTCGTTCACGGCCCGCGCGCGCGCCATCGGAACACCGAGCGTCGCGCAGGTCTCCGCGGCCTCGCGGTCGAGATCCCAGAGCACCTCGACGTGGTCACACAGAAACCCGATGGGGCACAGCACCGCCGCGTCGAGCTCGCCCTTCGCGTGCGCCGCGCGGAGCCAGTCGTTCACGTCGGGGTCGAGCCACGGATCCTCGGGCCGACCGCTGCGCGACTGGTACACCGTCACCCACGGGAGCTTCGTGCGCAGCGAGTCCATCACCGCGCGCGCGGCCTCGTCGAAGTGCTCGCGGTACATGCTCTTCGCGGCCATGGGCGTCGGGATGCTGTGCGCCGTGAACACCACCGTGGCCTTCGAACGCAGCGCCGCGGGCAGCGTCGCGAGGGCCGCGGCCACGTGCGAGGCGTTCGCGCGAATGAAGCCCTCGTGCGTGTTCCAGTCGTCGACGAAGACCACCTCGACGTCGGCGAGTCCGCGGGCCACGAGCTCTTTGCGCGCGTCGGCGACGTTCTGCTTGTACTGCCCGCAGCTCGAATAGCTCTTCTGCGCCGCGGTGATGAACCCGATGGCCCGGCGCACGCCCGCGCGGCTCATCTCCGCGAGGGTGTCGGCGAGAAAGGGCTTCCAGTTGCGCATGCCCACGTACACGGGCAGGTCGGGGCCGTAGCGACGGAGCCGCGCCGCGAGCCCCTCGACCTGACGCATCGTGAGCTCGGTGATGGGCGACACGCCGTCGAAGTGCTCGTAGTGGTGCACCACCTCTTCGAGGCGCTCGGGCGACACACGACGACCGCGCAGCACGTTGGCGAGAAAGGGACGGATGTCGTCCATGCCCTGCGGCCCCCCGAAGGAGACCACGAGCACGGCGTCGAAGGGCTTGTGCATGGCGCGCTCTACGATGCCTGCGGCGCGCTCGCGGTCGCGGCGGCCCACCACGCTTCGAAGCCCGGCGTACGAACGAACGCACGGAGCCCCGGCAGCGCGTGCTGGTGCAGCCCCTCGCGCACGGTCTCACGGAGCCCCGCGTCGTCGAGGAGCGAGCCCACGGTCTCCGTCGCGAGCGCGTCGAGCACGGCGCGGAGCTCGTCGCGTACGGCGTCGCGGACTTCACTGCGCGCGAGGTTGTGGGCGAGCACCGTGGGCGCCACCGCGTCGAGGTCGGCCCAGGGCACCCGCGCCGAACCGCGCACCGCCTCGGCCTCCGTGGTCTTCAGGAACTTCTCGAAGGCCTTGAGCCGCCGCGCGCCGAGGGCCTTCGCGGTCTCTTCGCTGCGCAGCCGCTCGGCGATGCGCGCCTGCACCGTGCCCACGGCGCCGTCGACGAAATCTCTCGCGCGCTCTTGCAGGCGCTGCTGCACCTCTTCGCCGAGGCCGCCGAGCACCGAGCCCGCCGCGCGCGCGCCCCATCCGATCGCTCCGCGGAGGCCGCCCGAGCCCGCGGATTTGTTCTCCGTGAGCGCGGTGCTGGCCTTGGCGATGAACCCGCTGATCGACTCGCTGAGCATGGCGCGCACGGCGTCGCGCACGCGCTCGTTGGCCACGGCCTCGTCGATCCACGAGCGGGGGATGTACGCGGGCTTCGAGAGCCGCGCGCGGAGCCCGTCGATCGCGGGCTGCGGGAGCCACGCGGCCATGGTCACCGTGCTCTTCGAAGCGCGCTCGAGGAGGCGCAGTCGCATCGGAGCCCAGAGGCGCGTGTGCCAGCGGCGAACGCGGTCGGGTTCGGCGAGGGTGTCGACGGCGCGCATCACCCGCTCGACGTCGACGAGCTCGCCCACGGGACGCGTGCAGGCGTGGTCGTACGTGAGGTCGATCAGCGCGCGGAGCTGGTCATCGGAGAGGTCGGGCATGGGGCCGCGACGCTACCACGGGTGATTTCTCAAACGCCCTTCAATCAAGCCCGTTCGGTGCTGGCGGGCTGGCGCCGCGCGCTCACGCGGGTGACCCGTCGACGGCGCACGGTCTCGACCTGAAGGAGCCAGTCGCCGAAGCGCACGCGGTCGCCCACGCGGGCGATGCGTCCGAGGCGTTCGAGCACCGCGCCACCCACCGTGTCGGCGTCGGTGTCGTCGAGGGGAACGCCGTGGGCGCGCAGGTCGTCGAGGGCCACCATGCCGTCGGCCACGAGGGTTCCATCGCCGCGCGCTTCGACCTTCGGGGCCTCCTCGTCGTGCTCGTCGCGAATCTCGCCGACGATCTCTTCGAGCACGTCTTCGAGGGTGACGATGCCGCTCGTGCCGCCGTACTCGTCGACCACGACGGCGAAGGGCATCTGGCGCCGCTGCATCTCGCGCATGAGGTCGAGGAGGTTCGTGGTCTCGGGCACGAGCAGGGCCTCACGCATCGCCGCGCGGAGCGTCGGCGGGCGCTCCACGGTGAGGATGAAGTCCTTCATGTTGAGGTAGCCCACGAGGCGGTCGAGGTTGCCGCCCTCGACGAGCGGAAAGCGCGTGAAGCCCGACGCGCGCGCACGCTCGATGCCTTCGTCGAAGGGCAGGTCGGCGTCGAGCCAGGTCACGTCGACGCGCGGCACCATCACCTGCCGCGCCGTGCGCTCGGTGAAGCGCACCACGCGCTCCAACAGCTGGCGCTTGGCCTGCGAGAGGCGGCCCTTGGCGTAGGCCTGCGTGAGCATCCCGAGGATCTCCTCCTCGGAGAGCGCGCCCTCGGCGTCGTGCATCGAGGGAAAGCCCAGCGCGCGCAGCAGCAGCGACGAGGCCCCGTTGAGCACGATGAGACCGGGAAATACCAGCCAATAGATCACCCGCAGCGGCCGTGACACCGCGAGGGCCACGCGCTCCGCCGAACGGATCGCGATGAGCTTGGGCACCAGCTCGCCGAACACGATGTGCGAGGCCGTGAGCGCCGAGAAGCCCAGCACCACCGAGACCGTGTGCAGCGCCGCGGGCGACACGAAGGTGATCGGGCTCAGCAGCGCCACGAGGCCGTGCGTGACCGCGGGCTCGCCCACGGAGCCGAGGCCCAGCGACGCGAGCGTGATCCCGAGCTGCGTGGCCGAGAGGTAGCGATCGAGCTGTTGGGAGACGGCGACGGTGGCGCGCGCGGCGTCGTCGGAGCGGCGCGAGAGCTGTTCGAGCTGCGTGGCGCGGAGCTTGACGAGCGCAAACTCCGCCGCGACGAAGAAGCCGTTGAGAAAGACGAAGACGGCGACGAGGCCGATGGCGAGCACAGCGGGCGGGAGACTAACCCGAAGCCGCGCCCGAAGACGAAGCGCTTGCAGCGCCGGGCTCGGGATAGATCTCCTTGAGCGCCTTGCGCAGGCGGTCGAGGCCGATCTCTTCCGCGGCCTCCTTCTGGAAGATCTTGTAGATGCGGATGTAGTCGGTCACCACCGAGCGGCCGATGCCCAGCTCGCGCTCGATCTCGCGCTCGATGAACGACTCGAAGGAGTTGTACCCCTTCGCCTGGTAGAGCTCCGAGGTCGAGAGCTCGAGCAGGATGCGCGCGGCCTCCCAGTACTGCCGGTGGAGGTTGCGCTTGAGGTTCTTGAGCTGCTGGATGAGGTTGATCGCGCGGGTGAGGTTGGCCTTGAGCTTCTCGGCCCCCTCGGGCACGCGAGCGGGCGCGTGGAGCGACCCCGGCGTGGTGGGCTTCGGCGGCGGCGGCACAGCACCCGCCTCACGGGGCGGCAGCGGCGCGCGCGGCACCCGACGCGGCAGCATCGGCGGAGCGCCGCGCTTGACCTTCTTCTTCTTGATGATCGTTCCGTCGACCGCGGCGGGCGCGGGCGTCGAGGGAACTTCGGGTTTGGCAGCAGGCGCGGCCTTGGCGGCGGGCTTCGCCGCGGGCGCGACCTTGGCAGGCTTCGTTGCGGGCGCGGCCTTGGCGGGCGCGACCTTGGCAGCAGGCTTCGCCGCGGGCGCGGGCTTCGCGGCCTTGGGAGCGGCCTTGGCGGGCGCGGGCTTCGCAGCGGGCGCACCCTTGGCAGTCTTCGCGGGGGCGCCCTTCGGAGCGGGCTTCGCGTCCTTGCGGGTCGCCTTCGCGGCGGCCTTTGTCCCCTTCGCCTTCGTCATGGAACTCTCCAGACCAGTGAATTGACCAGCGATTCAGCGGACGCATAACACCGGCACCCCTCCGCCAGCAATCTTTTCGTCGGAAAGTCAAGACCTTCGCTGCGTTCTGTCACCCGCCCTCGCAAAAACACACTGGAACTCCAGTGATTTCTTTCGGTTGCACCGAGGCACCCTCCGGGGTGACCGTGCCGGGCGTGCGCGAAGTCTCCGAAGCCGTGTCTCTGCCTCCGACGTCTCCCGACGGCCCCCGCGACGAGGGCGAACCCCTGCGTTTCGACGCGGCCGAGGGCCACGGTCTCGACGTGCTGGCGCGGCTCCTCGGGGCCTCCGACGTGGGGATGGCGCTCCAGGGCGTGACCCTCGCCGACCCGCACCCCGCGCTATTGGAAGCGGGCGCGCAGCGCATCGCGCGGGCCTGCGTGGCCTGGCTCACCGTCGACGACGGATGGCGCGAGCGCGCGGTGCTCCGCGACGGCACCCGCGCCCGCGGACGCCTCTGGGACGCGCACCTCACCGGCGATTTCTCCCTGCGCTTCACCGCCGCGCCGCGCGACTTCTGGCTCCGCGCGGCGCGCGTGCTGCCCGAGCTCTCGTCCCTCGACAGCGCTGCCGCGAAGCCCGCGCGTCGCCTCTCGCGCCTGCTCTCCACGCTCGACGGCGCCGACCGACGGGCCGCGGGCGACGTGGTGTTCTTCGCGATCGTGTGCGACGCGCTCCGTAGCTTTCGTCTCACCGCGGTCGACGAGGGCGCCCTCGTGCGCGGGCTCTGCGCGGCCTCGCCCCTCGCGTCGCTCCAGCGCCCCGATGCGACGGTCTCACGCGACGAGCTCCGCGCGCGCTTCGCAGCCCTCCTCGACCCCGCGTGCGTGCGCGCCGTCGAGTGCGTCGGCGGACGCCTCGTCGCCCGATGGAACCGCGCCTTCGAAGACACCCTTCGCACCACGGCCCCCGCGCCCGAGCAGACGGCCCGCTGGCGCGCGCTCGCCGACACGCTCCACGCCTGGCTCGACACCCTCGACGGCGCCCTTCGCATGGATCTCTCCGACGCCCTCGCGCGCCACGCCGCGTGGGTGTTCAACGGTCCCTTCAACGGGGGCGTCGAGGCCGCGCGCGCCGCGGTGGCCGCGAGCGTTCGACTCCGTGACCTCACCGAGCGCGACGCCCTCCTCGCCGCGGTCTCCGACGTGTGCGGGCTCTACGCGCGGCTGCTCAAACGCCGCGACGCGCTGGCCCTGGAGCGCTACGGCGACGACCGTTACGACGAGGCGCAGGCCTTCGTGCGCGAGGCCGATCGCTGGCTCACGCCGCTGCGCGCGCGGGTCGACGGCGTGGCCCGCGCGTTCGCGCCCGTGATCGCGTGACCGATCGCACACCGTCGCTGTGACCGCGCGTGGCCGTTGCGTGCGGGCGCGGAGCGGGTAGGTTGCGGGGCTCCCATGAACCGCACCCTGCCGATCACCGCGCTCCCCACGGCGCTGCGGGTCGAAGACGCCGTCGAGGCCGCCTGCGCCGACGACATCACGTTCATCGAAGAGCGACTGCGCCGCGGCACCTCGGTGCTCGTCGAGTGCGACAAGGAGCTCGCGCTCTACCTCTACCTCGCCGTGCGCGCGCGGCTCCGTCGCAGCAAAGACGGACCGAAGCTCGTGGTGGTCGACGGCCGTCCGTCACCCGAAGGCGGCGCGCGCACCAACCTCGCGCGCATGCTCGAACAGCTCACCGAGGCCATTCGCGGGAGCGTCGAGCGCACGGCCATCGTGCTTCTCCACCTCGACGTGCTGACCACCACGCACACGGGGCTCACGCTCGAAGCGCGCGAGTCGATCCCGCTGCTCTACGAGAACCCCGAGGCGGTGCTCCTGGGCTTCCGCGATCCGAGCTTCGAGATCCCGAAGGTGATCCGCGGGGTGTTCGGCGCGCGGCGAGAGATCACGGGCATTCCCCGCGTGGCGCTGCCGAAGCTGCTCACGCAGCGCGAGGCGAGGGCCCTGCACGCGAGCGAGTTCGACCCCTTCGGGCTCTACAAATTCGTGTCCGGGGTCAACCCCGTGCGGTGCCGTCGGATCTTCTCCGAGCTCGCCACGCGCCGTGAGGCCGCGCCCGATCGACCGCTCGCCGCCGAGGTCTACAGCGAGATCCGCAAGCAGACCGCGAGCGACGACGTGGAACTCCCCAACGTCGATCTGGAGCGCGACATCGGCGGGTACACCGAGGTGAAGACCCGGCTCCGCGAGGAGCTCATCGACCTCGTGCGCCGCAAGGAGAGCGTGGGCTCCGAGGGTGATGTCGAAGCCCTCGAAGCGCTGCTCCCGCGGGGCATCATCTTTCACGGCCCGCCCGGCACGGGAAAGACCTGGTTCGCCAAGGCCGTGGCCACCGCGCTCAACGCGACGGTGATCGTGGTGTCGGGCCCCGAGCTCAAATCGAAGTGGGTGGGCGAGAGCGAAGAGAACCTCCGCCGCGTGTTCCGTCAGGCCCGGCAGGCGGCGCCCGCGGTGATCGTGTTCGACGAGATCGACGCCTTCGCGCACCAGCGCGGGTCGTACACGGGCAGCGGCGTCGAGCACTCGATGGTCAACCAGCTCCTCACCGAGATGGACGGCTTTCGCAAGAACGAGATGGTCTTCGTCGTGGGCACGACCAACTACCTCGAATCCCTCGACGGCGCGCTCCTGCGACCGGGGCGCTTCGAGTTCATGCTGGAGATCCCGGCGCCCGCCGTCGAAGACCGCGCGGCCATCACCCGCATCTACGACCAGAAGTTCGACCTCGGGCTCACCGACGCCCTCGTCGATCACATCGTGCGTCGCACCGAGGGAATGGCCGACCGCGAGAAGGGCATCCCCTTCTCCGGCGATCACCTCTACTCGCTGTGCCGCGCGCTCAAGCGTCAGCAGCTCCGCACGGGATCGCGCGCGCTCACCGTCGACGACGTCGACCGCGCGCTCCAGCGCAAGACCCGCAGGCCCGTGGTGCTCTCCGCCGCCGAGGAGCGCGTCATCGCCATTCACGAAGCGGGTCACGCCCTCGTCGCGATGCTGCTCCCGAAGTCGCGTCCGCCCGAGCGCATCTGCATCGCGCAGGATCAGGAGGGCGCCCTCGGCTACGTGCTCCGCGCGGCCCGCACGAACCCCTACACCACGGCCGAAGACGAGATGCGCGCCGACGTGTGCGTCGCCCTCGGCGGACAGGCCGCGGAGCGCATGGTGCTCGGCGAGTCGTCGGTGGGCGCGTGGGGAGACCTCCAGCAGGCCAACGCCGTCGTGCGCGCGATGGTCGAGCAGTACGGCATGGGCCGCTCGACGGGCGCCCGCGTGCTCCTCGACGACGAGGGACGCCCCGGCGTGGTCAGCGGCGCGCGTCGCCAGCGGGCCGACGACGAGATCGACCGCATCCTCGCCGAGGAGTCCGCCCGATGCCGCGAGCTGCTGGAGAACCACCGCGCGCTCCATGAGGCGCTCTACACCCTGCTCCTCGAACGCAAGGTGCTCGACGCCTCGACCCTCCGCGCCATGGTGCCCTCGCCGGGCTGAGCGCCGCAGGGAGCGCCTCTACGAAACCGACGACGATTCTTGTTCGGTAGAACCCTCGCGCGGCGCCGCGAACCGATCGACGAGCCACGACCCGAGCAGCATCGCGCCCACGAAGAGCGCCGCCCGCGCGCTGCCCGTGCCCAGGGCCACGAGGGCCGGGCCCGGACAGAACCCCGCCACGCCCCATCCCGCGCCGAAGAGGGCGCTGCCGACCACGAGCCGCGCGTCGACGCCCCGCGTGGGGAGCACGGGCATCGCATCGCCGAGCAGCGCCCGCTCGCGGCGCCGTGCGAGCGCGAAGCCCACGGCGGCCACGGGGATCGCGCCGCCCATCACGAAGGCCAGCGACGGATCCCAACGCCCCGCGAGGTCGAGAAACGCACGGACCTTCCACGGGTCGGTCATGCCCGCGAGCACGAGTCCGAGGCCGAACGCGAGGCCCGCGACGAGGGCGGCGACGACGTGGCGCGCGCTCATCGCAGCCCGTGCCGCAGCGCGAACACCGTCGCGAACGCCACCCCCATGAACGTCGCCGTCGCCGCGAGCGAGCGCGTCGAGGCCCGCGCGAGCCCGCACACGCCGTGTCCGCTCGTGCACCCGTTCGCGAGGCGCGTGCCCGCACCCACGAGCAACCCCGCCGCGACGAGCCCCGTGAGGCCCACGTCGCCGTCGCCCGTCGGCGCGTTCGCTCCCGCGAGCACCGCCGCCAGCGCCAGGCCCAGCGCGAAGGCCACGCGCCACGCCACGTCGCCGCGCACGCCCCGCAGCGCGCCGCCCACCACGCCGCTCACGCCCTCCACGCGGCCGCTCGTGAGCAGAAACGCCGCCGTGGCCCCGCCGAGGAGCGCGCCCCCGGCCAGCGAGCGCAGGGGCGTGAAATGCGCCGTGTCGATCTGCATGACGGGCGCCACCGTGGGGGCCGCGGCGGTGTCCTGTCAAGTGAAGGTATCTTGTAGAGTAGAGTGTGTGTGGGCCCGGGTGGAGGATGCCGTGCGCTCGAACAGCGCGCGCGGCGCGGAGCCAGAGTCGTGCACAGCAGGGGACACGCGCTGCGCTGCGACGAGGGGGGTGGCGGCGGCGAACTCCGGGGGTGACGGGCGCGCGGGGGTGCTGCATCCTCCGCCCTCCGCGGCTGCGCGGGGCGACGCACCGATGAAGTACGGACTGCGACTGACGGGCACCGGAGGCGACCTCGCGGCGCTGCACACGCTCTCGGTCGCGGCGCCGACGCTCCCCGAATCGCCGTGGCGCACGCTCACCCTCGACGACGGCGCCACCGTGCTCGCCAGCGCGTCTCTGACCGACGCACTCGCGAAGGAACTCCACGCGCGCGGTGTCTCCCTCGTGGCCCTCGCGTCGCTCGCGGTGACGGCGTCGCGCGAGGCCCGCGGGCTCCTCGATGCGCTGCCCACGACGCCCTCACACAGAGACCCCGCGCCCGACGCGGTGATCCTCCGCGTGGCCGTGGCGCACCCCGGCGCGCATCGCACGGTGGAGCGTCTCCTGAGCCTCGGACGCGACGACGTGCGCGTGTGCGAGCTCGTCGACGGCGCGGGCGAGCGCGTGATGCTCCTGCGCGTCGCGCGTCCGCCCGTGTACCTCCTGATGCGCGCGCACGACGAGCCCTCGGAGGGGGTGACCGCCTACGTCCGCGCGGGCGACGACGCGCTCTGGGTCGCGCTCGGACGGGCGCATCCCATGGCCTCCGCGGCGGCGCGCGCGCTCCAGTCGCAGCGTCGCATGGCCCTCGTCGACCGCGACGGCGCGTGGACCGTGCTCGACCCCGCGGCCCTCGCCTGGCGCAGCGTGTACGACGCCGTGAGCGCGCGCTTCGAAGCGCCCCGCACGCAGTGGCAATCGGCGCCCGGCGAGACGCGCTTCACCCTGCGGCTCCGACTCGCGCCCGCCACGCCCGCGGACCCCGAGCTGTGGCTCCTCGACAGCGCGCAGTTCCTCGCGCTCGACGCGCTCCTCGACGCGCTCACCCCCGCGGAGCGCGAGCGCTTCACCGTCGCACGGCTCACGGGCCCCGACGGCACCCGCTACGCCCTCCACGAGAAGGTGCGCGCGGGCATGGCCCGTCTCGGCGTGCGCGTCTCCGAGGCCGTGAGCGCCGCAGGATTTACCCGCGCCGCGGGCACCGACAACCTGTACCTCCCCGTGGGGCGACAGCTCCTGCCGCGCATGCGCCGCGACGAGCTCCGCGCGCTCCTCGGCCTCGACGCCGCGCACCTCGTGGCCGTGCTCGACACGCCCGAAGGGCCTTCGGTGGTCTGCGTGCGCAACGCCGACGAAGCCCCCCTCACGCGCTGGATCGACTACGTCGCCACCGACCGCCGCGCCGAACTCGACCGCCTCGTGGAGCAGAGCGTGTTCGCGTGGCCCGAACTCTCCATCGACCGCACCGCGAGGCCCCGCGCGCGCGCCGAGAGCGCCCCCGCCGAGGCCCCGAAGCGCACCACCCGCAGCGAGGCCCGCGAGGCCGCCCCCGCGCCCGAAGCGCCCGCTGCGATTTCCGACGAACCCGCTGCGACGCCCGAGGCCGTCACCGTTGACGCGAACGAGCAGCGGCTCCGCGACGAGGCCCGCGCGCTCGAAGAGAAGCTCCGCGCACCGGGCTCCGACGACACGGGCGCATGGGCCGCGCTCGCGACGGTGAAGGCCTCGCTCGGCGAGCTCGACGACGCCGCGGGATGCATCGAGGCCGCGGTGTTCTACACGCCCGACGCCCACGCCGAACGACTCGGCGCCCTCGTCGAGCTGCGCGCGAAGCTCATGGGCGCCACGCGGAGCGACGACGAGCTCACCGCCCTCGCCGAGCGTCCGCGGCTCACACCCTCGGAGGCGGCGTACTTCGGGGCGCGCGTGCTCGAAGGCATCCTGCGCGGTGCAACTTCCGGTGATGGACGTTTCCTGTCACGGGCCGAGCGCGTGCTCACGGACCCTGAAACCCCCGTCTCGCGACGCCTCGCGTGGAGCGTGGCGCGGGCCCTCCACGGCCGCGCGGGCGACGCGCTGGGCCTCACGCGGGCGAGGGAGCGCATCCTCGGCGGGCTCAACGAGAAGGGCCTCCACGACGCCTACGACATGCCCCACTTCGCGCGCTACGCGCTCGCGCTCGATGCGGGTGACGGCGCCGTCGATCGCGCGCGCACCGAGCAGCTCGCGTCGCTCGAACAGCTCTGGACCGCCGCGCAGGAGCGCCACGTGCGCGAGGCCGAACCCCTGGGCGCGTACCTCCGTCTCGTGTTCGCCGTGGGCTTCACGCGCCTCGGCGCCATCGCGCGGGGACGCGACGTGTCGGCGCCCGTCGAGGCCGAGGAGCAGGGCCACGAACCCCCGAACCGGCTGCTGTTCAAGCTGTACCGCGCGCGCGCCGCGCACGTGGCGACGCAGGGCGACGCCGCCGCGTGGAAGGCCAACGCCGAAGCCCTGGTTGCAGGCATCCGTGACGCGCGGGTGAAGGATCGGGTGGAGTTTCTTCGCACGCGCTCCGAGTGGTTGCGCACGCGCGAGCCCGCGGAGTTTCTGCCGAACCTCAAGCCCGCCATCGAGCGCGCCCTCGCAGACTTCGAAGCCTCGCCCGAGGAGGCGCCCGCGCGTCTCGCCGCGCTCCTCGACGACCGGGAGGTGTACGCCTTCGAGATGCGCGCCGCGGTGGAGCGCGCCGCCCGCCTCGCGCTGCGCCTCGGACGCGACGAGCTCACGCGCGCGGTGCTCCGCGAGACGATGCCGCGGCTCCGTCGCGTGAACACGCCGGGGGTGCGCGCGGCGGTGCTGGGCGAGTGCATTCCCGCGGCGGCGACGCTGCAAGACCCCGAGACCCTCGACCGCCTCGTCGACGAGGTGATCGCGCTCGTGCGCACACCGGGAACGCCCCTGCGCGACCTTCTCCTCGCCGTGACCCCGGGGCTCCAGGCGCTCCGACGCTTCGGCGCGGCGGCGACGGCGAAGCGCCTCCTCGACGCGATCGAGCCCCTCTCGCGGCCGAGGGATCGCGAGAGCGTGAAGCTCCGCGCGGCGCTCTTGAGCGGGCTGTGGCAGCTCGACGAGGGCGAGCGCGCGACGGCCCTCCTCGACCGCTGCGTCGACGATGTGCTCGACGGCGCCCTCGATCCGCCGGGTCGCTACGACGCGGGCGCGGCGGTGCTCACGGCCACGCGGCACTGGCCCGCCACGGCGCGCACGGCCCACGCGATGCGCTTCGTCGAGGGACTCGCGCGCTTCACCGACACGTTCACCGCGAGCGCGCAGAAGCTCTACGAGACCCACAAGGTGCTCATCGCCGAGCGCGTGATCGACGCGGTGGCTGACACGGTGACCTTCGAGGGAGGCCGCGTGCGCGCGTGGCTCGACGACGAGGAGCAGGCGCTGCGCCGCAGGGTGCTCGCGGACTGGAGGCAGGCATGTGGACGCTGAACGAGCTGGAGCGCGAGATCGACGCCGTGCGCGCGCGCATCAACCAGCACCGCCGCGCGCTGCGCGAGTACTTCGTGAACCGCGACGAGGAGATCGACCTCGCGACCGTGTGCGCCGCCGCGCAGGAGCCGCTGCTCTTCGTGGGCCCGCCGGGCACGGCCAAGAGCGACCTGGTGGTGAAGTTCGTCGAGAGCCTTGGGCTCGGCGAGCGCGACTACTTCGAGTACATGCTCACGAAGTTCACGGAGCCCGGAGAGATTCTCGGGCCCATCGACCTCGAACAGCTCAAGCAGGGGCGCTTCGTGCGGCGCACGGCGGCCAAGCTGCCCGAGGCGCGCGTGGCCTTTCTCGACGAGATCTTCAAGTCGAACAGCGCGATCTTGAACACGCTGCTCACCATCGTGAACGAGCGGAAGTTCTACCAGGACGGCGAGCCCACGCCCGTCGCCCTGCGGATGCTCTTCGCGGCGACGAATGACATCCCCGAGCAGAGCGAGCTCGACGCGCTCGCCGATCGGTTCATCGTGAAGATCGAGACGCGGCCCGTGAAGGACACGCACTTCACCGAGCTCATCGACGCGGGGATCATGAACGAGGTGTACCGCGCGACGGAGCAGCGCCCGTGGGCGCGCGGGGCCGCGAGCTTCGACGATTTTCTCAAGCTCAAGCGCTTCATGGACCTCACCTTCGCGGCGCGCGGCAACGGCGCGGCGGACCGCGAGCAGTGGTTCCCGGCGCCGGTGTTCGCGGAGTTTCGACGGGTGGTGCGCACGCTCGAGACCGAGGACCGGGTGATGGTGAGCGACCGCAAGCTCGTGAAGCTCTACAAGCTGCTTCGCACGCGGGCGTTTCTCTTTCACGGCGGCGCCGTGCAGACGCCCGACCTCGCGCTCCTCGCGTACGTGGGCAACCGTCGCCACGAGATTCCCGCGGTGGCCGAGAAGGTGCGCGCGCTGCTCAACCTCGACGCGACGTGATCGCCTCTCACGGAGTGTGTGCCCGTGCGTGACCTCGCCCGCGACGACCTCGTGCCGACGCTCCTCGCGTGGGCGTACACCGCCGCGTGCGCGCTTCCCCTCGCCGAAGCGCTCCCCGCGAGCCTCGCGTGGACGCGCCGCTGCTGGGACGCGGGCGACGACCACCTCCCACTCTCGCTCGTGCACGACCTCGGTCACCTCCTGGTGTTGGGCCGTGATTTTCGCTTCGCCTCGGCGCGCGACCTCGCCCGCTGGCCCGAGCCCGAACGCGCCGCGCGCCTCGCGTGGGAAGACCGCGTGCTCGGTCGCTGGTCCCTCGACCCGACGCTCCTCGACGCGCACGTGCTCGTGGCCGGTCTCGACCCCGCGGCCCGCGACCTCGCCGTGGCCCACGCCGTACGCCTCGCGCTCGCCCGCGCCCTCGACGGACACACCGCGTGCGTGCGCGCCAACCCCGCGCACCTCCGCGCCCTCGCGCCCGCTGCGTTGAACGCGCTCCCCGCGCGCTTCGAAGACTGGCCTGCGATCCCCGACGACGAGCACCGCGCGTGGGCCCTCGCGCAGCGCGAACAGCTCCGCGCGTCGCTCCCCACCGACCGACTCTTCGCGCCCGAAGACCTCTGGGAGCTCGCCCATCTCAAAGACCTCCCGAGCGAGAGCGCGCGCCTCGCGCTGCGCGACGTGCTGGGCCTCGCCGCGCGCGTGGGCCCCGTGGCGCCCGCGGTGGCGGCCTCGCTGCGACAGCGTGTGCGAGAGGTTCCTGTCGAGGCCGAGGAGGCCGCGGAGTACCCCGCCGGCGGCTTCGACGAGGTGTCGACGCGCGGCAGCTTCGAAAACCTCGTGCGCTCCGAAATGGTCTACGTGGGCGAAGGAACCGACGGCGCCTTCGACCTCTTCGACGTGCGCTTCGCCGAGAGCGAGCTGCTGTTCTACACCCGCGACGAGAGCCCGCTCCTCGACGCGCGCCGCGAGCTCACCGTGGTCTTCGACCGCCCCGCCTCGTTGCGCGTGAAGCACCGCGGCGCGCCCGCGCAGTCGTTGGTGATGGCCTCGGCGCTCGCGCTCGCGCTCCAGGCCGACCTCGTGCGCGTGTGCGGTCCGACGGGCGCCCGCGTGCAGCTCGTGTGGCGCTGCGACCACCCGGACGACCGCGCCGCCGCCGACGAGGAGCGCGCCCTGCTCGCCCTCCCGCTGGCCGCCGAGGTGGCGCACCAGCGCGTGTCGTTGCGCGTGGTCGATGGCGTCGTCGAGGGAGCCCGCGGCGCACGGGTGATCTGCGCGTCACAGCCCGCGCCCGCCGACCTGCGCGACGCGGTGTGGGTGCACTGTGCGGGCGAAGCGTGGGAGGCCCTCGGCGAGCGATGGCCCATGGGCGATGGACCTTCGGGGCTGCGCGCCCTGGCCGATGCGATTCTTCAGGTGACCGCACAGCGCGCGACGGTGCGGCGCTGACGGAGACGGCGCGCGGAGGGATCAGCCCTGGGTCTTCTCGCCCACGGGAACGGCCGCGGGATCGACGTGCGCGGTGGCGACCTTGAGCGCGTCGACGAGGGCGTTCGCGGGGAGCGCGGCGGGATCGGCGGGCGCGGCCGTGGGCTGCCCCTGGAGGTACATCACGGCCACCTGGCGCAGCGGTCCCATGAGCACGTCGGCGATCACGTCGCCCGCGTTGGCCATGGCGCGCACGCGGAGCTCACGGGCGAGGCGCTGGGCCACGTCGGGCGAGGGGAGCGGCATGGCCGACAGGCCCGCCGAGAGCACGCCCGCGAGGAGCGCGCCGCCGAGTTCGGTGTCGAGAAAGGCCGCGATGCGTCCGCGGAGGGCCTCGTCGTTGGGGCCGAGGTTGCGCGAGAGCAGGGCCACGATGGGCTCCTTGGCGAGCTTCACGAACTGCGAGCCCGCGAGGCGCCACGCGGCCTCGCTCGCGTCGACTTCGAGGGTCTTGAGCACGGGGTTCTTGTCCATCTTCTTCTCCGGGGCCGTGGCGGCGACGGGGGGGATCACAGCGGGTGTGGATACGACAGGCGCGGTGACGGTGACGGGCGCGGTGACGGGGGCCGTGGGCTCACCCTCGACGGCGGGCACCCATCCCTCGACGCGGTCGACGCGGGCGGCGAGCTGACACGCGGCGCGCGCGAGCCAGAGGGCGAGGTCGCGCGAGGCGTCGTTCTGGCGCGGCTCGCGGACGGCCTGTGCGGCGAGCGACCACGCGGCCTCGAGGAGCCCGCGCTGCAGGAGCGTCTGGCGCGCGGTGAGGGGCGCGTCGATCCAGGTCGAGAGTCCGTCGCGGCGCACGCTGCGGTCGGTGCGGGTCACGGCTCCGCGCAGCAGGCTGTCGACGGAGTGTCCGCCCACGGCGAGGAGCGACGCGATGTGCTTGAGCTGGTGCACGTACGCGCCGAGGAGCACGCGCTCGTCGGCGGTGGCCGCGCTCCCGTCGCGGGTGCGATTGAACGCATCGCGGGCGGCCTCGACGCGCTGTTCGAAGGCCGTCTGCGGAACGTTCTGCGGCGACTCGACCTCGGCGATCTGCGCGGCGGCGGAGGCCACCTCCGAGGCCACGCGGAGCAGGTCTTCGCGGAGCGCGAGGTCGGGCTGCGCGTGGGCCGCGCGCACGAGCTGACACACCGACCACACGAGCATCACGCGCGACCAGGTCTCGTGAAAGATGGCCGCCGCGAGCGGAACCTCACCCCGCGCGCTCGCACACGCCGAGGCCACGGCGCTCATCGTGGGCTGCGTGGGGAGCGCCTCGCGCAGGGCCGTGAGCAGCGCGTTGCCGAAGCGTCGGGCGCGCTCGTCGGCCTGCACCTCGCTCCACGGGCCTCCGCGGAGGCACGAGTCGACGGTGGTCAGGGCGCGGGCGTGTACGCGGGTGTGCATGACTCGGAGGCCTCCGGCGGCGCCCTCTCGCGTCGCCCCTGTGTGCCCTGCGTTCGAGGGGGCTTTGCCTCGATCGAAGGGGGCGCCGAGCGTAGTGGTTCGGTGCAGGGGGCGCAACGCGACGGAGACGTACCCTGTCCATGGGAGGGCGAGCCGTTCCCTGCGCGGGCGAGTCGTGAAAGAACGGAGGGTGATGATCTCCGACGCCCTCACCTGGCTCCGCGCGCAGCGTCCCGAGATGGAGCGCGCGCTCGACACGCTCGTGCGCTGCTCGTCGCACACGGCCGACAAGACGGGCGTCGACCGCGCGGGGGCGGCGCTGCGCGAGCTCGTTCCCCTCGACTGCGAGGTGCGCCCGAGCGCGCGCTTCGGCGACCACCTGTTCTTTCACCACCGGCGTGGCGCGGGCGACGGCGGCGCGGTGCTCGTCGGACACGTCGACACGGTGTTTCCCCGCGAGGCCTTCTCGGGCATGCGCATCGAGGGCGACGTGGCGCGCGGCCCTGGCGTGCTCGACATGAAGGGCGGCCTCGTGGTGATCGCCTTCGCGCTCCAGGCGATGCGCCGCGCGGGCCTGCTCGACGGCCTCGCGCTCTCGCTCGCGGTGGTGTCCGACGAAGAGGTGGGCTCGCCCGACAGCGCCGCGCAGCTCGCGGCGATGGCGAAGGGCGCGGGCTGCGCGCTGGTCTTCGAAGCGGGGCGCCGTCACGACGCGATCGTCACGCGCCGCAAGGGAACGGGCTCGCTCCGCGTCGAGGCCCACGGACGCGCCGCCCACGCAGGCCTCGCCCACGCGCAGGGCGCCAACGCGATCTGGTCGCTCGCGCGCTTCATCGACGGCGCGCAACAGCTGACAGACTATGACCGCGGACTCACGGTGAACGTGGGGCGCATCGAGGGCGGCATCGGACGCAACACCGTGCCCGACCGCGCCTCGCTCGACGGAGACTTTCGCTACGTGACCCGCGCGGACGGAGAGGCGCTGCTCGAACGGCTCCGCGCGCTCGCGTCGCAGTCGGCGGTGGCGCACACGTCGCTCGCGGTCGAGGCGGCCATCGCGCGCGCGCCGCTCGAACGCACGGAGGCCAGCGCACAGCTCTTCGAAGCGTACGCGCGATGCCAGCGCGAGGCGGGGCTCGGCGACGGCGAGGCGGCGCTCCAGGGCGGCGGCAGCGATGCGTCGACGACGGCGGGCGCGGGCGTTCCGTCGATCGACGGTCTTGGGCCGCGCGGTGACGGATTTCACACGCTCGGCGAGCACGCGGAGCTCACGTCGTTCGTGCCGAAGGCCGAGGCGCTCGTGCGGTTTCTCTGCGGACTCCGCGGCGCGGCGGTGCTTCCGGGTTGATGGCGCGGCGCGATGGGTGTTCCATCGCGGGCGATCGATGAGCAGAGGCGGAGAGAGCGACCCGTCGACGCAGCGCACGGTGCGAGGCCACGACGAGCCCACGCGTTGGATCTCGGCCATCGGCGCCCTCGGCGCCCTGCTGGTGCTGCTCTTTCACGCGTGGCTCGGCGTGCGGTACCGCACCGAGGATCCCGCGGGCGACCTCTTCTCGAACCAGCTCTCGATCATCGTGGGGCTCACGGTGGCGTCGTTCCTCACGACGGCCCCGGAGAACCGTCGCGCGGTGTACCTCGCGGTGTTTCCCGCGACGATCTGCGGTGCGGTGTTCCCGTGGCTCCACGCGCTCGCGGCGGAGGGGAGCACCGCGTGGCGCATGCTCAGCGCCTTGAGCCCCGTGGGCATGGCGATGCTGTCGTTCGGCGTGACGTGGGGGCTGCGTGTGACGGCGGCCGAAGACGCCGCGCGCATCGCCTCGCGGCACCGTGACCGGAGCTGAGCGTCGTCGAAAAGGTCTTGTAGGAAGGCGTTTCGGAGGGAGACCGAGACCGGGGAACGGCGCCGTCGATCAGCAGTGATCGGGGCTGACGCAGGTGCCGTTCTGCGTGGTGCACTCGGCGTTGGGGCGCCAGGAGTACTGCCACCCGTGGGTCCACACGCGACAGCAGCAGATGCCCGGCTGCGGCGGCGCGGGCGTCGGGGTGGTCTGCATCGGCGCGGGCGCGGTCTGCGCGGGCGTCGTCGCGGTGCCGCTCTGTGTGGTGGTCTGCGTGGCGGTGGTCTGCGTGGCGGCGGTGGAAGACTGCGCGGGCGCCGTGGCTCCCTGCGCGGTGCGGGGGCGCGTGGTCTGCGCGGCGGCGGGCGCGGCGAACGCGGTGAGCACGAACAGGGCGAGGAGCGAGCGCTTCATGGCAGTGGTTCCTTCTCTCGATGAGACGGTGACGCGGGGGAAGGTAGTCACACCTGCGGGCGATGGGTAGTTGATCGCAGACATGACGCGCGGTCGCACGGTGCGGTACCAGACGCGCGCGATGACCGAACGCCCGTCGATCTCCCCGCAGTCCATCCCCGCGCTCCCCGTGTTCGACTGGGAATCGCTCATGGACGAAGCCCTCACCGAGGCCCGCGTCGCGGCGTTGCGCGGCGAGGTTCCCGTGGGCTGCGTGCTCGTCGACGCGAAGGGCGCGGTGATCGCGCGGGCCCACAACCTCCGCGAGCTCTTCGAAGACCCAACAGCGCACGCCGAGGTGCTCGCGATGCGCCACGCGGCGCGCGAGCTCGGCACCTGGCGTCTCGAAGGGGTGACCGCGGTGGTGACCCTCGAACCGTGTCCCATGTGCGCGGGGGCCTTTGTGAACGCGCGCATCGGACGGGTGGTGTACGGCGCCGACGACGCGCGGGCCGGCGCGGTGCACTCGCTCTACCAGCTCGGGGCCGACACGCGGCTCAACCATCGGTACGAGGTGATCCGTGGGGTGCGCGCGGAGGCCTGTTCTGAAGCCCTCCGCGCGTTCTTCCGCGCGCGTCGGGCAGAAAAGAAACGTTTTCGTTGACACCCGGGAGCGGTTTGATAGTTTCGCCCGCGGAGAGCTGTCCGAGTGGTCGATGGTGCCTGATTCGAAATCAGGTGTGCCGAGAGGCACCAAGGGTTCGAATCCCTTGCTCTCCGCCAGACATAGACCGGGTCACCGATAAGGCCTGATGGCAACATCAGGCTTGGTGACTTTCCACCAGGAGAGGTGGCCGAGTGGTCGAAGGCGCCGCACTGGAAATGCGGTGTATCGCAAGGTACCGCGGGTTCGAATCCCGCCCTCTCCGCCATTGGGTCGTCATCGGGGGATCGCGAGACCGTCGAACGCTGCGTCGAGGGCGAGCGACGGGGATGCGCGTGTGCCTGCGTCGGCGCAGGCATCGGGGGACAGAACCGGTTCGCGGGGCGTTCGTGATTGCCGAGACCTGTTGTCAGCGCGCTGGCAGGGAGCGCGTCGGTCGATTCGAAGCCGCGTGCACATGAGCCCCTCCGGCTCGGAGTGCACGTGATCGATGAGCTGGCGGGGGGGCCGCGAATGGCCTCTGCTCGCCCATCAATCGATGGCGGCGAGAGGAGGCACGTTGAAGATCCTGCAGGTCATTCACGGGTACCCCATGCGCTACAACGCAGGGTCCGAGGTCTACACACAGACGCTCTGTCACGGGCTCACCGCGGCGGGCCACGAGGTGCACGTCTTCACACGCGAAGAGAACGCGTTCGAGGTCGACTTCGCGCTGCGCCACGAGCGAGACCGCGATGAGGCGCGCGTCGCGCTTCACGTCGTGAACAACCCTCGCAGCCGCGACCGATACCGTCACGAAGGCATCGACCGACGCTTCGCGCAGGTGCTCGACGACGTGCGCCCCGACGTCGTGCACGTCGGGCACCTCAATCACCTCTCGACCTCGCTCGTTCACGAGGCGGCACGGCGCGCGATCCCGGTGGTGTACACGCTCCACGACTACTGGGTGATGTGCCCACGCGGGCAGTTCATGCAGATGCATCCTGCCGAGGGCGAACCGCTCTGGGCTGCGTGTGATGGCCAGCAGGATCGCAGGTGCGCCGAGCGCTGCTATGCCCGTTACCTCTCGGGTGCGCCCGACGAGTACGAAGAAGATCTTCGGCACTGGGAGGGATGGGTACGACGTCGCATGCGCCATCTGCGTGAGGTCGTCGACCTCGTCGACCTGTTCATCGCGCCTGCGCGCTACCTGCTCGATCGATATCGCGACGAGTTCGGCATGCCCGCGCGCAAGCTCGTCTACCTCGACTACGGCTTCGACCGGACGCGCCTCGAAGGTCGCTCTCGCACGCCGGGTGAGCCGTTCACGTTCGGGTACATCGGCACGCACATCCCGGCGAAGGGCGTTCAGCACCTCCTCGAAGCGTTCGGTCAGGTGCGCGGCGACGCGAGGCTTCGCATCTGGGGAAGACACCGCGGCCAGGACTCCGACGCGCTGCACTCCCTCGCGAACGCGCTCCCGGGCGACGCCGCGAGGCGCGTCGAGTGGCTGCCCGAGTACCGCAACCAGGACATCGTGCGCGACGTGTTCGACCGCGTCGACGCGATCGTGGTGCCGTCGATCTGGGCGGAGAACTCACCGCTCGTGATCCACGAGGCGCAGCAGGCGCGCGTGCCCGTCATCACCGCAGATGTCGGCGGCATGGCCGAATACGTCGCGCATGAGGTCAACGGACTGCGCTTCGCACATCGCGACCCGCGCGCGCTCGCGACGCAGATGCAACGCATGGTCGACGACCCCGCGCTCGCGCGTGACCTGGGCGCGCGGGGCTACCTCTACGACGAACGGGGCGACGTCCCCGAGCTCGCGGCGCATGTGCGCGCGATCGAAGAGATCTACGACACCGTGATTGCGAGGCGCGACTCCGCGAAGGTCGAGCACGCGCGCGGCCCATGGCGCATCACCTTCGACACCAACCCCGACACCTGCAACCTCAAGTGCGTCATGTGCGAGGAGCACTCGCCGCACAGCCTTCTGCAGATTCGCCGCAAGTCGGAGAGGAAGCCGCGCCGCGAGATGCCGATCGAGCTCCTCGAACGTGTGGTCGCCGAGGCCGCGCCGCTCGGGCTCCGCGAGGTGATCCCTTCGACGATGGGAGAGCCGCTGCTCTACGATGACTTCGAACGGATCATCGCCGTGTGTCGCGCCCACGACGTGCGGCTCAACCTCACCACGAACGGCACCTTTCCCCGGCTCGGCGCGAGGGCGTGGGCCGAGCTCCTCGTGCCCGTCACGTCGGACGTGAAGGTCTCGTGGAACGGCGCGACGCGCGAGACGCACGAGCGCGTGATGCTCGGTTCGAACTGGGAGCACTCGCTCGACAACCTGCGGACCTTCATCGCGGTGCGAGACGCGCATGCGGCGACGGGCGGCAACCGCTGTCGGGTGACGCTCCAGCTCACCTTTCTCGAAACGAACGTGCACGAGCTCGCCGACGTGGTGAGGCTCGCCGCGGAGCTCGGCGTCGACCGCGTGAAGGGCCATCACCTGTGGGCCCACTTCGATGCGATCGCTGACCTGTCGATGCGCCGAAGCCCCGACGCGATCCGTCGATGGAACGCTGCGGTGCGAGAGGCCGAAGAGTCAGCGCGCACGCATCGGCTTCCCGACGGACGCGCGGTGCTGCTCGACAACATCTTCGCGCTCGACGAAGACGCCACGCAAGACCTCGCGCCGGGAGGTCCGTGCCCCTTCCTCGGACAGGAGGCGTGGGTGAGCGCGCAGGGACGCTTCGATCCGTGCTGCGCTCCCGACGCCCAGCGACGGACGCTCGGTGACTTCGGGGACCTCCACACGCGCAGCCTCTCGGAGATCTGGAACGGCGACGGCTACCGCGACCTCGTCGCGACGTGGCGCAACCGCGCGCTCTGCCTGTCGTGCAACATGCGCCGCCCGGCGGGAGGTGCACGATGACGTGGCGAGACCTCCTCCCCTCCGTCGACGAGACGCACCACGTCCGAGACGGCGTGGCCGCATACGAGGCGCGCTTCGACGCGGTGATGAAGTTCCACGCGCCCGGCCTTGCGCCCGTCTCGCACGGCGGCGAGGCGTGGCACATCGACACCGCGGGAGAGCCCGCCTATGCGCGCCGCTTCGAGCGCTCGTTCGGGTTCTACGAGGGCCTCGCCGCGGTCGTATCGCACGACGGCTGGCACCACATCACGCCCGACGGGCGCGACCTCTACGCCGAGCGCTACGCGTGGTGCGGCAACTTTCAGGAGCGACGCTGCGCAGTTCGAGATCGTCAAGGTCGCTACCGTCACATCACTCCGAGCGGTGCGAACTGCGGTGAATGCACATGGCGCTACGCGGGTGACTTTCGTGACGGCATCGCGGTCGTGCAGGGCGACGACGGACGCTCGACGCACGTGCGCATCGACGGGTCGATCCTGCACGGACGATGGTTCGAAGACCTCGACGTGTTCCACAAGGGCATGGCGCGCGCCCGTGACGCGCGAGGCTGGACCCACGTCGATCGCGACGGAAGGCCCGCGTACACGGTCCGCTTTGCGATGGTCGAGCCCTTCTACAACGGTCAGGCGCGCGTCGAGCGGTTCGACGGCGCGCTCCTCGTCATCGATCCCAGGGGAGCCACGATCGTCGAGCTCCGCGGCCCTCGGCGCAGCGAGCTCGCGGCGCTCTCGGGAGACCTCGTGGGGTACTGGCGCACGCAGACGATCGCTGTCGCTGCGGAGCTCGGTGTCTTCGATGCACTCCCCGCGAAGACCGAAGAGATCGCCGCACGGTGCGCCCTCCCCCTCGATCGAACGGCGCGTCTGCTTCGCGCGCTCGCGGAGCTGAGTCTCGTCGAGCCCAACGGTGACGCGTGGCGCAACACGGAACGAGGAGTGCTCCTCACGAGAGAGCACCCGCAGACCCTCGCAGACGCTTCGCGCGAGTATGCGGGACGTCTCGGCTCGGTGTGGGCGAAGCTCTCGGATGCGCTCCGCCTGGGTGACGCGTGGTGTGCGCCCGACGTGTTCGCAGAGGTGTCGCGCGAAGACCCCGAGGGGCACCATCGCATGCTGCGCAGTTACGCGAGGCACGACTACGTCGCCGTTCCCGGGGCCCTGCCCCTGCGCGGTGATGAGGTGATCCTCGATGCGGGCGGAGGGCTCGGGGTGCTGGCGGAGGGCATCGCGCGCGAGTGGCCGAGCACGCGCGTGATGCTCCTCGATCGACCGGAGGTGGCGGCGATGACCGCGGTGGAGCCCGCTCTGCTTCCGCGCGTGTCGGTGATCACGGCGAACCTCTTCGCTCCGTGGCCCGTGCGCGGGGACGCCGTCGTGCTCGCGCGCGTGCTCCACGACTGGGACGACACACGCGCAGCCGAAATTCTCGGTCACGCGAGGGCGTCGCTGCCCACCGGAGGTCGGCTCTTCGTGGTCGAGATGGTGCTCTCCGACGACGCGCCCGACGGCGGACTCTGCGACCTGCACCTGCTCGTCGCGACCGGCGGACAGGAGCGTACGCGCGCGGCGTATGAGCGACTCCTCGCGGCCTCTCGCTTCGAGCTTCGTGAGGTGCGCCGCATCGATGCGCTGCCCTCCATCCTCATCGCGGAGGCCGTATGAGCGACGACATCGAGTGGATCATCCCCGCCTCGGTGCTGCGCTGGCTCGACGAGTCACCGCGCGACAGGCCCGTCGTGATCCTGCTTCGCCACTCGGTGCGCCCGTGCCTCGCGCCCGATGACGCGGGCTACTCGCTGCCGCTGACCGAAGACGGCGTTCGCCTCGCGACCGACCTCGGACGGCGCCTCGGCGATCGACTTCGAACGCTCCATGCGAGCCCGCTCCTGCGATGCGTGCAGACCGCGGAGGCGATGCGTGCAGGTGCGGGCGTCAACCTCACCGTCACGACGGATCGCCTGCTCGGAGACCCTGGCGTCTTCGTGCATGACGGCCACCTCGCATGGAGAAACTGGCAGTCGATGGGGCACGAGGGCGTGATGAGTCACCTCGTCTCCGACGACGCCGCGCTCCCCGGAATGGCGTCGCCCGCTCCAGCGGCACGCTTTCTCGTTCATCACATGCTCGCCCACGCAGGAGACCGGGTGGGCGTGCACGTGTTCGTGACGCACGACTCGCTGGTGACGGCAGCCGCCGCGAGGCTGTTCGATGAGCCGCTCGGGCGCGATGCGTGGCCGATGTACCTCGAAGGCGCGCTCTTCTGGCGCGAGGGAGATGCGCTTCACGCGGCGTATCGAGACACCCGTCGCGTGTGCCTCACGGGGCCCCTCTGCGGGCTCGATGAGCGCGACACGATCGAACTCGCGCGCCGTGAGGTCGGGGCTGTACTCGGGCACACGTGCGAAGCACGATTCTTCGTCGCAGGAGGCGCGTTCAAGTCGCTGCTGACCGGACGCGCACCGCGAGACCTCGACCTCTGGGCCGCGTCGTCAGAAGACCGTGCGCTGCTCGTCGACACCCTCACGAAGCGCGGCGCACGACCGCTCGAAGCGCGGCCTTTCGCGGATGCGTTCGAGATCGCGGACCGCGTCGTTGAGGTGCCTCACCACGCTGCCCCTGGCACGCTCGAAGAGCGCCTCGCGCGTTTCGATCTCGCCCTTTCGGCGGTGGGCGTCGAGCACCAGACGGGTGATCGCTGGCGATCGTTGATTCACCCCCTCGCCCTCGAATCGGTCGCGCGGCGCGAGGTGCTGCTGCTCAAGCCTCTGGTGAACTGGCGCCATGCGCTCTCGACGCTCGCGCGGCTTCGTCGCTACGCAGAAGAGCTTCGATTCACGGTTCCGCCTGAGGAGGAGGCGGAGGTGTGGCGCGTCTTCGACGAGCAGCCCCGCGAGATGCAACTCGGCATGCTGGCGCGCTTCGAGCTCGCGAGCGTCGGCGGGTATGGAGTGCGAGAGGAGGCCGAATGCCGCCTCCGATGATCGCAGGGCTGTTCCCGTACACGCGCGCGGGAGTCACCCGGCCACCTGTCGTCACGCTCTCGGAGATCCCCGCGAGCCTCGCGGTGAATCCGTCGTACCGGCGTGACCTCATCGTGCTCGCGGGCGACTCGACCTCGGCGGCACAGCTCCGCGCGCACGGCATCGCCCCGGTTCGCGTGTTCGACGACGCTCCCTCGTTCGTGCACCGCGACACCGCGCACAAGATGAAGCACTGGATGTGTCGCTGGGCCCTGGCAACCTTCGGAGAGTTCCTCTGGGTTGACTGGGATACGGTGCTCCTTCGCGCGCTCGACGACGCGTTCTGGAGCTGGGCACGCGCGCATGACACGCCGAAGTTCATCCGCATCCCCAACTACTGGGCGACCGTGAACTGTGGCGTGTACTACGCGAGCGCCCGCTGGGCCGATGCAATGGACAAGAGCTTCGACGCCGACGTGTCGGAGCCGAACGATGAGCTCCTCTGGCGCTCGGTCTTGCCCGGCGATGTCATCGAGCGTGACGAGTACTGGTGGGGGCCGCGCGCCGTGAACATCTGGTCGGAGGACGAGTTCTCGCGCATCACGCCAGACACCTACTTCGCTCACACGAAGACGCTCGACTGGGCCGACGCGTTCCGAGCGTCAGCCGCTCGCGCAGCAGACGCCCGGTAAGGAGCATCCGCGCGACGCCACATCGTCGACCGTGCATGGGGTCACATACCGTCCGTGGTGCCGCCGTTCTTCACCGCGATCACATGGTCGGGCTCGTGGGGAAAGAACGCGTCGTCCTCGCCGAGACGGCAGTACTCGCAGCACGCCTTCGCTCGCGCCCGCACCTCGCGCCGAAGCGCGGCCGGAATGTGCGACACGGTCACGCGACGAGCCGACGCGCGCGAGCCTTCACGAGCTGCACCAGCCGCTCGATTTCGATGAAGCGATCGAACTCGGCGCGCTCGTCGTCGTTGAGCGTCTCTTCCTTGCTGCGCGCGAGGAGGTCACGAACGCGCTCGATGGACTCCTCGGAGGGGTGGAACGACAGCACCAACAGTGCTCCGCCACCGCGAGCGAACAGGTCGATGATCTCGACGTAGCACCGCTGCGCCGCGCTCATCGAGCGAGCCTATCACTCGCGCGGATCGATAATGGCTACGCCCTCGCCCCCTTCGCCGGGATAGCATCGCGGCCCGATGCGTCGCTACGTCGTCGTCCGCACGGACAAGGGTCGCTCCTCATTCATTCTGCGTGAGTTCGAGCAGGGCCGACTGCGACAGGGTTGGGGGTGGAGTCCGTCGCAAGACCTCCGGCTCCTGCGCGCGAAGCTCAATGCGGGTCAAAAGCTTAGCGCCGACGAAGCCGCCGCGTGGCGCAACCGCCGTTTGCTCGATGCGGAACCCGACGGACTCAAGGTCGGCGACGTCGTCGTGGTGCCGAACCTCCCGTCGCAGGGATGCTGGATCATCGCTCGCGTGTCTGGCCCGTACACCTACGCGCCGCCCGAAGCTGACGCGAAGGTGGGCACCGACTACGCGCACGTCGTCGCAGTCGCGCCGATTCGAACGCCCGACGGCAAGCTCGCAGTGGTCGACCCCGACAACGCGAACGTCGATGCGCGCCTCCGCTCGACGATGCGCAACCTCTCGCGGATGTGGTCCATCGACGCGCTCGGCGCGGCCGTCGAGAAGATCATCGCAGCGGCAGAGGGAGGCTCCGACGTCCTGACCATCGAGCCAGAGACCACGAAGCAGGCGAGCGTCTTCGAAGCCGTGCGCGAGGCGGCGTGGAAGGCCATTCGCGCTCGGTATCATGGCGCGCAGTTCGAGCAGCTCGTGCTCACGCTCTTTCGCGGGATCTACGCGGGCGGACGCGTCGAGCACTGGGGCGGGCGCAGCGAGCAAGGCGCCGACCTCATCGTGTTCACGCAGGACCCCCTCGGGTTGGAGTTCAAGATCGCGGTGCAGGTGAAGCTCCACGAGGGCGTCGACGATGACACGCACGCGCTCGATCAGATCGCTCGCGCGCGAAAGGCCCACCGCGTCGACGCGGGGGTCGTCGTCACGACGGCGGGTGAGATCAGCAAGCGGTTCGAGGAGCGACGGGCGGCGCTCGAAGAGGAGCTCGGGATCGACATCAATGTGATCGACCGCGACGAACTCACCGTGCTCCTGATGGAGCACCTCGGGCGAGATCGATTGCTGTAGTGGGCAGAGCACGTCGAGGAGGCACCGATGGGGTGCCGCTCGTCGACCGAACGCCCGACCAACGCAACGATGATGCTCTCGCTGCGTTGGTCGCGCGCTGGATCGCCAGACCGAAGTCGACGCAGGCGCGGTAGCCGCGCCCTGTGCCCCACCTCGTCGACTCGATCACCCCTGCGACCTACGGCGAAACCAACGTCCTAACGCTCACGCGTTGCCACGAGCTCCTCCGCGAGGCCCACGACTATCTCGCCCGTCGAGGGAAGGAGGCCGCGCGTCGCGCCACCCTCGTCGAGAACGCGGCCTCCTGGGGCAGCGCGCTGAAGCGCGTGCGTGTTGAACTCCCGCGCGATGATCGCCCGCGTCTCGTCCGCGAGGCCAACGATAGGCACAGCCTCGCTGAGGTGATGAACCAGTGCGCGACGATGGAGCGCCTTCTCGACGCGCTCGCGTGGGCGCAGACGGAGGGGTCGAGCTTGAGCTCATTCAACGTCGCCGTATGCCACCCCACGACGAGCAGCGCCGCGGGCGACACGTCAGTGGACGACAATGACCTGATCCTTACGGCCGCGAATGGTGGACGCGCGCGATTCGAGGTCTCTGACGTGGCCAGCTCCACCGATGGCGCTCGCAAGGAAGAGCGCGACCTGCGCAACCTCGGGGTGCTTCGAGAGGGCATCGGCGCGCGCCGCTTCGAGGTGGATTGGCCCGACGCGCGCGTGTTCCTCGTCGTGTCGTCGGAGTTCGCGGTCAAGTTGCAGAGCAGACGCTGGCAGCACCTCGTGTATCGCGAGGCGTTTCGATGCGCAGAGACCCGTGTGCTGGAAGCTGTGCGGCGCCCATCAACCCCCACGATGAGCTAATCGTGGAGGGCGCCTCCGCCGGAGGCGACGCTCGCTCCACCCCGAGGACATGCGCGACACGGTACAACTTGCCACGTGTTGATCGCTCGTCAGCGGCGCGATGACATCGCGCGCACGTTGACCTCGATCGTGGCACCGATGGATGAGCGCGCTGCGATCACGCGTTCGCAGGGACACCCACGATGACCTCGACCTGCCTCGGCCGCACACGCTTCGACGCCGCGTCGCTCATGCGCGAGCACCCGCCTCGCTTCAAGCTCGCCCACAAGCGCCTCGTGTACGAGCGGGCGATGGCGACGGGCGCGCCCCGCGGCTCGATCGCGTACTCGCGTTGGGACGAGCCTCCGCTGCCCACGTTGCTCTCCGACGTCGCGCCACGCGTCGACCTTCGCGATGACGTGTTCGGCTACGAGCCCGAGGCCGATGGCGTGGTGCCCTGGTACCTCAACTTCGCGCACACGATCCTGTTCGTGGCCTACGGCGGTCCGCTTCTCGCGCAAGACGAACTCCAGGTGCTCGAGCATCCTGCGCTGGGGTCGGTGCGCGAGGCGTTGGTGCTCAGCACCGACGCGGGGTTGCGGCCGGTCACGCGCGAAGACGGGCGCGCGACACCTGTGCTCATCGCCGGGGTCGAGCGCCGCTGCGCCCTGGCGACCGACGTCGACCTGGAGGCAGGGCGTCCGCTCGGGCTCTATGGCAATCGCTTCGCGAGGGCGAGCGCCGACACCGTGCTGCGGTCGCTGCGCGTGCTCGACCCTCCGACGCGGAGCAACCTCGTCGCGCTCGAAGCGCCTCCGGGCGGAGCGGGGCGGTACACGCGCGACGACATCGCTCGGGCGCTGCTCACTGCGCACGCGGGCTTCGCGGCGGTGCGCGAGGAGTCGCGGACAATGGCGCCCGACGCGGCCGTGGTGCTCCACACCGGCCACTGGGGCACGGGCGCGTACGGTGGCGACCGCGTGCTCATGGCCATGGTGCAACTGCTCGCGGCCCGCATGGCGGGCATCGAGCGCGTGGTGTTTCACACGGTCTCGGCCGAGGGCGTAGCCCCGGCGCGCGAGGCCATCGAGCGCGTCGACGACCTCACCTCTCGCACACGCGATGTGCCCAGGATCGTCGACGCCCTCGACGCGATGGGTTTCGTCTGGGGCAGCAGCGACGGGAATTGATGCCCGCTACCGCGGCTGCACGTCGAGCTGCACCAGCAGCGCACGCAGCACCTCGAACGCGATGTCGAGCCGCCCCACGCCGAACGCGTGCAGCGCGTGCTCGACGGCCTCGACCACCACCGTCTTCGCGACCACCTCTTCCGCCATCACCATCGCCACTTCGTGCGCTTCGCACGGCTCCTCGACCCTCTCGCGCCTGAACTACGCTACTACGCGGGGGCTGCGCGACGCCTCGCGACGGCGCATCACCCGTCTCCAGATCGCCGCGATCTTCCGCCGAAACTTCACGACACTGAACGTGAACTGGCTCGACCGAGCGGGTTCGAATCCCGCCCTCTCCGCCATTGGGTCGTCATCGGGGGATCGCGGTCGTTGAGGGAGCCCGCGCTGCGGTACAACGCGCTGTGCACGCTCACACCGCCCTCCCGACCTGGCGCGCGCTGATCTCCGACGAGACGGGCGCGCGGCTCTTCGTCAGCGCCGACGGAACCCATTGGCAGCGCACCGGCACCACCGTGCCCGCGCAGGGCGACACGGCCCTCGCCTGCGCGCCCGACGACACGCTCTGGTGCGCGTTCCACACGGGGGATGGGGCCCTCTACGTCTGCGAGCTCACGGCCCGCGGCGCGCGCGTGCGCCATCGCGTGCGCGGTCCCGACACCCACGGGCGTCCGGCGCTCGCGTGGTGGCACGGGCGGCTCGTCGTCGGCGCGGTCTCGGTGGAGGATGCGCTCCTCGTCGCGGTGGGAGCACCCGACGCGCTCACGTTGCGATCGGCCCATCGGACCGCGCGCGCTGTGGAAGGCCTCGCGCTCGCTGCGACGCCCGCGCGTGTGCATCTCGCCTTCACGGGCACCGACAGCGGGCTCTACATCGCCAGCTCCGACGACGGGATCACCTTCGACCTCGGATGGCTCGAACCCCCCGAGAAGCCCGTGGGCGCGCCCGCGCTCAGCGCGTGGGGACCGGACCTCTCCCTCGCCGTGCGCAGCGAACAACGCAGCGTGCTGCTCGCCCTCTCGCGCGGTCGCGCCACGCTCGAAGCCGCGCAGGTCGGAGGCGGCGCGATCACGGCGCAGACGCCCGCGGTGGTGCTCGATCCCGAGGGCGTGACGGCGCTCCTCGCAGGCACCGACGGCGCGCTGTGGTGTGCGCGCGGCGCGCCCGATGAGCTCACGTTCGAACCCGTGGAGTCCGTCGCTGCGACGGGGCCCGTGAGCCTCGTGCGCTCGCGCGTGGGCGAGCCCACCGGACCGGCGAGAACGGTGGTTCGTCCGGTGCTGTTCTTCCCGTGCGATGTGCCCGTCGACGAGGGCTACGTCGCGCGGGCCTCGGAGCACATCGCCGAGCACCTCGCCGTCGCGCAGGCGCGCTATCGCCGGTGGCTCGTGACCGACACCTTTCCCTTCGTCGAGACGATCGTCGTTCGGAGCGCGCGCACGCACCTCGACTACAAGAAGGGAGACGCCTTCTGGGACATCTTCCGCGAGATCTGTGAAGCGCTCGGTGACTGCGACGCGACGAGCACCACCGCGTACCTCACGTTCTTCGTGCGTCCGCCGGGCTTCGAAGACGAGCTGTGGCTCGGCGCGGGCGGGCCTTCGACGGAGGGCTCGGGCATGGCGCTCCTCGATGGTCGCTGCATCCTCGAAGACGAGCCGTACCCGATGCAGTCGACGCTGGTGCACGAGCTCGGTCACGCCTTCGGGCTTCCGCACGTCGACGCGTGGGGCGAGGACCTCGATGCGTGCGACTCGGTGATGAGCTACGCGCGCCGTCACCACACCGTCGGCCCGTCGACGCCCGACCCCGACGCGCAGTTTCTCCCCGAAGAGTTCGACCTCCTCGGACGCAACGAGGTGGCCTTTCCGAACTTCGCGTACGACCCGGCGATCCACAATCCCACGGGCCGTCCGTTGCGCCCGCGCATCGCGTGATGCCTCGACCGCCCGCGGCGCATCGTGCGAGCGTCGCGGGATGCCGTTCGAATCGCGTGCGGAGCGTGAGCCCGAAGTGCTGGTCGTCGGCGCGGGCCCCGTCGGGTTGACCGTCGCCAACCTGCTCACGCGCCAGGGCGTGCGGTGCCGCGTGGTCGATGCGGGCGATGGACCGGTGCGCGAGTCGCGCGCCACCGACGTGCACGCGCGCACGCTCGAACTGCTCGCCACCGTCGGGCTCGCCGACGCGCTCGTGGCGCGTGGACGCACGGCGAAGGCCGCGAACTTCTACGGCAGCGGACGACGGGTCACCTGCGTGCGCCTCGATCAGCTCGCGACGCCCTATCCCTTCGCGCTCGGCGTGCCGCAGTACGAGACCGAGAGGCTCCTGCTCGACGCGCTCGCCGACGCCAAGGGGCCGCCCGTGGAGCGCGGTGTGACGCTCACCGGACTCACACAGCAGGGCGCCTCGGTGCACGTCACGCTCTCCCATCGCGAGGGACGCGAGGAGACGGTGACCGTGCCCTGGGTCGTCGGCTGCGACGGGTCGCGCAGCGCCGTGCGACGCGCGCTCGGCATCGCGTTCGAGGGAGAGACGTACCCCGAGTCGTTCCTGCTCGCCGACGTGCGCGTGCAGTGGGCGCTGCCCGACGACGAGCTCCACATCTTTCTCTCGGAGCGCGGGTTTTTTCAGGCGCTTCCGATGCCGGGCGCGCGGCGCTGTCGGCTCTTTCTCGACCTCGCCGACGAGCCCTCGCCCGACGAGTTCGACGCGACCGGCGCACCCACGCCCGCCCTCTTCGCACGCCTCGCGAAGGAGCGCGTCGCGCTGCCCATCGCGTTCGATGACTTCGGGTGGCGCTCGCGCTTTCGCATCCACAAGCGCCTCGCCGCACGGTACCGCGACCGACGGGTGTTCCTCGCGGGCGACGCCGCGCACGTGCACAGCCCCGTCGGCGGTCAGGGCATGAACACCGGCATCCAGGACGCCTTCAACCTCGCGTGGAAGCTCTCGCTCGCCGTGCGCGGACGCGGCTCCGAGGCGCTCCTCGACAGCTACGACGAGGAGCGTCGCGCCGTGGGGAGGCTCGTGCTGCGCGAGACGCACTTCGCCACGCGCATGAGCATGCTGCGCAGTCCGTTGTTGTGCGCCGTGCGCGACGCGACGAGCGCGTGGATGTCGAGCGCGACGCCCTTTCAACGCTGGCTCGCCGAGGTCACCGGCGAGCTGCGCGTGCACCACGCGGGCAGCACGATCGTCGCCGAAGACCGCGCGCCGCTCCTCTTCGCGAAGGTGCTGCGCGACGCTTCGACCGAAGACGCGTCCGTCGCCGACTGGATCGAGTTCGGCGGTGCGCCCGGCGCCGGTGCGCGCGCGCCCGATCGACTCTTCGGCCTCGCAGACGAACGTCGACGCTTCTTCTCGATGCTCGATGGCACGCGCCACCTCGTGCTGCTCTTCGACGGCGCATCGGCGACCGAGGGCGGCTACAAGACCCTCGACGCGATCGCCGCGCGGGTGCGCGCGCGCTTCGGCGCCCTCGTGAACGTGCGCGTGGTGGTGCCGTCACCGACGCGTCCCGCGGTGCTCGGCGAGGCGTCGGTGGTGCTCGATCCGGGCGGCGATCTGCACTGCGGCTTCGGCGCGCGCGCCGAGTGTGTGTACGTGCTGCGACCCGACGGCTACGTGGGCTACCGCGCGCAACCGGCCGACGCCGACGCGCTCGACGCGTACCTCACCGCCGTGCTCGGCGCGCCCCCCGACGCCGCGCGCTGAGCGCGAGCACATCCTCCGCGCGCGCCATGTCGCGACGCCACGGTCACGCGCGCGACACCCTGTGGCGAAGGGCAACGGCGCACCCGCGCTCCACGCGCAAACTCGCAGGAATCTCCGCGCGGCACGGCGGCTGCTCAGCACGTGGGCAACACCCAACAAGGCGCTGCCGAAGGGCAACGCAAGGAGATCCCGCCATGCTGACCACCCTCTTGATCGTGCTGCTCGTGCTCGCCCTCACCGGCGGCGGCATCGGATACGCGCGCTATGGCGCCGCGGGAATGTCTCCCGCGGGTGTGATCCTCGTGGTGCTCGTGGTGCTCTTCGCGATGGGGCGGCTGTGAGCGGCGAGGGAGCGAACCGCGCAACGCGGAGCACCGTCGCCGAGATCCGTCGGCGCGCGCGCAGGCACATCGACGAGGGCGCCGTGGTGCAGGGCTACGGCGCCGATGCGAACGCCGTCGTGGCGATGCTCAACGACGCGCTCGCCACCGAGGTCGTGTGCGCGCTGCGGTACATGCGCCATCACTACATGGCCCAGGGCATGGCCTCGCCCAGCGTGGCCGCGGAGTTTCTCGAACACGCCCGCGAGGAGCAGGGCCACGCCGATCGACTCGCGAAGCGCATCACGCAGCTCAACGGCGCGCCCGACCTCGACCCCGCGACGCTCACGAAGCGCTCGCACGCGGAGTACATCCCCGGCACGAGGCTCGCCGAGATGATCCGCGAAGACCTCGTGGCCGAACGCATCGCCATCGAGTCGTACCGCGAGATGATCGAGGCGCTCGGCGAGGGAGATCCCGTCACGCGGCGGCTCCTCGAAGACATTCTCGCCACCGAGGAGGAGCACGCCACGGAGATGCACGACCTCCTCGGGCAGCACGCGAAGACGTAGCGGCCGTCGCCGTCGACCGTTGACGCCGCGGTCGCTCGTCTGGCAACGCGTGGAGCGCTCATGCGCTACGAAGGCAGGCTGTATCGCCCTCCGAGCGAGGCCGACGCGTACATCGTTCAGGCCACGATCGGGTGCTCGTGGAACCACTGCGTCTACTGCGACATGTACCGCGAGAAGACCTTTCGCGTGCGCGACCTCGCCGAGACCCTCGCCGACATCGAGGCCGCGGGACGGCGCTTCGGCGACCGCGTCGACAAGGTCTTCGTCGCCGACGGTGACGCCCTCGTGATGCCGCGCACACACTGGGAGCCCCTCCTCGCGGCGTGCCGCAGGGCCTTTCCCGCGCTGCGTCGGGTGTCGTGCTACGCGATGGCGCGCAACGTCGTCGAGAAGTCCGACGAGGAGCTGCGCGCGCTCCGTGAAGCGGGGCTCACGCTCTACTACATGGGCCCCGAGTCGGGCGACGACGTCACGCTCCGGCGCATCGCGAAGGGCGACGACCACGACACGCACGTCGAGGCCGCGCGTCGGGCGAAGCGCGCGGGCGTGGCGCTCTCGGCGATCTTTCTGCTCGGCGCGGGCGGCACCGAACGCAGCGATGAACACGCGCGCGCCTCGGCCCGCCTCGCCACCGCGATGGACCCGGAGTTCCTCTCGGCGCTCACGCTCACCGTGGTGCCCGAGACGCCCCTCGCCACGCTCGTGAAGCGCGGGCGCTTCGAGCTCCCCGCGGTGCCCTCGCTCCTCGGTGAACTGCGCACCTTCGTGGCCGAGGCCGCGCCCACCGACGCGCTCTTTCGCACCAACCACGCGTCGAACCATCTGCCCCTCGGCGGAAGGCTCCCGCGCGACCGCGACCGCATCGTCGCCACGCTCGACGCGGCCCTCGACGGACGCATCGCGCTGCGTCCCGAGCGCGCGCGCGGACTCTGATCGAAGGGAGTGGGCGGAGACGGCGTGACGGCGCTACGGCGCGTCGCGAAAGATGCCCAGCGCGGGGGCCAGGAGGCGGTCGGGGTCGAAGCGCTTCTTGGCGTCGAGGGCGCGCGTCCACACGTCGCCGAAGTGCTGCGCCCAGCCCGCGCCGTCGACGGGCGCAGGCACGCCGTCGCAGGGGTAGCGCCGTCCGCCGAGGGCCACCGCGCGGTGGTAGAGGCCGACGTTCACGCGGGTGAGCTCGGCGACGCGCTCCGGGGTCTTCGCCGCGCGGAGAAAGCCCACGAGCCAGCAGCGGGCCTCGTCGGGGATGCGGAAGAACGGCGCCGTGATCCGGGCGCGCGCGAGCGGAATGATGAGGATCGGTCCGCCGCCCATGTCGTCGATCTCGGTCTCGGCCATCACCTCGCCGAGAAAGCCCGCGAGGCGCGAGTGCGGAACGAAGAGCGCGAGCTCGGGATGCGGCGCGGCCCCCTCGCGCTGGTCGCGCTCCACGATGGGCGGGATGCGCGAGAGAAAGGCGCTGTAGTCCCAGGTCTGCGTGTGCGAGAGCGCCGTGATCGCGCGGAGCCCCTCGGGGAGCGCGCCCGGCGCATCCGTCGACTCGTCGTGGTAGCGCAGCACTTCGAGGTCGTAGACCCAGCGGCCCCGCGCGGGCGATTCGGTGAGTCCCCGCGTGCGCGCGTCGACGCCCGTGGAGTGCGCGATGAGCTCCAGCGTGTTGCCCACGGCGTGCGCGAGGAGGCCGTCGACGGAGGGGCACTCCATGAGCCGCTCGACGTCGCCCGCGAAGGCGTCGAGGTCGTCGTACACGAGGTGATCGAGGGTGACCCGTCGCGGCGCGCGTCCGAGGCGCATCGTGGCGCGCACGATGATGCCGTACTGCCCGAGGCCCGCGCGCGTCGCGTCGAAGAGCTCGCGGTGCTGCGTGGCCGAGCACGTCACCACCTCGCCCTCGCCCGTGACCACGGTCATCTCTTCGATGAGGTCGGCCTGGATGCCGCGCTTGAAGCTCTGCGCGCCGACGCCGCCCGCGATGATCGTTCCGCCGAGCGTGAGGTGCAGCCAGTCGGTGACCACGTCGGGCACGAGCCCGAGGGGCAGCAGCACGTCGAGAATGCGCTGCCACGTCACGCCCGCGTCGGCGACGAAGCGCCCGTGACCGAGGTCGACGTGGTGCACCTGGTCGAGGCCCGTCATGTCGAGCACGAGGCCGTCGCGCACCTGCGATTGACCGCCGGCGCTGTGTCCGACGCCGCGCGCGGCGACCTTCACGCCGTGGGCGCGGGCCCATCGCACGGCCTCGACCACGTCGTCGAGGGAGCGCGGGCGCACGAGGTGGGCGGGCACGTCGCGCACGACGCCGCCGAAGTCGCGCGCCACCGCGATGCGGGCCTCTTGTGACTCGATGAACGCAGGGGAGCGCATGGGGTTATCCGTATGCAGGGTGACGGGTTCGCGCAGCGTGCGGGCGTGGACCTCGCGGGCCGCGCGCAGCGCCGACTCGACGCCGCCCTGGAGCCAGCGGTGCTGCAATGACGCGTGCTCGCCCGCGAAGTGGTACCGCCCCTCGGGGGCGATGACGTGGTCGTGGAGCTGGGCTTCCTGGTGCGGCTGAAAGAACGCGTAGGCGCCGCCCGCGAACTCGTCGAGGCTCCACACCGTCGACGCCGCGGCCTCGACGAGCGACGGGGCCTCGGGGTGCAGCTCGCCGAGGTTTTCGAGGGCCTGGAGGTGGCGCTCGTGCGGCGGGAGCGCGCCCCAACGGAGCGCGTCTTGACCGTGCGAGTACGACGCGAGGAGCACGCCGCGGCCCGAGGTGCGTCCGTGCTCGGGGTAGTACGTGTTGCGAATCGCGAGGTCGGTCACCGACGCGCCGCCGTAGATGCCGTCGCGCGTCTCCCAGAAGCGCTCGCGGCACTCGAAGAAGATCTTCGTCGCCGACTCGTAGTGGATGTTGCGGATCGCGCGCTGCTTCTGCCACGAGAAGGGACGCTCGACCTCGACGTGGCGCAGCACCGAGAAGGGCAACGTGCAGATGGCGTAGTCGCCGCGCACCACCCGCGTGCCCGCGAGGCCGCGCACGCGCACCGCGACGCCGCGCTCGTCCTGGTCGAGGGAGGCCACGAGCGCGCCGTACTGGATGTCGCCCGCGAGCTCGCGGAGAAAGGCCTGCGGGAGGAGGTCCATGCCGCCGTCGATGGCCACGGTCTGCTCGCGGAGCTTCGCCACGAACTCGCGCAGAAACTCGAAGGCCGACGCGTAGAGCAGGGTCTCGAAGCCCGCGAAGAGGCCGTACATCTCGATGGCCCCGTCGGACCATCCCTCGCCGCGGAGAAAGTCTCGCAGCGACACCGACTGGAGCCGCGCGCTGAGCTCGGCGAGGGCCTCGGCGCCGCCGCGGTCGATGGCCTCGCTGATCGGGTCGACGATCATCGACCAGATCTCGGGAAAGGGCTGCGTGAGCTCGCGGCCCGCGAGGTCGAAGCCCAGGCGGTGACTCTCGCGCAGCGTGTCTCCCATGCGCCGACGCTGCTTGCGGAACAGCGACCAGCCCATCGGGTTCGACGAGCAGAAGGGCCGCACGCGGAGCCCGTAGCGCTCGACGTAGGCCATCACCAGCTTGTGCTTCACCGGGATGCGCATGGCCCCGGCCTCGCCCCACTGGCCCGCGCTGAAGGGCGCGCGGAGCGTGAGCACACGACCGCCCACGCGGTGCTGCGCTTCGAGCACGGTCACGCGGTGCCCTGCGCGCTTGAGCTCGCACGCGGCGACGAGGCCCGCGATGCCCGCGCCGAGCACGATGACGTGGGCCGGCGCGTGCGCGGTCGACGGCAGCCCGTCGCGCGCGATGGAGAGGAGGTCGGGCGGGTTGACGTAGGCGGTGTCGAGCATGGCGGGGGTGCTGGCTCCGTCCGGCGGGGCGGTGGGTCAGAATCCGAGGGGGTGGCCCATGAGCTCCAGCGCTTCGGGCCAGGGGATGCCGTAGGAGAGCGAGATGGCCCGCAGCGCGGCGAGCTCGGGTTCGCTCACGCCCCCGTCGGCGCCGGCCATCGCGTAGCCGAGGCGGAGCACCTGGCGCTGGTCTTCGCGCGAGAGGGGCGCCGGGGGAAACGACGCGGGCGCCTCGGCGGGCACCACCACGCGGCGCCACGCGAGGGCGGCGTCGGCGGGCTCGAACGCGAGGCCGTCGATGACCTCGGCGAAGAAGCGGGCTTCACCCGGCAGGAGCGCGCCGTCGGCCCACGCGACGTGGGCGAGCGCGGCGAGCATGTGGAGCGCGACGGCGGGGCTGTGCATGGGGAACTCCTAGAGTCCGGGGCGTTGGTGCACTTCGAGGTGGTAGGCGTCGAGGAGGGCGCGGCGCGCGGGGTCGAAGGTCGCCTCGCGTCCCTCGAAGATCGCGGCGAGGAGGTCGAGCTCGGTCTGGATCACCGCGGCCGTGCGCGCGCGTCGCGACGGATCGAGCGGCGGCAGCGTGACGCCCACGCGCGTGACCGCGTCTCCCTCGGCGCGCACGTCGAAGCGCACGGCGAGGGAGCGCTCGCCGAGCGTCCAGCGGAACACCACGGCGCCGTCGTCGTCGCGCACGTCGAGGGGCACATCGCCCGCGGCGCGCACCTCGACGAAGGCCCCGTCGATGCGGCGCACACCGCGGTGGCCCGTCCATCGCGGGAGGTTGCGGAGGTCGAGGAGAAAGGCCACGACGGCGTCGCGCGACGCGGCGATCACGACCTCGGGCGAGGTCTCTCGTGCGGGCGCTTCGGCGGGCGCGGACTTCAGGTACGAGAGCATGGTGCGGGCGAGGCCGGCCATGTTGTCGTGGGTGAAGTTGCCCGACGCGGCCCGCGCGGTGCGTTCGATGAGCTCGATGAAGTAGCCCCCGTGCTCGCGGGCGATGAAGATCTGGCGCAGCCCCGTGAGGGGATCGTTGAGCACGGACTCCGAGGTGGTGCGAACGCCCGCGGCGCGCAGCGCGACGAGCGCGGCGTCGAGGTCGGCGACCTCGTAGGCGACGTGGTGCACGCCGGGTCCGTGCTGGCGCAGAAAGCGGCGGAAGATCGACGCGTCGGTGAGCCCCTCGGTGACCACCATCACGCGCGAGGCGGAGCCCGGCACGCGGAGCACGTGGTTGAGCATGTCGTGCTCGCCCTCGGGGGCCGTGCCGGCGTTGACGCGGATGACCCGCAGGGGCTCGAAGCCGAGGCACTCGGCGTGGAAGCGCGCGACCGCCGCCGCGTCTTCGACGATGAGGGTGTAGTGGTCGAGCGAACCGAGTTCGAGGGGGAGCGGAATGGCCATGGCGCGGAGGGGATGCGCCCGCAGAAAAACGGGCGCCCGGAGGGTGTATCGGAGACCCGCAACGGGCGTCCAGCGCGATCCGCGTGCGCTGCGGTGGGGGATTGGAGATGGGGGAGGTGGTGGGGGTGCGGATGTCAGCGCCGCCGGGAGACGGGCGTCTGCCGCACATGAACCACTGCGACACGGGCGATGAGAGGCAAGGGAGTGGGCCGTGCGAGGGCGGCGTCGTCGACCTTCTGGAGGGGCTTCGCGCGAGCCTCCACGCGAAGATCGAGCGGCTGCTCCGGATGCCACTCGTCGCGACGATTCCTGAGGTAACGACGCAGCCCGCACCCCACGCTGCGGACCCGGGTGCCGACGTGTGGGAGGCGCTGATCGCCGCGACGCAGAACCTCGCCTCCACGTCGCCCGCACCGTCTCCCGCCGCCTGGCGCGAGGACCCCGACGACGGGTCGGCGCTCGTGCGAATCACCCTCGACTACGACGACCTCTGGCGGGGCCGTGAGAAGGAGGTGCGCGACCTGTTTCTCAACACCGTCGAGAGCCCGGTGGCCTTTCTCACCGATGCGCAGAAGCTCCTGCTCGAACGGTCTCCCCGTGAGTTTCTCACGCTCGATCCGATGCCCGAAGACGTGGAGCTTCTCGACTTCGAGACCGAGCGCGTGGGCACCAGCGAGCGCGTCGTCGCGATCCGGGTCACGCGGATGCCCGAGGGGCGCCGTCACCTCCGTCACGTCGCGATCGTGCCCAACCTGGTGCCGTTGCAGCGGCAGCTCCACGCGCTGAAGGTGCTCGAGGAGCGCTCGGACGACGGGTGCCTCACGCCGCTGCGCTGCCTGCTGGGATGCGACGATCCCGCCAGGCTTGCCACCCGAGCGCCGTCCGACGCGCCGTCGCCGCTGCCGATCTTCGCCGATGAACGGCTCGACGAGTTTCAGCGCGCGTGTGTGGCCCACGCGATGGAGTCTCCGCACTTCGCGGTGATCCAGGGGCCGCCGGGGTCGGGCAAGACCACGGTGATCGCGTCGATCCTTCGGCGCGCGGTGGCGCGCGGAGAACGCGTGCTGGTGGTGTCGTCGACGCACGTCGCGGTCGACAACGTGGTCGAGAAGATCACGCCCGGTCCCGACGAGGCGTCCGCTCCCCTCGTGGTGCAGTCGCTCCCGGTTCGCTTCGCGGCGCGTCAGAGAAAGCTCTCCCCGCGGGCGCTGGACTACTGGGTCGGCGCGAAGAAGCAGCGCCGCGGCGCCACGATCGCGACGCGCGTGCAGCGGTGCCTCTCCGAGAGCGTCTCCATCGCGTCGGCGCTCTACGCGATCGAGGACGCGAAGTCCGTGGGCGTCGCGCCGCTCTCGACGGCCGTTGCGGCGTGCGACGACGTCCTCTGCGGCACGCCCATCGGGGTGCTCTCGTACGAGTCGGTGAAGCTCGCGGCGCCGGGCGCGTTCGACCTGCTCGTCGTCGACGAGGTGTCGAAGCTCACGCTCGCAGAGTTTCTCGCGGTCGCCGTGAAGGCGCGCCGTTGGGTGCTGGTCGGCGATCCCGAGCAGCTTCCGCCCTACAACGACATCGAAGAGAACGGCGTGACCCTCGACGGTGTGCTCGACGCGCGCCTCGAACTCGCGTGCAGCGTCGGCGCGCTGGTGGCGCGTTGCCAGCCCGCGGAGCGCGACAGCCTTCGCCTCGTCGTCGCCGCATCGGACCCTGCGTCCGTCGCCGCCGTGATCGCCGCGCACCTCGCCGCGGTGGCCGCGCGAAACGAGTCTCCCCTCGTGGTGGCCCTCGCCGACGCGACGGAGGTCCGCGCGGGCGTGATCGTGTGTCTCCCCGAGGAGGTCGAGGGCGCGGTGCAGCGCTTGAGCCGACATGAGGGGGCGTCGCCCGCGTCGTCTCGCGATCGGAGCGCGTTCGTTCATCTGCTCGTCGAGCGCGGACTCGCGGTGCCGCGGCCTGCGACGTTGAGCGGCGTGCGACTGGTCGAGGCGCGCCATCGCAGCCCCGCGCAACTCTTCGAAGCGAGCTTCAACCTGTTCCACGCGCTGCCGTGGAGCCGACGCTCGGGGCACCCGCTGCGGCTCGCCGCGGCGCGCGTCGGATTGCAGCGCGCGCTCCCTTCGGCGAAGGCGCTCGCGGCGCTCACCCACGGGCCCGAGCCGTGGTGCGAGGCGATGCGCGAGGCGCTCGTCGGGCACATCGCCCTCCGGTTCGCGGTGAACACGGTCTCGGTCTACGACTGGCTCACGGGGATGCCCGCGGAGCACTTCGACGTCGCGCCGCTCCACAAGCTCTCGGGCCTCTCGCGAGGCGCGCTCTGCGAGGCCGTGCGGCCCTTCGTGGGCACGCTCAAGAAGCAGTACCGCATGCACCGGAGCCTCTCCGCGCTGCCCCGCGCGATGTTCTACTTCGGCGAGGCGCTCCTCGACGCGCGCGCCGACAGCGCCGATTCGAGCGGTGTGATGCTCGTCCACGTGGAGCCTCACGCGGAGGACGCGCGGGAGTCGAACCGCGCCGAGGCCGACGCCGTCGAGCGCATGATCAAGCTCGTGAGCACGCACCGGGCTTCGCGTGGCGAGCGCGCGTCGATCATGGTGCTCACGCCGTACCGCGCGCAGGAGGCGCTGCTCAAGACGCGACTGGAGGCGCTCGACGTCGAGGTCTGCACGCTCGATCGCTGCCAGGGGCGCGAGGCCGACTACGTGTTCATCAGCCTCGTGCGCGGTCGGGCGACGGCCTTTCTCGACATGCCGAAGCGGTGGAACGTCGCCCTCACGCGGGCGCGCACCGGGCTCGTGCTGGTGGGCGACCTCGACGCGTACCGCGCAGAGGCGCAGCGCGCCCGATCGGAGGCCCGCAGGCGCGTCGGCGGCGTGTCGCCGTCGCACCCGACGATGAGCCTCCTCGCGCGGATCATCGAGGGCTACGACGCGCTCGGGCAGACGATGAAGCGCGCGTCGTGACGACCGACGAAGACCCCTTCACGGAGAGGAAGAACGCCATGATCCCTTCGAAGCACGACAGGCACGAGAAGCCCCGGCCGGGGCGCGCGGAGATCGAGACGCTCTGCATCCTTCACGCGCTGGCCGCAGGCGCGTGCACCGCGGTGGAGCTCGACGCGCGGCTCGGGCTCCGCTCCGGGCGCAGCCGCCACGTCGACGAGGCCGTGGGGCCGCTGGTGACCGCGGGATGGGTCGCGCGGGAGCACGATGCGCTCCGTTGCACCGAGGCCGGGAGGGAGCACCTGCGGGCGCGGCTCCTGCGGTACGGCCTCGCGGGCCCGGACGTGGTGTGACAGGGGCGCGACTGTGGCGTGGTCGTCGGGCGTGTGGCGCTACGCACCGGCCCGTGCGCGGCGGCGCGCGTCGAGGTGCTCCCCCGCGTGCGCGGCGAGGCGGCGGTAGCGCGCGTGGAGCGCTTCGAGTTCCGCCTCTTCGAGGGCCTCGATGTCGATCATGTGGTCGTCGGCCTGGCGCACCGCGTGGATCAGCTCATCGAGCTTCAGGTGCATCGCCTCGCTGTCGCGGTTCTGCGTGTTCTGGATCAGAAACACCATCAGGAAGGTCACCACCGTGGTGCCCGTGTTGATCACGAGCTGCCACGTGTCGCTGTAGTGAAAGAGCGGCCCCGTGAGCGCCCACACCGCCACGATCAGCACCGCGACGGCGAACGCGCCCGGCGTGCCCGCGGTGTGCGAGATCCAGCGCGCGGTGCGGGTGAAGGTCAACGGCGCGGCGTCGTGGCGAGGCTTCATGGTGACCGACGGGCGATGCGCGTCGTGTGCCGTGGTGCGGAGGCGAAGGGTGCGCGCAGGGGATTGACCGCGGTGAGTGGGCGGCGCTTCCATCGCGCGCGACGCAGGGTGGTGCGGCGCGAGGCGTTGGTGCTGCGCGTGTCGGCTCGCGACCGTGCGTCGGGGACTCCGGTGCAGAACAACCATGGCGCAATCGTCGGGGCCGTTGTGGGCGGCGTGCTGGCCTACGCGGCCTTTCTCGGGACGATTCTCTACGTCGCGATCCGCTGGTCGCGGGGGATCCTCGAACGCAAGGCCGAGGCCTTTGCGACGGCGCTCGTCGCGGCGGGCGCGCGCTTCGTACAACACGGTCCGTCGAAGGGCCTCTACGCGGGGCGCGAGGCCGAGTACGAGCTCCGCGGGATGCGCGTCTTCGTCAACGCGTACTACGTCAATCGAAGCTGGGTGCGGCTCAATCTCCGGCTCGCGTCGGGGGTGTATCCGTGGGTGACACTCTATCCCGAGGGCGCCCTCGATCGACTCGGCAAATCACTCGCGCTCAACCGTGAGGTTCAGCTCGGCGACGAGGCCTTCGACGCGGCCGTGTACATCCACTCCACGGAGAAGCGCGACGCGTGCGTGCGAGACCTCCTCGCGCGCGAGGGCGTGCGCGCCGCGGTGCGCGAGCTCCTCGCGGGAGGCTACCGGGTGCAGTTCTCTGCGAAGGGCGTCGAGGCGTACCAGACGCAGTACGCGCTCCAGACCGTGGGCGACACCGGGGCCCTCCACGCGCTGGAGCTGCTCGCGCGCATCGCCGCCGAGGCGCCGCGCTTCGATCCCGCGACGCTCACGTCGGAGCCGATGCCCGCGAACCGACGGGTGCTGGCCGTGGTCCTCGCGTCGATCGTGGGCGGCCTCGCGCTCGGCGTGGGCATGGGCTTCGGGCACGACCATCTGCTCGACGCCGACGATGGGGGCAGGGCCCTCGGGCTCGCGTCGCTGCTGTGGGTTCCCTTCGTGGTGCTGATGGTGCCGCTCGTGCGGGGACGCTCGAACTCGCTCGCGCTGCTGGTGATGTGGGCGTTCGTCGGCCTGGCCGCGTTTCCCTTCGGCCTCGGTCCGTCGCTGCTGGTGCTCAACAAGGCCCTCGACGATGCGCCCGCGCAGGCGCACGTCGTCGACGTTCTCCGCGTGCACCCGAAGCAGAGCGATCTGCACACCACCACCTGGCGCGCGGGGCGCACCGAGGAGCGCTTCGTCGTGCCTCGCGCGCTGCTGCAATCGGTCCGCGTGGGCGACCGCGTCGTCGTGCGCACGCACCCCGGACGCTTCGGCTGGCAGTGGTTCGAACCCGTCACCGTTCCCGAGGGGAGCAGCCCTCCGCGCCGTTGAGCGCGCCGCGCTACCACATGCGCGGCGGGTTCTCGTCTCCGCATTGCGTCCGCATGCAGGCCACGAAGCGGTCGTCCTGGCACGCGTCGAGGCACTCGCTCCCGCGCTCGCCGGAGTCGGTGCACTCGCGGAGGCAGCGCTCGTGGGCGGCCTCGACAGGCGCCGCGCAGCGTCCCTGACAGGCCATGTGCTCGGCGGGCTCGCGCAGGGGCGCAGGGCAGTCTGCGGCGAGCTCGCGGGCGCTCAGAAACGCGTGTCCCGTCGCGCCGTCGGCGAGCACCCGCACGGCGTACATCTGCGTGCTCCGTCGGGTCACGTCGTCGTCGACGGAGAGCACCGCGAGGCGCGTTCCCGCGGGGTACTCGGGGCCCGACGACTCCCAGGTCGCCATCGCGCGAAGGTGAAACGCGCTGCCCGTCGTCGCCGTGCACGCCGCCGCGGGCGCGGGCGCGACGGACGGCGTGGGCGCGGGCGTGACGGTCGGTGTGGGCGCGGGCGTGGCGCGGGGCGCGGGCGATGCGTCGGGGGCGCGGCGGCACGCGGCCAACACAACGGCGAGACAGCACGCGAGGAGGGCGTCGCGGAGCATTGCGGTGGTGGGCGACGACACGGTGCGGCCCGTGGGAAGTCAAGCGCGGCCGCGCCCCGTGCGATGGAACGCGCTGGTTCCGCGGAGCGCGGGTGGTAGTCTCCGCGCCCCTATGTTGACGCCACGTACCCGAATCTCCGACGCCCTCGCGATGGACCCGCCGCGCGCCGCCGTGCGCGTGAAGGGATGGCTCCGCTCCCTGCGCGACAACAAGCAGGTGGTCTTCATGCAGCTCAACGACGGCTCGTGCCTCGCCACGCTGCAGATCGTGTGCAGCCCCGACCTGGCGAACTTCGAAGTCGTGCGGAAGCTCAGCACCGGCAGCGCCGTCGAGGTGCTCGGCGAGATCATCGCGTCGCCCAAGGAGGGCCAGCGCGTCGAGCTCAAGGCCGACGAGGTCATCGTGGTGGGCGAGGCCGACCCGAGCTTTCCGCTCCAGAAGAAGGCCCACTCGATGGAGTACCTCCGCACGATCGCGCACCTGCGACTGCGGTCGAACACCTTCGGGGCGGTGTTCCGCGTGCGGAGCGCGCTCGCGCAGGCGACGCATGAGTTCTTCGCCGCGCGGCGCTTCGTGTACGTGCACACGCCGATCATCACCGCGTCGGACTGCGAGGGCGCGGGCGAGATGTTCCGCGTGAGCACCCTCGACGCCGAGAAGCCGCCGCGTACGAAGGACGGCAAGGTCAACTACGACGAAGACTTCTTCAGCCGCGCGGCCTACCTCACGGTGTCGGGCCAGCTCAACGGCGAGGCCTTCGCGCACGGCCTCTCCGACGTCTACACCTTCGGGCCGACCTTTCGCGCCGAGAACTCGAACACCGCGCGCCACGCCGCCGAGTTCTGGATGATCGAGCCCGAGATGGCCTGGTGCGACCTCGACGGCTGCATCGAGCTCGCCGAGGCCTACGTGAAGCACCTCATCCGCGCCGCGTTCGAACGCTGCGGCGAGGACATGAAGTTCTTCGACGAGCGCATCTCGAAGGGACTCATCGAGCGCCTTCAGCATGTGCTCAACAGCGAGTTCGGGCGCATCACGTACACCGAGGCCGTCGAGCGGCTGCTCGCGAGCGGGCAGAAGTTCGAGTTCCCCGTGTCGTGGGGCGCGGGCCTCCAGGCCGAGCACGAGCGCTACCTCGCGGAGACCCTCCTGGGACGTCCGGTGTTCGTCACCGACTACCCCAAGGAGATCAAGTCGTTCTACATGCGCCGCAACGCCGACGGAAAGACCGTGGCCGCGACGGACCTGCTCGTGCCCCGCATCGGCGAGCTCATCGGCGGCTCGCAGCGCGAGGAGCGCTACGACGTGCTGAAGGACGTGATGGTCGCCGCGGGCCTCAACGTCGACGACTACGCGTGGTACCTCGACCTGCGCCGCTTCGGCACCGTGCCCCACGCGGGCTTCGGACTCGGCTTCGAGCGCATGGTGATGTACGTGACGGGCATGGAGAACATCCGTGACGTCGTTCCCTTCCCCCGCACGCCGCGCAACTGCGACTTCTGACCTTCACGCGCGCTCGTTCGCGCGCTTCCTCCAGACCGACATCGCCCCCGAGGCGCGCGCCGACGCGGGCCTCGACGGTGTGCTCCGCGCGCACCTCGCGGTGACCTCCGCCAACGGTCTCGTCGCGCTCTCGTACCAGGGCCATCGCTTCGAAACGCCGCGCTACGACGCCGCGGAGTGCGTGCGTCGTGGCGCCACCTTCGCGGCGCCGCTCAAGGTGCTGGTGCAGTACGCGATCTGGGAGGGTGACGGCGACACCCGCATGCTGTGCGACGTGAAGGAGCAGGAGGTGTACTTCGGCGAGGTTCCGCTGCTCACCGCGGGCGGGTGCTTCGTGTTCGAGGGGGCCGAGCGCGCGCCGCTGCTCACGGCCCGTGACGACGGTCACCGACTGCGCCTCCGCGCCGCGGGCGAGCATCTCGCAGACGCCTTCGCAGAAGGGCTTTCGGTGCTCACCGACAAGGCCCGTGTGTTCCTGGAGAAGAGCATCGCGCGCGGCTCGCCCGAGACGGTGATGCCGCACGATCTGCTCAACGCGCGGCCGCTGTTCCGCGCGTTCGCGAAGCTGCTCACGAAGTCGTCGCGCGTGGTGGCCGTCGACGATGGGAACCCCCTCGCGCGGGCTGCGCAGGCGTGGCGCTTCGATGCCGACGACGACGACACGCGACAGGCGCTCGAAGGTGCGCGGGCCTCGCGCTGGATCACCCGGGACGGCGCACGCGCGATGCTCTCACCCGACGCTGTGGTCGACGACGACGGGGTGCTCGATGGCGAGGCGACGGGCGACGCACGTCCGCTCGCGATGCGCGTCGGGGGCGATGGCGATGCGCTGTGCCGCGCGCTTCCGTTGGCCGAGGCGAGCGCGTGGAAGGGCGAGGGGCTCGCGCTCGGGCGGCCCACGTCGGTGCGGTGGAACGCATCGCTCGCAGCGGAGACCTGTCGGGTGTCGGCGGAGGGCGCGAGGGCGCTGCGCTCGGTGCATCGCACGGTGCTCGACGTGTGGGTGCGCGACACGCGCCTCGGCGTGCAGGAGGTCGTGCGCGACGTGCCCGGGGTGGACGCGAAGAGCCTCCGTCACCTCGACGCATCGGGCATCGTGGAACTCGGCGCGACGGTGGAGCCGGGCGAGGTGCTCGTGGGGGTGGTGTCTCCGTGCGACGACGGCACGATGCGCGACGAGGCCGTGCGCGCGACGGCGCGGGTGACCGTGACGGGCGTGGAGATGTTCCTGCGGCGCGGACGGGAGCGGTGCGCGCGGCACACGGCGATCGTCGAGGCCATGAAGCGCGCGCTGGAGGCCGAGCGCGATGCGCACCTCGCGACGCTGACGGCGCAGGGAGCCGACGAGGCGCAGCGCGAGTCGGTGCGCGCGCGCTACGACGACAAGCTGTACGCGCTCGATCGCGGCGACGACCTTCCACCGGGCGTGGTGGGGCGCACGCGCCTCGCGCTGCGTGAGGAGCGCGCGGTGCAGTGCGGCGACGTGCTCGCCGATGGCGAAGGCCGACGGTGGACCGTGTGCGAGGTGGGCGCGGTCGAGGGCGCGGAGGTCGAGCTCGCGGGCCATGGAACCGCGCGTGACGTGTACCTGATGAAGCTGCGCGCAGAGGCGGTGACGAAGAAGAAGCGCGCGCCGCGAAAGAAGCGCAGCGCGTAGGCGAAGGGGCATACACCGCGAGAACGCGCGACGGCTTCTGGGATGTGCGCGCGGGACGGTGGTACGACTCGCGCCCCGACGTGAAGCGAATCCTCCTTCTGCATACCGGCGGCACGCTGATGATGCGCGGCGGCGACCCGAGCCCGCTCGCGCCCGACGTGTACACCGCCGACCTCTTCGCCGAGCTCCCGGTGCTCCGCAAGGTCGCCGAGATCGAGAGCCGCATCCTCTTCAACCTCGACTCGTCGGACATGCAGCCGCACCACTGGGTCGAGCTCGCCGCCGCCGTGCACGCCTCGCTCGCGCGCTACGACGGCGTGGTCGTGGTGCACGGCACCGACACCATGGCGTACACCGCGAGCGCGCTGTCGTTCCTGCTGCCGGGCATCGACCGACCGGTGGTGCTCACGGGCGCGCAACGGCCGTTGATGGAGGTGCGCACCGACGCGCGCGCCAACCTCGTCGACGCGTGCATGCTGGCCACGATGCGCATCCCCGAGGTGGGCATCGCGTTCGGGTCGAAGCTCCTTCGCGGATGCCGCGCGATGAAGCTCGATGCGTGGGGCATGGATGCCTTCGGAAGCCCCTCGTGCGCGCCCCTCGCCGAGCTCGGGGTGACCGTCGAGATCGCGTCGCATGTGCTCCCCGCGCGCGCTGCGGTGCCCTTCGATCCGCGCATCGAGCCGCGCGTGCTGGCCGTGCGGGTGTTTCCCGGCCTCGACCCGCGGCTGCTCACGGGCGCGCTGCGCACGGGCGTGCGGGGCGTGGTGCTCGAAGCGTTCGGCGCAGGCAACGTTCCGCACCTGGAGAACTCGCTCGTGCCCGTGATCGCCGAGGCCGTGTCGCTCGACATCCCCGTGGTGATCGCGAGCCAGTGCGCGCGCGGCGCGGTGGACCTCTCGCGCTACGAGGGCGGCTCCGGGGCCGCGCAGGCCGGTGCGATCGGGGCGGGCACCATGACCTCGGAGGCCGCGGTGACCAAGCTCATGGTGGCCCTCGGACGCGCCACGGGTGACCGCGTGGCCGCCGCGCGCGAGGCCTTTCGTACGGCCTGGGCGGGAGAGATGTAGCCCGCGAGGAACCATCGCCCGCGGAGCGTGTCAGGGCACCGCTCTCCAACCACGGCGCGCAGTGCGCGCAGGAGGACGATGGTGATGCTTCGCGGGCTGCTGGCCGCCCTGACGGCCATGGTGTGTCTTCTCCTCGCAACCTCCGACGCGCGCGCCGAGGGAGCCCTCGTGGCGCGCGGTGCCGACGGGGCGCTCGACGTGCCCCTTCCCCTGGTGCGCACGACCGTCGAGGCCGACGTGCACGGGCCCGTCACCGACGTGACCGTCACGCAGCGCTTCCACAACAGCCGTACGCAGCGCATCGAGGCCGTGTACGTGTTTCCGCTCCCCACCGACGCGGCCGTCGACGCGATGGAGATGCGCATCGGCGCGCGTGTGTTGCGCGCGCAGATCGACCGCCGCGAGGCCGCCCGCGCCCGCTACGAGCAGGCCCGCACCGAGGGCCGACGCGCGGCGCTGCTGGAGCAGGAGCGTCCCAACATCTTCACGTTCTCCGTGGCGAACCTCGACCCCGGCGCCGACGTCGACGTGCGGCTGCACTTCTTCGGCACCGCCCGCTACGACGACCACACCTGGGAGTTCGCGATGCCCATGGTGGTCGGGCCCCGGTACATCCCCGGTGAGCGCACGGGAAACACGTCAGGCACGGGCTCGCAGCCCGACACCGACCGCGTGCCCGACGCGTCGCGCATCACGCCCGCGTACATGCCTCCGGGGGTGCGTTCGGGGCACGCGTTGAGCGTCACGGTGCGGCTCCATCAGGGCGCCGCGCTGCACGACGTCGAGGCGCTCGCGCACGAGGTCGCGGTGACGAGCGGCGCGCCCGGCGAGGCCACGGTCACGCTCGTCGACAAGGACGAGATCCCCAACCGTGACTTCGTGCTGCGATGGTCGGTGGAGACGCCCGCGGTTCGCGCGTCGGTGCTCGCCCATCGCGCAGACGCCGCCCACGACGGCTACGTGGCCGTGACCTTCGAGCCCCGCCACGATGCGCCCGCGTCGGAGATCGCGCCGCGCGAGCTGGTGTTCCTGCTCGACACGTCGGGCTCGATGCAGGGCCCGCCCCTCGCCGCGGTGCAGGCCGCGATCGTGCGCGCGCTCACGACGATGAGCCCGTCGGACACGTTCCAGATCATCGACTTCGCCGACACCGCGTCGAGCCTCTCGCCGACGCCGTTGCGCGCCACGCCCGAGAACGTCGCGCAGGGCCTCGCCTACCTCGGCTCACTGGAAGCGAGCGGCGGCACCAACCAGCTCGCGGGCATCCACGCGGCGCTCGCGATGCCGGGCGATCCGATGCGCGTGCGCTACGTGGTCTTCATGACCGACGGGTACATCGGCAACGAGTCCGAGGTCATCGCGCTCACGCAGCGCGAGATCGGGAGCGCGCGGATCTTCTCCTTCGGCGTGGGCTCGTCGGTGAACCGCTACCTGCTCGAAGAGGTCGCGCTCGCGGGCCGCGGACACGCGGAGTTTCTCCGCCACGACGAAGACCCCACCGCCGCCGTCGAGCGCCTCTACCGTCGCATCGGGAGCCCGTACCTCACCGACGTGCAGCTCGAATGGCGCGGCCTCGACGTGCGCGGATCGTTCCCCGACGCAGTGCCCGACGTGTCGTCGCTCGAACCGCTCACCGTGCTCGCGCGCTACCCCCGCGGCGGCACCGGAACGCTCGTGCTCCGCGGTCGTCTCGCCGGTCGCGCGTGGTCGCAGACGGTGCCGGTCACGCTGCCCGAACGCGAGCCGGGTGCCGCCGCGCTCGCGCCGCTGTGGGGCCGCGCGAAGATCGCCGCGCTCACCCGCGCGCAGCACCGTGAGGGCCGCGACACGCTGCGCGAAGAGATCACCGCCGTGGCCCTCGAACACCACCTCGTGTCGGACTACACGTCGTTCGTGGCCGTCGACGAGACGCCCGGCGCGCGCGGCCCCACCGTGCGCGTGGTGCAACCCGCAGAGGCGCCCGACGGCGTGAACGTGCGCGCCGCGGGCGGAGCGACCTTCGGCTACGGCGGACTCGGGCTCGTGGGCGCAGGCGAGGGCGGCAGCGGCCTCGGCAACTTCGGCACGATCGGCACGGGAACCCGCGGAGGCGAGGGCTTCATGGGACGCCGCGGAGGCTACGGCCACGGCTACGGCGCGGGGGCGCTGCCGAACCGCACGCCTGCGCCGCCGAGGTTCCGCGCGGATGCTCCCGTGGTGCAGGGCGCGCTCTCGACCGAGGTCGTGCGGCGGGTCTTTCTGCGCAGCGCGGGCGGCTTCCGGTACTGCTACGAGGCGGCGTTGCGGCGCAACCCGGCGCTCTCGGGCCGCGTGATGCTCGACCTCGTCATCGCGGGCACGGGCGCCGTGCTCTCCGCGTCGCTCTCGCAGGGACTCGCCGAGTCCGACGTCAACCAGTGCCTCGTGCAGCACGCGCGGCGCATGGTGTTTCCGACCGTCGGCCGCGGCGTGGGCACGGTGCGCGTGCGCTATCCCCTGCTGTTCGCGCCGCCCGAGCGCTGATCGCCGTCACGCCACCAGGGCTCGTCGGCGGCGTTGCGCGCGCGCATGCGCTGCACCGCTGCGGCGAGCCGCGGGTCGCGCACGGCGGCCATGGCCTCGTCGTCGAACCAGCTCACAAAGGCCGCGGGATGGTCTTCGACGAGGCGCGCGAGGCGGGCGGTGAGCTCTCCCTCGTCGGATCCGAGGAGCGCGAGACGGCCCGCGCGCGAGAGCGTCGGCGCGCGTCGACGGTGCAGCGCGCACGCGAGGAGCGGCACACGCAACGAGAGCGGCGCTTCGACGAGGAGCGCGTCGACGAGGGATGCATCCCAGGGCTCATCGGGCAGCGCGAAGAGCACGGCGGCCGCGCGCGCCGCGGTCTCGACGCAGAAGCGCTCGTGGGAACACTGACGGCGAAGGGCCGCGCGCAGCGGGTCGGAGCCGTGTCCGCGCACGACGCCGCACGCGAGCTGAAGCCTGCGCACCGCATCGCGGGCCCGCGCGGGATCGTCGCGGAGGCCGTGGGCGGGCGTGAGGGCCGCGAGGATCCACGCGTCGTCGAGGGCGCCTGTGGTGTAGAGCGTGCGGGCGGCGCTCACGAGCTCGTGCACGGCCTCGTCGCAGAGGTCGGCCATCGCGCCCGCCGTGGTGAAGCGCGCGAGGAGCCACGCGCGCACCGGCGCGACCCCGCGGCGCACGGCCACGCGCGCCCAGAGCCCCGCGTGACGCCAGCGATGTTCGTCGACGGCCGCGAGGAACGACGACGCCGCGCGCGCGTCGAGGTCCGCGTCGGGGGGCGCGTGCACGAGCAGCTCGTCGGCCCAGGGGAGGGGCGTGCGGTCGGGCGCTTCGAGGCTCGCGGCGCAGCGAGAGACCACCGCGCGGGGCACGCCGAGCACGCGGAGGAGGCGCACGGCGTCGCGCTGCACGAGGCGCGAGCGGCTCGTGGTGAAGGCCCGCACGGCGAGGTCGCGCATGGGGTCGAGGGCGCCGCGGGGCACGAGGTGCTCGTCGCCGACGACGGCGCGCGCGAGGCCGTGAAACCAGTGGTTGGGCGCGTCGAGCGATCCCCGCGCGGCGAGGGAGATCGCGCCCGCAGCACCCGCGAGGCCGAAGCGTACGAGCAGCAGGCGCATCCAGTCGGCAGGGTCGCCGGGGAGGGCGGGGCGCGCGTTGTGGGTCCACACGTCGTCGGCCGCGAGGGAGAACACGAGGAGCGCCAGGGCCTCGCGCGACGGGGCCTCGGCGAGCAGCGCTTCGACCATGCGCGCCCGCGCGTCGAGGGAGCGTCCGCGGAGCACGAGGAGCCGCGAGATCATGCGCTCCGTGGGGGCCGCGCCGTCGAGGAGGGTGAGGTCCACGCCGCCGAGCGGGTCCGCGGGGCAGGGGCGCGCAAGGCGGGCGCACCAGAGCTCGCGGGCGCGGAGCGCGACGGAGGGGTCTCCGTCGTCGATGGCCCTTCGCAGAAGCGGTTCTGCGAGGTCTTCGGGCATGCGCGCGGCGGCCTCGACGGCGGCGAGTCGGTCGGCGCCGTGCGTCCGTGAGAGCCACATCTCGACCACGGCGAGCGCCCGCTGCGGGAGCGTCGCGGCCAACGTGGTGAGCGCCCACGACGCGTCGCTCACGCCACGTTCGCGGGCCGTTCCCACGCGGCGTCGCATGAGCTCGGTGAGCACGGCCTCGGTGCGCGGCGGCGCGTGCACCACGATGAGCTCGGCGAGCATGCGGGTGTAGAGCACGGCCTGCTGGTAGAGCGCCTCGGTGTCGAGCTCGGGGAGCTCGTGGGCGAGCAGATCATCGAGCATGAAGGCCACGTCGTCGGCGGTGATGTGTCCGTCACCGAGCGAGCGCAGCGAGGCCAGCGCGAGGGAGCGCATCCCCAGGTGCGGCGCGCGAAGCAGCGCGCGGAGCGTGGGCGCCGCCGCCGTCGAGGGCGCCAGGTCGAGGAGCAGCACCGCCGCGTAGCGCTGCGATCCGCGGAGGTCGTCGCGCATCGCGAGGGCGGGGAGCAGCTCGTTCCACCGTTCGACGGTGCGGGGTGAGCGCCAGGCGCCGGGGCCCGTGAGCCACGCGTACACGAGCCGCGTGAGCACGTCGCGGTCGGCGTGCACGGCCTCGACGGCGAGGTCGATCACCTCGGGGTGTTCGGGAGAGATCCACGGCAGGCACGCCGCGAGCTCGTCGCACACAGCGCCATCGAGCGCGTCACCCAACGAAGCCACGAGTCGCACAAGTCGCACGGACTCCCGTGGGTGCGCGCGCATGCCCTGGAGCCCCGCGCCCACGTCGGCCGCGAGCCGTAGGAGCTGCACCGTCGCGCGTGCGCGGAGGCTGTGCTCCGTGAGCTTCCACGTGCGCTCGATCGCGTCGGCGAGGCGCGCGCAGGCCTCGGGGGCGTCGTCGCGCGCGGCCGTGTCGTTCTCCGGGAGCGCGTCGGAGGTCGCGTCCAGACCCTCGTCGACGGCGGCGAAATCACGGTCGGCGTCGTCGACGTGCGGCCGCTCCGTGGGCGCGGCGTGCAGCCACGCGAAGCGGCGCGCCTGGGCGCGGTCGAGGCTGTCGTTGGTGCCCATGCGCGTGTCCCACGGTCTCTACGTCCGCTCGCGCGCGCTGAACAGGGACGCACCGCGCCGCACTGTTTCAGGGGAGTACACTCTCGCGCCATGTCGACGGTTCGTATTCGCAACCTGGAGGGCATCGACCCCCGCGCCGTTCCGCTGCCGAACGGAACCGAGGTGACCACGGGCATCGAGCGCCGCACGGTCGACGGCGCGCGCGTCGTGGCGCAGGGCGCGCTCGGCCGTGTGATCGCCACCGACGAGGCGGGCATCACGGTGCACGTTGTGGGCGTCGGCGAGTGTCGCTACCAGCGCGACGAGCTCACGCCCCATCGGCTCGGGCAGCTCCGGTACGCGGTGGCGCGCGCGGCCCACGAGCGTGCGCTCGCACCGTGCGCCGTGCTCGAAGCCACCGTGGGATCGCGCGCGTGGGGGCTCGCCCACGAGGGCTCGGACACCGACCGCCGCGGCGTCTTTCTGCTCCCGTACTCATGGACCATCGGACTCGCCGACGCGCCCGAGACCGTGGTCAGCGCCGATGGGAGCGACACGTACTGGGAGTTCGAACGCGCCGTGCGTCAGGGCCTCCAGGGCGACCCCAACACGCTCGAAATGTTGTGGGTGCCCGACGCGCGCGCGCTCGACCCCGTGGGCGAGGCGCTGCTCGCACATCGCGACGTGTTCTCCTCCGTCGAGGTGTACGGCACCTTCGGCCGCTACGCGCTCTCGCAGGCCCGCAAGCTGGCCCAGTCCGCGCGCCTCGCGGAGCACCGCGCGCACGCCCTCACGTGGCTGCGCGACGACCCCGACGCGACCCTCGACACGCTCGCCGTGAAGCTCGCGGCGCACACCCGCGACGAGGGCCCCGACGGCGTCGCGCGGTGCCGGCAGTACCTCAAGCAGCTCTACCGCTCGATGCACGATCAGGGGCTGCTCCCGGTGGCGAGCTTCGAAGCGCTGGCGGTGTTCGCCCGCGAGCGATCGTTGGCGTTCGAACTGCCCCGCGAGCTGCGCCCCAAGAACGCCTACAACCTCGTGCGCCTCGCGGCCTCGGCGGTGCACTGGCTCCGCACCGGACGTCCGCTCATTCGCGTCGAGGGAGAGCTTCGCGAGCGGCTCCTGCGCATCAAGCGGGGCGAGGTTCCGCTCACGCAATCGCTCGCGTGGGCCGAGGATTTTGCGGGCGAGCTCGACGAGGCGCGCGCCCACACCGTGCTGCCGAAGCGTCCCGATGTGCAGGCCGCCGACGCCCTGCTCCGCGCCGCGCGAGAAGAGAGCGCGCGACGCTGGTTCGCGCGGGCGCCCGGTCCGTGGGGTGCCGATGCGCCCGAGGCGCCGGCCGTCGGTCACGCGCAGGAGACGTAGGCCGTCACTGCGTCAGTGCACGCGCGGGAGCACCGGGAGCTTCGAGAGGATCTCGGCCTCGCGCTCGGCCAGCCGCTGGATGCGATCGCGCGCGCGCTCGACGCCGTGGATCTCTTCCGCGAGTGAGGCGAAGAGTCGGTAGTGCCGCGCCTCCGACGCGAAGAGGTCGTGGTACCAGGCGCGGAGCTCGGGCGTCGGCGCGTGCTGCGCGAGGAGCTGAAAGCGTTCGCACGACCGGGCCTCGATGATGGCGCCCACCGCGAGGCGATCGAGCAGGGGCTCGGCGCCGTGGTCTTTCAGCGCGCGACGGAGCGAGGCCGCGTACACGTCTTCGTCGGGCGGACGCGCCGAGAGCCCGCGGCGTGCGAGCTCGTCGTGAACCTGCTGCACGTGCGTGAGCTCCTCGCGCGCGAGCTCGCCGAGGCCGCGCACGAGGGCGGGGTGATAGAGGTAGCGGGTGATGAGCGAGGTGGCGTTCGAAGCGGCCTTGAGCTCGCAGTGCAGGTGGTCGACCAGCACCGCGTCGAGGTTCGAAAGCGCCACATCGACCCACTGCGGATCGGTCGAAGACACGAGGGCGAGCATCGGCGTGGCGCGGGTTATATCCCCGCCGGGCCGCGCTGGACATTCCCCACGTCGGCGCGTATACACCGCCGCCCTCGACGCACCGGTCGGCGTTCTTCGCACTCCACTCGCAGCGTGACCGACGCGCCCCGCACCTCCGCCGGGACGCACCGCTGCCTCCGCCACCCGCTCGCGTCTGCCTCTCATTCCCCATCGGCGTCATCCGGTGTTTCTCACCGTCGGCGCCGACGCGCTCCGCACCTGTCGGGGCGCGACCCGCACCCCGGTAACAGACACCCGCATGACCTTCGAATCCCTCGGCCTCTCCGCGCGACTGGTGCAACACACGCAGCGCGCGGGCTTCACGAACCCGACGCCCATCCAGACCGCCGCGATCCCCGTGGCGCTCACCGGCCGCGACCTTCTCGGGTGCGCGCAGACGGGCACCGGCAAGACCGCCGCCTTCGTGCTTCCCACCGCGCAGCGCCTCGCCAACGACCCCGCGGGCGTGGCCCTCGTGCTCGCCCCGACGCGCGAGCTCGCGCAGCAGATCGCCGACACCGTGCGCCTGCTCACCGACGACGGAAACCGCGTCGCGTGCATCCTCGGCGGCGCCTCGATGAACCAGCAGATCCACACGCTGCGCGCGGCCCCGCGGTGGATCATCGCCACGCCCGGACGGCTCATCGACCACATCGACCGCGGCTCCGTGCGCCTCGCGAACGTGCGCGTGCTCGTGCTCGACGAGGCCGACCGCATGCTCGACATGGGCTTCGCCCCGCAGCTCCGTCGCATCCTCGCGGTGATCCCCACGGAGCGTCAGACCCTGCTCTTCTCGGCCACGATGCCCTCGCCCGGCGACCCCGGCTGGCGCGACGTGCTCAAGGCCGGTCTGCGCGATCCGATGCGCGTGGCCGTCGATCCGCCCCGCGTCGCGGCGCGCGCCGAGCAGTCGCTCTGGCTGGTGGAGCAGGCTTCGAAGACCAACGCGCTCACGGCGCTCCTGCGCGACGAGGCGGGCAGCGTGCTGGTGTTCACGCGCACGAAGCACCGCGCGGATCGTGTGGCGCGGCAGCTCGGACAGGCGGGCTTCACGGCGGATCGCATCCACGGTGACCGCTCGCAGGGACAGCGTGAGCGCGCGCTCGCGGGCTTCCGTTCGGGCGAGGTGCGCATCCTCGTGGCGACGGACATCGCCGCCCGCGGCATCGACGTCGACGGCGTGACCCACGTCGTGAACTACGACCTCCCCACCGACGCGGAAGACTACGTGCACCGCATCGGACGCACCGCGCGTGCGCAGCGCTCGGGCCGCGCGACCTCGTTCGTGATGCCCGACGAGCACGACGCCCTGCGCATCATCGAGCGCCTCGTGGGCGAGCGCCTCCCCGCGGTGCAGGACCGTCGCGCCGAGTTCCCCGCGCCGCCTCCGCTGCCCGGTCGCCCGATGCCGCCGCCGTCGTCGAACGTGCGCGGTTCGCAGCCCTCGAACAACCGCCCGATGCAGTCGTCGAACGGCCGCGGACCGCAGTCGAACGGTCGCCCCGCGCAGCCCTCGAACGGCCGTGGACCGCAGTCTTCGAACGGTCGCCCGTCGCAGTCTTCGAACGGTCGCCCGCCGCAGGCGCCTCGCCACGCGGCCTCGCATCACAATCCTCCGCCGCGCCATCCCTGAGCGCGTCGCGGCCTCCGTCTCTCCCCGCTCCGACCTGCGCGCCGTGTGATTGCTGCAACCGTGGGTTCCTCCGCGGATCGTTGCGTCGACGCACCGTGATCCGCACCCTCGGCTGCACGCCATGAAGCACCACGACGACGACGGACTCACCCGGCGCCAGGCGATCGCGACGGTCGCGGGCGCTGCGATCGCCGCGGTGCCGGGATGCACCCCCGAGAACCGGGCGCGTCCGCACACGGAGGCTCGCGCGATGTCGACGACCCAGCACCCCCGCACGCCCACGGTCTACCTTCCGCACGGTGGAGGCCCGTGGCCCTTCATCGACATGCCCCTCGGCGACCCCGCGGAGCTGCGCTCGCTCGCGACGTACCTCCGCTCGCTCAAGACGGTCTCGACGGCGCCCGTGCGCGCCGTGCTGATGGTCTCCGCGCACTGGGAAGAGCCGGTGCCCACGGTGATGACCTCGGCCCACCCGCCGATGCTCTACGACTACTACGGCTTCCCCGAGGAGGCGTACCGCATCACCTGGCCCGCGCCCGGCGATCCCGCGCTGGCCTCGCGGGTGCGCGCGCTGCTCTCGGCGGCGGGCATCGCGTCGGCGGAGTCCGCGGATCGGGGCTTCGACCACGGCACCTTCGTGCCCATGAAGCTCACCTGGCCCGAGGCCGACATTCCGACGGTGCAGCTCTCGCTCAAGGCGGGTCTCGACCCCGCGGAGCACCTCGCGATCGGACGCGCGCTCGCGCCGCTCCGTGACGAGGGCGTGCTGATTCTCGGCAGCGGCATGAGCTACCACAACATGCGCGGGTTCTTTCGCGGCGGGGCCGAAGTGGCCTCGTCGTCGCAGGGCTTCGACCGCTGGCTCGGCGAGGCCGTGGCGCTCCCCTCGACGGAGCGCGCGCAGCAGCTTGCGCGCTGGTCTGCGGCCCCCGGCGGACGTTCGTCACACCCGCGCGAGGAGCACCTGCTTCCGCTCATGGTGATCGCGGGCGCGGCGGGCGACGACCGCGGACGCACCGCGTGGCAGGGCGCGCTCGGTCAGGCGCGCATCTCGGCCTTTCACTTCGGGTGAGCGGTTCCGATCAGGGCGCGGCGTAGAGCCGTCGCACTTCGATCCCTTCGCGCAGGTCGTCGGCGGAGCTGTAGTGCGCGGCGAGGTCGAGCACGACGTAGCGCTTGTGCTCGCGCAACGCGCCGAAGAGCACCGGACACACCTGGTTGCCGCCCTCGCGAAAGATCCCCTCTTCGTCACGGTCGTGACCGTGGATCACCACGCGCAGGTCGAGTCCGCTCGTCGCGCGGAGCTTCTCCAACAGACGTTCGGTGCGCTCGCGCGGCTGCCCGTAGGAGCGCAGCACCGAGGCGAGCACGTGCTGCTCGTACGGTCCGTTCTGCGCGGCGTGGAGGGCGATGCGATCGAGGTCGTCGAGGCGTTCGAGACGATCGTCGGGCGAGCCGTGCGTGAGCAGCACCCCACACGGCGCGGCCACGGCGAGGAGCGCGTCGGAGAACAGCGCGCGCAGTCGTCGGACGGAGGACTCGTCGAGCGTGCCTTCGAGCTGCGCGACCTCGTCGCGGTGGAACTTCGCGGTGTGCGGTCCGCCGACGTGACCGTGGTCGTGGTTGCCGAGCACGAGATGCACGCGCGCGGGATGCCGCTCGCACAGCGCCGCCACGGTCTCGACGACGCGGGCCGACGCATCGGGCCAGTCGTAGAGGGTGGGCTCTTCACGGCGCGCGCGGTCGTCGGGTCCGTGCACGAGGTCGCCGAGAATCACCCAGTGCGCATCGGGGCCGAGCGCGGTGAACACGGCGACGAGGCGGTCGAGGTCCTCGTGGTTGCCGTGGAGGTCGGTGCTCACGAGCAGCGCGCCGTGCGCGGGCAGGATGTGATGGCGTGCGGTCATCGTGTGCGAAGTGAGCGCGCGCGGGGGGAGGGGCGCAACGGGGCGACGGGCGAAACGTGGGGTGCGGGAGCGTGCGCGCGGTCGTGGTGGGCGCATGCGGGTGAAGGCGCTCGAAGGGGGGTGTTCCCGATCGCGCTCGCGCTCTGGCGGTGGTGAGATCGTGCCAACGCGCTCGCGTTCTGGCGGTGGTGAGATCGTGCCAATAGGCCCACTTGCGGCCGGTGAATGAATTCACCGGCCGGTAGGCGAAAGCCCCTCACGGGGCTCGCGCTTCGTTCACCGGAAGCACGCGGGGCCGATTCGCATGATCGCTCCCCCGTGCTCCGCACGCGGGGCCGTGAGCACGATCGGAAACACACCCGAGCAACGCGCCGTGAG
>CAMFHP010000033.1 GCA_945952225.1 uncultured Myxococcaceae bacterium
GTCGCCGCCGTACCCGCGTACGTCTCCCGCGTGTCGTCGCCGTACCCGCATCCGTCTCCCGCATGTCGTCGCCGTACCCGCGTACGTGTTCGACGTGTCGCCGCCGTACCCGCGTACGTCTCCCGCGTGTCGTCGCCGTACCCGCATCCGTGCCCGACGTGTCGTCGCCGTAGCCGTCTCCGCGCGCGAAACGCTGTCCCCCGGAGGCCGCGTGGTGTATACCCGCCATCACACGCGAAACACGAGTGCCTTCTCCCTCTTCGACGGTCGACGACGCGAGGATTCACCTCGTCAGACGCGCCCCGAAACGGAGGCCGACGTGAGCAGCAATGGAAGACCCTCTTTCGCCAAGCGGCAGAAGGAGATGGCGCGCCTCGACAAGCAGCGCGACAAGGCCGCCGATCGCGCGCGTCGCGCCGAGGATCGCAAGAACCGTCCTGCGCCGCCGCCCGGTGTCGATCCCGACATCGCGGGCGTCATTCCCGGCCCCCAGCCGCCGCAGGAGGACTGAGCGCATGGCCCGCGTGAAGGCTGCGCCCATGCCCCGCTACGTGCTCCATCCCCTGCGTCCCGCGTGGGGAACGGGCCTCGTGCTCGACGACCAGGAAGGTCGCGTCCGCGTGCAGTTCGCCGACGGGATCGTCCGCTCGTTCCGCGGTGACGTGCTCACGCCCACCGCCGCCCCCGCGCTCGCCGCCGCCGCGAAGTAGCGACCCTCCCCCGAACCCACCGCCGCGGCGCTCCGCAGGGCGCCGCTCGCACCTTCGACCTCAGGGGCTCGACCGCGCAGGTGCCGCCGCCGCGGTGACACCGAGCGCGCGATGCACCCGCGCGACGCCCGCGTCGTTCACCGTCGTGTGCATCGTCTCGACCACACGCCCGCGCGGATCGACGATGAACACCCACGGGTCTTCGCTCTCTTCGAGCCCGAGCGACTCGGCGAGCGAGCCGTCGCGCGACACCCAGATCGTGCGCCAGCGGTGGCGCGGGGCGTCGGCGCGGGCCCGTCCCACGATCGTCGACGTGGGGATCAGCGGGAACAGATCGAGCGCCGCCATCGACACCACCTGCACTGTCGGAGGGAGCGCGAGCAGGCAGCGCTCGAACCACGCGTGCACGGCGGGTCCCGAGTCCTTGTCGGTGATGACGATCACGGCGCTCCACGTGCCCTGGAGGTCGCGCTCGCTGTGACCGCGCCCCTCCAGGTCGTCGACGCGAAACGTCGGTACCGACTGGCCCGGACGCGGCGTCGCGTCGGCCATCATCGTCGTGAGAACCGCCGCCAACGCGCCCGTGAGGAGTCCCCGCTTCATGGAAATCGATCGTGCGGGAAGGGGTTTCGCGACTCAAGCGCGCGCGAATCAACAAATGTTTACCGCACCGAGGTGCGCAGCCCCCGCGCGTCGAGCCACGCCACGGTCTCGACCACCGAGTCGCGCCACGGTCGACACGCGACGCCCAGCACCTCACGGGTGAGCGTGTTGTCGTAGCGCACGCGGCGCCCGAGCATCGCGCGGGTGTACGTGTACGCCTCGCGCGTCACGGCCAGGCGCATGAGGGCGAGGAGCATCCACGGCGGCGCGGGCAGGGCCCTTCGCGGGAGCACCTTCGCATACGCAGGAAAGCGCGCCGCGAGCGCATCGGCGACGTCTTGAATGCGCGGCGCGGGGTCGGCCGCACACACGAAGCGCGCGCGGTCTCCGAGGGCGCGCAATCGCTCGTCGGGGGCCCGGACGAGGGCCACGGCCACGGCGGCCACGTCGCGCGCATCGACGAGCCCGAGGTGCATGTCCACCGAGCCCATTCGAAGCTGTCCCGTGAGCAGCGGCGCGAGGGTCTTGTCGACGGAGGCGGGCACGCGAACTCCCGCCACGGGCGGACCGAGCACGGGACCGGGGAGGATCGACGCGAAGGTCGCGCGCGGCATGAGCTCTGTCGTGAGCGCGCGGGCGCGTCGCTCGGCGAGCACCTTCGCGTGCGCATAGGGATCGGTCGCGGGCGTGGCCGTGTCGTTCCAGTCGGCGGGGCCCACGGTCTCGGGGCCCGTTCCCGCTGCGGGCGGACGGTGGTGGTCGAGGAGCGTGACCACCGACGAGAGGTACACGACGCGCTCCACGGTGCCCGCGCGCGCGGCCTCGCGCATCACGTTCTCCGTGCCCACGAGCGCGGGGTCGTGCATCTGCGAAGGGGGCGTTCCCACCTCGGTGGCCACGGGGCAGGCCGTGTGGATCACCGCGCTGCATCCCTCGGCCGCACCGCGCCACGAGCCCGCGTCGAGGAGCTCACCGGGCACCACCGTGAGCCGCGCCCGCAGCGTGGGATCACCCGCGAGCGCCTCGTCGTGAAGGGCCCGCGCGTAGTCGGGCTCGCGCGACGTTCCGCGCACGGAGAAGCCCGCGCGAAGGAGTGCGACGGTGATCCACGCGCCGAGGTACCCGCAGCATCCCGTGACGAGCACCGTCGTGCGGTGCGCCCCGGCCTCGATGGGATCGCTCACGTGTCGACCTGCGGCGCGAGCCAGCGCACACGCTCTGCGTCGGGCGCGAGGCGCTGCGCGACGGTCACCGCCGAACGCACCGCGCTCTCGTGGTTGTCGATGCCCGTGGTGTACATCCCCGCGGCCCACAGCCCGTGGAGGCCCTGGAGCTTCGCGAGCGCCTCCTGCCGCGCGGGGTGCTCCGTGGTGCAGAGGATGTGTCGGTAGCGCGCGACGTGGGTGGTGCTCGCAGGCTCGCGCTCATCGGGGCGCATCCACGTGCGGAACACGTCGGTGTTCGTGGGACGGCCCGACCACACGGTGGTGCGCGGACGCTCGCCGGGCACGAGGCGATAGTTCGAAGCGCCCCAGTGGTGACGGCTCGCGGGCATGAACGATCGGTCGCGGTGCACGGCCACGGTGGCGGGGTAGTCTTCGAAGGCCGCGAAGGCCTCGCGCCACGACGAGAGCACCGCGGAGCCCGCGCACATCGCCGCGGAGTTGCGCCAGTCGCACGCGAGCACCACGGCGTCGTAGCGCGCGCGTTCGCCCTTCGCGGTCACCACGAGCGCGTCGCCGTCGCGGTCCACCGAGTCGACGGGGGCGTCGGTGCGCACTGTCACCTTCGGCGCATCGCGGAGCAGCGCTTCGAGGTAGGTCACGAAGCCGCCGGGGAGCCGGTACGAGTGCGCCTCCTGCGAGGGGCGCAGGCCCATCACCCGCACGACGTTGTAGGCCGAGAGCGCGCGGGCCTGTTCGAGCGTCACGCCCCAGCTCGACGCGATGAGCGGGAGCAGCAGCCGTTCGGCCACGTCGCGGGGCATCGCCGAGCGCGCGAGAAAGGCCTCCACCGAGAGCGTGCGCTCGTGCTGCTGCGCCACGCGCTCGCCCTCGAAGCCCACGCGCCAGAGCCACACGAGGTCGCGCGCCACGCGGGGTGGGAGGCACGTCGCGAGCGTGCGGAGGTCGCGCGGCGGAACCACCACCGGCGTCGCGCCCTCGCCCAGCGAGATCGACACGCGGAGCTGATCACGGAGCGCGCGGATGCCCATGCGATCGAGCAGCGCGTGGAGCCCGCGGTAGCCCTCGCGGAAGAAGAACTCCGCGCCGAGTTCCACGGGCACGGGGCGACCGTCGACGTCGACGGACACCGTGTACACGTGGCCTCCCACGCGCGCCGCGCCCTCGTAGAGCGTGACCTCGTGCGACCCGTGGAGCAGCCACGCCGTCGTCACTCCGGCGCTGCCCGCGCCCACCACCGCAACCCGCATCGACCGCTCCCGTGAAGACCCGGTGCGTCCGTGTGTCACCGGGGTTCGCGATGCCACACCGCGCGCGCCGAGACGGTCAAGACCGGAGCTTCCCGCAGTTCGCGTCGGTTCAGTCTTCGTCGACGAGGGGGAGTCCCACGCGCGGCGCGCGATAGAACTGCTTCGCCCACGTGCGGTAGCGCCCGATGGGGCCGTCGCCCTCGGCGAGCGCCGGGCGATCGAGCACGCGCTTGCGCGACCAGATGGGAACGTCCTGCGACACATCTCCCACGAACGACGCGTGCAGCGGGCTCATCGCGAGCGCGTCGAGGAGCCCCGTGGGCACCCTTCCTCCGAGCGGTCGCAGCAGCGGGTGATGGCGCAGCGAGCGCATCGAGTCGGTGGTGCGCAGCGTGACCGTCGTCGCATCGAGCGCGGTGCCCGCGACGACGAAGCGCGTGTCGAGGCCGAGCGCGGGCGTGTGCGTCTCGACCACCGCGAGGCCCACGCCGTGCTGCGTGATGCGCGCGCGATGCTCGGTGATCGGCCCGCGACGCCCCCAGAGCGGAAGCCGACGGGTGAATCGGATCTCCGCGCGGAGGATCGGTCCGTCGAAGCGCACGTCGCCGTGCACGCGCGCCCCCGCGTAGTCGTGCACGACGGTGAGATGACCGAGGTCCACGGAGTTCTCGGCGATCTCCTGCGGGCGGCCCGCGAAGGTCCATTGCATGCCGCGCGGCGCGACCCATCCCTCCGTCGAAGGGAGCTCGGGCGTCCACGTCGGCGGTCGGTCTTCGGGGTCGAACCACACGGCCACCACACCGCCGAAATCGATCACCGGATGCGAGCGCACCACGGCCTTCGGAGGCACCCGTCCGCCGTAGCCCGTGCGCGTGCAGCGCCCCTCGCGGTCGAAGCAGAAGCCGTGGAAGTGGCACCGTAGGTTGTCGTCGACGACGGTGCCTCCGTGGCCCATGTGCGCGCCGAGGTGCGGGCACCAGGCGTCGAGGGCCACGAGCTCCCCCGAGGCCCTGCGCCACACCGCAAGCTCGCGTCCGCACACGGTGGCGGCCATCGCAGCGCGCGCGGGCACGTCGCGCGTGAAGCCCACACCGAACCATCCCCAGGCGAAGGTCTCGCTCATGCGCTGCGCACGTTCGCACAGCGCGCGCGAGGTCGTCACGATCCGCGCGGGCACCCTGCGCGGGCGCGTCTTCGCAACACGCACGAAGGCCGTGGAGCGCGCGCTCGACCCTGTGGCACCGTCGCGCCCTCCACCTCCGCCCGAGGACCGCATGAACGCACCTGCGACGACCCCTGAAGCACTCCCTCGCGCGCCCGGACTGCCCGTCGTGGGCAGCCTCGCGCCGATGCTCACGGACCCGATCCGCTTTCTCGTCGACGCGTACCGCGCGTGCGGGCCGGTCTTCGATCTGCGCGTGTTGAACCGTCGCTTCGTGGTGATCGCGGGCACCGCGGCCAACCTCTTCATGGTGCGCCACGAGCGCGAGTTTCTTCAGAACGGACCCGTCTTCGGCGGCTTCGGCGAGGAGCTCGGCGGCGCGCTCTTTCTCGCGAGCGCCGATGGAGAGACCCACAAGCGCCTCCGTCGCATCCAGACCCCGAGCTACGGCGCCGAGCACATCGAGACGCGCGTGCCCGAGGTGGTCGCCGCGGTGAAGCGTCGCCTCGGCGCGCTGCGCGTGGGACAGCGCCTCGACGTGCAGCGGCTCTTTCAGCTCCTGCTCGTCGAGCAGGTGGGCCAGGTGCTCCACAACCACGGCGGGCTCGCGCCGCTCATCGACGATCTCATCCGCGTGTTTCGCCTCGCGCTCGGCGTGACGGTGATGAAGCAGTGGCCGCCCCTCGCGCTCCAGTGGCCCGCGTATCAGCGCTCGAAGAAGCGCATCCTCGACCACGCGCAGAAGGTCGCCGAGGCGCACCGCGCGAACGGTCCGCGCGAGACGCCCGACCTCGTCGACGACATTCTCGCGGCCCTCGACCGCAACGACGTGATCCGCGCCGAGAACGTGCGGCTCCTCACGCTCGGACCGCTCTTCGGCGGCATCGACACGTCGTCGAACACGGGCGCCTTCGCGCTGTTCAACATCCTCGCGCGGCCCGAGGTGCGCGGGCGCGTGATGGCCGAGGTGCGCGCGGCCTTCGCCTCGACCCCGACGCCCTCGTGGGACGCGTTCAAAGACATGACCGCGCTCCGCGGCGCGATGATGGAGACGCTGCGGCTCTACCCCGTGGTGTACCTGGCCCCGCGCTACGTCGCGAAGAGCTTCGAGTTCGAGGGACGGCGCATCGAGGCGGGCACGCAGCTCTTCGTCGCCACGGCGGTGCCGCACCTGCTCTCCGAGTGCTTCGCCGACCCCGAGCGCTTCGACATCGACCGCTACGCAGCGCCGCGGCGCGAGCACGTGCAGCCCGGCGCGTTCGCGCCCTTCGGCACCGGCGTGCATGCGTGCGCGGGCTCTCGCTTCGCGCAGTCGCAGCTCATGGTGACGCTCGCGACGATGCTCCACACGCTCGACCTCGACGTCGATCCGCCCGACTACAAGCTCCGCGTGAAGAGCGTGCCGGTCACCATGCCCGACGGCTTCGCGGTGCGCGTCCGCGCGGTGCACGGCGACGAGGGAATCACCCCCGAGCCGTGGCCCGCGTTCTCCGTCGACGTGCCCCCCGCGTGGCAGCGCCTCTTCGCGTAGCGCTCAGAGCTTCGTACGCACCGACCACAGCTCGGGAAAGAAGTACCGATCGAGCGCGCCGCGGAGGTACGACACGCCCGCGCTCCCGCCCGTGCCCGTGCGCATGCCGATCACGCGCTCGACGGTCTTCATGTGACGAAAGCGCCACTGCTGAAAGCTGTCTTCGACGTCGACGAGCTCCTCGGCGAGCTCGTAGATCTCGAAGCGTCCGTCGGGGTTGCGGTAGATGTCCTCCCACAGCGCCTCGATGCGGGCGTCGTGCGTGTGCGGCTGCGTGACGTCGCGGTCGAGCACATCGGCGGGCACGGGCATTCCGTGGCGGGCCATGAAGCGCAGCGCTTCGTCGTAGAGGCTCGGCGCGCGGTAGGCCGCATCGAGCACGCCGTAGAGGTCGGGCCGATGCGCGTGCGGCTTGAGCATCAGCGCGTTCTTGGCGCCGAGCTTGAACTCGATGAGCCGGTACTGCCACGACTGAAAGCCCGACGACGAGCCCAGCGCGGGGCGGAAGCTCAGGTAGTCCGCGGGGGTCATCGTGGCGAGCACGTCCCACGCTTGAATGAGCTGGTTCTGGATGCGCGACACGCGCGCGAGGCACTTGAAGCTCGGCGCGAGCTGGTCGGCGCGAATGTTCGCGATCGCCGTGTCGAGCTCGTGGTTCAGGAGCTTCATCCACAGCTCCTGCACCTGGTGGATCGTGATGAACAGCAGCTCGTCGTGCTCGGTCGAGCGCGGGCGCTGCGCCGCGAGGAGCGTGTCGAGCTGGAGGTAGTCGCCGTAGCTCATGCGCCCCGAGAAATCGGTCTGGATGCCGTCCGTCGTCATCGCTCGCCCTCTGCGCCCGCGCGCCTCTAGAAAACCCGCGGCGCGCGTTCTATCAGTTTCGCTCCGCGCGCGGAGTCCTCCCATGAGCACCCTCGATCTGAAACGTCACTTCACCCGCTTCGTCGGCGATGGCCGCACGCTGCACTTCACCGCGCACAGTCATCACCCGTGGCCCGACCTCACGCGCGACGCACAGCTCGCCGCGTGGGACGCCGCCGCCTCGCTCATCGACGACAAATGGAACGCGGTGCTCGGCCCCGTGCTCCACGAGGCGCAGTCGCACATCGCGCGTCAGCTCTCGCTCCCCGATCGCGCGTCGGTGGTCTTCGCGCCCAACACCCACGAGCTCGTGACGCGCCTGCTCTCGTGCACGCCGCCGCATCGTGCGCCGCGCGTGCTCACGACCGACGGAGAGTTCCACTCGCTCACGCGCCAGCTCGCGCGCCTCGAAGAAGACGGACTGGTCACCGTCACCCGCGTGCCCGTCGAGCCCTTCGACACGCTCACCGCGCGCCTCGTCGACGCCGCGCGCGCGGGCCACGACCTCGTGTACGTGAGCCACGTCTTCTTCAACTCGGGCTACGTCTTCGAGGGCCTCGACGCGCTCGTCGAAGCCTCGGGTGACGCGCTCATCGCCCTCGACGGCTACCACGCCTTCATGGCCCGCCCCGTCGACGTGTCGCGCCACGCGTCGCGGGTCTTCTACCTCGCGGGCGGCTACAAATACGCGATGGCCGGCGAGGGCGTGTGCTTCATGCACTGCCCGCCGGGGTGGGGACCGCGACCGCGCGACACGGGCTGGTACGCGGCCTTCGGCGCGCTCGCGAAGACCTCGAACGCCGTGGCCTATGCCGACGACGGATGGCGCTTCATGGGCGCGACCTTCGACCCCTCGGGGCTCTACCGCTTCAACGCCGTGCAGGCCTGGCTCCGCGACGAGGGCGTCACCGTCGAACGCATTCACGACCACGCGTGCGCGCTGCAACAGCAGTTTCTCGACGGGCTCCCGCGCGGTCCGTTCTCCGTCGATCGGCTCGTGCTCCCGAGGCACCTGCCGCATGGGAACTTCCTCACCTTCGACCTCGACGACGCGGGCGCGGTGCAGCAGCGCCTCCACGCGGCGGGCGTGGTCACCGACGTGCGCGGACGGCGTCTCCGTGTGGGCTTCGGCGTGTGCCACGTGCCCGCCGACGTCGACGCGCTCCTCGACCGCCTCACGACCCTCTGACGGCCACCGCCCGCTGTAGCCGCTGCGCCACGCGCGCGAAGGCCTCGGCGAGCGACGGCGGCGAGAGGATCTCCACGTCGCGCCCGAGCATCACCACGAGCGCCACGAGCCCGTCGAGTGAGTCGACGCGCACGGTCACCCGCGTGCGCGTCTCGCCCATCGGATGCAGCTCGCCGAGCCACCGCGGGAGCGCCACGCGAAGGTCGTCGCAGCGTCCCTCGACGGCGACCTCGGCGACGTGGGCCGTGGGGGCTCCCTCGACGGTGCGTGTGATGTAGGCGTCGAGCGCGTCGCCGGTCACGTGCGGGGTGAAGCCGTCGCCGTCGCAGTCGAGCGAGCGCGCGTCGAGGCGGTCGACACGAAAGGTGCGGAGCGCGTCGCGGTCGCGGTCCCACGCGACGAGGTAGTAGAGCCCGCGCGTGTGCACGAGGCGCAGGGGCTCGACGGTGCGCCGCGTGCGACGGGCCTGCGCGTCGAGGTAGCCGAACGCGGTGACCGTGCGGCCCGTGATGGCCCCCGCGAGCGCGGCGAGCGCATGGAACGACGCGCGCGGACGCGGACCGGAGACGTGCGTGGTGGCCCGCTCCAGCGCGGCGAGGCGTCGACGGAGGCGCGGCGGGAGCAGTCGGTCGATGCGGGCGAGGGCGCCGAGCGCGGCGTGGCGCGCGTCGTCGAGGGAGCCCGCGGCCTCGGTGAGCGCGAGGGCCACGGCGACGGCCTCGTCGTCGGTGAAGAGGAGCGGCGGCGTGGTGCTCCCGCGGTCGAGGCGATAGCCCCCGCCGGGCCCCGTGGAGGCGGCGATGACGTACCCGAGCTCGCGCAGTCGGTCGACGTCGCGACGCAGCGTGCGCACGTCGATTTCGAGGCGCTCGGCGAGCGTGGGACCGGGCCACTCGCGCTGCGTCTGGAGCAGCGAGAGGAGCGAGAGCAGGCGCGCGGAGGTCGAAAGCACGCGGTCGAAATACTGAGGACCGAAGATGTCCGCAATGGGCGCGATGCTCTCCTCACGGCGACGACGCCGCACCCACTGGAGACACCCCCACGATGAGCACGAAGACCTTTCACGGGAGCTGCTACTGCAAGGCCATCACCTTCGAGGCCGAGATCGACTTCACGGCGGGCACGCACAAGTGCAACTGCCGGAGCTGCTGGAAGCGCCGCTGGTGGTCGGTGAAGGCCGCGCCCGAGCAGTTCCGCGTGCTCACGGGGGCCGACGCCTTCGACGCGAGCGGACGCTTCTGCGCGACCTGCGGGGTGCTTACCTTCCGCCACGCGCCCGTCGCCGACTGGAACCCGAAGGCCTACGTGAGCGTGAGCGTGGCCTCCCTCGACGACGTGACGCCCGAGGAGCTCCTCGCCGCGCCGACGACCTTCTACGACGGCCTCCACGACAACTGGTGGAACCCGCCCGCCGAGACGCGCCACCTCTGACCGCGACGGCTACGCGCCCGCGAGAACGCGCGCGAGAAAGGGCGCGGTGCGGCTCGCCTCCGTCGTCGCCACCTTCGCGGGCGCGCCTGCCACGACGACCCTTCCGCCCGCGTCGCCCGCGCCGGGACCCATGTCGATCACATGGTCGCTCGCGGCGATGACCCGCATGTCGTGCTCCACGACCACCACGGTGTTGCCCGCGCGCACGAGCCGATCGAGCTGCGCGAGGAGCCGCTCCACATCCTCGGGATGGAGCCCCGTGGTGGGCTCGTCGAGCACGTAGAGCGAGGTGCCGCGCGCGACCCGTTGCAGCTCCGTCGCGAGCTTGATGCGCTGCGCCTCGCCGCCCGAGAGCTCCGTCGCGGGCTGACCGAGGCGCAGATATCCGAGTCCCACCTCGCGGAGCACGTCGAGCGAGGCGCGCACCGCGGCGTCGTCTTCGAAGAAGCTCCACGCCGCGTCGACGGTCATCGCGAGCACGTCGGCGATGGTGCGTCCGCGCAGGGTGACGGCGAGCGTGTCGGCGTTGTAGCGCGTGCCCTGACAGGTCGGACACGGCGCATACACGCTGGGCAGAAAGAGCAGCTCGACCATCACCGACCCTTCGCCCTCGCAGTGCGCGCAGCGGCCCTTCGCGACGTTGAACGAGAAGCGCCCCGCGTCGTAGCGCCGGGCCTTCGCCTCCTTCGTGGCGGCGAACGCGCGTCGCACGTGGTCGAAGAGGCCGGTGTACGTCGCGAGGTTCGAACGCGGCGTGCGTCCGATGGCGCGCTGGTCCACGCGGATGAGTCGTTTGAGCGGGCCGACGCCGCCGTCGAGGTGTCCGCCCAGGGGCTCGACGGGCGCGGCTTCGAGGTCGTCGGCGGGCGCTTCGTCGGACTCTTCTTGCGTGTGTCCGAGCGCGTCGCCCACGAGCTCGACGAGGGCCTGACTCACGAGCGTCGATTTGCCCGAGCCCGAGATGCCCGTGACGCTGGTGAGCAAACCGAGCGGAACGTCGACGTCGAGGCCGCGGAGGTTGTTGCGCGTGATGCCCCGGAGCTTGAGCCATCCCGTCGGCGCGCGCGGCGCGTGGGCGGGCGGAGGCGTCGTCGCGAAGAGATGCGGCGCCGTGCGCGAACGCGTCACCGCGCGCAGCCCCGCGGGCGGACCGCTGTAGAGCACCTCGCCGCCGTGCGTGCCCGCGGCGGGACCCACGTCGACGATCCAGTCGGCGCGTCGCACCACGTCGAGCTCGTGCTCCACGACGAAGAGCGTGTTGCCCGCGGCCTTGAGCCGGTCGAGCGCCCGGAGCAGGGCTTCGGTGTCTGCGGGATGGAGCCCCGCCGACGGCTCGTCGAGCACGTAGACCACGCCGAAGAGGTTCGAACGCACCTGCGTGGCGAGTCGCAATCGCTGGAGTTCTCCGGGCGAGAGCGTCGGCGTGCTGCGTTCGAGCGTGAGGTATCCGAGGCCCAGATCGCGGAGCACTTCGAGCCGCGCGCAGAGGTCTTCGGCGATGCGTCGTGCGACCTCGGCGCGCTCGGGCTCGTCGCGCTTCTTCTCCGCCGAGATGCGCCCCGCGGCCCACGGAGCGAAGAGTGCGAGCATCGCGTCGAGCGAGAGCGACGACATGGCCGCGATGTCGCGTCCCGCGAAGGTGACCGCGAGGGCCTCGGGCTTGAGGCGACGTCCGCCGCAGGCCGAACACGCCGTGCCCACCATGTACTGCGCCACGCGGCGCTTCATCATCGCGCTCTGCGTGTTCGCGAAGGTGTGCATCACGTACCGCCGCGCGCCCATGAAGGTGCCCATGTAGCTCGGGTCGTCCTTGCGCTTGAGGGCGCGGCGCGTCTCGGCCGGCGTGAGTCCCGCGTAGACGGGCACCGTGGGCTGCTCGTCGGTGAAGAGGATCCAGTCGCGGGTCTTCTGCGGGAGCGTGCTCCACGGCACGTCGACGTCGATGCCGAGGGTCACGAGAATGTCGCGGTAGTTCTGCCCCTGCCACGCCATGGGCCACGCGGCGACGGCGCGCTCGCGGATCGTGCGCGACGGATCGGGCACCATCGACGCCTCGGTGACCTCGTACACGCGACCGAGCCCGTGACACGCGGGGCACGCGCCCTCGGGAGTGTTCGGCGAGAAGGCCTCGGCGTACACGATGGGCGCGCCGGGGGGATAGTCGCCCGCGCGGGAGTAGAGCATCCGCAGCAGGTTCGAGAGCGTGGTGACGCTGCCCACCGAGGAGCGCGTCGTGGGCGCGCCGCGCTGCTGTTGAAGCGCGATGGCGGGCGGCAGTCCGTCGATGGCGTCGACGTCGGGCGCGCCGAGCTGGTGAAAGAGCCTGCGCGCATAGGGAGAGACCGATTCGAGGTAGCGGCGCTGCGCCTCGGCGTAGAGCGTGCCGAAGGCGAGCGACGACTTGCCCGAGCCCGACACCCCCGTGAACACCACGAGCGCGTCGCGGGGAATCTCCACGGACACATCTTTGAGGTTGTGCTCACGCGCGCCGCGCACGCGAACGAAGCCGCGGAAGGGGGAGTGCTCGCTCATCGCAGGGGGCGCGTTCTTTCGCCCGCGCCGAGGGCATCGCTCAAGTGTCTTCTGCGCACGGTGCGATCACCGCCCACGCGACACATCCCGACCCGCAGGTCGCGAGACACAAAAGAACCTTGAGGGAGGCCTCGCGCAGCGACCGCACGTTGCGCCGAACCTCCGCCCGCGACGAAGATCCCGCGCCTCCGTGTCCGACCGCTTCGAAGTCCTCCGCCGTGGGATCGCGCGCCTCGTGGCCTACCTGGTGATGGGCCCCACCTCCGACGAGCGCGCCGACTTCGACCGCTTCGTCACGCCGGGCCTCGTGCGGAGCCTCCAGCTCGCCGCGGGCGCCAACGTGCTGCTCGTGGGCGCCTGGTGGCTCCTCGATCCGTGGCTGTTCGGCGACGATCCCCACGTGCGCGGTCGCTACGTCGTGATGCGCGTGGGCACCATGGTGCTCCAGTCGGCGATCGCGCTCGGGGTCACCTTCCTTCCGCCGGTGCGCGCGCGCCCGCTGCCGTGGGCCGTGCCGCTGCTGTGGGCCAACGCGGCGCTCATCGGATGGTTCGTGGGCGGCCTCGGCGGCCCCGAGACCCCGTGGTTTCACTTCGTGTACGTGACGGCGTTCTTCGGCATCCCCGCGCCGCTGCGCGTGGGCACGCGCTTCGTGCTCACCGCCGTGGGCGCGGCGTGTGTGACCGGCGGCTACGTGCTCGCGAACCCCGCGTGGGCCCGCGCTCCGTTCTTCGCCGTGTCGGTGAGCTACTACGTGTGGGCCGTGGTGACGGGCACGGTGCTCGGGCAGATGTCGTTCCGGCACACGGTCGAGAGCTTTCGCGCGGCGCGCGCGCTGTCGCACTTCAACGCCACGCTCGAAGAGAAGGTCACCGAGCAGACCGCGGCGCTCCAGGCCCTCGCGTCGCACCTCGACCGCGCCCGCGAGGCCGAGCGCGCGTACATCGCCCGCGAGCTCCACGACGAGCTCGGTCAGGAGCTCACCGCCCTGCGCTACGCCGTGAGCGTCACGCAGCGCCGCTTCGAGCGCGACCCGACGAGCCTCGCGCCGAGCCTCGCGCAGCTCGCCACGCTGGTGAACCGCACCGCCGACACCACCCGCGTGCTCGTGCGCGAACTCCGTCCGCGACTGCTGCTCGAAATGGGACTCGCCCAGGCCCTCGAATGGCTCGTGGCGCGGGCCGACGCGCACGAGGGACTCACCGCGCGCTTCGTGTGTGAGGGCGCGCTCCCCGAGGTCGACTCCGAGGTTGCAGCCACCGCGTTTCGCGTGGTGCAGGAGGCGCTCACCAACGCGCTCCGTCACGCCGAGGCGACGACGGTCACCGTGCACGCGCGGGCGCTGCGCGGAGGGCTCTCGCTCGCGGTGACCGACGACGGCCGCGGCTTCGACCTCGCCGACGCGCGGGGCCGCGTGGGCCTCGGGCTCGTGGGCATGCGCGAGCGCGTGCGCGCCGTGGGCGGAACGTTCTCCATCACCAGCGCGCCGGGCGAGGGGACCACCGTGCGCGCCGAGCTGCTCCCCGACGCCGTGACCGCGGAGGCCCGATGAGTTCAAGACCCGTTGCAGTCAGCCTCGCCGACGACCACGCGATCTTTCGCCGCGGGCTCCGCGACCTGCTCGAAGAGAGCGGACGTGTGCGCGTGGTGGGCGAGTTCGCGACGGGACGCGCGGTGCTCAACGCCGACCGCGCGTCGCTCGGCGAGGTGCTCGTGCTCGACCTCTCGCTCCCGATGGTGTCGGGCACCGAGGTGCTCGCCCGCATGCGCGAGGCCCACCCCACGCTGCGCGTCGTGGTGCTGTCGATGTACGCCGAGGAGCACTTCGCCGCCCGCATGGTGCGCGCCGGCGCCCGCACGTACCTCTCGAAGACGCGCCCGCCCGAGTTCGTCGTGGCCGCGGTGATCGCCGTCGCCGAGGGGCGCGACGAGATCGACCCCTCGCTCATCGTGGGACGCGCCGAGCCCCCGTCGCTCCCGCACGAGCGCTTGAGCGCGCGCGAGCACCAGGTGTTCATCCTCCTCGCGCAGGGACGCGCCGCGGGCGACATCGCCGTCGAGCTCGACCTCAACGCGAGCACGGTGAGCAACCACCTCGCGAAGATCCGCGAGAAGCTCGGCGTGCGCACGAACGCCGAGGTGATCCGCTACGCCTACGCCGCGGGGCTCACGGCCGACTGAGCGTCACGCCTCGGCGGCGGTCTTCTTCGCGGGAGCCTTCTTCGCGGGCTTCTTCTCGCCCACGGACTTCTTCTCGCCCACGGACTTCTTCTCGCCCACGGGCTTCACGACCTTCGCGACCTTCGCGGGGCGCTCCGCGGCGGTCTTCTTCGCGGAAGCTTTCTTCGCGGTCTTCTTGTCGTCGTCGGCGCTCGCGCGTTTGCGCTTGAGCGGACGCGGCGGGAGCAGCTCCTCGTCGGCGTCGACCCTGCGGGCCATGAACACCGCGGCGTCGAGCTTCTGAAAGTGCCGCGCGCGGTAGAACTGCATCGCGCGCTTGTTGTTCTCTGCGACCTCGAGCACGAGGTGGGTGCAGCCGCGCACGCGGGCGAGGTGTTCGAGCTGTTCGAGCAGAAAGCTCCCGACGCCGCGGCCCTGGTAGTCGGGATGCACCGCGAGCTCTTCGACGAACATCGGACGCATGCCGCGGCGGGTGAAGAAGTTCTCGTTCATCCAGTTGTCCGAGCCCGTGATCTCGAACGCGCACTCGGCGTAGCCCACGATCTCGGCGGCGTCGCCCTCGGCGCCCGCTTCGAAGAGAAGCTGCTCGACGCCCTCCTCTTCGTAGACCTCCAGGAAGCGCCGCTTCGACCGCGGTCGCTGGTACTCGACGGTCTCGCGGTTCACCGCGCGGAAGCAGAGCTTCAAGAACTCCCACGCGCGGTTGAGGTCCCGTCGGTGGATGCGCCGCACGCGCACGAGGGGCTCCGCGTGCGGTGGCTTGTGCGGTCGCGTCGAAGCGTCGTCGGGGGCTTGATTTTCAGCGGTCTCGTCGCTCATGGCAGCGCGGGACTATACCTTCGCGCCCTCGCGCATGTCGCGTATGCTCCCGCGCCCCGCACGCAACGCCCACCGAGGATCCGCACGATGATCGACGCCACGACCACGCCGCTCCGCGAGGCCCTGCGCCGCGCCCGTCGCGCCCAGCGCGCGCTCGCCCGCGCCACGACGCACCAGCGCGACGAGGCCCTGCGCGCCATCGCCCGACGCATCGAGGCCGCGCGCGAGACCATCCTCGCGGCCAACGCCGACGACATGGCCCGCGCGACGAAGCTCTCGCCCGCGATGCGCGACCGGCTGCTCCTCACGCCCGCGCGGCTCGACGGCGTGGTGGCCTCGGTGCGCGCGCTCTGCGACCTGCCCGATCCCCTCGGCGAGGAGCGCCTCGTGGCCGAGCGTCCCAACGGGCTGCGGGTGTTCCGTCGGCGCATTCCGCTCGGTGTGATCGCGGTGGTGTACGAAGCGCGCCCCAACGTGACCGTCGAGGCCGCGTCGATCACGCTGCGCTCGGGCAACGCCATCGCGCTGCGCGGAGGCTCCGAGGCGCTGGCTTCGAACCGCAGCCTCGCCGAGGCCGTGCGCGCGGGCGTCGCCGACGTCGGACTCGACCCCGACGTGGTGCTCTTTCTCGACGACCCCTCGCGCGAGCGCGTCGCGGAGCTCCTCGGCGCCGCGGGCCTCGTCGACCTCGCCATTCCCCGCGGCGGCCCTGCGCTCATGGAGTTCGTCGACGCCCACGCGCGGGTGCCCGTGATCCGTCACGGCGCGGGCGTGTGTCACGTCTACGTCGACGGCGCGGCGCAGCTCCCGATGGCGGCGGAGATCGCCTTCAATGCGAAGGTGAGCCGACCGGGCGTCTGCAACGCGATGGAGACCCTGCTCGTGCACGACACGGTGGCCGACGCGCTGCTGCCCTCGCTGGGCCGACGGCTCGCCGACGCGGGGGTGGTGCTCCACGCCGACGAGCGCGCGGCAGAGGCCCTCGCGACCGCGGGCGTGCCCTCGGTGCCCGCCACGGAGGCCGACTGGGACACCGAGTATCTCGCCCTCGAAATGGCCGTGCGCGTGGTGCCCTCGCTCGAAGCCGCGCTGGCCCACATCGCCGACCACGGCACGGAGCACAGCGCCGCCATCGTGAGCGACGACGCCGAGGCCGCGGAGCGCTTTCTCGCCGAGGTCGACGCGTCGTGTGTGCTCTGGAACGCCTCGACCCGCTTCAACGACGGCGGCGAGCTCGGACTCGGCGCCGAGATCGGCATCTCGACCACGCGCATGCACGCCTTCGGTCCCATGTCGCTGCGCGAACTGACCGCGGAGAAGTTCGTCGTGCGGGGCGACGGTCAGGTGCGACGCTGACGGTGCGGGGCTGATCGCGGCGATTGCGCCCGCTCGGCCGTGGTCGTTATGCTCGCGCCGTGTTCCGTATTGGCACCTTCAACGTTCGCGATCTCTTCGACGACACGCCGCCCCATGTGATCGGGCAGCTCGATCGCGACGGGTTCAGCCAGTGGGCCCAGCGCCGTGCGCGGGCGCTCTATCACCGCAAGCTCGAACACATCGCCTCGGTGGTCGCGCGCATGGACGCCGACATCGTGGCCTTTCAGGAGATCGAAGGCGCCCACGTGCTCGACGCGCTCCGCGCGCAGCTCGGGCCCAACTGTGACTTCCTCCCCGGCGTCGCGGGACGCGCCGACAGCCGCGGCATCGCGTGCGGTCTGCTCTCGCGTTTTCCCATCACGAGCGTCGAGACGCACGGGGCCGGTGAGCTGTCGTTTCCTGCGTTCGCCGAGGGCGATCCGCGTCCCTTCGCGGGCCGCCTCGAATCGCGCCGCGGCGTGCTCGAAGTCACCGTCGCCCTCCCCGATGGAACGTCGCTCACGCTCCTCGTGGTGCACCTGAAGTCGTCGCGTCCCATCGCGCGCGTCGACAGCGCGGGCAACGCCGTCGACGAAGACGGCCACTACGCCGCCGCCGAGGGGGCCGTGCGCACGGTGGTGGTGCGCCTCGCCGAAGCGCTGCAACTGCGCTCGCGCGTCGAGGCGCGGCTGCTTCGAGACGGACGCGCGCAGCTCGCGGTGCTCGGTGATTTCAACGACGGCCCCGAGTCGCTCACGGTGCGCTCGGTGACCGGCGAGCTCGCCGAACCGCCGCGCGGACGCAACGCCGACCTCGACGCGGCCACGTCGCTCGACCTCGGCGTGCTGCACCAGTGCGGGAGGGCCGTTCCCCCCGGCGCGCGGCACACGATCATGCACCGCGGGCAGGGTCAGCAGATCGACCACATTCTCGTGAGCCGCACGCTCTGGAAGCGCTTTCGCAGCGCGCGGGTGTTGAACGAAGAGCTCCGCGAGGGCACCAACGACAGCCGCGAAGAGGTCGAGAGCGACCACGCGCCCATGGTGGCCTCCTTCGCGTGAGCGATGCGGCGCTCCGCCCGTGAGGGGAGCGCCCGCAACGTGTGGGGGAGTGAGGGTCAGAAGCCGAGTGCGTCCATCGCGCTCGCGTTGTTTTCGAGGGCCGCAGCGCGGGCGCGTGCGGGTCGTGCGGCAGCGGGGGCCTGCGAGGCCGACGAGGCCGCGGCGCGTCCGCGCGCGATGCCCGCCGACTGACGCGCGAGCGAGCCGCGCACGGTGTCGTCGGAGAAGTGGTACTGCGCCTGCGCCTGCTGGATGCGCTGCTCGGCGTGGGCGAGCTCGGCCTCGGCGCGCTCGGCCTGACCCTGGTTGAGGAGCTGCGTCGCGCGGAGCTGCGACTGCGAGGCCTCCCAGCTCACGACCATGGCCTGCACGCGCTCCTGCGTGCTGCGCGCGGGCGCGGCGGCGTCGCGGGTGAGGTTGTACGAGAGCTCCATGGGCGCGTCTTCGCGCACGGTGCTCTCCTGCGGGCGCTGCCACACGAGGCGGGCGCGGCCCAGCGAGCGCGCGTTGGCCCCGGTGGTCGGAATGCGCGCGCGCAGAAGCACCTCGCGATGCTGCGCGCTGTAGAGGCTCCCGAGGGGCACGCGCACGACGCCGCCGCGGCGGTCGATGCGCACGGTGTCGCTGTCTTCGATGACCACGCCCTCACCGGGCGTGAACTCGATCATCACGTTGGCCGCCACGGTCTCGCCCAGGAGTTCGAGCTCGTTGTGGAGGATCGACGCCATCTGCTGCGGCGCTTCGAGGTGATACATCCGCCCTGCGCTGCGCACGGCCATGGTGTTGAGCATGGCCTCGTCGTAGTCGACGCCGACGCCGATCGCGGTCACCTGCGTGCCGTGCTCCGTGGCCTGCGCCGCCACGTCGCCGATCGCGCCGCTGTCGGTGTTGCCCGACGTGGCGCGCCCGTCGGAGATGAGCACGATGCGACGCACGGGGTGGGAGTCGGGCGCGCGGTCCGTCGCCATGCGCGCCGCGAGGAGGCCGTCGTGGAGGTTCGTGCCCCCGGCCGCGTAGAGCCCGCGCACGCGGCGGAGCAGCTCGGCGCGCGTGCCCGCGCTCATCACCGTGGGCGGCGCGAGCTCGGTCACCGAGTCGCTGAAGCTGTAGAGCGACACGAGGTCTCCGTCGGAGAGGCCGTCGAGAAAGCTCGCGGCGGCCATGCGCGCGCTCTCGATCTTGGCGCCGCTCATCGAGCCCGACGTGTCGACCACGAGGGCCACGTCGAGGGGCGGACGCGCCGTGGCCCCGGCCTGCGCGGGCGTGTCGATCCAGAAGCCCACCCACGTCGATCCGTCGCTGTTCTCGAGCACGTCGGTCTGCACCGGCGCCGCGTGGAGCCAGCCGCCCGTCTGCGTGGCGACGACGGTGCGATGGTTGGCGACGGTGGCGATCTGGAGGGTGCTGCGGGCGGGCTGCGCCGAGGCGCAGGCGGTGGCGAGGCAGGCGGCGAGAACGAGGGCTGATTGGCGCATGGCGGCGGTGCTCCGTGTCGTGGGGGAGAGGCCGCTGCTGACGGGGCGCCCGCGCGAAAGTTCTCGCGCGTGTGACGGAGGTCAGAAGTAGAAGCGAAGGTGCGCCGCGGCCGCGACGCTGAGCCCGAGCTGCGGACCGTTCACGCTGTCGACGAGGTAGAGCCGCGGCACCGCTTCGAGCGCGAGGTCGAGGGGCGCGGAGAACTGCAACGCGATGCCCACGGGGAGCTCCGCTTCGACGAAGAAGCCGCCGCTGTAGTGGCGCCCGTCGGGCCGCGCGTACTCGCCGCTCACGATGCCCACGTTGGCGCCGGGGCCGAAGTACCAGCGCACGTCGGCGTACGAGGTCGACGCGAGGCGGTCCATCCAGAAGAGGAAGTCGGCCCGCGCGCCGAAGTACCCGTAGCCGCTGCGGTAGCTCCACGTGAAATCGACCTGGAGCGAGTTCTGCTCGCGGAGAAACACGTTCAGCGCGAGGCCCACGTTGGGATAGCCCGCCGCGAGGCCGACCCCGATGTTGCGGCCGTGGCCCACACGCGAGACCTGCGCCTCGGCGGCGGCGCTGAGGGTGAGCGGAAGGGCGAAGGCGAGGGCGCCCACGAGGCGCGTGCGTCGGAGCATGGGAGGCGCATCACACCGCGTCGCGCGCGTGCGTTTCAAGGGCCTCCGTGAGGCGTCGGCGGTCTACGGCTCCCGCGAGGCGTCGACGGGTTCGCGCAGGGTCACGCAGCGGCCCTCGCTGGAGCATTGCCCCGACGTGGCGGCCGGGCACCGCGTCGCCGGGCACGGGAGCATCGCGGCGCACCCGAGCGCCTCGGCCCGCGTGCGAAGGGAGGCGAGCGCGAGGAGGTACGCATCGGACGCGGCGACGAAGACCTCGCACGCGCAGCACAGGGTCTCGCACACGCGCACGTCGCACTCCGACGACGAGCCGCAGGTGGCGGCGGTGCGCACGGCGGCGGCGTACTGCTCCGCAAGCTCGGCGCAGGGGGGCGACGGCGCGTCGAGGGGGCGCGCGAGGTCACCGCCCGCGGAGGCGTCGCGGGCGACGTCGGCGGACGCGTCGGGCGCGCTGTCGAACACCACCACGTCGACGGTGGGCGCGCGGTCGAGGGGCACATCGTTGGAGACGGTCACATCGCGCGGATCGACCACGGCGTCGCGCTCTTCGTAGCGCGCGTCGGGGGTCGTCGGCGCGTCGTCGCTGCACCCCAGGGTGAGGGCCAGCGCGGCGAACAGAGGCCGAAGCATGGGCGCGAGACTACCGCACCCCGAGGCTCAGCGCGCGGCTTCGTCGACGACCACGTGACCGTCTTCGATCACCGGGTTCACGAGGAGCTTCTCGACCGCGAGCGTGAGCGCCGCCTGCACGTCGCCCGCGGCGTCGTCGAGCTCCAGCTCGATGAGCTTGCCCACGCGCACGTTGCGAACGCCCTGGATTCCAAGGCTTTCGAGGCCACGGCGCACGGCCTCGCCCTGGGGGTCGAGCACCTCACGCTTCAAGGTCACCATCACGCGGGCACGCATCGTCGTCAGCCTCCAGAGGGGTGTTGCGAGAGCCGCGCGGCCACCGCGGCGAGGCGGGGCGCGGGCGGGCGAAGGTCGGCCACGAAGGGGCGGCCCGTGATGCGCTCGAAGGCCTCGACGTAGCGCCGCGCGGCCTCGATGCGCACCGCGTCGGGCATCGCGGGAACGTCTCCGTCGCCCGTGAATCCCTGCGCCGCGAGCCAGCGCCGCACGTACTCCTTGTCGAAGCTCTCGGGCTCCTCGCCGCGCGCGTGACGCTCGGCGTACGAGCCCGCGAACCAGAAGCGCGACGAGTCGGGCGTGTGCATCTCGTCCATCACGACGAGGCCGCCGCCGAGGTGCGCCGGGAGCCGTCCGAACTCGTACTTCGTGTCGACGAGCAGGAGCCCCTGCGCCGCGCAATGCGCCGCGCCCGCGTGAAAGAGCGCGAGGGCCATGGCGCTCACCGCTTCGAAGTCTTCGCGCGTCAGAACCCCTTCGGCGATGAGCGACTCGCCCGACACCGACACGTCGTGTCCGCCCTTCGCGGCCTTGGTGCTCGGCGTCACGATCGCGTGCGGGAGCGGGTCGTTCTTGCGGAGCCCGTCGGGCAGTGCGTGGCCGCAGAACGTACGGTCGCCGCGGGCGTAGGCCGTCCACACCGAGGTGCTCGTGACGCCCGTGAGGTACGCGCGCACCACGATCTCGACGGGCAGCGGCTCGCACTCGTGGGCCACCATCACGTTCGCGTCGGGCGCTTCGAGCAGGTGGTTGGGCGCGAGGTGCTTCGTGCGTTCGAACCAGAACACCGCGAGCTCCGAGAGCACCTGGCCCTTGAGCGGCAGTGTGCCGAGCACGCGGTCGAAGGCCGAGATGCGGTCGGTGGTCACCAGCACGCGACGCCCGTCGGCGAGGGAGTAGTTGTCGCGCACCTTGCCCTGGTAGAAGCGCGCGCCGTCGAGGGGCAGCGCAGTGGCGTCGAGCGGGTGCGCGAGGGCCGCGCGGAGGGTGGCGTCGTCGATCACAGCGGCGGTCTCCGTCTACGCAAGTTCCGCGGGCGTGGCAACGGCGGCGAGGGCGCGGTCGATGATCGCGTCGGCGTGGCGGAGCCCGTGCGACAGGTCGAAGCACGCGCGCAGCGCCTCGGGGGAGAGCCGTGCGGCGATGTCTCCGTCCGCCGCGAGGAGCGCTTCGAACTCCCCTTCACAGCGCCACGCGCGCATCGCGTTGCGCTGCACCATCACGTAGGCCTCCTGGCGCCCGAGGCCCGCGCCCACGAGCGCGAGGAGCACCGCCTCGCTGGCCCACAATCCCCCCGTGCGCGCGAGGTTCTGCGCCATGCGCGCGGGGTACACCACGAGGCCCTCGACGAGCCGCGTGGCGCGTTCGAGCATGAAGCCCAGCGTGGTCGTCGCGTCGGGGCCGATCATGCGCTCGGCCGAGGAGTGCGAGATGTCGCGCTCGTGCCAGAGGGCCGTGTTCTCCAGCGCCGCGGAGGCGTACGCGCGCACCATGCGGGCGAGGCCGCAGAGGTTCTCCGAGAGGATCGGGTTGCGCTTGTGGGGCATCGCGCTCGAACCCTTCTGGCCCGCGGTGAAGGGCTCCTCGGCTTCGAGCACCTCGGTGCGCTGCCAGTGGCGAACCTGCACGGCGAAGCGCTCGACGGCGCCCGCCACCACCGCGAGGTGGGCGAAGTACGCCGCGTGACGGTCGCGGGGAACCACCTGCGTCGCCACGGTCTCGGCGCGGAGCCCGAGCGATTCGAGCGCGCGCGCTTCGAGGGCGGGCGTGAGGTGCGCGTAGGTGCCCACGGCGCCCGAGAGCGTGCCGACGGCGATCTCGCGGCGCGCGTCGACGAGGCGATCCCGCGCGCGTCCGAGCTCGGCGAGGTGGCCCGCGAGCGCGAGGCCGAAGGTGATGGGCTCGGCGTGGATGCCGTGCGAGCGACCGATCATCGGGGTGTGACGGTGCTCCTCGACGCGCTTCGCGAAGGCGCGGGTGAGGGCGTCGAGGCGCGCGAGGCAGAGGTCCGTGGCCTCGACGAGCTGGAGCGCGAAGGCCGTGTCGAGCACGTCGCTCGACGTCATGCCGCGGTGGAGCCAGCGCGCGGGCTCGCCGGCGAGCTCTTCGACGTGGGTGAGAAAGGCGATCACGTCGTGGCGGGTCTGGGCCTCGATGGCCTCGATGCGCGCGGGGTCGAGGGTGATGCCCTTCGCGCGAATCGCGTCGGCGGTGCCCGCGGGAACGAGCCCCTCGCGCTCCATCGACGCGCACGCGGCGAGCTCGACGCGGAGCCAGGTGGCATAGCGGTGCTCCGACGACCAGAGCGCGGCGAAGTCCTTCGGGGTGTAGCGGGGAATCATCGCGGCGCGCACCCTACGCCCACGTCGCGGGCGGTGTCACGACCGCGCGCGCGCCGTCACACGTCCGTCAGGCGGCCGTCGCGAGGGGGCGACCGAGGGCCACGAGGTCCGGCGCTTCGAGCACGCGCTTCGCGGCGCCGTCGCGGGCCACGGCGAGCATCGCCGCACCGAGCTCGCGGGTCGTGAGCACGTGCCGCGGGGCGATCGCCTTCCACAGCGGAAAGAGCGCGCCGAGCACGGTGTACATCCCGCGGTAGAGCGGCGTCTTCGACCGGATGCCTCCCACGGGCTGGATGTACCCCGGCCGCAGCATGAACGCCCCGCGCGCGAAGGGCATCGCGAGGAGCGCGTTCTCCGTGCGCCCCTTCACCCGCGCCCACATCACACGGCCCTTCTCGGTGCTGTCGGTGCTCGCGCCCGAGATGTAGAGAAAGCGCGCGTCGGGGCTCGCGGCGCGCACGGCCTCGGCGGCGGCCAGGGTGTAGTCGTAGGTGATCTCGGTGTAGCGGGCTTCGTCGAGGCCCACCGACGAGATGCCGAGGCAGAAGAGGCACGCGTCCCATCCGCGCAGCGTCTCCGCGAGCGCGGTGTAGTCGCGAAAATCACGGTGGATCACCTCGGTCAGCTTGCCGTGCGTCACCCCGGTGGGCGTGCGCGTCACCGAGAGCACCGCGGTCACCGCCGCGTCGTCGAGGGCCGCCTGGAGCACGCCCTGACCGATCATCCCCGTCGCGCCGAACAGAATCACACGCATGGTCGCACCGCTCCGTCGCCGCGGCAGACCCGTCGTCGGCCCGGCGGGTGTCATGGTTGACAATCGAGACCCAACTTGTCAACCCATGCACCGGTTGTCGGCTACATCGCGAGGGTGCCCGCGACGGGGAACGTGCGGCCCATGCAGTTGGTGATGCCGCAGGTGAGGCCCGCGAAGGCCGTGGTGAAGGTGCCGGTGAAGTGCGTGGCGTCGGTGAAGCGCCCGGCGAGGGTGTAGGTCTCGGCGCAGTCGCCCGCGACGGTGCCGCTCGCGGTGAACATCCCGCCCGAGGGCGCGGGGCCGGTCATCATGGTGGGGCCGCCGACGACGGTGATGCCGCTGGTGGTCACGGTGATCTGCACGAAGGTGAGCGAGAGGTTCAGCACCTCCATGCCGAGGAGGCTGCTGCACGAGTACGTGACGCCGGGCGAGAGGGTGTAGCGGCCCGAGCGCGGCGCGCTCCCCATGCAGCTCGCGACGGGCGCGTGGGAGCACATCGTCCCGGTCTCGGCGCAGGTGTCGGTGGTGCACGCGTCCATGTCGTCGCAGCTCGGGGCCGTGCCCGCGACGCAGCCGAACTCCACGCAGCGCTCGGCGCCGTTGCAGCGCAGGCGGTCGTCGCAGTCCATGTCGCTGGAGCACGTGCGCTCGCGGATGCACCCCATGCCCGCGCGGCACACCTCGCCCGACGCGCATCGGCTGTTCTGCGCGGTGTACACGCAGCGTCCGTCGGCGCCGCAGGTGTCGAGCGTGCACGCGAAGGCGTCGGCGCAGTCGGCGTCGGTGCGGCACCCCGACGAGGTGGTTCCGCTCACGCAGCCGCGGGTCGTGTCGCAGGTCTGCATGGCCGGGCACATGTCGTTCTGCGCGGTGTGGGCGCAGGTTCCGTCGACGAGGCACGTGTCGCGGGTGCAGGCCACGCGGTCGTCGCAGTCGGCCTGGCGCGCGCACCGTTGGGGAACCACACACGAAGGCCCATCGGGCACGTGCTCGCACTGACCGCCCACCACGCAGAGGTCGCGCGTGCAGGCCACGCCGTCGTCGCACTGCGCGGCGGAGGTGCATCCCATCGAAGCGTCGGCGCCGTCGGTCGCGGCGTCGGTGGTGAACTGCGCGGGCGTGCCGTCGCTGCACGCGACGAGGGTCGTGAGGGCGAGGGCGTACGCGAGCTGTCGTGCGACCATGGGAGAACTCCTGCGGGCGGTGATCATCGGCGCGCGCCGTCGACGAGGCCCGAGCGCGAGAAGCAGCTCAGGGCGGCGGAGCAGTTGTCGAAGGTGAGGTTCCACGAGCCCGCGAAGCGGTTGGCCGCGGTGAACGAGCCGTTGAGCGTGTAGCGCCAGGTGCAGCCGCCGCGCGATTCGCTCCCCGTGGCGGTGAACATCCCATCGGTGGGCGCGGGGCCCGTGAGCGTCGCGGGCAGGCCCGTCACGGTCACCCCCGAGGCCGACACCGCGAGGGTGATCTGCGCGATGGGGCCCACCGTGCCCGCGCCGCACGAGTAGGCGATCGCGGGCGTGAGGTCGTAGGTTCCCGGCGCCACGACGCCGCCGCACATCGTGGCCATCGGGTGCTCGCAGCGCGCCATCGCGTCGTTGCAGACGTCGCCGGTGCACGGGTCCGTGTCGCGGCAGTCGACGGCCGTGCCCGCGGAGCAGCGCCCCGAGACGCAGCGCTCCGTGCCGTTGCAGAACATCCGGTCGTCGCAGTCGGCGTCCGTGCGGCACGACCCCGGCGCGGCGCATCCCGCGCTCGTGCACACCTGACCGCTCGGGCACTGCGCGTCGTCGTTGAGGTTCTGGCAGCGTCCGCCGGCCGCGCAGAGGTCGCGCGTGCAGGCCACGTTGTCGTCGCACTGGGCGCTGGTGGTGCAGGCCGTCGCCGACGCGCATCCGACGCCCGCGAGGCAACGCTGGCCCGTGGGGCAGCGCGAGCTCACCGCGGTGTGTTCGCACACGCCGCCGATCACGCAGTCGTCGTCGGTGCACGCGAGGCCGTCGTCGCAGTCGGCGCTGCGGGCGCATCGCATCACGTCGGCGCCCACCGCGCGGTCGACGAGCGCGGCGTCGGTCGCGGCGGTGCCGTCGGAGGAGGCGTCGGCGGGCGTGAAGACGGCGTTGCGCGACGGATCGCTGCACGCCACGGCGAAGGCCGTCAGCCAGAGGCACACACGGGGTCCCATCGTGGCGACGGTATCACCGCGCTGCGCGGCGCCGCGCCACGTTTCTCCGCGCAGAAGGGCCCTGTGGCGAGGGCAAGCGCGAAGGTTTCGCTTGATGTTGTTGAGGTGCGAAAAATCTGCTTGACGGTGGCGGGGTGACTTTGCGAGGGTCGCCCCCCTCCTGCCATGACCCACTGCAACCGCCCCATCGCCATGATCGTTTCGGTGAGCCCGTGCTCGCCCGCGATCACCTGCTGCGACGAGTCGGTCGTGGGAGGGCAGCGCTAACAAGACCCAGGAATCGCACTCCGCTCCGATGGCCCCGCGACGACCTGGCAACTCCCAGGGAGTCGACGAACGGGGGCCGTCGAGGAGGTGGTGTGATGTTGTTTCTGGAACGCTTGAAACGCAGGGTCGCCCCGGCCCTGCGCGCCCTCGCGGCGCGTGCGGGGTGGGTGCGCCAGCGCGCCCTGTCCGGCAGGCGACCCGACGGTGTGCTCCGCGCGTCTGCGATGCGCGAGCTGTCTGCGCTGGCGTGGCCCATCGCGGTCGCGATGCTCGGAGAGACGGCCATGGGCCTGGTCGACACGCGGCTCGTGGGCTCGCTCGGGGCCGCGGCGATCGGCGGTGTGGGCGTGGCGACGGTGCTCATGCACCTCTGCTACTCGGTGGTGATGGGGCTCATGCGCGGCGTGAAGGTGCGCGTGGCGTGGGCCGCGGGCGAGGGACGTCCCGGTGACGCGCTCCGCTTCGCGCAGGCCGGCGCGCTCGTGGGCGTCGTGGCGGGCGCGGTGGTGTGGCTCCTCGCGCGTGATGCATCCTGGGCGCTGCGGGTGCTCCGCGTCGACGGGTCGCTGGTCGATCCCGCGCTGCGCTTTCTACGGGCGCGCACGTGGGGAGCCCCCGCGCTCTGCACGATGGCGGCGCTCACGCAGTGGCGTCAGGGCATGGGCGACACGCGCACCTCGATGCGCGTCGGACTCGCGGGCAACGTGGTGAACGGGGTCCTCGCGTTCGCGCTCATCCACGGGCGCTTCGGCGCGCCGCGCCTCGGCGTGGCGGGCGCGGGCTACGCCACGGCGGTGACCGAGACCCTGCAGTCGATGGTGCTCCTCGCGCTCTTCGTGGGAGAGCGGCGACGGGCGCCCGGCGGCGACGGCGCGCGGCTTCGCGATGCACTTCGTGAAGTGGGCGCGGTGGGTGTGCCGACGGGCGCGCAGTTCGGCGCCGAGATGCTCGCGTTCACGACGTTCACGGCGCTCCTCGGGTCGCTCGGGGCCGACGAGATCGCGGCGCATCAGGTGGCGCTCGCGACGATCCGCGCGTCGTTCCTGCCCGGTGTGGCCGTGGCCGAAGCGGCCTCGGTGCTCGTGGGCCGCGCGCTCGGTCGCGGATCACTCCGCGAGGCCGACCGCGTGGTGGTCGCGGCGCTCCAGCTCGCGGGCGCGTTCATGGCGCTGTGCGGGGTGGTGTTCGCCGTCGCGGGCGGGGCCATCGTGCGGGTGTTCACCGACGACGCCGCCGTGGTCGATCTCGCGCGGGCGTTGCTGGTGGTCGCCGCGGTGTTCCAGCTCCTCGACGCGTTCAACATCGTGCTGCGCGGCGCCCTGCGCGGGGCCCGCGACGCGCGCGTGGTGGCCCTCCTCGGCGTGGTCATCGTGTGGACGTGCGTCCCCGGCGCAGCGTGGCTCCTCGGGCAACGCATGGGGCTCGGCGCCCTCGGCGGCTGGTACGGCTTCGTGGCCGAGACGCTGCTCGGCACCGTGGCCTTCGGGTGGCGCTGGCGCTTCGGCGCGTGGAGACGGCGCTACGACACCCCGGCGCCCGACACGATACGCGGCGCGATGGTCCTGGGTGTCGGTCAGGCTTGAACCGACTCGGGTGCGCGTGACGAGCGCGGCGGAGGCTGCGACGGAAAGGCCTTTCCGTTCGCGGCGCGGCGGGGGATGCGCGCGACGAAGCACGCGCCCTCGCCGTACGTGCCCTCTTCGGTGAGCATGCCGCCGAGCGATTGCACCACGCGCCACGAGATGGTGAGCCCCATGCCCATGCCCGCGCCGGGCGCCTTCGTGGTGAAGAAGGGCGTGAAGATCCGACCGCGGTCGTCGGGCTTCACGCCCTGCCCGTTGTCGCGCACCGAGAGGGTGACCACGTCGTCGTCGGCGCGTCCCATCACGGTCACGCGGCCCGTGCCGTCGGGCGAGGCCTCGATGGCGTTCTGCACCAGGTTGGTGAGGAGCTGATGCACCTCTTCGGGCACGCACTCGATGGTGCCGTCGCCCTCGAAGTCTTCGACCACCTCGACGCGTCGACCCGTCGCCGGGAGCACCAGCTTCACCACGTCGCGCACGGCGGCGAAGAGGTCGTGGGGACGGGCCACGCGCGAGTATCCCTCGCGGCTGTAGCGGCCCATGAGGGCCACGGTGTCGGCGATGCGCGCGACGCCCGACTCGGCGGTCTTGAACATGGTCTTCGCGCGGGTTTCGAGCTGACGGATGCGACCGTCGTCGACGCGGTTCTCGGCCACCATGCCCACGATCTCGTCGACGTCTTTGCGCACGCGCTGGAGCGAGTTCTTGATGTAGTTCAGCGGGTTGTTGATCTCGTGCGCGAGGCCGCCGGCGACGATCTCCAGCGAGTCCATCTGGCGGGTCAGCACGAGGTCCGTGGTGCTGTCTTGAATCTCGAGCTGCTTGCGCACCACGGCGAGGAGCTCGCGCGCCGCGAAGGGCTTCGTGAGGTACGCGTTCACGCCGGCCTGGTGGCCCTGCACCTTGTCGTCGATGTCGCCGCGCGCGGTGAGCATCACCACGGGAATGTGCTTCGTGCGCTCGTCGGCGCGCAGGGCGCGGGTGAGGGCGTAGCCGTCCATCTCGGGCATCATCAGGTCGGTGATGACGAGGTGCGGGGTCTCGCGCAGGGCCATTTCGAGACCGCGCCTTCCATCGGGCGCCGTGAAGATGCGGAACTGCTGGCGAAGGATGAGATGCACCAGTCGCACGACGTCGGGCGTGTCTTCGACCACGAGGATGGTGCGTCCGCGCGCGCGCTCGTCGGCGTCGCGCTCGACCACGCGGCGCTCCGTGGCCTGGGCCACCTCCATGAGACGAAAATCGTCGCGCAGCGCGAGGTCGGCGGTGAGGTCGGGGCGCATCCCCTCGGCGGGCATCGGCGACGGGTCGCGTCCGGGCTTCGTGTCGATCGCGTCGGCGCGGTGGTGCGCCCGATCGCGCGGGAGCTCCACGTAGAAGCGCGCGCCTGCGCCGGGCTCGCTCTCGGCCCAGATGCGCCCGCCGTGGAGCTCGACGAGCTCGCGTGCGAGGGCGAGCCCGATGCCCGTGCCGCCCTTGTTGTAGACGTTGTGCGAGACGTCGTCGTCGACCTGCACGAAGCGCTCGAAGACCCGCTCGGCCATCGACGACGGAAAGCCCGCGCCGTTGTCGGCCACGCAGGCCTTCACGTGCGTGGCCGTGGCCGACACGCGCACGGCGATGTGACCGCCCACGGGGGTGAACTTCGCGGCGTTCGAGAGGAGGTTCACGAACACGCGCTCGACGCGGTCGAGGTCGCACCACACGCCCGCCGCGGGGGCGTCGCTCTCGAAGGCCACCGTGAGGTTCTTGCGGCTCGTGAGGGGCTCCACCTGCGCGACGAGCTGGCGGAGGTAGGCCACGAGGTCGTGCTCGGCGAGGTTCAGCCGCAGCCGCGACTCTTCGAGGCGCGAGAGGTCGAGCAGGTCGCCGATGAGCTTGAGCAGCCGCGCGCCGTTGCGATGCACCGAGCGGAGCGTCGCGCGCTGCGGGTCGGTGATGGGACCGAGCTCGCCCGCGATCATGAGCTCGATGGGCGAGAGCACCATCGCGAGCGGGGTCTTGAGCTCGTGGGTGATGTTCGCGAAGAAGCGTGACTTGAAGCGGTCGAGGCGCTGGAGCTCGTCGTGGGCGCGCGAGAGCTTCGACGTGGCCTCTTCGAGCTGGAGCTGCTTCACCACCTGCTCGCGCGCCGCGCGGTAGCCGAAGACCTGCGCGGCGATGGCGATGGTGGCCGTGGTGCCGAGAAAGAAGAAGCTCGTGAGCGCCGCCGCGAGCTGGTCGCCGCGCGACTGAAACAGGTTCGGCAGCACGAACATCGCGACGATGGAGACGTGCACCGTGGCCGCGACGCGCGCGGGCCACACGAAGAGCACCCCCGCGCCGAGCATCACGAGGTTGAGCCCGGCGTAGTAGGGAGACTCGTAGCCGCCGAGGGCCCAGATCATCGCGCCGATGCCGCCCGCCACGAGGAGGATGTACACCGCGGAGATGGGGGTCACGTTGCGCGCCACGCGCGGGCTGCGGATCGCCACGAGGAGCGCCGCGGTGACCACGGTGACGAACGCGCGGCTCGCGTAGAGGATCGGCAGCGCGGCGCGGGGCGCGACGACGTAATCGAGCAGCGCGAAGAAGGGGTAGAAGAAGGCCGTGATCGTGAGGACGATGCGCGCGCCGCGGAGGTTCCGGTCGAGGAGCCACCGCGACCAGCGCGCTTCGATCTCGGCCTCGGCGTCGGTCACAGGGGCTTCTGCGTGACGACGAAGGGGTTGATGCCCGTGGGCTCGTTCATGATCTCGACGCGCGCGCCCGGCGCGGCCTCACGGGCGAACGCGAGCATCTCGTCGCGCTCGCGGTACGTGAGGAACCAGTCCATGTGCTGCTCCATGATCCAGCGGCAGGGGTTCGGGTGGTCGCTCATGTTGCCGACCCACGCGTGGCCGCCGGGCGCGAGGAGCCCGTAGAAGGTCTGGCAGAGCGTCACCGCCGTCGAGAAGCGCAGGTAGTCGAAGAGGCCCGAGCAGAACAGCATGTCGAAGGGCCCCGCGTCGCGGAGCATCGTCGGGTCCTTGAGCAGCCGCTTGATCGAGTCATGGCGGTAGATCACCCGGATGTTGGGCCAGCGCGTGAGGGCGCGGCCGATGCGTCCGTGGGCCACTTCGAGGGCCGTGCGGTCCTGGTCGAAGAGCACGATCTCGACCTGGGCCTCGCACACGTTCAGCTCGCGCAGGAGCTCGGCGATCTCGTACGCAGGGCCCGCCGCGATGGAGGCGATGCGCACACGACGCTCCGCCGGCGCGCCTTCGAGGAGCGAGCGCATGGCGCGCTTGAGCATCTCCTTGCGCTGCCGCACGGCCTCGCCCGCGGCCTGGTGCACGATCGCGTAGTGCAGGGCCTTCGAGAACAGCGACGTGCCCTCGGTGGAGATGTTGTACATGTACCGCATCAGCTCGAAATCACCCGGATATCCAAGGGGTTTCGAGAACGCGCGCTCCACGAAGGCGGCCTGCATCAGGTAGCCGTGGAGCATGCCGAGGGAGAACTCCTTGAGGCGCGCCCACTCGTCGGGCGAGGCCCCGCGGAGGGCGCGGTCGATCGCGTACGAGTACCGCGTGCACTCGGGCACGAAGTCGTTGTCGAGCTGCGTGAGCAGCGCGAGGTGCGCGGGGTTGTCGGCGGTGCCGTGCACCACATGCCAGGGCAGGCGCTTCTCGAACTCGCCGAGGTTGGCCTCCGCGTCCTTGAGAAAGAGATGAAACTCTCCGACGAGGGCCTTGAAGTCGCTGAAGCCCGCGACGTGCCACGGCTGGGACTGCGCGTTGAGCCGCCGCGCCGACTCGACCGACCAGCTCCGCACGTCGCGGAGGTGGAGCACGTCGGCGATGTCCATCAGCGCGTCGGCGAAGGACACCCCCACGATGAGCGCGCCCGAGAGGGGACGGGCCGACATCACCGTCGCGGCGCCGCGGTACGCGTCGTGGTTTTCGAAGCGCACGAGCACCTCGGCGAGCGTGTCGTTGAGGGCCGGTGGGGCCACGCCCGCGGGCCACACGAAGGCCGCGCCGTTCTGCGACACGTCGCGCATCTCGCACGCGTGGCGCGCGTCGCCGAGGGTCACCTCGATGACCGTGCGCACGGGGCCGAGGTCCTGCTGGCTGTAGCGCGTGGGGCGGAAGTACACCGCGCGGCCGGTGCCGCCTTCGAGGTCTTCGTAGGCCCCGGGGGCGCCAATGATCGGGGGCGGAGTCGAGCGCTCGTCTCTCATGCGTCGGTCTGTGGTGCCGCGCGCCCTGCGATCGCGGGGGCCGTTGCGTCGGGGGGCGGCGATGAGGGGGCAGCGGTGCCGTCGCCAGGAGCGCGAGCGGCCTCGCGCGGTCAGTGCAGCCGCGGGGCTGCGGGGATCAAGAGTTCGAAGCGGCTCCCGCGCTTCTGGTGTTCGGGGGCCGTGAGGCGCAGCGAGCCGCCGTGCGATTCCGCGATGAGCCGCGCCATGTAGAGACCCATGCCCATGCCGTGCTCGCCCTTCGTCGAGAAGAACGGTTCGAACACCCGCTGCGCGAGCGCCTCGGGCACGCCGGTGCCTTCATCTTCGACCGCGAACACGATCGCGTTCGCCGTCGTGGCGCGCGCGTCGACGCGGATCGTCTGGTTGGGCTCCGTCGCCTGGAGCGCGTTGCGGAGCAGGTTCACGAGCACCTGCACGAGCTTCTGCCGGTCGCCGAGGATCGTCGGAAGCTTCGGCCCCACGCTCACCACCAGCTTGCGCTCGCGGTAGGCCACATCCATGCGGGCCACGGTCTCGGCGTCGCGGAGCACGTCGGCGGGTTCGAGCGGCGAGGGGGCCACGTCGAGCGAGCCCTGCGACGCGAACTGGTTGAGCGACACGAGGCTCCCGAGCAGGTTGCGCATCGCCGCGACGTTGACCCGCAGCGGGTCCATCACCTGCGCGGGCACCTGCCAGGTCGACGCGATGCGCTCGAGCATCATGAGGTTCTGCACCTGGTTGCGGAGGTCGTGGGTGACGCCCGCGGCGAGGCGGCCGAGCGTTCCAAGACGTTCCAGGTGCTGCATCTGCTGCTGCGCCGCGCGCAGGTCGTCGAGGGCCGCGGAGAGTTCCTCGGTGCGCCGCGCGAGGAGGTTCACCAGCCGGATGTTCAACCGGCTCTGGTGCACGTGCTCGCTGGCCTGCGCCACCGTGGTGAGAATCTCATCGGGGTCCCACGGCTTCTTCATGTGCCGAAAGACCCGCGCGCGGTTGATCGCCGAGATGAGCACCGGCGTGTCGGTGTAGGCCGTGAGCAGAATGCCCGCGACGTCGGGCTTGAGACCCCGCAGCTCTTCGAGGAGCTCGATGCCCGTCATCTCGGGCATGCGGTGGTCGGCGATCACCACGTCGATGCCCGTGGTGACCGCGATCTCCAGGGCCTGACGCCCCGAGGCCGCGGTGTGCACCACGTATTCGCTGTCGAGAAAGGCCTGCAGAACGGCGAGGTTCTCGGGGTCGTCGTCGACGATGAGGATCGCCCCCGTCAGCGTCTCGCCGACGCCATAGCGGGTCGCCAACGCCGAGAGCGTGTTCTGGTCACTCACGGCCGGGAGTCTACGCAGGGTGTGCTGCGCGGTTCAACGCGCGGTTACCCCCACCATCGCGGCGAAACACGCGCCGAGCGTGATGAACAGCGAGAGCGCCAGCGACAGCGCAACGATCCGCTGCTCCTGTCGAACGGCGGGCGACTCGGGGGCCTGCGCGGGGTACGCGGTGGATGCGAGGTTCATCGGACTACCGCCGCCACGGCTTCAACGCCCGTGCCATCCGCGGAGCTCCGCGCCGCGCTCCGAAGGCCCCGCGCCTCGCGCACCGCGAGGGCCGCGTCGAGGATGTGATCGGCCACCGCGCGTTTGGGCATCTTCGCGAGCGCGTCGACGTGATCCTCGCGCACGATGGTGACCACGTTGTCGTCGCCCTCGAAGCCGTGCGCCGCGAGGTTCGCCACGACGACATCGCACCCTTTGCGTGCAAGCTTTTCGCGCGCGAACGCCACGAGGTCGCCGGTCTCGACGGCGAATCCCACGAGCACGGGCGAGGGGTGTTGGGCCCTCGCGGCGCCGAGCTCGGCGAGAATGTCGGGGTTCTTCACGAGGCGGATCGTGAGCTCGCCGTGGGTCTTCTTGATCTTCTCCGCGGCCACGTCGGCGGGGCGGTAGTCGGCCACGGCCGCGGCCATGATCACCACGTCGAAGTCCTGTGCGCGCGGAAGGATCGCGTCGCGCATCTCCAGCGCGCTGCGCACCTTCACCACGTCGACGCCCGCGGGCGCGGCGATCGACACGGGCCCTGCCACCACGGAGACGCTCGCCCCGCGGTCGCGCGCGCGCTCGGCCAGCGCGAAGCCCATGCGCCCCGACGAGCGGTTGCCCACGAAGCGCACCGGGTCGATGGCCTCGTGCGTGGGGCCCGCGGAGATGAGCACCCGCAGGCCTTCGAGGTCGCGCGCGGTGCCGAGGGCGTGGGCCACACGCTGCGCGATCTCTTCGGGCTCGATCATGCGTCCGACGCCGTGTTCGCCGCTCGCGAGCGCGCCCGTCGCGGGGCCGATGACGTGCACGCCGCGGGCTTCGAGGAGCGCCACGTTGGCCTGCGTGGCCGGGTGCGTCCACATGCGCGGGTGCATCGCGGGCGCGACGAAGACCGGGCCCTTCGCGGCGAGGAGGCACGTGGTCGCGAGGTCGTCGCCCTGGCCCGTGGCCATGCGCGCGAGGAGGTCTGCGGTGGCGGGTGCGACCACGATCGCGTCGGCCTTCGCCGTGAGGTCGATGTGGAGCTCGCCGGGATGGTGCGGGTCCCAGAGCTCGGTGCGCGCCGGGCGTCCCGTGAGTCCTGCGAAGGTCACGCCCGTGATGAACCGCTGGCCCGCCGCGGTGAGCACGGTCTCGACGCGCGCGCCGAGGCGCAGCAGCTCGCGCGCGAGCGTCGCGGATTTGTACGCAGCGATGCCGCCGCCGACGACGAGCAGGATCTCGCGGTTCGCGAGCGAGGGTGACGCGGACATAGGCATTGGGACGTGGGCCTCCGGTGCGGGCGCGCAACGGGTAGCGCCCGCGCGCCGTGGCGGTCAACGCGCGCTTTGCGGTTGTGCCCGTCGCGGAACCGCGCCAGGGATCACCGGCACCATGCACGACCGCCCACTGGTGCTCCAGGGCCCGCCCGGCAGCGGAAAGACCACGCTCGGCCCCGCCCTCGCCGAACGCCTCGGGTACGCCCACGTCGACCTCGACGCCGCCCTCGAAGCCTCCGCGGGCGCCTCCGTCGCAGACCTCTTCGCCCGCGACGGCGAGGCCTCGTTCCGCGCCCGCGAACGCGCGCTCCTGCGAGAGACGCTCACCGCGCCGCGCACCGTGCTCTCCGTGGGCGGTGGCGCGCTCGTGAACGACACGCTCCGTCGCGAGGTGCTCCGCGCGTGCACCGTGGTCTCGCTCACGGCGCCGCCCGCGGTGCTCCTCGCGCGCATCCTCGCGGGCCCGGTGCGTCCGCTCGTCACCCACGCGCCCGATCCGCGCGCGGCCCTCGACGCGCTCCTCGACGCGCGCCGCGCGGGCTACGCCGAAGCGCACGCCACCGTCGACACGTCGGGCCCCGTCGACCTCGACGCCCTCGTCGCGATGCACCGCCGCGCGCCCCTCGTCGCGCCCCTCGGACTCCACTCGCACCGCGTCGAAATCGCGCCGCTCGCGCAGGCCGAGCACGACCTCGCCGCGCTGCTCCCGTCGCCCTCGCGGGGCACCTTCGTCTACGACCGTCGCGTGTTCCGACTGCAACGCCCGATGGCCGTGTTTGAAGGGCTCGGCGCGCAGGTCGCGCTGCCCTCGGGCGAGGTCGCGAAGTCGCCCGCGTGGGTGACGCGCGTGCACGACGCGGCCCTCGCGCAGAACGCCGACCGACGGCACGTGATCGCGTGCTGGGGCGGCGGTGTGGTGAGCGACGTCGGAGGCTTCGCCGCGGCGACGCTCCTCCGTGGTGTGCGCTACGTGACCGTGCCGACGACGCTCCTCGCGATGGTCGACGCGTCCGTGGGCGGAAAGACCGCCGTGAACCATCCGCGGGGCAAGAACCTCGTGGGCGCGTTTCATCACCCGACGCTCGTGTGGGCCGATCCGCGGGCCACGCACAGCCTCCCGCGACGCGACTGGCGCGCGGGCCTCGCCGAGGTGCTCAAGGTCGCGCTCACTCTCGACCCCACGCTCCTCGATCTGCTCGACGAGCACGCCGATGTGCTGCGCCATCCGCCCGACGCGTGGGACCGCGGCGCCGACCTGCGTCGCACGATGATCGCCCGCGCGGTGCAGGCCAAGATCGACGTGGTGGCCGTCGACGAGCGCGAGGCCGGACCGCGCATGGTGCTCAACTTCGGGCACACCGCGGGGCACGCGATCGAGAGCGCTTCGAAGTACGCGCTCCGTCACGGCGAGTGCGTGAACGTCGGCATGAACGTCGCGCTGGCCGTGGGCGTGAAGCTCGGTGTGACGCCCGCCGCGGTGCGCGAGCGCGCGCTCAAGGTGATGGCGTCGCTGACCCTTCCGATGCGCGCCGACGTGCCCTTCGCCGACGCGTGCGCGTTCCTCGCGACGGACAAGAAGCGCGCGGGCGACACGCTGCGCATGGTGCTCGCGACGGAGCTCGGACGCGCCACGGTGTGCGAGGTCGCGACCGACGAGATCCACTCGGCGATGCGCCCGCTCTGCGCTCAAGGTCCGGCCTGAGCGTGCCGATGGAGGGCAGTGGATGCCCTCTCCGATGCGCGCGCCCTTCGCTCTCTTCGTCGCGTCTCTCGTGTGCCTCGCGCCCGCTGCGGTGCGCGCCCAGGCCGCGCCACCCGTGCAGCTCCTCTCGTCGCTCGCACCCACCACCGCCGCGCGTCGCCCCGTGTGGTCGGGCCTCACCGAGCCCGCGCGCACCGTGGTGCTCTCCCTCGACGGACGCATCCTCGGCAGCGCGCGCGCCGACGCCCACGGGCGCTGGGTCTTCGCCTCGCCCCTCGACCTCACCGCGGGCGCCCATCACCTCGGCGCGTGGGTGTCGGGCACCGATCCGCTCGGAGACAACGCCGTGCGACGGAGCTTCTCCGTCGCGGGCTGCACCGACGCCTCGAGCTGCGAGGGCGCCACGCCCGTGTGCGACGCCGACGCGAGCCTCTGCCGCGCGTGCCGCTTCGACGCCGAGTGCGCGGGCGAGGGGTCTCGATGCGCGCTCTCGGGGCCGACGCGGGGCATGTGCGTGGCGCCTCCGCCCGTGGTCACCGTGCCCGCTGCGGGCAGCGCCCTCGACGCGCGCGGGCTCGTGATGGGAACGGCCGCGCCCAACGCCTCCGTCGCCATTCTCGTCGACGGCGGCGAGGTCGCGCGCGTGCTCGCCGACGAGCGCGGCACCTTCGCGTGGAGCGCCGCCGGCCTCCCGCGCGCGTGGCACGAGTTCAGCGCCGCCGTCGTCGAGTCGGGCCTCGTGGGCGCACCCGGTCCGTCGAACCGCGCGATCGTGGTGGAGTGTGTGGACGACGCCGCGTGCGGAGGCCGTCGCTGCGAGCCCGCACGCTTCGTCTGCGCGCGCTGAACGACCCGCTCAGGGCTCGGTGCACTGCCAGTCGCGCGCGGTGCATGCGGGGCGGTTGTGGCACCCGATGCAGCTGTCGACACGGCCGTCGACGAGCACCGCGCCGTTCGAAGCCTGCACGCGCTGCCAGCGCCAGTCGTTGTGCGCGGGGTCGTAGCCGGCCATCTCCTTGCGCATGACCGTCCACGCGCGGAGGCTCGACGCGGCGCAGCCGGGGTCGTCGTACTCCTCCTTCACGATCACTGTGCCCACGGGGAGCGCGGGCGCGTTCGCGCGGTACGCCGCGGCGGCCTCGGGGCTCGCGAGCACGCGGATGTTCGTCACCATCGGCGACGGCGTCGTGGCGATGTGCTCGATGGTGCCGCGGCAGTTGCGCACCTCGACGAAGCGCGCGCGGTAGTCCGACGGAACGAGCGACGCGGTCGTCGGCGTCTCGTCGGGGCCGCACGCGGAGAGCGCAAGAGGGAGGAGCGAGAGCAGGAGGGAGAGGCCGCGCATCGCGCGCGACCTTACCGCATCATCGTGAAGACGCGGATGCGTTGGTTGTGGGTGTCGGCGATCCAGAGCCGTCCCTGCGTGTCGACCTCGATGCCGTACGGGCGATCGAGGAGCGCCTGCGCCACGGGGAGTCCATCGCCCGCGAAGCCGCGCGTGCCGCAGCGACCGACGACCGTGCGGATGTTCCCGTCGGCGCCCACCGCGCGCACGCAGGAGTTCTGCGTGTCGGCGATGTACACCGTGCCGTCGGGGGCCACGTCGATGTCGGTGGGTCCGTTGAGCTGCGCCATCGTCGCGGGTCCGCCGTCGCCCGCGAGGCCCGCGGTGCCCGTGCCCGCGAAGGTGGTGATCACGCCCGTCGCGGTGTCGATGCGACGGATCACGTTGTTGCCCGTGTCCGCGAGGTAGAGGTTGCCCCGCGCGTCGAGCTCGATGCGGCTCGACGGAGGCGCCGCCTGACCGATGGGCGCGTTGAGCTGCGCCATCAGCGCGGGTCCGTTGTCGCCCGCGTAGCCGCGCATGCCGTTGCCCGCGAAGGTCGTGATCACGCCGCTCCCATCGATGCGACGGATGCGCTGGTTCGCCTGGTCGGAGATGTACACATCCCCCGACGGAGAGAGCGCGATCGCCACGGGCAGGTCGAGGCGCGCGTCGATGGCCGGACCGCCGTCGCCGCCGAACGCGCGCGCGCCGGTGCCGCAGAGGTCTTCGATCATCGCGCCCGCCTGACCGACGTTGGTCACGCGCTTGATCATGCTGTTGTGCCACGCCGCGATGAGCAGCCGACCCTGCGGGTCGAAGACCATGTGCGTCGGGTGGTTGAGACGCTGACGCAGCGCGGGCTCCGAGTGCCGCGGCGTGCCCGGAGGCACGGGCGGATCTTCTCCGTCTTGAAGCTCGCCGGTGCCTGCGACCGTGCGCACGCGGCCGTCGAGACCGAGCTCGCGCACGATGTGGTTGTTCCAGTCGAGGTAGTAGGCCCGCTGGTTGTCGGGCCCCATGGTCACGTCGAGCGGAAGGTACGTGCGCGCCTGCGGGCCCATCGTGCCGTCGGCGCTCTGACCCGCTTCGCCGTTGCCCACGACCGTGCAGATCGTTCCGGGCGAGGGGGTGCACGTGGTGTTCGTCGGGCGCGGATCGTTCTGCACGCCGCACGTGCTCGCGAGCGCGTCTTCGACCGTGCGCACCGAGGCGCAGGGATCGGGCGTGCCGCAGCCTGCGGCGAGGGCGACGAGGGCCGTCGCGAGGAGAGTGCGGGTCATTGCATGCCTCCGGGCACGAGCTGGATGCGTCGCACGCGGTTGTTGTAGGTGTCGCAGACGAAGAGGTTGCCCACGCGGTCGAACTCGATGCCGAAGGGGCGCCAGAGCTGCGCCTCGCGCGCCGGGCCGCGGTCGCCCGAATAGCCGCGCGCGCCGGTGCCCGCGAGCGTGCGGAGGATGCCCGTGCGCGGGTCCCACGTGCGGATGCGGTGGTTGTTCCCGTCGGCGATGTAGAGGTTGCCGTCGGGGCCGAACTCGATGTCCTGCGGAACGTTCAGGCTCGCCATCGCGCCGGGCCCGTCGTCGCCGCCGAAGCGGCACATCCCGTCGCCCACCACGGTCTCGATGGTGTTCGTCGTGAGGTCGATGCGACGGATGCGGCAGTTCTCCGAGTCGGAGACGTAGAGCTTGTTGTCGGGGCCCACCGCGAGTCCGCCCTCGGGCTCGGGGTTCTCGCCCGCCTGCCAGTTGAAGCGCGCCATCGCCGCGGGACCGCCGTCGCCCGCGAAGCCGCGGCCGTCACCCGCGAGCGTCGAGAGCACGCCCGTGACGGCGTCGATGCGACGGATGCGTCCGTTGCCCTGGTCGAGGATGTACAGGTTGCCCGCGGCGTCCCAGTCGGCCTTCGAGGGCTGCTTGAGACGTGCGTCGGGCGAGGTGTACGGCATGCCGTCGCCCTGCGCGCCGGGGCCGCGTCCGAGGGTCACGAACACGCGCCCCGTGGCCGGGTCGAAGCGGCGGATCTTGTGGTTGTGCCAGGCCACCATCAGCACGCGGTGGTCGCGGGTCCAGATCAGGTCCGTCGGGTGGTTGAGGGCCACCGTGGTGCCCATCGCGCCGGGCTCCATGAGGTCGCCGTTGTCGACGGGACCATCGCCCGGAAGGTCCGTGCCCATCACCGTCTCGAAGGTGCCGTCGCGGGTCACGCGGCGCAGGCGGTGGTTGTTCCAGTCGAGCAGGTAAGGCGTCCCATCCTGCGGGTCGAAGGTCATGTCCATGGGCCACGCGAGCGACGACTGACGCACGCCGCGGCCGTCGCCGTTGAAGCCGCTCACGCCGCTGCCCATCACCGTACAGATCGTGCCGACCTCGTTGGGGCACGCGGTGATCTCCGGCGCCGTGGTGATGTCGCGCGAGGCCGTCACGCCCGTGCCGAAGCGGTACACGATGCCGTCGCTGAGGGGCATCGCCTGCGTCTGTCCGCCCACCGCCCACACGTTGCCCGTGCCCGGCTCCACCCACACCGCGTGGAACTCCAGCTCCGTGCGCGGCGGCCGCGCCACCACGCGCCAGTTGCCCTGGTGACGGAGGTACACCGCGCCCTGCGAGCCCACCGCGAGCGCACCGCCCGACGGCGGCATGTACACACCCGCGAAGCGCGGCGCGCCGTCGACGTCGATCTGACGCCAGCGGTTGTCGCTCCCCGCTTCGAGCACGATGCCCGACGCGTTGCCGCCCACCGCCACGCGCGTCGTGCCGCTGCCGTGCACGGTGAAGAGCGGTCCGCGCGCCGTCGTGGGGATCTCCACGCGCGTCCACGCGGTGCCGTCGTAGTGGAGCGTGAGGCCGTTGGCGCCCACGACCCACACGTCGTTCGCGCGCGCGCCCCAGACCTTGTAGAGAATCGCCGACGAGGCCGTGCCCGCGGGCAGGGTGACCTCGCGCCACGCGGTGCCGTCGTAGTGCCAGAGCACGCCCGTGTTGGCCGTCGTGTCGCCGCCCACGGCCCACACGTCGTTCGTGGCCGCGCCCCACACGCCGAAGAGCGTCGCGCGACCGGGCGTGGTCATGCGCTCGGCCCGCTGCGTCGTGGGGTTGTAGCGGAGCACGATGCCGTTGGTGCCCACCATGAACACCGTGTTCGCGTCGGTGCCGTAGGTCCACCAGAGCGTGCCGTCGCGGAGGCCCGTGTTCACGCGCGTCCAGCGCGCGCCGTCGAAGTGCAGCGCGTAGGGGCCGCTGCCATCAAGCGCGTCGGCGCCCACGACGTACACGTCGCGCGACGAGGTTCCCCACACCGAGAGCGCCGCGCCGGGGAGCCCCGAGAGCATGGTCTGCCAGGCGTAGGTCGGGGGCGGATCGTCACCGCACCCTGCGATCGAAGCGCCACCTAGCGCGACCGCCAGCGTGGCGACCGCAGCCTTCGAGAGCAGCGTGTGAATGAGAGGCGTTCGCATGGTCACTCCGTGATAGGGAGCACGTGAATTGCACCCGCCGTTCCCTCACGAAACGGTGCGTGCACAACGGCAGGATATGCGACCGATCGTCGCGACAAAAGCCCGGTACACACGGCGCGTGGGTGTGGCGAAAATGTTCGTCTCCGTGCTGCTGTGGCACGGTGTGGCCCACGGGAACGGTCGCTTCCCGAGCTCGCAATACGTGGTGGTGGGACCCGGTCGCGGCGACGACCTCCTCGCCGTGCGCGCGACCTTCGGGCTCGTGGTGAGCGACGACGGCGGGCAGCGCTTCCGCTTCCTCTGCGAAGAGGCCTTCGAGTACCGCGACGGCTACGACCCCTCCCTCGCGTGGACGCAGAACGGCACCCTCCTCGTGGGCGTCGAAGACGGGTTGCAGGCGTCTGCAACCCTGTGCGATCCGCGCCGTCGCCTCGAACTCCAGGGCCAGTACGTCGTCGACCTCACCAACGACCCCGCAGGCCGCGTCGTGCTCGCCGCGCTGCGCTCCCGCGACGTCGAACCCGTGATGCGCGTGGCCCGCTCCGACGACGGCGGACTCACCTTCGACGTGCCCCGCGACGGACTCGCCGACACCGCGCCGCTCACCGTCGACATCGCCCCCTCCGACGCGATGACCGTGTACGCCACGGCCCTCACACACCCGAACACCACGCGCGATCCCACGCTCCTGCGCAGCACCGACGGCGGGCGCACCTTCGTTCGCACGCGCGCCGTGTTTTCAGGGGTCTCTGACGTGTACCTCGCGGGCGTCGACGGCCGTGATCCGCGGCGCCTCTACCTCCGCGGACGCCTCCGCACCGACCTCGATGGCGGCCCCGACGCGGGCAGCGCGCTCTTCGTGAGCGACGACGGCGGCGACACCGCGCGCGAGCTCACACGCACCGTGGGCCCCATGGCGGGCTTCGCCCTCAGCGACGACGGCGCCCACCTCTGGATCGGCGGCTCCGACCCCCGCGACGGCCTCCAGGTGCGCGACGGCGACGGACCCTTTCGCACGCTCTCGACGGAGCCCGTGAACTGCCTCCGCTGGCACGCGGGCGCGCTCTACCTCTGCGGCGTGCTCGGCGCGACCGACGTGGTGCTCTGGCGCTCCCGCGACCTCGGCGCGACGCGCGATTCCCTCGTGCACGTGGGTGACATCCTCCCGCCGCCGCCCTCGTGCGCCGGGTCGTCGGTCGTGAGCGGGTTCTGCGCCGATCGTTGGATCTCCATCCGTTCGTCGACGCTCGCGCAGCTCCGTGACGGAGGCGCCGTCGATGCCGCCACCGATGCGCCGCGCGACGCGCCCACGCCGTCTCCGTCGCCGCCCCCCCCGGGGTGTGGCGCATGCGCGGTGCCGGTGCGACAGACCTCACGCAACGGGCTCTGGGTCGTCGCGCTCGCGGCGGCGCTGCGATGGCGACGCTTGACGCGTGCGACGGCGCGCGGTTCAAGTCGCGCGCGATGAGTGCGCTCCCGACGGTGACGATTGTAGGCGGCGGTCTCGCGGGCACCGAGGCCGCGTGGCAGCTCGCGACGCGCGGGTTCACGGTGGTGATCCGCGAGCAGAAGCCCCAGAAGCGAACGCCCGCGCAGACCGGCGACGCGCTCGCCGAGCTCGTGTGCTCCAACTCGCTCCGCGGCGCGGCCCTCGGCAACGCGGTGGGGCTGTTGAAAGAGGAACTCCGTCGCGGCGGATCGCTCATTCTCACGGCCGCCGAGCTCACGAAGGTGCCCGCGGGCGGGGCCCTCGCCGTCGACCGCGACCGCTTCAGCGCGACGGTCACCCACGCCATCGACACGCACCCGCGCATCACCCGCGTGGCCGAAGAGGTCACCGCGATCCCCTCGCAGGGCCCGGTGATTCTCGCGACGGGACCGCTCACGGGCGACGCCCTCGCCGCCGACCTCGCGCGCGCCGTGGGCAGCGAGCACCTCGCGTACTACGACGCCATCGCGCCCATCGTGGCGACGGAGTCCATCGACTTCGAGAAGGTCTTTCGCGCCTCGCGCTACGACAAGGGCGGCGACGACGCGTACCTCAACTGCCCCATGACGAAGGACGAGTACTACGCCTTCGTCGAGGCCATGCGCGCGGCCGAGAAGGTGAAGCCCCGCGAGTTCGAGAAGGCCCGGTATTTCGAGGGATGCCTCCCCGTCGAGGTGATGGCCGACCGCGGCGTCGAGACGCTCGCGCACGGTCCCATGAAGCCCGTGGGGCTCGTCGATCCGCGCACGGGCAAGACCCCCTACGCCGTCGTGCAGCTCCGTCAGGAGGACCACGCGGCCACGGCGTGGAACCTCGTGGGCTTTCAGACGCGCATGACGTACCCCGCGCAGAACGCGGTGTTCCGCATGATTCCGGGCCTCGAGAACGCGGAGTTCATGCGCTTCGGGTCCGTGCATCGGAACACCTTCGTGAACAGCCCCGTGTGCCTCACCGACACGCTCGAACTGAAGGGCCACCCCGGGGTCTACCTCGCGGGGCAGGTGACCGGCGTCGAGGGCTACGTCGAGAGCGCCGCGTGCGGCTTCGTGTGCGCCCTCATGCTCGCGCAGACCCTCCGCGGAGAGACCGTGACGCCGCCGCCGAGGACCACCGCGCTCGGCGGGCTCCTCGGGCACCTCCGCACGCCGCGCGACGACTTTCAGCCGAGCAACATCACCTGGGCCCTCGTGGCGCCGTGGGAGCTCCCCGCGGGCACGAAGAAGCGCCCCGCGAAGCGCGAGAAGTACGACCTCATGGCGACGCGCGCGCTGGAGCATTTCGACGCGTGGCTTCCGGGGGTGACAGCGGGCGTCGAACGCGTGACCCTCGCTGCGCACGAGCCCACGGCTGCCACGGCGACGCAGCACACCTGCGCCGCAGAGTAGGAGCGCGATGTACCCTCCGCCCGGCCCTCCGCAGACGCCCACCGCGTACGCCCCCCACGCCGCGCCGCACGGGGCGCCCCCGTGGCCCGGTCCCTCGTCGGGCGGCGACTACCGCATGCCCGCGTGGGACCCGCGCGCCGCCGAGCTCTCGCAGCTCGCGCAGGACACCCGCACCTGGACCATCGCCGCCGCCATCGGGTGGTTCGTGGGCTTCATGTGGGCCCTCGGTCCCATCGCCTGGTACCAGGCCACGCGCATCCGTGAGCGCTACGACGCGCTGGGCGTTCCGCCGCCGCAGGAGCTCAAGAACCTCCGGCTCATCGGGCTCATCACCACGGTGCTCTCCGTGGTGTTCGCGGTGTTCACCGCGCTCGTGGTGCTGGCCTACGTGGGCTTCTTCCTCGGGTACGTGCGCCGCTGACCCGTTTCTTCGCGGGCCCGCGCGCCTCCGCGTAGGCTCCGTCGCCTCGTGGAACCCGAACGCCTCGCCGCCTCCCTCGTCGCGTTTCGCACCTACCTCGAACACGAGGCCCGCGCCTCGCCGCGCACCGTGGAGCACTACCTCCGCGACGTCGAAACCCTCGCGCGCTTCGTCGACGGACGCACCCCCGGGGCCTCCCTCTCCGACGTGACCCTCGCGCACCTCCGCGGATGGCTCGCCGAGCGCTCGAAGGCCCGCGGCGCCGCCACGCTCTCGCGCAACGTCTCGTCGGCGCGCGCGCTCTTTCGCTGGGCCCGTCACACGAAGCGCATCACCGACGATCCGACCGCGTCGCTCAAGGCCCCCAAGGTGCGCCGCAAGCTGCCCGACACGCTCTCCGTGCCCGACGCGGGACGGCTCATGACCTCGCCCGAAGCGCGCCCCGTGCTCGAACGCCGCCACGACGCCGACGAGCGCCGCGCGCGGGTCACCCTCCGCGACCGCGCGCTGCTCGAACTGATCTACGGCTCCGGGCTCCGCGTGAGCGAGGCCGTGGGACTCGGCCTCCACGACCTCTCCCTCGACGTGCGCACCGCGCGGGTCATGGGCAAGGGGTCGAAGGAGCGCGTCGTGCCCCTGGGGTCGCACACCGTGAAGGCCCTCGACGCGTGGCTCACCGAGCGCGCGTCCATCGCACTCCCGCCCGAAGGCGCGGCCGATCCCGCGGCGGTGTTCTGGGGGCGTCCGGGCCGTCGCATCACCGTGCGCCAGGTGCAGTACGTGCTCGCGGAGTACGGCGAGCTCGCGACCGGGTCCCCCGGGGTGCACCCCCACCAGCTCCGACACGCCTGCGCCACGCACCTGCTCGATGCCGGCGCCGACCTGCGCATGATTCAAGAGCTCCTCGGCCACGCGAGCCTCTCGACCACGCAGCGCTACACCCACGTCTCGATGGACCAGCTCATGAAGGTCTACGACGGCGCCCATCCGCTCGCGAGGGAGCGCGGATCGTTCGCAACCGAACCATCGCCCGACCCGTCAGCCCTCACACCCCGCGAAGCACGCCCTCGCGCGCGGTGACCGCGGCCTCGACGGGCCCGAGCGCCTCGTCGCCGTCGTGCGTGACCAGCAGCGCCACGCACCGTGTTTCCAGCACCCACGCGCGCACCGCGGCGGAGACCGTCGCGCGGGCCTCGCGGTCGAGGGCGCTCCACGGCTCGTCGAGGAGCAGCACCGACGGACGACGGATCATCGCCCGCGCCAGCGCCACCCGCTGACGCTCGCCGCCGGAAAGGTTCGGCACCGTACGATCCAACAGCGCGGTCACCGCCAGCGCCTCGGGGAGCGTCTCGACGGAGACCCCCGGCGCCACCGCGTCGAGGTGCGCGCGCACCGTGCGATGGGGCCACAGCGCGCCGTGCTGTGGAGCCCATCCGAGCCCGCGGCGCTCGGGCGCGCGCCACACCGAGGGGGGCACGTCCCAGGGCGTTCCGTCGAAGGTCACCGCGCCGTCGAGGGCGCGCGTGAGGCCCGCGACGAGGCGCAGCGCGAGGGATTTTCCGCTCGCCGACGGGCCGCGGAGCACGGTCACCCCCGGGGGGCACACGAAGTCCGCGTCGAGGCAGAAGTCACCCGCACGGCAGCGGGCGCGCACACGGAGTCCTTCGCGCGTCACGGCGCAGAGAGACATACCCCAGGTGCGATACCGTCGCGCGATGGCGACGAAGAAGAAGAAGTCCGCCCCCGCGATCGACACGCGCTGGGGCCACCAGATGCCCGGCGAACTCCCCGAGCTCGCGGTCGAAGATCCCTTCCTCGCAGCGGTGCAGCAGTACCTCCGCGTGGGCGGCGGCAACGCCGACGTCGAGCGCGCCCTCGCCGACCCGTCGCCCGCGGTGATCGATTTTCTGCGCCGCTACCTCGCGCTCCCCGCCTGCGCCGACGTGGGCGTCGCGCCCTGGAATCAGCTCACCTACAACGCGCTCCCCACCGCGGAGAGGCGCGCGTACTCGAAGGCCCACCGCGCGGTGGAGGCCGTCGCCAACCCGCGGAGCTGGGGCCTCTTCTACGCCGTGCGCGCGGGCGTTCGTGACCCCGGGGTGCGCGCGCTGGCCCTCGCGCGCTTTCGCGAGACGAACGACGCGGGACGCTTTCACATCGCCCGCGCCCTCTTCGACGCGAAGGAGCACCTCACGCCCACCGAGCTCGAAGCGCTCGCGACGCTCCTCGACGGCGAGGCCACGCCCGACACGCTGCGCTCGCTCTCCTTCGGCGCGTGGGCCGTGCACCTCCTCGACCCCGCGCGGGCCTTCGAACGCCTCGCGCCCTACGTCGCCGCCGACGCCCTCGCCACGCCCGCGGGCGAGCAGCGCGCCATCGCCGTGCTCCTCGCGCTCCGGCAGATCGAGCGCCACGACCTCCGCTGGGGGCCGGTGCTCCGTCCGCTGCTGCGCCACCCGGTGCTCGGCGGCTACGTCGTGTGGGCGCTCGATCACCATCCCCTCGACGCGTCGTGGGTCGACGACCTCGTCGCGCACCTGCACCTCGACCCCGACGACATCAACGTCTTCGACACGCAGGCGCTCGCGCTCCTCACGCGCATCGCCGATCCGCGCGCGGTGCCGGTGTTCCTGGCCTTTCTCGCGGGCAACAGCACCGCGATCGGCGGCGTGCTCGACGCGTTCGAACGCCTCCCCGACCCCCGTCTCCGCGAGGCCCTCACCGCGTGGGTCGAGACCGTAGAACGCGGCGGCGGTGCGGCCGACTGGCAGCCCCTCACGCGCGCGAAGCAGCTCCTCGCGCGCGCCGTCTGAGCGTCAGCGCTTCTTCTTCTTCGCGGCGGGCTTCTTCTTCGCGACGGGCTTCTTCTTCGCGACGGGCTTCTTCGCGGGCTCCGCATCGGCGATGGCGGCGAGGTCGGCGAGCGAGCGCGGCGCGCGCGTGGCGAGGTCGCTGAACGCGAGGTGGCGCCGGTCGAACTCCCAGTGGAGGCTGTCGACCATGTGGGGACGCTCGGTGACCGCCCAGTCGCGCACGGCGTCGACGAGCGCGCCCACCACGGCCCGCTCACGCAGCGCGAAGGTCAGCAGCGTGGGCTGCTGCGTGGTGGCGTCGAGGAGTTCCTGCATCGAGGGGACGACGGCCTTCGCGCGCTCGACGATCCACGCGCGTAGCGCTGCGAGGTCGGCGGGCGCCATGGTGAGCACCACGTCACACGGGAGCGCCAGGGGGAGGGGGGCCGGGGCGCCCACGAGCGCGAGGAAGCCCGGTCCCATGGGCGACGCGCGGAGGGCGTCGAAATCGGGGTCGCGGGCGGCCACCCCCGCCACGCGGGGCTCCTTCTGCACGGCCGTGCGCAGCGACGAGAGGGCCTCTTCGAAGCGTGCGAGGGCGGTGAGCGCGACGGCCTCGGCGACGTGGGCCTGCACCACCGTGGGGTGCGTCGACGCGGGGTCGAAGGCGATCACCCGCGCGAGCTCGCGGGCGGCCTCCTCGTGGCGCGCGAGGAGCGTGAGCACCATGGCCCGTTCGAAGATCGCCGCGGCGTGGAGGGGGTTCGCGCGCTCGACCGCTTCGAAGAGTTCGAGGGCCCGCACGAGGTACCGACGGTCGCTGCCGCGCTTGCCCTGTTCGAAGTGCGCGAGGCCGAGGTTGAAGAGGGCCCCCGCGTCGTCGAGGTCGGTCACCCCCAGCGCATACCCGTGCTCCAGCGAGGGAATGGCCCGTTCGAAGTCGCCGAGGTGCAGGTGCGCGTTGCCGAGGTTGAAGTGCGAGTCGCCGTCGTCGGGCGCCGCGGCCACCGCGCCCTCGAAGGCCGTCACCGCGTCGGCGAAGCGTCCGAGCGCGTTGCAGCACACGCCGCGCAGGTACCACGCGCCGTGGAGCGACGGATCCGCCGTGGTGGCCCGTTCGAAGAGGCGCAGCGCGCCCTCGTGGTCGTTGCGTTCGAAGCGCGCGATGCCCTGATCGAGCAGCGCCCCGGCCCGTGCGTTCGTGTGCTCTGCCATGTCGTGGCGCGCGTTCTATCGCAGCACCCGCACCCGATGGAACGCGCACGTTCGCGCGCGCCCGGTGCACGGGGCCGCAGGGGCTTCCGCGCGGCCGCGAGGGCGACCGTCGCAGCGACCGCGTGGCGCGGGCCGTGCTCGGCGCGCGCGCCATGCGCACGATCATCGAGCCGTTTCGAATCAAGTCGGTGGAGCCCATCCGCATGACCACCGCCGCCGAGCGCGAGGGTCACCTCCGCGAGGCCGGGTACAACGTCTTTCTGCTCCACAGCGACGACGTGCTGATCGATCTGCTCACCGACAGCGGCACGGCGGCCATGAGCGCCGAGCAGTGGGCCGCGGTGATGCGCGCCGACGAGGCCTACGCGGGCGCGCGGAGCTGGTTCCGCTTCGAGGCCGCGGTGCGAGACATCACCGGCCTCCCCATCGTGATGCCCACGCACCAGGGGAGGGCGGCGGAGCGCATCCTCTTCGGCGCCGTGTGCAAGCCCGGCGACGTCGTGCCCAACAACACGCACTTCGACACCACGCGGGCCAACGTCGAGGCCGCGGGCGCGCGCGCCGTCGACCTGGTGATCCCCGAGGGGCGCGACCCCCAGAGCCGCCATCCCTTCAAGGGCAACATGAACGTCGACGCCCTCCGCGCGCTGCTCGAACGCGAGGGCGCGGGACGGGTGCCCCTCGTGATGCTCACCCTCACGAACAACTCCGCGGGCGGACAGCCCGTCTCCATGGCCAACGTGCGCGAGGTGGCCTCGGTGTGCCGCGCGCACGGCATCCCCCTCTACCTCGACGCGTGTCGCTTCGCCGAGAACGCGTGGTTCATCCGCGAGCGCGAGGAGGGCTTCGCCGACTGGACGCCCCTCGCCATCGCCCGCGAGCTCTTTCGCCACGCCGACGGCGCCACGATGAGCGCGAAGAAAGACGGCATGGCGAACATCGGCGGCTTTCTCGCCACCCGCGACGAGCGCCTCGCGCAGCGCGAGCGCGACGTGCTGATTCTCACCGAGGGCTTTCCCACCTACGGCGGCCTCGCGGGGAGGGACCTCGACGCCATCGCCACGGGGCTCTACGAGGCCCTCGACGCCGACTACCTGCGCTATCGCATCCGGGCCACGGGGTACCTCGGCGAGAAGCTCCTCGCCGCGGGGGTTCCCATCGTCGAACCCCCGGGGGGCCACGCGATCTACCTCGACGCCGCGCGCTTCCTCCCGCACATCGCGCCGCGCGAGCTCCCGGGGCAGAGCCTCGTCGCCGAGCTGTACCGCGTCGCGGGCGTGCGCGGCGTCGAGGTGGGCACGGTGATGTTCGGCGGTCGCGACCCCGCCACGGGCCTCGAACGCCCGTCGCCCATGGAGCTCGTGCGCCTCGCCATTCCCCGTCGGGTCTACACCCAGAGCCACATCGACTACGTGGCCGAGGCCGTGATCGAGGTCTTCGAACGGCGCCACGCCCTCCGCGGCATGCGCTTCACCTTCGAGGCCCCGACGCTGCGCCACTTCACCGCGCGCTTCGAACCGCTCCCCTGAGGCGGTGTCGACGATTCGCTGTCACCGATTCACGGCCCCGCGCATTGGCCGTCGATGCGCACCGCCACCCTCACGCTCACGGCCTCTGTTCCCCTCGTCGCCGACGCCTCGGGCGCCGACGTGACCCTCTCCCTCGACGCGCGGGGCTTCGCGCGCGACCCCGCCCACGCGCTCGCCGCGCTCCGCGACGCCCTCGCCTCCCTCGGACTCGACCGCCGCGACGTCACCCTCCGCCACCTGCACCGCGGGTCGTGGGCGTGGTGGCTCGCCGTCGCCGCGCTGCCCGTGTGCTTCGCGCTGATCGTCCACGAGGAGCGGGGTCTCGCAGCCATGCTCCTCGGCGCGGCCGTGACCCTCGCCCACGCCCTCGGCGACCGCTGGATGCCCACGCTCTCGGCCACCCTCGATGTGCGGTGCCGCGACGGCGCCACCCTCGACCGCGTGCTCGACCTCGCGCGCACGCACCGCGGGGTCACCACCGGCGCCATCACCCCCCGGGGCTCCGCGGATCTCGCCGACGCCGAACGACGGTGCTGGGAGGAGGCCCACGCGCGCGCTTCGGCCATGGCCGCGCGGGCGGGGATGCGGGTCACGGCGCTCCGTCGCTGCGAGCTGCTCCCGACCCCGCCCACCGGGGGGGTACGCGTCGAGCCCGCGGTCCCGGCGGCGGTGCGTTCGAGGGCCTCGCTCGGCGGCGCGCTGGAGGGGGTGTCGGTGGCGCCCGCGGGGGCCTCGGTGACGGCCCGATTTGTCTTCGTCGCGGAGGGGGCACTGAACGCCTGACCTGGGTGGGGGGTGCCCTGACGAAATCGAGCTTGTTTGCCCGAGAAACGTGATTTGTCCGACCGGTCGGACAAGCGCCGCGGACCCCGATTTCGGGGGCGGTGATAGCCTCCCGCGCCGCCATGTACCGCACGCCCGGAAACACCCCGCTGCCACCTCCGTCGCCGCTCTATCTCCGCGCCTCCATCGGCGGCGTCGACGCCCTCGCCGGGGTGTCGGTCGCGCCGGACATTTCGACGAAGAAGCTCCAGGGCGCGATGACCTTCGCCAACCCCGGGGCGGGGGAGCAGCCGCTGCTGCTCGTCGACAGCACGGTGATGGGCTCGGGCAAGGCCGGGATGCTCGTCACCGACCGCGCGGTGTACTTCGACAACCCCCGCACGCGGCTCCCGCTGGAGTCGGTGATCTACGCCCCGCGGGCGCCCACGGAGCGCGGACGCACGGGCACGCTCGCGACCGCCGAGGGCATCCTCCCGCTGCCCGACATGCTCGAAGAGTGCGCGGTGGCGATGCGTCGCGCGCTGCGGGCCATCGCGCTGCACAACCGCGGGGCGGCGCGCTTCGCGTGGGCGCCTGCGCCGGTGCTCGGACCCGTCGGCGAGGCCGCCATGCGGCTGCTCCGTCACGAGCGCATCGGCACCGTGCCCGCGGTGCGCGCGCGGGCCATGAACGCCGCGGCGAACCTCTGTCGCCTGTGGCGCGACCACGAGTCGGGCGAGGAGCTGCTGGCCTTTCACGACGAGACGGGCGACGAAGACGGCTCGCGCTTTCTGGCCTTCACCGACCGCCGGGTGATCGCCTTCGGCGACGAGAACGTCGAGGTGCCCTACGCGGCGCTCCAGGGCGTGGCCGTGAAGACGGGGATGCTCACCTCGGACCTCGTGCTCACGGTGCCGGGCCGCACGATCAGCCTCAACACCATCGTGCCCGCCGAGGGAGCGCGCGCCATGGCGGGCTTTCTCCAGGCGCTCGGCGCGTTTCCGCCCGAGCACCGTCGCGCGTGGCCCGGTCCCCCCGCGGAGCCCACGGACCCCACCGGCGCCATCGCCGCGCTGCGCGGCATCGCGTGGCCCGACGTGCGCGTGGCCGGGCTGCTCGAACTCCTCCACGCCGCGGTCGCAGCGGGTCACATGCCCCCGGAGTCGGGCACGGACCTCGTGGCCCGCGCGACGTGTCTGCAACGCACGCTGCGAGGCGGCCACGGGCGCACCGGCGAGGCGCAGCGATCGGCCCTGAGCGCGGCAGACCTGGCCTTCGCGTTCGGCGAAATTCTCGGCCCCCCGGCGGCGGTCGGGAGCGCCGCGGGCGGCTACGCGGCGACGCACGTGATGAGCGGTCAGCGCGGCAGCGCCGTGGGCACCATCGCGTCGAACGTGGTGGGACTCACCCTCCTCGCGGTCGTGGGCTTCGGGTGGATGTCGTCGGGCCGCTCGGCCTCGGTGCCCGTCCACGTGCGCATCTGGGAGGCACCCGGGGGCGCGGCCTTTCAGCTCCTCGACGAGCGCGGAGAGCCGCTCGCGAAGGACCACGCGAAGCTCGCAGGCGGCGTGCTCGACGCGCTCGCGCAGATCACCGCGCCGCTCCTGCTGCGACGGTCGGTGTACGGCTGGCAGGCGCCCACGGCGGCCGTGCTCGCCGAGCCCGCGGAGGCCGTCGAGGCGCGGGTGCGCGCGCTCGTTCCCCACGCCGACGTGGCGCCCTTCGTCAGCGAGTGACCGACGGGGAAATGCTCAGCCCGCGTCGGGGGCCACGAGGGCCACACCCGACACGCGCCAGAGGTCCACGCCCCAGCCCGATTGCCAGAGCTCGACGAGGGGGGCCCAGGGGTCTGCGAGGTCGACGAAGCGCACGCCGTCGAGGCCCGGGTGCGCCCCCGCGGTGATGCGCGCGTCGGCGTCGCAGAGCGCGCGCCAGCGGAGCGCGTAGGCCCGGTCGAGGTGCGCGAGGTGGGCGAGCGTGCGGCCCGGGGCGTCGCTCCACGGAACGAGGTTCGCGTCGACGCGGTCGCTCGCTTCACGTTCCGGGGCGGGGCCGAGGTGGCGGTCGACGAGGGAGGCCACCGTGGCGATGGCGCGTCCGCCGGTGCGGTCGTCGGCGGCGCGGGTGCTCACCGTGGCGCGGGCCGCGGGGTCGTTGTCGATGCGCCAGAGGAGGGGGGCGGTGGGCACCGGGTGGGCGCAGAGCGGGGCCATGCGCGCGAGGGCTTCGAGCGCGAGCGACTCGGCGCGGAGGGCGCCTCCGGGGTCGCGGGCGAGGGCGAGGGCCGTGGCGAGTCCCGCGGGCACGGAGAGCCCCACACACGGAGCATCCCAGCCGTCGAGGGGGAGGGCGTCTTCGTCGGGGAGCGCGCATTCGGCAGAGGCCACGAAGCGCCGCGCGCCGTCGTCGAGCCACGCGGCGGGGATCACGTCACGGAGCGCGAGGGCCTCCCACACGCGGGCCACGAGGCGGCGCGAGCGCGCGAGGTCGCGGGCCGGGGCCGCGAGGTTCACGTCGGCCATGGGGCGCCCGAGGATGTCTTCGCACACGGCCCGTGCGCGGGCCGCCGAGGGCCCTGGAGGGCGCAGCAGGGCGGCGGTGAAGGTCTCGACGGGGGTCATGGGCGCCGGGGCGCTGGAGGGGCCCAGGAGGTCCTTCGGCGCGGCGGGGTCGAGGGCCCATCGCACGATGCGGGTGAGCACCCCCGGGGTCCAGGTGGGGAGGAGCTCGTCGGGGCCGCGCCAGAGGCGCCCGGTGGGGGTGACGGTGACGGGGGTTCCGCGCGTAGCTTCCACACGGACGGCGAGCACAGTGCGCCCGTCGCGGTAGGGCGAGATGGCGGTGACGCGCACGGCGTTGTCGGCGCGCACGAGGGTGATGCCTGACGAGGCCACGCTCCAGAGCGAGAACGCGTCGTTGTAGCGCCACGTCACGCCGTCGATGACGAGCCGTCGCCGCGCGCGCGTCACGCCGCGGGTTCGCCTTCGGCGCGGTCGTCGGCGTCGTCGTCGAGGGCCGCGGCGAGGGGGCAGTCGGCGGGGGCGGGGAGTCCGCGTCGGTAGCCGTCGAGGCGTTCGAGGGAGAGGCCCGCGAGGGCGCGGCGTACGCGGCGTCGCTCGCCCTTCACCCGCGCGATGCGCATGTCGTCGTAGGCCGTGGTCTGGTGGCGCATCCACGCGAGCACGGCGGCGCGGGCGCGCTCGTCGAGGGGGATGCGCTCGGTGCGGGCGACGGTTCCGCTGCCCACGGGGGTGGCGTGGGCGGTCACGGCGTCGGCGAGGCGCGCGGCGAGGGCGCCGTGCACGGGGGCGAAACGGAGCCAGGTGAGCACGCTGGCGCGAAAGTCTTCGACGTAGGCGGCCTGCTCCTTCGCGCGGCGGGCGCGGGCGGCGTCGAGGCGCTTCGCGTAGGCGGGGTCGGCGCGTTCGGCGTCGAGCTCGGCGCGGGCGCGGTCGATGTGCTCCGCGGGGGCCCACACGCCGCGGGAGAACATCCGTCGGCCGACCTTCTCTTCGACGGTCCACGAGGGGCCGAGGGATTTCACACGGCGCGTGAGTCCGGCGTCGCCGGGCGGGAGGTGCGCCCACCCCGAGGGAATGGGCTTCGGGATCCCGTTCACCAGCACGGTGCCGGGGGTGGTGTGCGCGAGGACGGTGCGGGTCTCGGTGGGCATCGCGGCGGTGCGATGCGTGTGCCCCATCGCGGCGCGTCGCGCGAGAAAACGGCGGCGCGCGGCGGGATCTACGGGCGCGTGACCGACACGGCCGCGGCGGCGTCGCAGCGGGCCGCGCAGCCCGACTGACCGGGGAGGGGGTGCTCGCTGTACGTGTACGCGAGGGAGCCCGTCTGGAGCTGGCCGCGGATCTCCTGCTTGGTCTCCCACTGGCAGCGGTCGGTGAAGGTGAAGGTCGTGCGGAGCGAGAGCTCGACGAGGCCGTCGGCGGAGACCGTTCCGTCGAAGATGGCGTCGGCGAAGCGGGCCTGCGCGGGGCCTCCCTCGCAGGGGTAGGTGACCGTGGTCGACTGCGACGACACGCGCTGGTCGATGGAGCATCCCGCGCGCGTGGTCACCGTCGCGACGGAGAGCGTGAGGGAGCATCCCGTGGCGGCCACCACCGGGGGCGGGGCGTTGTAGGCGACGGCGTGGGCCGGGGCGACGGCGCCCGACGAGGGGGAGGGGGTCACCGCGGGGGCGGGCTGCGCGACGACGCACGCGGCGAGCGCGCGGGCGGCGACGGGAACGACGAGCGTGGCGAGGAGGGCGGGGCGTGCGCGGCGGGTCATGGCGCGCGAGGGTAGTGTCCCCGCGCGGCGCGCGTCACGTTCAGGGCGTGGGGACGAAGTGCACGGCGGTGCCCGTGGTGATGGCGCACATGGGGCTGCCGTCGCACACGACGGAGGACGCGGTGCCCGAGAAATCTTCGAGGCCCGCGGGGAGCGGGCGGAGGCCGCGCATGTCGCGGTAGAGCAGGTCGATCTCGTTCGTGGTCTCGGTGAAGACCGCTTCGAAGGTGAGGCCCACGGCGGGGTCGTCGGTGCAGCAGTAGTGGGCGTTGCTCCACTCGACGACCTGGCGGCGGTTGGGGGCGGCGCCCACGGTGGCGACGCACACGCCGTCGGCGCGGGTGAAGAGGTCGCCCCAGTGGAGGGCCACGACGGCGTTGGGTTCGGCGCTGGTGCCGAGCATTCCACCGAGCGTGATGGCGGCGTCGGGGGTGAACGAGAGGTAGCCGTTGCTCGCGATCGTGAGCATCGAGCCCGCGGGCACGGTGCGTCCCCAGTAGCGGAAATCGAAGGCGAGGGGCGCGGGCGCGGACTGGTCGTCGACGGTGGCGAGGAGCGTGGTGTGACCCGGCGCGCCGCACGCATCGAGGAAGGGCAGCGGCGTGGTGCGCGCGGTCTGCGTGTAGCCCGCGGTGGGCATGTCGGTGGTCACGATGCGCGCGGGGCAGTACCCGATGGACTCGTCGCCCGCGCGGAACTGCGACGTGCCCTCGTGGTGCCAGTACCAGCGGTTGCGCGTGGGCGAGACGCTGAACGCGCACATGTCTGCGAGGTTCGCGAAGGTGCCCACGGTCTGCGTGGCGCCGTCGCCGACGCGGGTGCGGGAGACGTGCGTGGTGTCGCTCACGTAGGCGAGCCAGAGGGCGCCGTCGAAGCGCTCGGCCACGCCCCAGATCGCGCGCGTCTCGCAGGGCGTGTGGGGAATGGCGGGGATCGTTCCGCGCGGGGTCACGACGCCGGTGCCGAGGGCGATGTCGTAGACCGTGGTGCCGCTCACGATCACCACGCGGTCCGAGCCCGAGAAGATGCCGAGGAACTCCCCGGCGCGCAGGGGAATGGGCGACGAGAGGCGCACGACGCCGGGGGACGTTCCGCGCTGGCCGAGGCGTCCCATCTGCACGAGCGTTCCGTCGGGGCCGGGCACCACCCCCCCGGGGCCGAGGAGCTGGTAGACCTCGCCGTTGCGCAGGTTGCTCGCCATGAGGTCGAAGCCCGTGAACGACTGGCGCACGCCCGCGAGCGAGTCGAGGTTGAACGCGCCGAGGGCCTCGTCGCCGAGGTAGTAGACGTTCTCGACGCCCACCGCGATGCCGCCGCGGTCGTCACCCGTGATCGCCGCGTGCTCGACGGCGTTGCACCCCGTGGTGCCGAGCGAGTCGATGCGGAGGTACGGTCCGTCGACGGGCGTGGCGGGCGCGCAGGCGCCGGTCTGACACGAGAGGCCCGCGGGGCAGAGGATGCCGCAGCCGCCGCAGTTTCGGGGATCGGTGCTCGTGTCGACGCACACGCCGCCGCAGCGCGTCTGTTCCGGCGGGCAGAAGACCTTGACGCATCCGCCGTTGCAGACGGTGCCGCCGGTGCAGACCACGCCGCACGCGCCGCAGTTGAGCGGGTCGACCTGCGAGTTGGTGCACACGCGACCGCAGAGGATCTCTCCGGGCCTGCAGGTGATCGGCACGTCGGGCGAAGGAACATCGACGGGCGATGTGTCGACGGAGGGCACATCGACCGTGGGGCGATCGACGGCGGGCACATCGACGCCAGGGCGATCGACGGTGGGCCCATCGACGGAGGGCACATCGACCACCGGGACGTCGACCGTGGGCGCATCGACGGAGGGCACATCGAAGGGCACGTAGTCTTCGCCGAAGGGGGTGCGCGCGCCGCACGCGGTGGTCGCGGCGGCGAGGAGGAGCACAGAGGCAAGTCGAAGCTTCATCGAGGGCATCAGAGCACAGCGCCGGGGCGGCGCGCGAGTCACGTACACGGCGGGTGCGGAGACGTGATAGGTGGGGCGTCCGTGCCGATGAATCCGGTTCAGTTACTCCCCGACCACGCCCAGCGTCTTGCACGTGCGCGCCTTGCGCTGGAGGGCCTCTCGCTCGGCGACGCCTTCGGCCAGTGCTGGTTCATGCCGCACGACCGCGCCTTGCACTTCATCGCGCTCCGCGCCGACCCCGCGCCGCCGTGGCGCACCACCGACGACACCGAGATGGCCGTCGAGGTGTTCAACACGCTCTCGTCGCACGGCACCATCGACCGCGACGAGCTCGCGACGCGCTTCGCGCAGCGGTACATGGCCGACCCGATGCGGGGCTACGGAGGTACGGCGCACGGCATCCTGCAGGCCATCGCGTCGGGCGTGCCGTGGGCCTTCGCGGCGGGGCGGGTGTTCGGCGGAGAGGGCTCCATGGGCAACGGCGCGGCGATGCGCGTGGCGCCCGTGGGGGCGTACTTCGCCGACGACCTCGACGCGGCGATCACGGCGGCCATCGCGTCGGCCGAGCCCACGCACGCGCACCCCGAGGGCATCGCCGGCGCCGTCGCCGTCGCGGTGGCGAGTGTGTATGCGTGGCGCGCGGCGAACGTGGAGGGCTTCGCGAAGGCGCATCCGTCGCTGCTCGCGTGGACGCACGCGCGCACCCCGGCGGGCGACACGCGGCGCGGGCTCGCGAAGGCCATGGACATCGGCCCCGACGCGACGGTGGCCCTCGCGGCCTCGGTGCTGGGCACGGGCGAAGCGGTGACGTCGCCGGACACGGTTCCTTTCGCGTTGTGGTGCGCGGACCGGTGCCTCGACCGCTTCGAAGACGCGCTGTGGATCACCGCGGAGGGCCTCGGCGACCGCGACACGACGTGTGCGATCGTGGGCGGCATCGTGGCGCTGCGCGTGGGCGACGAGGGCCTTCCCGCGGCGTGGCGCGCGGCGCGAGAACCGATCGCGTTCCTGCGGATGCGCGACGAGGACGCGGTGCGCTTCGAGCGGTGAGGGAGGGAACTCCCGCGCGCCGGGTCGGGTGCGACGCGCGGGGAGGGGGAGGGGGAGGGGGTCAGCGCAGGGTCAGCGTGGGCGCGGTGCACCACACGCCGAGGCGGTCGACGTAGCTGCCCGAGCCGCCGAAGAGGCGACGGAGCGCCGAGGGAACGCCCGTGGACGTCGAGGGGCAGAGGTAGTCGTACGCGCCGCCGCCGCTGCCGCCGTAGGAGCCCGAGATGCCCGTCGCCGCGCTGCGCACGATGCGCCAGCCCACGCCCGCGGCGAACTCGATGTTCCAGCGGTAGCACTCGACGCGGAACTGATCGATGTAGCCGCCGGAGCGGCCGAGCGCGCGCATCGCGATGCTGTTCGCGGGGCAGTCGTAGCGGAAGGCCCCGCCGCCGCCGCCGCCCACCTGCGCGGTGTTGCCCGAGGTGCTCACGTCGATGCGGTACGAGTACGGGTTCGTCGAGCGGTCTTCGACGAACACCGGCGTGCCGCAGATGGCGCCCACGGCGTCGAGGTATCCGCCCGAGCGACCGTAGATGCCCGTCATCACCTGGCCCGACGGGCACTGGAGGTCATAGCCTCCGCCGCCGCCGCCGCCCCAGGGCCCGCCCTGGTAGCTGAACACGTTGAGCCCGGTGAAGCCCGTGGGGCATCCCTCGTCGACGCGTCCGTCGCAGTTGTTGTCGGCGCCGTCGCACACCTCGGTGCCGCGGGCGCCGCACGCGCCGCAGTTGTTCACGTCGGTGCGGAGGTTCACCTCGCAGCCGTCGTTGGGCGAGCGGTTGCAGTCGGCGAAGCCCGCGTTGCAGGCCGCCACGGCGCACGCGCCCGACGAGCACGTGGGCGTCGCGTTGGCGAGGGCGCACACGCGCCCGCAGGCGCCGCAGTGGGTGACCGTGTTGGTGAGGTTCACCTCGCAGCCGTTGGTGGGGTTGCCGTCGCAGTTGCCGAAGCCCGCGTTGCACGACGCCACGCCGCACACACCCTCGGCGCACCCCGGGGTGCCGTTCGCCACGGAGCACGCGCGGCCGCACATGCCGCACGACGTGACGGTGTTCGTGAGGTTCACCTCGCAGCCGTCGGAGACCACGCCGTTGCAGTCGGCGAAGCCCGTGTTGCAGGCCGCGATGGCGCAGGTGCTCGACATGCACGCGGGCGTGGCGTTGGGGGTGATGCACGCGCGGCCGCACGAGCCGCAGTGGGCCGTGCTCGACGTGAGGTTCACCTCGCAGCCGTCGGTCTCGACGCCGTTGCACTCGCCGAAGCCCGGGCGGCACGCGCTCGCGCACGTCGAGGCCGAGCACACGGGGAGCGCGTTGGCGCGCGTGGGGCAGGTGCGTCCGCAGGCGCCGCAGTCGGTGGCCGACGAGCGGGTGTCGGTCTCGCAGCCGTCGGTCGCGTTGCCGTTGCAGTCGCCGAAGCCCGAGCCGCACGAGGCCACGCCGCACACGCCCGCGGTGCAGGCCGCCGCGCCGCCCGCGACGGTGCAGCGGTTCGCGCAGCGTCCGCAGTTGGCCACGGAGGTGCGCAGGTCGACCTCGCAGCCGTTCGACGGGTCGCCGTCGCAGTCGCCGAAGCCCGTGTTGCAGGTGAACCCGCACGACCCGCCGGTGCACGTCGTCGTCGCGTTGGGGCGCGCGGTGCAGGCCATGCCGCAGCCGCCGCAGTGGGCCGTGCTCGTGCGCGGATCGACCTCGCACCCGTTGGCCGCGTCGCCGTCACAGTCGACGAAGGGCGGGCGGCACACGAACTCGCAGCGCGCGCTCGCGCAGCTCGACGACTGCGCGTTCGTGGGCGTGGTGCAGGTGTTGCCGCAGCGTCCGCAGTTCGCGCGGTCGGTGCCGAGGGTGACCTCGCAGCCGTTGTCGGCGTTGCCGTCGCAGTCGGCGAAGCCCGGGTTGCAGGTGTAGCCGCAGGCGCCCATCGCGCAGGTGGGCGTGGTGTTCGGGCGCAGCGGGCACACGTTGCCGCAGCGTCCGCAGTGGTTGACGTCGCCGCGGAGGTCCTGCTCGCAGCCGTTCTCCTGGTTGGCGTCGCAGTTGCCGAAGTTCGCGTTGCAGGTCACGTCGCAGCGGCCCATGGCGCACACCGCGGCGCTCGCGTTGGCCCGCACGGGGCACGCGTTGCCGCAGAGCCCGCAGTTGCCCGCGTTGGCGCGCAGGTCGACCTCGCACCCGTTGGCCGCCATGCCATCACAGTCCGCGAAGCTCGGGTTGCAGGTGAACCCGCAGCGTCCGCCCGTGCACGTCGCGGCGCTCGCGTTGGCGGGCGTCGGACACGCGTTGGCGCACGCGCCGCAGTTGGTCACGTCGGTGTTGAGCGTGGTCTCGCAGCCGTCATCGTTGCGGCGGTTGCAGTCGGCGAAGCCCTCGCCGCAGCTCCCCGCGGCGCACATGCCGTTCATGCACGTGGGCGTGCCGTTGGCCGTGCGGCACACGTTCGTGCACGCGCCGCAGTTCGAGAGGTTGCTCTGCAGGTCGGCGCACACGCCCGTGCAGCAGGTCTGGCCCGTGCCGCAGCCGTGCATCGCGTTGCAGCCGGGCACGCACACGCTCCCGACGCAGAGGCGTCCGAGGGCGCAATCTCCATCGGCCGCGCACTCGACGCAGGCGTTGCGGGTCGTGTCGCAGCGGCCCGCGCCGGCGTCGGTGCCCGCGTCGGCGGAGGTTCCGCGGCAGCCCTCGTCGTTGCGACAGCCGGGCACGCACACGTTCGCGGTGGTGTCGCAGTGCTCCGACGGGAGGCACGCGCCGGGATCGCCCGCGTTGCAGGGCACGCAGCGCCCGGTGGTCACGTCGCACACGGGCGTGGCGGTCATCGACGCGCAGTCGGCGTTGCGCGTACAGCGCACGGGGCCGTCGGGCACATCGGTCACGTCGGTGACGTCGCTCGCATCGGCGACGTCGGTGGGAACAGGCGCATCGGGGGGCGCGGGCACATCGGTCACGTCGTCGGCGTCGGTGCCGATGGGCACGTCGGGCACGCCGAGGTCGTCGGCGTCGGCGGCCTGTGCGTCGCCGACATTGCCCGAGACCACGCTCTGCCCGGAGCAGGCCGCGAGCGCGGCCAGCGCAAGGAGCGCGAAGGTGGGAGACAGGGGGTGTCGCATGGGTCGGTCCTCTCGACCCCGACCGTACAGGAACGCGGCGCGTGGTGCGCGGCGAACCCGCCTCAGGGGCGGCGGCGCCAGGCCGCGGCGCGCGTGAAGGGATACGTGCGCAGCAGGTCGTCGAGGTGCACGAACGCCCAGGGTTCGGAGAGGTTCGCGCCGTTGCGCGTGAAGACCACGTCGCCTTCGACCACGGTGGCGAGGTGTACGAGCGCGCCGTCGGCGCTGCGGAGCGCGAGCACGTCGCCCCAGGTGGCCTCGGCCATCGCGAGGGGCGCGTAGCGGGCGCGGAGTTCGGCGTCGGCGAGGGGGGCGTTCCACGCGACGGTCCACGCGTCGGGGTCGAGGAAGGAGAGCGCCGTGGCGAAGCAGTCGAAGTGCTGCTCGTCGGGCGTCGGGAAGCGCAGCGCGCGCTCGCGGAGGTGCGTCGGGAGCAGCGCGCGCACGGGCAGGGGCGCGCCCGTCACGGCCGCCTCGCGGAGGGCCTCGCGCACGGCGCTCACGCGGTTTCCGCGCGACCAGTAGCGCACCATGGGGGCGAGGTCGGTGCTGCGGTCGGGCGTGAGCATCGGGTCGAGGCTCGTGCGACGGGCCAGTGCGGCGAGGGCCTCGCGGCGCGCATCGACGGAGGGGATCTGCGCGCAGAGGCGGGTCACGTCGCTCAGGCGGTATCCCCACGCGTCGCGCCACGTGAGGCGGTCGAGGGCGTCGCGCGCGGGGCCCGGTGGGAGCAGGGCGCTCCACGGTCCGAAGTCGACGTCGCGGTGCGCGGCGAACACCTGGACGCGGTTCGCCGGGTGCTGCGCGAGCGTGCGGTAGAGCGCGTTGCGCACGGGCATCGGGAGCGTGTCGAGCGTGTCGGCGGTGGTCTCGACGAGGCACCCGTCGGCGTCGCACCCGTGCGAGGTCACGATCGCGCGGTCGAGGGCGTCGTCACCGCCCGCCTCGCGTGCGAGGGCGCGCACCGCGTCGAGGGAGCGTCCCGCGAACCACCAGCCTTCGAGGGGCGCTTCGCAGCGCGTGAGGTCGATGGACCATGCAGGCGCGGTGAGTTCGACGCGAGGCAGGCGCAGCGGGCCCGGGGTGCGCGGGCCGTCGACGGGGTCGCGCTGCACGGGCTCGGCGTCGACGTGCACATCGTCGCGGGGCGCTTCGAGGTCCGCGGGCCGTCGCGTGAGGAGCGCCGCCGCGCACGCCGCCACCGCCACGACGGGGAGCAGGGCCGTACGAGAACGCGTGGGCGCCGCGGGTGGAGGCACGCGCGGGGGCGGGCGTGGTGAGCGTCGCTGCGTCATGGCCTCGTGCGGGCTTCGGGAGCAGGTCGGCAATGAATGCTTGGAAATGAAGGCAATTCTCTTCGGGGTCGCGCGCGGGGGTTACGTCCCGCGATTCTGCTTGCGCGGACGGGGTTTGAGCCCGAAGCGCTCCATCTTGTAGATGAGCCCGCGGCGCGAGAGGCCGAGCTCGCGGGCGGCGCGCGACTGGTTCCACCCCGTGGCTTCGAGGGCGGTGAGGATCGAGCGTCGTTCGAGCTCTTCGATGCGATCACGGAGCGGCGCGCTCGGATCATTTTTGTCGCCCGCCGTCGGTCCGCGCACCGACGTGGGCAGGTGTTCGAAGCGCACGGTGTCTCCGTCGGCCACGGTGAGCGCGGCCTCGATCGCGTGGAGGAGCTCGCGCACGTTGCCCGGCCACCGGTAGCTCTGGAGCGTGCGGGCCGTGCGCTCGTCGAGACGACATCGACCGCCGTGAAACGCGAGCACCTGCTCGACGAGCGGGAGGATGTCGCGCGCGCGGCTCCGCAGCGGCGGCACCGCGAGGGTCACCGCGGTGAGCCGGTAGTACAGGTCTTCGCGGAAGCGCCCCTCGGCGACCTCGGCGTGCAGGTCGCGGCTGCTCGTGGCGACGAGGCGCACGTCGAGGGGCGTGGGCGTCGTGTGGCCCGCGCGCACGTGGGTGTGCGTGTCGAGGAGCGCGAAGAGGCGCTTCTGGTTGGCGGGCGAGAGGTCGCCCACCTCGTCGAGGAGCAGCGTGCTCTGGTGCGCGCGCTCGACGAGCCCGACGTGCCGACCCGGGGTGTCTCCGTCGACGCCGAAGAGCTCGCGCGCGGCGGCGTCGTCGGAGAGCGACGAGAGGTGCGCGACGTAGAAGGGCTTCTCCGAGCGTGCGCCGAGGCGGTGGAGCTCCCGCGCGACGACCTCCTTGCCCGTGCCCGTCTCGCCGAGCACGAGCACCGGGAGGTCGCTGCCCGCGAGGCGCGCCACCTGCGCGAAGAGGCCCGCCGTCACCGGGTCGACCGCGACGATCTCGTCGCCCGTGGCCACCGCCGCGCCCGGCGCCGCGCGTGAGGGACGCACCTCGGCCAGCAGCGAGAGCCGCGTGTCACCGACGACGATCGCCGCGCCGACCTCCACGCGCCGCGGCTCGCGCACGGCGGCGCCCGCGAGGAGCGTCCCGTTGCTGCTGCCCGCGTCGCGCACCGTCACCTGTCGCCCGTCGAAGCGCAGCGCCGCGTGCACCCGCGACACGCGCGGATCGTGGAGCGAGATCTCCACGTCGGGCGAGCGCCCCACACGATGTTCGACGTCCGCGGGGAGCGACACGATGCGCGGCGGTCGCCCGGGCTCTTCGATGAGCACGCGCGCCTCGGCATGACGCGGTTCTCGGTTGATCCGGTTGTTCGAGAGGTCGGTCTGGAGCAAATCCACGCGGGATAGATACACCTACAAAATGGGTGTTTCGTGAGTTTCATCACAGAAAAAATCGTGTGCCGCATCGTGGCACGGGATGCTGTGCAGATGCTTCGCAGCCGCGGACCTTCCGCACCCCGTCGCGGGGGCGTCGTCGCGCATCCGACGCGGCCTTCGCGGCGTGTTGACCGCTGCCGTCGCGTTGCGTCGCTGATGGGGCTTCGCGGAGACACACGTCCTGCGTGGGAGGGTGGCGCGCGCCCCTGGATGCGAGACGGTGCAACCGCAACCCCCCAACGCCGTCACCGGTTGTGAAGGAACTGCGCGTGTGTGAAGGCACCGATTGCTCAGGATTCACTTGAAAACAAGCTGTTTCGCGCGGTCGCGCGTGAGGCATGATGGCGCTGCGTCTGGTCATCGGGCGTCGTCTTCACGTGCGGGAGTTGATCCATGGTGCAGCGCTTCGGAGGGGTCGGTTGGGGCATCGCGCTCGTCGCGTTCGTGGGGTGTGCGCCCGATCCGGTGGCCGCGTCGGGCGACGCCGCGACAGACCACGGCGAGGTCGCGGTCGACGGGGCATCCGATGGCGCTGTCACCGTCGATGCGATGACCGCGCGCGATGCGTCGGTGGGCAGTGATGCGTCGGTGGGCAGCGATGCGTCGGTGGGCAGCGATGCGTCGGTGGGCAGCGATGCGAGCACCGCGGTGGATGCGGGTGTGCGCGATGCGGCGACGGGCAGCGATGCGAGCACTGCGGTCGACGCGGGCGTGCGCGATGCGGCGACGGGCAGCGATGCGAGCACTGCGGTCGACGCGGGCGTGCGCGATGCCGCCACGGGTGCCGACGCGACGGTCACGCCGGGCGATGCGGGATGCGCGGGCAGCGCGCCGGTGGTGACCGTGACCGCGCCGACGATGAACGCCGAGGTCGAGACCTGCACGCAGTCGGGCGCGCCGGTGTTCTACGACTTTCGCGCGACGGTGAGCGCCGCCGCGGGGATTCGCGCGGTGCAGGCCCAGTGGCGCACGCCCTCGGGGGATCTCGCGCCCCCTGCGCCGCCCGTGCAGACCGTCGCGCCCTTCGTGTGGCGGCGTCAGGTGGGCGGCATGATGACCGATGTGCCGCCGCTCGGAATCCTCCCGAATGCGCTCCGTGGCACGTGGAACTTCGAGGTCACCGCGACCGACGCGTGCGGGCGCAGCACCACCGCGCAGCAACCCTTCACCCTGATCTTCACCATGGTGCGCCGTTGCCCGAATCCCTGAGCGGACTCGTCGCACGACGCCGGGAGCACTCCATGTCGAACGCCTCTCTCCTCCGCGCGCTGCTGCTGATGGTCGCGTGCGTGCTCGCGCCGTGGACGGCCTTCGCGCAGGGCACCTGCCGCTGCAACAACGGCTGCCACCAGTACCCCGGCCAGTGCGTGCAGGGCGGCGCGTCGGGCGGATGTGATCCGGGCTACGCGCCCTTCTGTGAGAACCGCGCCTCGGACTGCCGCTCGGGCTGGGTCTCGTGCAGCGGCTCCTGCCAGTGCGTGCGCGTCGGACCGGTCGACGCGGGCGCCGCCGACGTTCCGCGCAGCGACGTGCCCGCGACGAGCGACGTACCCGCGACGAGCGACGTGGCGCGCAGTGACGTGCCCGCGACGAGCGACGTGCCCGCATCGATGCCCGACGTTCCGCGGAGCGACGTGCCGCCCGTGAGCCGTGACGTTCCTCCTGGCACCGACGCGCCGCCCGTGAGCAGCGACGCACCGCCCGTGAGCGGTGACGTTCCGCCGGGCGCCGACGCGCCGCCCGTGGGCTTCGATGTGCCTCCCGGCAGCGACGGCGGCACCGCGCCGACCGATCGACCGATGAGCGACGACCTCGTCTCCGTCGACCCCGACGCGGGCGTCGCGATGGACGTTCCCGGCGGCTGCGTGTGCCCCGGCGGCGTGTGCGTGCAGGGGATCTGCATCACCGAGCGCTGCGAGTACCAGCCCGAGCTGGGCTTCCTCTGCCGCTCGCCCAACACGGCGTGCCGCCTCGTGAACAACGAGCCCTGGTGCCTGCCCGCGTGCCTCGGCGTGACGTGCGACACGGGATCGTTCTGCGACGAGTCCCTCGGCGGCGTCTGCACGCAGGACCGCTGCGCGTCGATCCGCTGCGCGGGCGGACTCGTGTGCCGCAACAACCGCTGCGGTCGCATCGCCGACGGCGGGGTGTTCGTCGAGGCGCCCGATGGTGGTCTCTCCACCGCGCCGACCACGGGCGAAGAGACCGGCTGCGGATGCCGCGCGGGCGCTCCCTCGTCGCGTGCGGGCTCCCTCGCGGGCCTCGGCGCGCTCGGTCTGCTCGCGCTGCTGCGTCGCCGTCGCGCGCGCCGCTGAACGCCCGCCTCCACGCGCCCCGCTGTACGGGCGTCCGCACAGCTCCCCGCCCACGGCTTGTGCCTCGCGCCATACAACGGATCGCGCGAAACCCCTTGTTTCTCCGAGCGGCGCGCGCGCTGCACTCGGGTCGCTCCGCGCATCTCGCGCAAGGGAGTGACACGTCATCCATGAAGTTCCGCGCCTCGCCTCTCGCCCTTCCGGTGCCCTCGCTGCTCGGTGCGCTCTCGCTCTGCGGCTGCGCGGTGGAGCCCGCGCTCGTGCCCGACACGCCCGACACCGCGCGCCAGGCCGCGTGCCGCGTGGCCCCGCCGCCCGACTCGCCGTGGGCGCCCCTCGGGCTCTGCGGCGCGCCCGCGTGGGTCGACAGCGGCGTCGAGCGTCGTCTCCACATGCTCGGTGCGCTGCCGGGCATCGAAGCGACGGCGCAGCAGAAGGCGTCGGCGTACCTCGGCACGCAGGGGCCGGGCATCTCGCTCGGGCTCGTGCTCGACGACGGGCTCTTCTACAGCCGCGGCTTCGGGTTCGCCGACGTCGACCGCACGAAGACCCCCGACGAGAACACGGTCTACGGCGTGGCCTCGTTCACGAAGGTCATCACGGGCACCGCGCTGCGCTCGATGCTGGAGCACCCGGAGTTCTCGACGGCGAACCGTCCGACCTCCCTCGACCAGCCCGTGCAGACGTGGGTGCCCGAGGTGCAGTCGATCTGTCCGCCGGGGGTGACCGCGTGCGCGCCGTCGCCCACGAACGCGCCCATCACCCTGCGCCAGCTCGTGTCGCACACCGCGGGCATGGCGAACGAGCTCTACAACCCCAACAGCAACCTCGGGAACACCTTCGACCTCACCGAGAGCCAGTGGATGACCGTGCTCCGACAGCAGACCCTCGCGTACACGCCGGGGCGCTTCGAAGCGTATGCGGGCATCGGTCCCGAGCTCGAAGGGCTCATCATCGGTCGCACGGCGCTCACGCAGGTCACGAGCGCCAACGGGCTCTCGACGCGCGACACGTTCAACCGCTACGTCGAAGACCACGTGCTCGCGCCGCTCGGCATGAGCAGCTCGCGCATGACGCCGCCCACGATCGCGCAGGGCCGCGCGCAGAACTGGTCCGTCGTGTGGCAGACGATCGGCGGCGTGTCGTACCCGTTCTTCAACCCCGCGCCCGCGTGGACGGACCCCGGCGTGCGCTCGATGGCCGGCGGCAACGGCGGGCTCTACACCACCGTGCGCGACCTCTCGCGCTTCATGGGGATGTGGCTCGGCAACAACGGCATGGGCGTGCTGAGCCCCGCCGCCCTCGCCGACATGCGCACGCGGCAGGTGCCGGGCACCGAGGTGCCCACGTCGGCCGATCGATGCACGCAGCCCGACACCCCCACCTCGAACGGGTACACCGTGAACAACGGCGGCTACTCGCTCTGCGGCCGGGCGGGGACCTTCGGCGTGCACTGGGCGCTGCCGAACTGCACCGGCACCGCGCCCTGCGACGAGATGGCGCACAACGGTTCGAACGGCGTGTGGGGCTCGCAGACGTGGCTACGTCTGGCGCAGGGCCTCGGCGCGACGGTGCTCGTCTGGGACCGTTCCAACCGGCCCGATCCGAGCGTCGGAGTTGCGTAGAGTCGCCGCC
>CAMFHP010000034.1 GCA_945952225.1 uncultured Myxococcaceae bacterium
TGCAACAGCGCGGGCCGTTGTGAGTGCGTGCCGTCGTGTCCTGCGGCCACCGCGGTGGCGTGCGGACAGCCCATTCGCGACACCTGCGGCGGCATGAGCTGCTCGGGCACGGGAACGCAGTGCCCCTCGGGCCAGCGCTGCAACGCGATGGGCGTGTGCGAGTGCGTGCCCACGTGCCCCGATGCATCGGCGGTCACCTGCGGCGCGATGATCCCCAACTCGTGCCCCGGCATGACCTGCCCCGGTCGCGGAACCGCCTGCGGCACGGGCATGGTCTGCAACGCCACGACGCTCGTGTGCGAGTGCGCCCCGCGGTGCCCGACCACCTCGCCCACCACCGTCGCGTGCGGAACGGACATCCCCAACGTGTGCCCCGGCGGTCCGTCGTGCGGCACGGGCACGATGTGTCCCTCGGGCCAGACGTGCTCGGGCGGACGCTGCGTGTGTCCCTCGGGTCAGATGTTCTGCGGCGGCGCGTGCGTGGCCGTCGCCACGTCGACCACCCACTGCGGCGCGTGCAACAACACCTGCTCCACGGGCCAGTCGTGCGTCGCGGGCGTGTGCCAGTGCCCCACGGGCCAGACCGTGTGCTCCGGCGCGTGCACCAACACGCAGACCTCGTCGGCCCACTGCGGCGGATGCAGCCGTCCGTGCCCCACGGGCCAGAGCTGCACCGCGGGCGTCTGCGGCTGCCCCTCGGGACAGACCTACTGCGGCGGCGCGTGCGTGAGCACGGCCACCGATCGCAACAACTGCGGATCGTGCGGACGGGTGTGTCCCACGGGCCAGTCGTGCGTGGGCGGCGTGTGCGGATGCCCTGGCGGCACCACGTACTGCGGCACCACCTGCGCGAACCTCAGCAGCGACACGGCCAACTGCGGATCGTGCGGAACGGTGTGTCCCACGGGCCAGTCGTGCCTGGCGGGCGTCTGCGGCTGCCCCTCGGGACAGACCTACTGCGGCACGCGCTGCGTCGACCTCACCAACGACGCCGTCAACTGCGGCGCGTGCGGCACGATCTGCCCCCTCGGTCAGTCGTGCGTGTCGGGTCGTTGCGCGTGCGGCGCGGGGCTCACGGCGTGCGGGTCGGCGTGCGTCAACGCGAGCACCGACAACAACAACTGCGGCGGATGCGGCGTGCGCTGCGCCACGGGCACGTCGTGTTCGGGCGGGCGGTGCATCTGCCCGTCGGGCACCACGTCGTGCTCGGGCGTGTGCGTCGACACGGCGAACAACACGAACAACTGCGGCGCCTGCGGCAACGTGTGTCCCTCGGGCACGACCTGCACGGCGGGACGGTGCGTGTGCAGCGCGGGCCTCACGCTCTGCGGAACCAACTGCGTGAACACCGCCACCGATCGCAACAACTGCGGCGCCTGCGGAACGGTGTGCTCGTCGACGCAGAGCTGCATCGGGAGCGCGTGCGTGTGCACGCTGACGTGTTCGAGCGCGATGTCGCCCGACGCGGTGACGTGCGGATCGCCCATTCCCAACCCCTGCGGAACGGGCGCTTCGTGTGGCACGGGGCGACGGTGCCCGACGGGTCAGGCGTGCAACGCCACGACGAATTCGTGTCAGTGCGTGCCCTCGTGTCCGCCCACCGCGAGCTGCAACCAGAGCGACGGCTGCGGCGGGTACTGCCCCGGCACGTGTCCCTCGGGCAGCACGTGCAGCCGGAGCTCGAACCCCATGACGCCGAGCCAGTACGTGTGCGCGCCCGCCTCGTGCCCCGGCGGATGCGCCTGCGGACAGATCTGCGTGTCGGGCTCCTGCGCGGCCCTCTGCGCCCGCGGCGAGACCCTCTGCGGCTGCGGCGCCTGCTGCCGTAGCGGCGAGAGCTGCGTGGGCACCACCTGCGTGCCGCTGCCTCCCTGATCGCGACGCCCGTCGCGCGCCCGCCTCCCCCGCCTCGCTCCGTCGCTCCCCGAACTTCGCCCCCGGCACGCTGGCAGAACCGCTCTTCGAACGCGAGAGAGCTTCTGCCAGCGCGGCAGGACCTCTCTTCGAACGCGAGGAAGCTTCTGCCAGCGCGCCAGAACCTCTCTTCGAACGCGAGAGAGCTTCTGCCAGCGCGGCAGAACCATTCTTCGAACGCGAGAAGGCTTCTGCCACCGCGCCAGAACCATTCTTCGAACGCGAGAGACCTTCTGCCGGTGTGCGGGCGCCGTGGTTCACCGCGCGTCGACGATTTTCTTCGCGGCGTGGGAACCCGCTCGCGAGGGCGCGGTCGCAGCGGTGGGCGGCGGTGCATCCCGTCGCCCGAAAGGATCACTCCATGGCCCCACGATTGATGGACTACGGCGACGCGATCGACACACTCTGGGAGGAGGCTGTGTACACCGAAGCGCGTCTCACCTCGGAGCCGCTCGCCCAGCACCTCGCGACGCGCTTTCACGACTACCTCACGGCGCTCGAAGCCGTGCGGTCGGGACAGTACTCGGTGTGGCGCGCCGAGGTCGTGGCGCAGGCCGCGGTCGACGCCGCCGACGACGCGCTCGACACCGCCGTGCGCGCCACGGGACGCGCCCTCGACACGGCCGTCGACAGCCGCCACGACGACCCGCGCTGGGTCCGCTACGTGGGACGCAGCACGCCGCGCAAGATCGCGCTCCTCGCGCTCGACGCCGAGCTCAAGGTGGTGCGCTCGTGGCCCGACTCGTTGAAGACCGAGCCCGAGCGCCCGCTGCGCGCGACGGCGGTTCCGCTGGCCGAGAGCATCGCGCGCGGCGACGTGGCGGTGAAGCAGCGCGACGACGCGCAGGCGAAGCGTCGTGACTTCATGGCGCGCGACAAGGTGCGTCTCGTCGATGCGCTCAACGACCTGCGCCTCGACACGCACGCCGACCTCAGCAAGCTCGTGGTGCCCAACCGCCTCGACCGCGCGTGGCCCGATGGGTTCTTCCGCCGGGGCGCGAAGGCGACCGCGAGCGTCGAGCGCGACGAGCCCGCCGACCCGCAGCCCGCACGCCCCGCGTGACGTAGCCGCCGTCTCTCTCCCTCACATCACCGGCACCCGCGCCACCGACGGCAGCGGAACGCCGCCCGCCCGCACCGCCTCCGCGTTCGCGGAGTTCGCCACCCACACCACGTTCGCCGACTCGTCCCACGCGACGCCCGTCGGCGAGCGCAGCAGCCCCATGGGCGCGCTGAGCACCGTCGTCGTTCCGTCGGTGGCGACGCGCGCGATGGCGTTGGCCCCGCTCGCCGCCACGAGGAGCGAGCCCATGGGACCGACGGAGACGCCCCACGCCGTCGCGAGCTTCGCGCAGTCGCGCATCGTGAGGGTGCTCACCGCGCCCGCGCTCCCATCGGCGTTGCGCGCCACGCGGATCACCGTCGAGCGGTCGGTGTGGCTCACGTACACCGCATCGTCGCGCACCACGAGCCCGTTGGCGCCCGTGCGATCGGTGCCCGTGGGGCCGCAGATCACACCGCCGCCGGTGAGCATGGCGTCGTTGGTCCAGCGCGCGAGCGTTCCGTCGGGTGCGATGCGCCACACGGCGCCGGGATCACTCTGCGCGACCCACACCGCGCCCGTCGCATCGACGGCGAGGCCCGCGGGGGTCGGGAGCCCGTCGTCGCGCACCACGAGGGTCGCCTCGCCGCCGCCCGCGGGCGCGCGGTACACGCCCGCCTGCGCGGCCCCCGACGACACCACCGAGAGCCACAGGCGGCCCATGGCGTCGAAGGCCATGCCCCGCACCGATCCGCTCGACGGAACCGTCGCGTACGCGCGGTAGCTGCCCGTCGGCGTCACCTCGACCACGCGCGGCAACGTGCGAAACGACACGTACGCGTTGCCACCGCGGGTCACCACACCTTCGGGGAACTCCGAGCGCTGCGCATCGAAGCGCACGACCTCGTACTGCGGGAGCGTGAACACGTCGGCGGGCACCACGGCGCCGTCGTCGAGCACCACGGAGCCGTCGGGCACATCGACCGTCGACGCGTCGCGCGTGTCGATGAGCTTCGGCGGGTCGTTGTTTCCGCACGCCGTCACCGTCGCCGCGAGGAGCACCGCCCACGCCGCCATCACCCGCCCCCGAGACCGCTCGCCGTACCGCATCGCCACCGCTCTAACACAGCCCCGCGCGCGGCTGAATGCGGGTCGTCGCCGCACACTGCGCTGTCGACGGCGCGCCCCCGTTGCCGCTAGCATCACGGGTCTTTGAAAGGCGGCCCGTCGATGCAACGCGCGGTGGAGATCATCTTGATGCGACAGCTCGCGAGCTACCTCGCGATGCCGATCTTTCTCGTCGATCCGTCGGGCAATCTGCTGTTCTACAACGAGCCCGCCGAGGCCCTGCTGGGCTGTCGCTTCGACGAGACGGGAGAGCTTCCTGCGGCGCACTGGGCGAGCCTCTTCAAGGCCACAGACTCCGCGGGCGTGCCGCTTCCGGCCGACGAGCTACCGCTGGTGACCGCCCTGCGCACGAAGCACCCCGCGCACCGCGATTTCTGGATCGTTGGACTTGATGGACAGCGCCGTCACCTGAAGCTCACGGCCTTTCCGCTGGTGGGTCAGGCGGCGCGCTTTCTCGGGGCCGTGGCGCTCTTCTGGGAAGGCGACTCGCGATGAGGGTGAAGCTCTGGGGCACGCGGGGCTCGCTCCCGACGCCAGGGCCCGACACCTCGCGCTTCGGCGGCAACACGTCGTGCGTCGAAGTGCGCGCCGACGACGACAGCATCCTCGTGCTCGATGCGGGCACGGGCATTCGCAACCTCGGACGCACGATCCCCGGCACGTGCCCCCGCGTCGACGTGCTGATCTCGCACCTCCACATGGATCACATCCAGGGCATGGGCTTCTTCGCGCCCTTCTACGTGCCCGGACTCGAAGTGCACATCTGGGGTCCCGCCTCGCCCGCCGAGACCCTGCGCGCGCGCCTCGGGCGGTACATGTCTCCGCCCCTGTTCCCCGTTCGTCTGCGCGACCTGCCGTGCAACCTCACCGTGCATGAGGTGCCCGGCGACGAGGTGCTGCGCATCGGTCCCTTCGAGGTGCGCGCCGAGCTCGTGTGCCACCCCGGTCCCACGGTGGGATACCGCATCACCGAGGGCGCACGCTCACTCGCGTACCTGCCCGACCACGAGCCCGGCCTCGGCGTGCGCGGCCCGCTCCTCGGCAACGGCTGGACCTCGGGCCAGAGCCTCGCCGACCGCGTCGACCTGCTCATCCACGACGCGCAGTACACGCAGCACCAGTACGACCAGCGCGAGGGCTGGGGGCACAGCACCTTCGACCGCGCCATCGAGTTCGCCGAGCTCTCGCGCGCCGAGCGCCTCGTGCTCTTTCACCACGACCCCGACCACGACGACGCGACCCTCGCGAGCCTCGTGTCGTCGCTCGTGAAGAACCGCCGCCCCGACGTCGCGATCACCGCGGGCTTCGAGGGCGAGGTCTTCGACCTGTAGTGAAGGCTTCGGGCGCGCTCAGCGCTCGGGGGTCATCGGTCCGAGGCCGCCGTACTGCGCGCGCTGCGCGGCGGTGAGCGTGCGGGCGCGCGCCACGTCGCGGAACACCGTGGCCCCCGTGGTCGCCGTGCGCGGATAGGCGCTTCCCGTGCGGTCGACGCGGTAGAGCCCGAAGCGGGGGGTGTATCCGTCGGCCCACTCGAAGTTGTCCATGAGCGACCAGTGGTAGTAGCCGCGCACATCGACGCCGGTGCGACGCGCGCGCTCGATCTGCTCCAGCGTGCGGACCACGTTCTCGGCGCGACGCGCGCCCACCTCGGTGGCGATGCCCGCCTCGGTGACCGTGAGCGGCAGCATCGGGTAGCGACGACCGAGGTCGACGAGCACGTTGTAGATCCCCGGCGCCCAGTACTCGTAGCGCATCGCGGGCACGTAGTGGGTGGGGTCGGGCGCAGGCAGGCACGCGCCGAGGTCGATGCCCGGCAGGCACACGTTCGCGCGCACCCGCGGAAGGATCTCGGGCGAACCCGACACGCCCGCGCGGAAGTAGTACTGCACCCCCATCCAGTCGAGGTGGTTGGCCCAGGTCGGGTGCTGCTCGGGGGCGGTTCCGTCGAGGGAGGCGTCGAAGCTGCCGCGGAGCACGGCGTCGGCGAAGAGGTAGTGGTACACGGCGCGCACGCGGTCGCGGGCGGCCACGTCGGCGGGGTCGGTGCTCGCGGCGCGGTTGCGCGTGGGCACCCAGTCGGCGACGGAGAGCGTGAAGCCCACCTCGGCGGCGCTGCCGTCACGGTCGGCGTCGACGGTGTCGTTGGCCTTGAGGGCCTCGTACATCGCGACGTGGGCGCGCGCGTAGTTGCGCACGGCGGCGACGAAGCGGTCGGTCTGCGTGAAGAGCAGGTTGCGACCGGGCGGAAAGGTCTCCTGCCCATAGGACGCGAGCAGGTAGTTGATGGGCTCGTTGACCGTGGCCCACTCGTCGACGCGGTCGCCGAAGGTGCGCGCCAGGAGCGCCGCGTGCTCGCGCATCTCGTCGATGATCTGCTCGGCGCCGTCGGGGTGATCCCAGCCGCAGAGGTCGGTGTCGCTCGGCGCGGTGCAGGCCGTCCGTCGGCGCGGGTCGTCGACCCACACGGGGCTCGCGAAGTGGTGCACGGTCACCGACGGACGCATCCCCGCGGCGCGGATCGCGTCGATCACGCGGCCGTAGTGGGCGAGCGCCTCCATATCGATCACGTCGCGACGCGGCTCGATGCGCGACCACTCGATGCTGAAGCGGTAGACGTCCATGCCGAGGTCGGCGGCGAGGCGCACGTCGGCGAGGGCCTGCGTGAAGCCCTGCACCGCGTCTCCGAGGGGCGCGCGCCCGCGGCCGAGACCGCCCATCGCGGTGGGGAGCGTCCACCAGTACCAGTCGTTGTTCGTGAGCCCGTCTTCGATCTGCGCCGCGGCCGTAGCCACGCCGAAGGAGAAGCGGTCGCGCCCCATCGCGCCCGACCGCGGACCGGCCATCGCGAAGCGCACGTCGCCCGGCGCGAGGAGCTCCGCGGGGTCGTACGTGGGCGCATCGGGCGCCGCGTCGACGGCGGCCTCGGCGGACGCATCGACGCGCACGTCGACGGTCGCGTCGGAGGCCACCGGCTGCGCGCCGTCACAGCCCGCGGTCATCGCCGCGCAGCCCACGAGGGTGAGCACGATCGTTCGCACCATGAGGTCTCCCATCGCCGCGGAGACTGCCAGAGCCGCGCGTGGCGCGAAACCCATGTCCGTAGGGTCTTGCGAGGCCGCGAGGCCGTGGGGCATGGTCACGAGGTCATGCGCATCCTCGTGGTCGAAGACGATTCGAAGGTCGCGAGCTTCGTGAGCCGCGCGCTTCAAGAAGAGGGTCACCAGGCCGACGTCGCGCACGACGGACTCGCGGGCGAGAAGCAGGCGCGGCTCGCGCGCTACGACGTCATCGTGCTCGACTGGATGCTCCCGGGCATGGACGGCCTCTCCGTGTGCCGCTCGCTGCGCCGCGCGGGCGTGCGCTCGCCGATCATGATGCTCACGGCGCGCGACGAGGTGGGCGAGCGGGTGCTCGGGCTCGACGCGGGCGCCGACGACTACCTGGTGAAGCCCTTCGCGCTCGAAGAGTTTCTCGCGCGCATCCGGGCGCTCGGTCGCCGCGCGAACGAGGGCGCGGGCTCGCTCACGGTGCAGGGCCTCTCGCTCGACCTCACGCGCCGCACGCTCTCCCTCGACGGCGGCCCCGCGGTGGAGCTCACGGGCCGCGAGTTCGGCCTGCTCGAATACCTCGTGCGCAACGCGGGACGCGCGGTGACGCGCACCGAGCTCCTCGCGAACGTGTGGGGCACGAGCTTCGACCCGGGCACCAACGTGATCGACGTGTACGTGCGGCACCTGCGCGAGAAGCTCGGCGCCCACGGGCATCGCATCGGCACGGTGCGCGGCGTCGGATACTCGTTCGACGTGGCATGACCGCGGGCACGCTCCGCGGGCGCCTCGCGCTCTCGCTCTCGCTCACGCTCGCGGTCACCGTGATGCTCGGCGGCGGCGCGCTGATCGTCTCGCAGTCGCGGGCCCTGGAGCGCCAGCTCGACGCCTCGCTCCGCGCCCACGCGCGCTCGGAGATCGAGACCGCCACCGATCGCCCCGACCACCTCGCCCACCTGCACAACGACACCCTCGACGTGTCGGGCACGCGGGGCGAGACGCTCTCGCTCGCCAAGTACGCCGCCCTCTACGCGGGCGACGGGCGCGTGCTCGCGCAGACCAGCACCTTCGACCGCCGCGCCCCGCGGTGGAATCCCCGGTGGATGAACGCCGCCTTCGACCTCCGCGCCTCGGGCGCTCCGCTGCGCGCGGTGGTGCTCCCGATGGGCGCGCAGACCGAGGCGCGCGCGCTGCTGCTGGCCGTTCCCCGTGGGCCGCTCGACGCGACGGTGCGCGACCAGGCCCTCATCGCGGCGGCGCTGCTGGCCGTGGCCGTGGCGCTCGCGACGGGCGTGGCGACGTGGCTCGCGCGCTGGCTCACGCGCGACCTCGACGCCATCGCGCGCACGGCCCGCGAGGTGTCGCACGGCGACCTCGACGCGCGGGTGGGCGTGGTGGGCGGCGTGGCCGAGATCCGCGCGCTGGCCCTCGACCTCGACCAGATGATCGCGCGCCTCGCGGGCCTCGTGGCGACGCAGCGACGCTTCGTCTCCGACGCGGCCCATGAGCTCCGGGCGCCGCTCACCTCGCTGCGCGGCGAGCTCGAACTGGCCCTGCGCCGCCCGCGCACCGCGGACGAGTACCGCGAGGCCCTCACCCGCGCCCACGCCGACGTGCTCTCGCTCGCGGCCCTCGCCGACGACCTCCTCGCCCTCGCCCGCGCCCGCACCGACGCGGCCAACGCCACCGCGCGCGTCGGCGATGCGACCGCGCGGGTGGTGGAGCTCCTGCGCGCGGCGGGTGACGAGCGCAACGTCACGCTCACGGCCGCGGTGCCCGAGGGACTCACCGTGCGCTTCGCGCCGCGCGACCTCGAACGTGTGGTGCGCAACCTCGCCGAGAACGCCCTGCGCCACGCGCCCGCGGGGAGCACCGTGCGCATCACCGCGGAGCCCCACGAGCGCAGTGTGATCCTCGCGGTCGAAGACGACGGCGAGGGAGTTCCCGTCGAGCAGGCCGAGCGGATCTTCGAGCCCTTCGTGCGCCTCGACCCCGCACGACAGCGTGACGCGGGGGGCACGGGCCTCGGCCTGGCGATCACCCGCGAGCTGTGCCGCGCCGCAGGGGGAGACGTCACCCTCGACCTGCACCGCGAGGGGGCCGGGGCGCGCTTCGTCGTGCGGATGATGCGCGGGTGAAGACGGGCGCGGGCGCGGGTCAGGCGTGAACGCGTCGCGCCGCGGAGATGAGGTCGTCGGCTTCGAGGTCGACGCCCAGAAACGACAGCCCCACGCCGCGCACGGTGCCCTCGGCGCCCTTCACCTGGAGGGTGTGTCGAACCTCACAGCGGGCGGTCATTTCCGAGGTTCCGTCGGGCACGGAGAAGATCACGCGGACGATGGTGCCGGGCGCGTAGGGGTCGGGGGTCTCGACGAAGAGGCCGCCCGACGAGAGGTCGCGGCCCACGCAGCGGCGCAGGCCGAAGGGTCCGTCGATCAACACGGTGAACGCGAGGCGGAGGCGCGTGCCCTGGCGGCGGTCGGTCTTCACGGAGAAAGCGTAGGACGACGGACCTGCACCGGGGCAACTTCCCCGCGAGGCGGTGGCGGTGTCCGCGCGCCGTGATGTTGCGAATCACTGCGCCCGCGGACCTTCTTGACCGCCCGGCGCGGCCGCACGTACGTTGCGGGCAACTGGCGCGGTCGGCGGAGGCGATGATCCCTCCATCGTCGCGTCATACACCGCGGAGCGTAGGGCCCGAGAGCACCATCGGGAGTTTCGTCTCTCCGCGCGGACCGCACGAGGAAGAGGATGAAGCTCGTCGTCGCAGGCTTGTCAGACGTCGGTCGTGAGCGAGACCACAACGAGGACTCGTACGCGGTCGAAGAAGATCTCGGCCTCTTCATCGTGTGCGACGGCATGGGCGGCCATCAGGCCGGCGAGGTGGCGAGCGCGCTGGCGATCACCACGGTGGTCGAGCACGTTCGCACGCACGAGGGCGGCGATCGCCTCGCGGTGCTGGCCGACGCGACCCGCATGGCCAACGCGCGGGTGATCGAAGAGGGCGCGCGCAACCGCCGCCGCAAGGGCATGGGGAGCACGCTCGTCGCGATGATCCGCGACGCCGACGACATGGGCATCGCGCACGTGGGCGACTCGCGCTGCTACCGCTTTCGCGACGGACGCATCGAGCGCATGACCCGCGACCACTCGCTCATCGAAGAGCTCGCGGGCGACGACCCCATCGCGCACGCGGCGCTGGGTGGATATTCGAACGTGATCACCCGGGCCATCGGCACGGCGCCCGACACCGAGCCCGACCTCCGCCGCGAGAAGCTCCGCGAGGGAGACATCTTCCTCCTCTGCTCCGACGGCCTCTCGGGTGTCGTGAAGGACCACGAGATCCAGAAGATCCTCGCGCGCGGCGGCGACCTCGCCGAGCGGTGCCGTGAGCTCATCCAGTCGGCCAACGACGGCGGCGGGCCCGACAACATCTCGTCGATTCTCGTGCGCGTCGAAGCCTGACCGCACGGGGCGCCGCACCCCTCGCAGCGCCCACCGCACCGTCACTCCTCCTCCGATCTCCTCCACCGAAAACGCGTTGAACGTGGCGCCCGCAGAGCTTCTCCGCCGCCCTTCGACCGTCGCGCTGGCCTCGCTGGCGCTCGCGGTCCTCGCTGCCTACTCCCTGGCCGTCGTGAACGCGGGCTACGCGCTCGCGCCGGGACCGCTCGCCGAAGCCTTCCACCGCGGGTCGTTCCTGGGCCTTCCGCCCGCGTGGTTCGCCGCGCGCATGGCGCTCCTCGCGGTGCTGCCCGTGACCCTCGCGGTGCTCGCCGTCGGCGGACGCTCCGACGCCCTCGGCGCGGCCTCGGCGACCCCGTGGCGTCGACTGCTCCTCGCGCTGCTCCCGCTGCTGCTCTCGCCCTGGGCCCTCGCGCAAGACGACGTGCTGCGCCGCCCTGCGTTCACGGCCTTCGCGGTGGCCCTCGCCGTGGGCGTGAGCCTCTACCTTCGACGTGGCGGCGACGACGAGCCCCCTTCGCCCGACACCGTCGCCGCGACGGAGCCCGCGTGGCGCGCCCACGCCCCGGTGCTCGCGGTGATGCTCCTGCACGCGGGGTATTTCACCTGGCTCACGGTGGAGCGCGACCGCGCCCTGTGGTCCGCCACCATCGACCTGGGACTCTTCAAAGAAGCGCTCTGGCACACGCTCCACGGCCGGGTGATGTACTCGCCCGCGGTGGGGTACAGCTTTCTCGGCGAGCACTTCTCGCCGGTGCTCTTTCTGCTCGTGCCCCTCTACGCGCTGTGGTCGACGAGCGCGTGTCTGCTCACGGTGCAGACCCTCGCGATCACCGCGTCGGCGTGGCCGCTGTACCGTCTCGCGCGCCTCGAAGGGCTGCCCCGCAACCTCGCCACGGCCCTCGCCGCCGCGATGCTCTTCTCGCCGCCGATGCACACGGCGCTGCTCTACGACTTTCACATGGACCTCCTCGCGGTCCCTGCGCTCGCGTGGCTCATCCTCGCGATGCACGAGCGCCGCTGGCTCGCGAGCTACGTCGCCCTCGCGCTGCTCGTCTCCGTGAAGGAGGACATGTTCATCCCCGGCGCCGCGGCGATCCTCGCGCGGGTGGCGACGGGCGAGCGCAGCGACGCGCGACGGATGATCCCCGCGGGCCTCGTGGCGACGGCCTACTGCCTCGTGGCGATGTTCGTGTTCATCCGCATGTTCGGCCCCGCGCCCGGCGCGCCCGTGTACATGGGCGGCGCCACGGAGCCCACGAACGCGCCGCGGCTCGGGTACAAGTTCCTCCGCAACTTCCGCCACCTCGGGGGCTACGGCGGCCCGGTGCGCATGCTGCTCGGCCAGCCCGTGCGCTTCGCGCTCTACGCCTTCACCGACGCGCGGCTCACCACCCTGCTGGGCTTTCTCATGCCCCTGGGGTTGCTCCCGCTCTTCGCGCGTCGCCGCGTGCTGCTCCTCGCGCCGCTGGGCATCGTGCTCCTCAGCGACAACCCCGAGATCGTCGCGCTGCGCTACCACTACAGCGCGATCCAGCACCCCGGGGTGTTCTTCGCCGCGGCCTTCGGCGCCGCTGCGATCCTCGACGCGCGACGCACCCACGGCGAACGTTCGCGCGCTGCCACTGCGCTCACGGGCCTCGTGCTCGCGGGCCTCGTGGTGCAACTCGGAATGCACCCCGCGAGCGCGTGGGCGCGCACCTTCACCGCGGACGCGCACCACCCCACGGCGCACACCGCGGCCGTCGATCGCCTCGTGGCGCGCGTGCCTGCCGACGCCCGCGTGAGCGTCACCACCTTCGTGGGCCCGCGGCTCTCGAACCGCGCGTGGAGCAACGTGTTTCCGCGCGGCGCCACGCAGGTGGAGGCCTCGCTCGTCGACCTGCAACGCCCCGCGTGGCCGTTGGAGCCCGGCGCCCGCGACGAGACCGTGCGCGCCCTTCTGCGCGCGGGCTGGGGTGTGGTCGCGTGGGAAGACGGCGCGGTGCTGCTCCTTCGCGGCGCCGACCGGAGCCGCAACCGCGAGGCGCTGCGCGACCTCTTCGCGCGACGCCGTTACGAGGTCGAGGGCACCGAGTGGACCGAGTTCTCGAACTGCCTCGAACGCGACGCGCGGGCCAGCGACGGCCACGCCCGCGTCGTGCGCCCCGACGATCCGCGCGCGCCGGGCTTCGTGGTGTTCGGGCCGTACATCCGACTGTTCTCCGCGCGATACCGCGTGACGTTCCGCCTGCGCGCGGAGCCGAGCATCTCGCGCGATGAGCCCATCGGCACCGTCGACGTGATCCAGCATGGGGGCGTCACCGTGGCCTCGATGGAGCTCACGCCCGAGCACTTTCCCGACGCCGACTGGCACGACATCGCGCTCGATTTTGTGATCGACGCCGCGGGCGCCGACGACGTGGAGTTCCGCGTGCGCACGGCGAAACGCTGGACGCTCGCCGCCGACGTGATCTCGCTCCGCACCCCCGACGAGGAGGCCCTCGTCGACACGCTCACCGCGCGCTGACCGTCACCCTCCGAGGTGCCGGTCGAAGAACGCGTCGATCTTCGACCACCCTTCGGCCGCGCACGCCGGGTCGTACTTCACATGCATCAGCGGCCACGAGAGCGCCGCCGCGATGGGGTGGTGCCCGTCGGTCAGAAACGAGTGCCCCGCGTCGGCGACGGTGTGCACCTCATGGGTGACACCGAGCGCCGTGAGCCGCGTGCGCAGTTGTGCGGGCGACGGCGCCATCGAGCGGTCGCGACCGCCGTAGCACCCGATCACGGGACCGATGCCCTGGAGCCGCTCCTGCGGCGGCACCACGCCGTAGTTCGTCGACACCGCGGCCCATCCCGTTCCCGCGAGGAGCGCGAAGCCGCCGCCGAAGCAGAACCCGATGATCCCGATGTGCGAGGCCTCGATGCCCGTGCGCGCCGTGAGCCACGCGCGGCAGCGTTTCGCCGTGCGTGTGGCCTCGATCTCGTCGCCCGATTTCATCGCGCCGAACACCGCGCGGATGCACGCGAGGCGTCCGTGGGCGAAGAGGTCCGGCGCCACCGCCGCGTAGCCCCGATCGGCGAAGCGCTCGACCACACGGTCGATCTCGGGCTGCCGTCCGAAGATCTCGTGGATCACCACCACACCGCGCGTCGCGCCCTCGGGCAGCGCCGCATACGCGGGCGCCTCGCGGTCGCCGAGAGACGCATCGCCAGGGATCGTGACGTCGTGGCCCTTCATGGCCGTCGACGCTACGCGCGCGACGCCGTCGGTGGCTACGCCCTCGCGAGGCCGGGCAGCGCGAGCTTCACGCCGTCGAGCACGAACTCCACGGCGACCGCCGCGAGAATGAGCCCCATCACGCGGTTGATGACGTTCATGCCCGTGGTGCCGAGAAAGCGTCCGATGGCCGTCGCGCTTCGAAGCACGACGAAGCACACGAGCGCCACGAGCGCGATGACGGCGTAGAGCGCGCCCTTGTCGGCGTACGAGTCCGCGCGCGACGAGAGCAGCATCGCCGACGCGATGGCGCCCGGTCCGCTCAGCAGCGGAATGCCCACGGGCACGAGTCCCACGTCGGTGCGCGCGGCGGCCTCTTCTTCTTCGCCGGGCGTGGTCTTCGTGGCGCTGTGCTTCGCGCCCATCATGTCGAGCGCGACGCCCAGCAACAGGATGCCGCCCGCGATCTTGAAGCCCGCGACGGAGATGCCGAAGAAGCGAAACAGGAGCTGTCCGCCCGTGGCGAACACCGCGAGCACGGTGAACACCGTCACGGCGGCGCGCTTCGAGATTTCACTGCGCCGCGCGGCGCTCTCGTGCCCGGTGAGCGCGAGGAACACCGGCAGCGCGGCGAAGGGGTCGACGATGGCGAAGAGCGAGGTGAACGCGCCGAGCGCGTAGGTGAGTGTCGAGGTCATCGGGAGACCGCCTCGCGGTCGGCGCTGCCTCTAGAGGGAGTCGGGGCTCCGCGTCAACGGCCGCGCGCACGATGCACGCTGCGGAGACCGGTCGGAAACGAGACCGTCACGCGCTCACGAGAAGTCGGGCGGCGGCGGTGCGCCGTAGCGCGTGGCCGCAGGGCCCTGCGTGTGCGGCTGCGGGCGCGGCGCGGGGTCGGCGTGGGGCTGCGGCGGCGTCGGAGGCGTGGGCGCCATGGAGGCATCGGGCGGCGGCATCGGCGCGCCGTAGATGGCCACCACGAGGCCCGGATCCTGGGTGGGCGGCGTCGCGACGGGCGTCATGCCCGCGTCGGCAGGACGCGGCGGATTGGGCGGCGCGCCGTAGGGCTGCACGATGGTCGAGTCGTTGCCCGACTGCGCGGGGCGGTTGCATCCGACGGCGGCCACGGTGGTCGCGAAGGCGAAGAGGGCCGCGCGTCCGAGGCGGCTCGGCGCGTCGGGCACCACGGGGAGCTCGGAGCCGTCGAGGGACACGGCGCAGAAGGGGCAGCGCGCGCTGTCGACGCGGACGTGGCGCGCGCAGGCGGGACACGGAGAGAGCGGTGCGGAGCTCATGGCGGGTGAACGTGGCCTTTCGCGGAACGGAGCGGTGGTGGAGAGATCGCTCCACTGAACGGGTCGGAGCTCCGCCGTGTCAAGGGTGGCGGTGTGCGAGAGGAGACGGGGGTGCGCATGAGAACGCGCCATGACTCAGCGCAACGAGCGGCCACCGGCGCGTGCGTTTCGCGTTCAAGTGTCACCGCGCATGGCCGTTCTCCGCGGGACAGGAGGCGCATCGTGGGACACGCACACCATTTTTTGTCGCGGCTCGACCGCGTGTCACTGCAACAGGTGGAGCTGTCGCTGGGGCTCTACAACAACGTCCCGCTGTTGAAGTACATCCTCGCGCACGCGGGTCTGCCCGAAGGGGCGCAGCGCGTGGCGATCTCGCTCGACTCGCGCAACGAGGGGCCGTTCCTCATCGTGACGCGCGAGGGGCACTTCGTGACGTGCCTCGGGCGGGGCATGAGCCACGACACACCGCTCGTGCGACGGTGGCAGCTCGACGTGCTCGCCACGCGCCACGAGGAGCTCAAGGCGGCCATGCGCACCGTCGACGAGGGCGACGACCGATCGCGCACGGTGAAGCTCTTTCAGAAGCTCTGCGCCGCGGGTCCCAACCTCTCGCGCGAAGACTTCGTCGACCTCGCCGCGGTGCAGCCGATGATCTTCTTTCCGCTGACCGAACGGCTCGCGGAGGTCGATCAGCGGCTGCGTCTCAAGCGTCACGAGTGGCGCGCCTACGACCGCGTGCGACCCGGCGACCACGACTACCTGGAGCAGTACTGGAACGACCTCTGGACCATGCGCCATCTCTACGTGCTCCTCGGCATGGGCGAGCCCGTGGAGTACTGGGAGAGCGTTCCCCGCGACGCGCTCGCGGGCGTGCGCGAGTCGCTCGCATGGCACGCGGTCTGGCACAGCGCCTTTCCCGTCGGCATCGCCGCCGCGTGGAACACCGCGCGCTTCGGCACGGCCTACACCCCCATCCTCCGTCACGCCGCGCGCACGACCACCTACCACGCGCGCATGCAGATGGCGGCCCTCGAGCTCTCGGCCATCGCGGCCACGCACGAAGACCAGTTCGCCGTGCTCTCCGAGCTCCATCACGTCGCGCGCACGAGCCCCATCGCCGCGCGCAACGACGACCTCCACGACGAGACCCGCGTCGCCACGCTCGCGCAGGCCCTCGAAGCCTTCGACGTGCGCGTCGACTTCGACGTGCGCGCCGCGCGCCGTGGCGCCGAGCTGGTCTTCGAACAGCACCCCCGCGTGGCCGCGCGCCACGGGTGGCAATCGCCCTTCGAAGTTCCCGTCGACGTGGCCCGCGTGCTCGCCGTCAACGACTGGTGCGGCTGGTACGAGGAGCCCGACACCGACGCGCGCATGTTCGACCTCATGCCCTCGTTCGCGCGCTACCGACCCGAGGAGTTCTACCTCCCCGCGCGGTGGCTCTCGGAGTTTCGCGTCACGTGGTCGCCCGAGAAGAGCGTGGAGCACATGCGCTCCATCGAGCGCTATTTCACCCGTCGCGCGCCGGTGAAGTCCGCGCGCGAGCCGGGCCGCAACGACGCGTGCACCTGCGGCTCGGGGCAGAAGTACAAGCGCTGCTGCGCGGTGAAGCCTCGCGCGGTGGAGCCTCCCCCCGTGGCCCTCACGGGCCCCACGCTCGCCGACGGAATGCCCGTGCGCGCGCCCGACGCGCAGCGCCCCGACACGCGCCTGCCCGCGAACCCCGCCAACAACGGCGACCCCGAGAACACCGTGGGCACGCTCTCGAACGCGCCGCTCATTCACGTGAGCGCGCGCCCCGACAACGACGTCACGCCCGCGGGCGACATCTCCGCCGCGTAGTCACCGCTCTGACGGCACCGCCCCGCGCAGGTGCAGCACTTCGAGCACGGGCACTCCGCCCGCGTCGAGCAGGGCCTCGCGCACGCCCACGTCGTCGTGACGAACCACGATGCGCGCCGTCGCGTCTCCCGCCTTCGCGTGCGTGCGCATCACCGTGAGCATCGCCCACGCCGTGTCGACGTCGCGCGCGCGAAAGGGCATCGCCCCGGGAACGTTCGCGTCGAACACCGCCGCCCCCGCGTAGCCCCCCTCGGGCGCGTCGACGCACACGAGCGTCGCGCCGTGCTTCGCGAGCCGCGCGCACTGCCCCGCGAGCCAGTCGAAGGCGCGCTCCACCGCGGGCGCCTCGTCGAGCGTGAAGGCCCGCACGCGCGCCGCATCGCCCGCACGCACGACCTCCCAGGGGAGCTGCACCGCCGTGGCCCGATGATCGCGCGCCATGCCCATGGACTCGTAGAGCGCGATGGCCGGCCCGTTGTCGGGACGCACGTTGAGGCACCAGCGCGTGAGGCCCGCGGCGCGACAGCGGTCGGCGAAATCACGCATGAGCGCGCGTCCCACGCCCATACGTCGCACGGTCGGATCGGTGATGAGCAGCCGCACGTAGCCCGTGTCGTCGAGCCGCTGCGCGAGGCACAGACCCACGACCGTTCCGTCGCGTTCGGCGAGGCGCGTGTCGACGCGCATGCCCTCGACCCAGCGCGTCTTCGGGGGTGTGGGCTCGCCGGTTTCGAGCTCGGGAAAGAGCCGATCGAGCGCGTCGTAGTCGTCATCGCGCGCATCGCGCAGTCGCAGCGGGTGCATCGCGCGAGTGTCGCATGGTATCCGTCGCGCTCCCCGCCCATGCGCCGCGTCGCCCCTGCCCTCGCGCTCCTCGTGACCGCGTGCGCCCCCACCACGGGCGAGCACACCGCGCCTCGCCCCGAGGTGTCTCCCCTCGCCGAAGCGCAGCGCGCGCCGCTGGTCATCACCATCGACGCAGGGCCCGCGCCCGATGCCTTCGCGCCCGATGCTGTCGAGGCCGCCGTCGACGCAGGGCCCGCGCCCCTCGCGCCCGACGAGACGCTCACCGTGTTGAGCCGTCAGCTCGCGGTGTACTTCGAACCGCACGTCGAGCCCGAGTGGAACGGCTCGCTCCGCGCAGGCGCCCGTGTGCGTGTGCTCCGCGGCCCGCTCGGTCACGAGCAGTGCGGGAGCTTCGAAGGACGCCCCGGCACGGGCTGGTACCAGATCGAGCACGACGGGTACGTGTGCGTGAGCCGCGGCGCCGTGCTCACGCGCCATCTGCGAAGGGTGCTCCGCGGACCGCTGCCCACGCAGCCCCGACGCGAGAACGCCATGCCCTACACCTACGCGATGGCCTCGCGCGACGCGGTGCTCTACCGACGGCTCCCCACCGAGGCCGACGAGCACAACGTCGAGCCCGATCGCTTCATCGAGGGATGGGAACCCCGCGAACCCATCGAGCGCATCCCCACGTCGCTCGAAGCGCTGGAGGGCTTCGAAGACTCGCCCGTGCTCCGTCGCGTCACGCGGGGCATGGTGTTCTCTCTCGACCGCGCGCAGACCTCGGAGACGCAGTCGCGCTTCTGGCGCACGCACTCGGGCGGATTCGTGCGCAGCGACGAGATCCATTTTGTCGGCGCGCCCGCGCTGCGCGGCGTCTCGCTCACGGGCCCGGTGCACCTGCCGCTGCGCTTCACCACCGCGCGCACGCCCCTCTTCGTGCGCGATCCGCGCGGACGCCTCCGCAGCGCGCGCACGCTCCCGCGGTGGAGCGCCGTGCCCCTCGCCGAAGGGCCTTCGTTCACCGAAGGGCGCGACGAGTACGTGCCCGTCGAAGGCGGATGGATCCGTCGGCGAGACGCGCGCGACATCACCGCGCACACGCCGCCCGACGACCTCGCGCCCCGTGAAAAATGGGTCGACGTGAACCTCGATCACCAGTTCGTGGTGGCCTACGAGGGCGCGACGGCGGTGTACGCCACGCTCATGTCGTCGGGCATCGGCGCGCGCGACGGGGGCGACAACTACGAGACCATCCAGGGCGCGTTTCGCATCGAGCAGAAGCACCTCACGACCACGATGGATGGCAACTCCGCATCGGGGGCCTACTCCATCGAAGACGTGCCGTGGGTGATGTACTTCCGCGGGAGCTTCGCGCTCCACGGAGCCTTCTGGCACGACGATTTCGGCCGCGTGCGCTCGCACGGCTGCGTGAACCTCGCGCCCGCCGACGCGCGGTGGATCTTCCTCTGGTCCGCGCCCGCGCTGCCCGAGGGATGGCACTCGGTGACGGCCGTGGCGAACGATCCGGGCACGCGGGTGTACGTGCACTACGACCGCCAGCGCCTCGGCGAAGAGGGCGGGCCCGGCGTGGTGCCGGGCCACTGATCGCCCTTTGAAATAGACCGTTCAGCGCGCCCAGGTCACGAGGTGGAACACCACGCCCTGCGGGGATTGAAGCATCGCGAAGCGCCCGACCCCCTGGAGGTTGTGGGGGCCGTGGAGGAGCCGTCCCTCGTGGGCCTGCGCGCGGTCGAGGGCCGCGTCGACGCTCGTCACGAAGAAGGTCGTGGCCCAGTGCGAGGGGAGCCCCTCCATGGGACCGCACGACTGCATCGCGCCGCCCACGGACTCTCCGTCGAGGGCGAACACCTGGTACGTCATTCCGGGCGCAGGCGCGTGTGAATCGGCAGACCACCCGAAGAGGGCCGTGTAGAACGCCGTCGCGCGGGGCTCGTCCTTCGAGATCACGTCGAACCAGGTGGGCGCGCCGTGGGCCCGCGAATCGCAGTCGAAGCCGTGCTTCGAGAGCGGCTCCCAGAGCCCCAGCATCGCGCCCGAGGGGTCGGTCACCGAGGCCATGCGACCGTTCTCGTGCACGGTGAACGGATCGCTCGCGGCGCCACCGAGCTCTCTCGCGCGCGCCACCGTCGCGCGGATGTCGTCGACGCGTACCATGGGGGCGATCACCGGAGGAGTTCCCGGCGGCATGATGCCCGCGTCGAGGTCCATGAACGCGCCCGCCGCGAGGCCGTCGACGAGGATGATCCGTCCGCCCTTCGCATCGGGCATGGGGCCGTAGGTCCATCCGAGCACGGCGGAGAAGAACGCCGCGGCCTCGTCGGCCTTCGGGGTCATGAGGTTGAGCCAGCAGAAATCGTGGGTCTTGCGCGGTCCAGCGGTCATCGGAGTCGCTCCTTCCGATTCGCACAGACCGCGGCGGCGCGCGGAACTCATCGAACGATCGTCACGCCCGATGCGCGGGTCGCTCAGCGACGGAGCTTCTGCTGAAAGATCGACACCACCGTGGGCGCCTTGCGCGCGGCGGACTGCACCGCGGCGGGCTTGAAGTCCATCTTGAGGGCGGCCACGAGCACCTCCTCGTCGAGCCACGCGGGCCCGTCGGGATCGTCGAGGAGCGTGCGCGCGCGCTTGCCCTTCACCTCGTTGCGCTCCGGCGCGAACACCCGCGCGCGGAAGGGCGCGTACACATCGCCGAGCACCGCGCGGAACGTGGCGAGCTCGCTGTCGTCACCCTCGACGCTCGCGAGAATCTCGGGGATGCGACCGCGGTACGCTTCGAAGTTCGCAGGCGCACGCGTGCGCACTTCATCGAGCGCCACGCGCAGCGCGAGGGCGTCGTCGAGGAAGCCGATGGGACCCTGCGAGTCGGGCACCACGTCGCCGGGCGCGAGGATGTAGAGCAGCGCGGTGATGACGTCGGCGCGCAGGTCGTCGTCGAGGTCGGGGTCGTCGGCGACGACGCGGAGGTAGTCTTTGAAGTCTTGCTGGAGCGACGAAAGCCATCGCTCCGCGATCGGTTCGAGCTGTGCGGGGTCGGTCATGGTGGCGCTGGGTCCACCTTGTAACGCTGCCTACGCGCGAACGGAACCCGTCACGCGCGCGGCGGCGTCACGTCGACGCTCACTCGCGGTTCTCATCCTCGTTGGGAATGAGATCTTCGGCCGCGGGGCAGGCCACCTGCACGCCCGTCGGCCCGTTGTTCGTGCGCAGGATGAGGAACACCACGCGACGGTTCCGCGACCACGCGGCCTCGTTGTGTCCGACCTGCACGGGGCATCGCTCGCCGTAGCCCGCGCTCTGGAGCCGCGCGCGATCGACGCCGCGCTCGACGAGGGCGCGCACCACGCTGGCCGCACGGTCGCGCGTGAGCTGGAGGTTGTGGTCGTCGTTGCCGCGCTCGTCGGCGTGCCCCTGCACCTGCACGAGCTGGATCTGGGGGTTGCCACGCAGCGTGGCCGCCACGGCCTCGACGATCGGAATGCTGTCGGGACGGATCTGCGCGCTGTCGGTCTCGAAGTTGATCGCCTGCAGGATGCGAATGTTGTTCTCTTCGAGCACCGCGATGCCCTGATCGGGGCAGCCGTCTTCGTCTTCGGTGCCGTTGTACGTCTCGGGCTCGTTGGGGCACCGATCGCGCACGTCGGGAATGCGGTCGTGGTCGTTGTCGGGGTCGGGGCAGCCGTTGTCGTCTTCGAAGTTGTCGCGGTCTTCGGGGTCGTTGGGGCAGAGGTCTTCGCGGTCGAGAATCCCGTCGCTGTCGTTGTCGGGATCGGGGCAGCCGTCCTGGTCCTGGAACTCGTCGCGGTCTTCGGGCTGGTCGGGGCACTGATCGACCGCATCGAGGATGCCGTCGCCGTCGCGGTCGTTGTTGTCGCGGTCGGGGCAGCCGTCTTCGTCGGCCTCGCCGTCGCGGTCTTCGGGCGTGAGCGGGCACTGATCATCGACGTCGGGAATGCCGTCCTGATCGTTGTCGGGATCGGGGCACCCGTCGGCGTCGTCGAAGTGGTCGAAGTCTTCGGGCTGATCGGGGCACTGGTCTTCGTCGTCGCGAAGGCCGTCACCGTCGCGGTCTCCGATCGACGGTTCGAACACGAAGCCCACGAACGCGCGGAGGTTCGCGGCCGCGTCGGCGTCGAAGAGTCGGCGTCCCGCACCGAGCATCAGGTACGAGTTCGCCACGACGAAGATCTTGAGCCCGCCGATGGCCTCCATCGGGGTCGACTGCGGCGCGAAGAGGTTGTTGGTGTACGTGCCGCCGTAGACCTCGGCGACGAGGTCGAGCGCGCTCGCCACGCGCACGCTCATGCCGAGACCGAGCGTGAGGGGCGAGGCCCAGGTGGTGTTCGCGATCGTGCCCGCGGTGCCGAGCCCGAGGCGGTAGCCCACGTTGAGGTCCATGCGAAAGCGCCAGTGCGGACGCCACTCGGCGGCGAGCTGGGGCCAGAGCATCACGCCGGGATCACCCGCGAAGTTCGACGGGCCGCGCATGAGCGGAATGCCCGCCTGGAGCACCAGACCGAGGCCGAAGTTCGTGCGCTCCGAGCGCAGGAAGCGGAACTTCGCGTGGATCGTCGCCGAGCCGAATCCCTGGAACGCGAGGCCGTTCGCGGGGGGAGCGTACGACCCCACGGGCCCGATCGCGTTGTCGCCCGTCGAGCCCGGCCCCGACACGAGATGCACCGGGAGCTGGAGCCCCACGACCATGAAGTTCCCGATGCCGTAGTTCGCGTGGAGCACGCCCGAGAACATGTCGGCCACGAGGGGCTCGGTGCCCGCGTTGCCCGCGCCCGCCGAGAGGAGCGACGCGCGGCGCGCGAGCCCACGGCCCCAATCGACCACGAGCCCGAACGAGGTCGACCCCGCGCCGAGGATGTCGGTGCCGTTGACCGTGAACTGCCCCTTGGAGTCCACCGCGTGGCGGAAGAGGTGCAGGTCGAAGCCCTGGTCGTTGGGGAGCGCGTCCGACGTCTGCGCGTGCGCGGTGCCTCCGAGCGAGAGAGCACACAGCGAGAGCGAGGCCGCCCCGACGAGCCTGGAAATGCGCCGTTTCATCGCGGCGCACGCTAACAGCAACGGCGCGCGCGGCGCAATTTGCGAACGGCGTCGCGCGGGTCGCGTGCGATGCTCCGCGGCCCACGCACGGAGGCGCGAGAAGCACATGGCAGACGGCAGGGTGGTGGTGATCACGGGAGCGTCCGCGGGCATCGGCGAGGCGCTCGCGCGGGAGTACAGCGCGCGCGGCGCACGCACGGTGCTGGTGGCCCGACGGGTCGAGCGCATCGCGGCGCTCGCGGAGTCTCTCGGCGCACGCGAGGGGCGCAGCCTCGCGATGGCGGGCGACGTCACCGTCGACGGCGACATGGAGGCCGTGTTCGAACGATCCCGCGCGCACTTCGGCGCGGTCGACACGGTGTTCGCGAACGCGGGCTTCGGCGTCGACGGCTTCGTCGAGACGCTCTCCCTCGACGACTACCGCAGGCAGTTCGAGACCAACGTGTTCGGGGTCATTCGCACGGCGCAGGCGGCGCTTCCGGCGCTGCGCGCGTCACGGGGACGCCTCGCGGTCGTGGGCAGCGTGTCGGGCTACCTCGTGCAGCCCGGGGGCACGGCGTACTCGATGAGCAAATTCGCGGTGCGCGCGTTCTGCGACGGACTGCGCGCGGAGATGGGCCCCGCGGGCGTGTCGGTGACCCACATCGCGCCGGGCTTCGTGACCAGCGACATCCGACGGACGGACCGACGCGGCGCGCTCCACGACGACGCGAAGGACCCGGTGCCGACGTGGCTCCAGATGCCCGCGGAAGAGGCCGCGCGGCGCATGGCAGACGCGACGGACCGTCGACGCCCCGAGCTGGTGCTCACGGGTCACGGACACGTCGGTGTCTGGGTGGCGCGTCACGCGCCTGCGCTGCTGCGCGGGGTGATGGGCGTGGTCGCGAGGCGGGGGATGCCGGTGCGCAAGCCCCGCCCCGAATGACCGCCGAGGAGTGGTGGAAGGATCAGGCCTGAGCGGCGGGCTGGGCTTCCGCCTGGAGGGCCTTCTTCAGACGAAGACGGGCTTCCTTGGCGGCGCGGCGACGCTTCTCACGGCGGCGATTGCGAGGATCTTGCGGGGTTCCCATAGGTGGCGCGGAGGCGTATCCGATGCGCTGCGGAATGTACAGAGTCTTGCGGGCGAAAAGTGACGCCCTCCCTCCCCTCGCGCACGGCGTGAGGGGCCCGCGCGCGCTCACTCCACCGCGCAGCCCTGACCGCGGAACACCTCGGCGAGCTTCGCGCGCAGGTCGGCCACCATGGGCGGCGGAACGCTGTGTCCGACGCCCTCGTAGGTGCGCAACTCGGCGCGGTAGCCCCGCGCGCGAAAGGCTTCGCTGGCCGCGCGATCGTCGGCGAGGGCGACGCGCGCATCGGCCGTTCCGTGAAAGGCATAGACCCCGGGCAGGAGGCCGCCCACGGCGCGCGGCGAGGGCCACAGCTCGCGCGGGATAAATCCCCCGAGGGGCAGGGCCGCGATGACGCCCGCGCCGGGCTCGGCGACCACCGCGTACGAGAGCATTCCACCCTGCGAGAAGCCCGACACCACGGGGAGCCCGCAGGTCGGATGGGCGTTGGTGAGCCGCGCGATCTCGCGCACCACGCGCTGCGCCGCTGCGTGGAGGTGCTCGTTCCACACCGCGGGCGGCACCTCGGTGCGCATCGGGAACCACGAGTGCCCGTCGCCCATCGCGATGGGTCCCGCGAGGGCCACGACGCGCACACGCAACCCGAGGTCGCTGTAGAGCCCGACGAAGTTCTCGGGCGAGTCGCCGTAGCCGTGCAGGGCCACCACGAGGGGCAGTCGCGCATCGGCCGCAGCGCCTCCGCCGACACGCACCACGGCGCGCAGCGAAGGCCCCTCGGGCGGCGCGGGAGAGGGCGCAGGAGACGGAGCTGCCGCGGGCGCAGGAAGGGCTGCGGGCGAGGCCGCGGGCTGCGCGCGCGACGCGGGCTGCGAGGGCTCACGGAGGCACGCGTGGAGCGCGAGCGCACACACGAACAGGGAGGCGGGTTTCACCACGGAGCGAGCAGTCGCACACCTCGCGCACGGAGAGAACCGCACACGCGCGCAACGCCTCGATCACGGCGCGGACGGCCCACCCTGCGCGGTCGCGGGCGCGGGTTCGGCGACGGGCTTCGGGCGATCGGGAAAGAGCCCCATGCGCTTCGCGAACATGAACAGCGGACGCCCCGCGGCCGAGAGCGCCATCATCGCGTAGAAGCTCGTGCTGCCGATGACGGCGCGCAGGGCCATCGCGCGGTCGAGGGGGTAGCGCTGCGCGATCCACGCGTAGACCAGCGCCTTCGCGAAGAAGTACAGCGCCCACAGCGCCGTGAACGCGCGGAAGAAGTCGGCGAGCTCGGGGCGCGGGAGCTCGGTGACGTTCTGCGACTTCTCGTAGAACTCCTGGATGAGCGACTTGCCGCGCAGCACCGTGGCGCCGAAGTAGAGCCCGGTGATGACGTTGGTGATCACGGCCTCCCAGCGCAGAAACGTGGGCTCGCGCTGGTAGAGGTCGAGCGCGCCGAACGCGAGGGTCATCGCCGCGGTGAACCAGAAGATCCGCGTCGGGCGCTCGCGGCGCACGCGGAGGTACACGATCTCGCCGAGCGTCCAGAGCATCGAGAGCGCGATGGCGACCTTCACCGAGAACAGTCGGCTCGCGACGAGGAACGCCACCATCGGACCGAAGTTCGCCATCACGCCCCGCAGGGCTCCGAGCACACGCCGCATCGCCGCTCCCTCGCGGCGCGGAGGGAAGCACCGACGCGCGCGCAGCGTCAACGCGCATCACGACGTGTGACGTTGTCTGTCACCGCCCTCCGGCGTCCCCTCCGGGGCCTTCGCGCTCCACCGCGCGCCGCACGTTCTCCCTCGGCGCGCGACACGATCGATGGGGTGCGATGGGCCCGTCGGAGGGGACGCCACGCGGCGCCTCACGACGTCGGGGTCACGCGACGTCGAGGTATCCGCGCCAGCTCTCGTGGGCCACGTCGCAGTCCGTGACCGGGAGGCGCGCGGGGCGCACGGGAGCCGAGCGGAGCACCATCCTCGCCTGCTCGGGCGTGCGGTCGGCCTTGCGGGCGTTGCACGCCGCGCAGCACGCGACGATGTTGGTCCACTCGGTGCGGCCGCCGCGGGCGCGCGGCACCACGTGGTCGAGGGTGAGCGCCTCGGCCCCGGGACGCACGCCGCAGTACTGGCACGCGTAGTCGTCACGCCGGTACACGTTGGCGCGCGAGAACTTCACGCGACGGTCGTGTCGGCTGAAGCGTCGCAGACGCACCACCGCGGGCATCGGGTGCTCGGCGCTCACGCTTCGGATCCGCTGTTCGTAGGCCTCGATGAGCTCCACCTTGCCGAGGCACACGAGCGTGATCGCGCGCTGCCACGGGATCACCCTCACGGGCTCGAAGGTGGCGTTCAGGAGCAGGGTCATCTCCATGGCGTCCTCCGTTCGGTGGTGGGTTCAGCGGGTGTCGTGGTCCGTGAGATCGACGGCGATGACCAGGCACATCTCCGCCGCCTCGGGGGCCAGCTTCTCGTGGTGCGCTGCGCCGGAATCGAACCGGCCCGTACCGCCCTCGCGCGTGTCGTTCCGCGCGCGCCCAGCGCCGATCTCGTAGACGCCAGACACCCGTTTCTTCCGCTGCTTCTGCTCGTGCATCGTCGTGCTCCTTCTCGTCGTCGTGGGGTCGGTGGTGGGTCCGCGTTCGCGTGGCACGCCGGTGGCGGCCGTGTGCTGAGACGCGCGTGCGGTCACGCCCGGTGTGCCCCCGCGCCGAACGGGGTCGCGCTTCGTCATCAATCTCATCTGTTCACCCAACAATTGCGTTTGATTGCTTCCATTGAATGTCAGCCCATAGGCCATCTTCTCGGATTGAAGACGCACCCCTCCCCCGCGGCGCGCGATCCCGTTGATCACACTCCGTCACGGCCCGTCGGGCCCCGCGCTCCGCCATCCCCGACCCGCGCGCCCCGGCGCTGTCGTCACCACCAGTGCCCGCTGGGAGCGCCCCGTGGCGCCGCACGACGCGGCCCGAAATGCAGAAGGCCGACTCTGCCTTCGGGGCGGAGCCGGCCTCGTGTGAGACCCTCTTCGGGGACTGCGACGCTCACCCGAAGGTGTCGTGCAGGCTCCGGCTCCCTGGGGGATGTTGCCGTCGGCAGTCGGCGCCGGGCTTCACGTACGAGAACCCCTGCGGCGCAGGGCGATTCGTCGCGGTGACCCCGACGCCCCAGGCGTCCGGCGTGCTGCGTTCCAGACCGCGCGCCGTGGTCTCTTCGCGCTGCACGACGAGACCATGGGCGCAGTCGCGTCCGGTCGTCTGCAGGTCGAGGGAGAGGGAGCGCATGGGAAGGTCGTGTCCGTCGATCGAAGGGGTACCGCGCATCGCTGCGCGAGGTGCGAACGCGAAGGGCCGTGAAGCGCTGCCGCGTCGGAGGCGATGGCCGCTGCGCGAACCCGCGCGCACGTCACCGACCTCGCGGGCGACCCTAGAGGGGCCCGCGAAGTCTGTCAACATTCTTTTCGGAGCTTCTTTGCGAATTGTTGGCGCGGGAGGCTTCGCGCCGTTCGAGGCGGGCGCGAGGCTCAGTGGCCGTAGTTGGCGGGAGGGGCGGGGGCGGCCGCAGCGGCGCGCGCAGGCGCGGCGGGGGCCGCGGGGGCCGTGAGCGCGTCGCGGTTCGGCGGGCCCACCTCGGCGGGGATGTACTGACGTCCGCGCGGGCAGCCCGCGGCCTGGCGCGTGCGGCCGATGACGGCGATGCGCGTGATGAGGAAGCTCACGCGGCGGTTGCGCGCCCACGCCTGCTCGTTGGAGCGCGGATCGATGGGGCAGTACTCGCCGTAGCCCGCGGGCACGAGGCGCGAGCGGGCGATGTTGTACCGCGCCGAGGTGAGCTCGGTGACCACGGCGTTGGCGCGGTCGCGCGAGAGCTGGAGGTTGTGGTCGTCGGCGGCGCGCTCGTCGGTGTGGCCTTCGACTTCCATCTGCTCGATGTCGGGGCGGCTCGTGAGGAGCTGCGCGAGCTCGTTGAGAATCTCGCGGTTCGTCGTGTTGTCGACGATCTGCGCGCTGTCGGTCTCGAAGAGGATCGGGTCGTTGAGCTCGACGACCGTGCCGATCATGCGGAGGTGACCCGAGTCGGGGCAGCCGTCGGTGTCTTCGAGGCCGTTGAACACCTCGGGGTCGTTGCGGCAGTCGCGGCCCTCGGCGTTGTGGTCGTTCTCGTCGAGGATGCCGTCGCGGTCGTTGTCGGGATCGGGGCAGCCGTTGTCGTCTTCGAATCCGTCGCGATCCTCGGGCTCGTTGGGGCAGAGGTCGTCGGTGTCGAGGATCTGATCCTGATCGTTGTCGGGATCGGGGCAGCCGTCTTCGTCCTGGAAGCTGTCGCGGTCTTCGGGGTCGTCGGGGCAGCGGTCGACGTTGTCGGCGATCTGGTCGCCGTCGCGGTCCTGCACCTCGGAGTCGGGGCAGCCGTCGGTGTCCTGCTGACCGTTGCGGTCTTCGGGGACGAGCGGGCACTGGTCGTCGACGTCGAGAATGCCGTCGCGGTCGTTGTCGGGTTCGGGGCAGCCCTCTTCGTCTTCGAAGTTGTCGAAGTCTTCGGGCTCCGTGGGGCAGCGGTCCACGTCGTCGCGGTATCCGTCGCCGTCGGTGTCACCCACCGTGGGCTCGAAGATGAAGCCCACGAACCCGCGGAAGTTCGCCGCCGCGAGGGCCGGCGTCACGCGCGGTCCCGCGCCCACGAAGAGGTACGAGTTGCGGTCGACGAAGATCTTCGCGCCGAGCACGGCCTCCATGGGCGTGGTCGAGAGCGCGTCGCCGAAGCCGTTGAGGTACTGCGCGCCGTAGAACTCGGCCATCACGTCGACGACGTTGCCGATGCGATACGACGCACCCGCGCCGAAGGTGAGCGAAGGCCCGTACGAGATGGGCGTCGCGCCCTGCACGTTGCCCGGCGTGATCGACGCGAAGTCGCCGAAGGGGATGCGCGCGCCGAGGTTCGCCGCCACGCGGAACTGCCGCGAGAAGCGCCGCTCGACGGCCACCGAGGGCCACACCCACGGCCCCGGCTCGCCCGCGAACGAGCGCCCGCCGTTCATGATCGGAACGCCCACCTGGAGCAGCACCGCGAGGCCCACGGGCCAGTACTCGCCGCGGAGCCAGCGGAGCTTCGCGTGGAGGATCACATCGCCGAGGCCCTGGTAGTTGAGGCCCTGCGTGCCGGGGTTGTACGGCAGCGACGCGCCGAGCACGGGCTGCCCGAGCGGCGTGGTCTGGTTGCCCGCGGCGTCGATCGAGTTCGCCGGGCCGCTCACGAGGTGGAAGGGCACCTGCGCGCCGAGCACCAGCACGTCGCCGATGCCGATGTTCGCGTGAAAGGTGCCCGAGATGAGCGAGTCGACGAGCGAGGCGTCGTTGCGGCCGATGCGCGCGAGCCCGACGCCCGCGTCGAGGATCAGACCGAACGAGAACGCGCCGCGACCGAGGATGTCGGTGCCGTTGACCGTGATGAGGCCCTTCGAGTCGACGGCGGGGCGGAACAGCCGGAGGTCGAACGAGCCCTGCGAGAGCGGCGGGTCCGAGGTCTGCGCGTGGGCCGTCGTGCTCGAAGCGAGCAGCGCACCCACAAGACTCATCGAGGTCGCGAGCGTGCGCGGCGACCAGAAGCGGCGATTCCGGGCGTTCATCGGCGCGGACGGTAGTTTGCAACGCACGGTCGCGTCAATCACTCCGCGAGCCCGTGAAACACGGCCTCTCGCGGGTGTCACGACGGCCCCGAGGGCACCCTCTCCGCGGCCTGCGCGACGCCCTCAGTCCCCGATGCTCGCGTCGCTCTGCACCGTCGCATCGCCGACGTCACGGAGCTCCATCCCGTCGACGGACGCGCGGTCGCGCGACACGTCCACCGCGCTGTCGGGCTTCGGGCCTTCGGGCACGATGATCCGCACGACGCGGTCGCCGAGCACCACGCCATCGCCCACGAGCGTGACCCGCACGAAGAACACCTGCGGCATCTCGAGGCTCGCCACGCGGGTGTTCTGCACGTTCACCCGAAAGGTCAGCCGCGTGCGCGTCGCCACCTCGGCGAACGTATCGGCCACGCCGTCGGGTGCGCCCGTCGGGAAGCGATCCTCGCGGCGCGGCGCCATCACCCCGTCTTGCGTCATCGCCGAGAGCGCCTCGATGCCCGTGATGAACCCCTGCGGATCGTTCTCCGTCGCGCCCGACACCGTGCGGAACGCGAGGCTGTCGAGGTAGCGCGTGATCGCGTCGAGCACCGAGTCCGCGAGGCCCGTTCCGTCGGCGCCGATGTCGAACACCAACGGACAGACGCCGCCCACCGCGGGCCGCGCGCTGCCGCGGAGCCCCGTCGCGCAGCGTCCGCTCTCGGTCACCACCGTCGCGCCCGTGCCCACCGCGAGGGCTTCGAGCTGCGGTCGCGCCGCGTCGCCCGACGCGATGCCGATGACCCGCGCGTTCACCGCGCGCAGCGCCGCCGCGGCCTGGTCGAGCGTGTGCGTGCCCGGCACGAGGATCCCGTAGTCCGCCGGGTCGTGCGAGGGCGCGTCGGTCACGTGCACCACCACGCGGGCCGAGTTCGCGCGAAAGCCCACGCCGCCGACGTCGCCCGAGTCGATCGCGTCGGGCCACGGCGTGAAGTGGGTGATCACCTCGCGCCCCGCGTTCACGAGCCCCTCGCCCGAACCGATCTGGTAGAGCGCCTCGATCGAGGCCTCGGGCACGTCGCCGCCGTTCTGCAGCGGGCGATCGAGGCTGAACACGGCCTGCGCCACGCGGTAGAAATCCGTGGTGATCGGGGTGAGCAGGTTGTACGGCCGGTCGCCGTTGAGCCCGAAGGGGCGCACGGGAAAATCCGCGAAGCGCGACACGCCGATCGCGAGGTCGCTCACGCGCTCCCGGAGCCTCGGAATGAGCGTGTCCTGGAGGCTCAATTTGAGCGCCTGGATCTCGCCGCCGAAGCTCCCCGTGGTGTCGATGGAGAAGTGCACATCGAGGCGCCCGGCGCGCGGCTCGACGTCGAGCGTGAACGACTGCGCGGGGTCGTTCTGGGCCATCACGTACGTGAGGTCGTAGCGCGGGTACGGATTGATTCCGCGCGGCGCGAGGGTGCCATCGGCGACCGCGTCGGAGACGAAGAAGGGCGTGTCGTACGCGGGCACGTCGTCGACGGGCTGGCTCACGATCGACGGCGGGCGCGGGTCGCTGCACGCGGCAACGACCAGGGGCACGAGCGCGGCGAGGCCGTAGGAGCGCGACGTACGCATCACGTGGAGGGCGACGCTATCACCGTTGGCCACCGCGCGGAGGGTGCGGTCTACCGGCGCCAGGCGCCGCGGTGCGCCTGCCCCGACACGTACCCGCGCTGACGGGAGATCATCCCGCGGTAGGTGAGCTCGCGCTCGTTCGCGAGGAGCGCGTAGAGCACCTTGCCCGTGGCCTCGGCGTCGTCGGTGGCGCGGTGCGCGTTCGTGAGATCCACCCCCACGCGCGCGGCCACCTCGCCGAGCTTGAAGCCCTTGACCCCGGTCTGGAGCGCGCGCGCCCACACGAGGGGATCGACCCAGTCGGTGCCCGTGCGCAGCGCCGGCGGAGAGGCCGTGGTCTTCGTGGGCGTGATGCCCGCACGGCGCATCTCCGAGTAGATGAACCCGCGGTCGAAGCCCGCGTTGTAGGCCACGGGAATGCGCCCGCGCAGCAGCTCGACGATCTTCTTCGCGAGCTGTTCGAAGCGCGGCGCGTTCTTCACCTTGTCGTCGGAGATGCCGTGCACCGCCGCGGCCTCGGCGGGAATGGGCATCCCCGGGTTGATGAGCTCACCGTAGCGCTCGACGACCTCGCCGTGCTGAAAGGTCACGATGGCGATCTCGACGATGCGGTCGCCGCGCGCGGGGTCCTTGCCCGTGGTCTCGGTGTCGATGACGGCCATCGGGAGCGCGTGCCAGGGCTGGTCGACGTCGAGGTCTTCGGCGAGCCCGAGCTGCGCGGGCGGCGCGCGGAGAAGAAACTCCGTGATGCCCGGATACGGGAGTCCAGTGGGAAAGCAGCCGCAGCCCTCGTGTCGCGCCATGGTGGGTTCGCGCGCACCAGAGCACAGCTCCCGCGCGCTTCGCCACCTCTCGACGGCCTTTCCCGGCGCGCCGTTCGTGTGCTGCCTCGCGGCCCGTGTGGTCTCTGCTGGCAGTCGCGCGCCGTTGTTCTCTAGACTCGCGCGCCATGTCTCTGCGCCGCTGTGTGTCGTTCGTGTCGTGTCTCTTCGCCCTCCTCGGGTGTGGTCCGCCGCGCCTCCCGCCGCCGCCCCCCGCCGATCCGCCGCTGGAGTACGTGCTCGACGCGGAGCACATCCGCCGCGCAGCGCCGCCGGTGCTCGTCGCGGGTGACACCGAGCGCGACGAGGGGCGCATCCGACTCGGCGTGCTCTCGCGCCGCCCCGCCATTCAGGAGTGCTACGAGCGCGTGCTCCCCGCGAACCCCGACGCCGCGGGCCGCGTGGACATCACCTTCGTGGTCGAGACCTCGGGGCTCATCCACGACGCCACGGGCGAGACCCAGGTCTCTCCGCTGCGGGCCACGCGCGAGTGTGTGCTCAACATCGTCCGCGCGCTTCGCATCGAGGGCGTGCAGCACGCCGCGGTGGTGCGCATGGGCCTCGAGTTCGAGAACCCGCTGCTGGAGTTCAACCTCCCCGAGATCGTGCTGTACCCGCGCATGCGCACCGACGCGCCCACGAGCGCCGCGGTGGCCGTGCAGGCCGGCAACGGAGAGCTCACGTCGGCCGAGGTGCAGAGCCTCCTCGACGCGCAGTCGGCGACCTTTCTCGGGTGCTACACCCCGCTGCTCCGCGCGCCCGTGCGCCGTGGACAGCCGCGCCCGCAGGGCACCGCGCGCTTCGAACTCACGCTCGCCCCCGACGGCGCCGTGGCCGACATCGACCGCGTCGAGACCACCGATCCCTTGCCCGTCGCCGCCGACTGCCTCCTCGGCGCGCTCCAGGGCCTGCACTTTCGTGGAACGGGCCGTCGCGCCGTGGTGCGCGTGCCCTTCGCGATGCGCCCGCAGGAGGCGCCCACGACGACCGCGCCGCGCCCGTGATTTTCTCTTCGCGTACGCACGGCTGAAACCGCGCGTCTCCCCCCACGAGAACCGTTGTTCTGCGGGCCTGAAAGGGTTTACACCCTCGCGGTCCATTCGCTCCGTCGGCGGACGTACACCGCGGCGGAACACTTGGTTTTCAGGAGGATTGCGATGAACACGCGGTTCTGGACGACGGTGTCTGCGGGCGCCCTCGGCATGGTCTGCCTCGCGGCTCCGGCGGTGGCGCAGCCCACGCGACGGATCAACATCAACTCCACGCCGCCCGGCGCCACGGTGCGTCTCGACGCGCAGACCTCGGCCCCGATCGGCACGACCCCCATTCGCAACCGCGCGGTCCGCGGCGGCGCGCACACGCTCTTCTTCGAGCTCCCGGGCTACGTGCCGGGGCGCCTCGACATCAACGTCGCGCGCAACGGCGAGGCCTTCACGGGCTCGCTCCAGCAGGCCGGCAGCATCAACGTCTCGGCCGACGTGACCGGCGCGGCGATCACCGTCGACGGCCAGGAGCGCGGCACGTCTCCCACGCGCATCGACGGCCTCGCGCCCGGTCAGCACGTGGTGGAGCTCCGCGCGCCGAACCTCCCGCCCGTCTCGCAGACCGTGACCGTGCAGGGCGGCCAGGTCGCGGCGGTCAACGCCACGCTGCGCCCCGCGACGGGCACCGTGCGCGTGATCGTCACCACCGCCAACGGACCGGCCCCGGCCAACGTGAGCGTGCAGCTCGATGGCACGCCCCTCACGGGCTCGCCGCCGTCGAGCGATCAGGTGACCGTCGGCTCCCACGTGGTGCAGGTGAGCGCCGAGGGCTTCCGTCCGGTGACGCAGACCGTGACGGTCTCCGCGAGCCAGGTGCAGGCCATCGCGGTGCAGCTCGAAGCCGTGGTGAACGGCGGCACCGTGCGCGTGATGTCGTCGACGCAGGGCGTGGAGTTCTTCCTCGACGGCGATCGCATGCAGGGCTCGCCCGCGGTGGCGAACAACGTCGCGCAGGGCACGCACACGATCCGCGCGACGGCGCCGGGCCGCGCGACGATGACCCGCGAGATCACCGTGACCGCGGGCCAGGTGACGGCCCTCGACCTCGGCGAGCTCGCCGCCGCCTCGCAGAACGGACGCATCTCGGTCCGCGCCTCCGTGCCCGACGCCGAGGTGCTCCTCGACGGCGCCTCGGTGGGACGCGCCCCGTACGAGCGCGCCGACGCGCCCCCCGGCGAGCACATCGTGGTGGTGCGCGCGCAGGGCTACGACGACGTGCGCCGCAACTGCTCGGTGAGCGCCTCGCAGGCCTGCGAAGTGGTGGCCGACCTCCAGCGCGCGCGGCCCACGGGCGTGCTCCACGTCGAGGCCGTCGACGGCAACAACGTCAACGTCGCCAACGCCGTCGTGCGCGTGAACGCCGAGACCGAGGGACGCCCCCTCGGCGACATCAGTGTGCCCGCGGGCGAGACCCGCGTGACCGTCTCCGCCGACAACTACGAGCCCGCGGTGCAGACGGTCAACGTGGTGCAGGGCGGCACGGCGCAGGTGCGCGTGCAGCTCCGTCGCACGGGTCTCACGGGCGTCGACGTGGCCCGCCGCCGCTCGGCGATCAGCACCTTCGGCGCGGCCCCGCTCGTGCGCGGCGACGGCGCCTTCGACCTCATGGGCGGCTTCGGCGGCCATCCCCTCACCTTCCGCGCGACGCTGGGCTTCATGCCCCACGGGCTCTTCGCGGTCGACGGCGGCCTCACGATCCGCACCACCTTCACCTGGTACGAGTTCGAGCTCCGCAGCCGCATCGGCATCCGCCTCGCGGACGACGTCTTCGCGGTCGGCGGCGAGGTTCGCGCATACGGCGCCCTCGGCACCGACGGACGCAACGGCGTGGGCCTCACGCTCCAGGCCAACCTCTCGGCGCACTTCTCTCTCGCGGGCGACGAAGTGGTCGCGGGCGAGTCGCAGGCCGACCGCGCGAACCGCCTCGGCAGCTTCGCCATCACGCTCAGCCCCGGCCTCGAGATCAACAGCGACTCGGCCACCAACGCGAGCCCGCCCACGCTCAACGTGAGCGGCTACACCGCGGGCCCGCTCTCGCTCTGCGAGAACCGCACGACGGCCACCGACGCGGGCTCCGGCGACTGCCAGCTCTCGGCCACGGTGCGCGGCTACCTCGCGGGCACCATCGAGCTCGGCCTCGGACGCCACCTCAACGCGTTCGCGGGGCTCCAGTACTACTTCGCGCGCCCCGACACCGCGAACCTCGGACCCACCTCGTCGGGTTCGAACACCGCGCGCCGCCCCGTGCTCACGAGCTTCTGGGACACCGCCGTGCAGGCCAACATCTACGGCGGCATCACCTACAAGTTCTGATCACCGCACGAGGCACTCCATCGGCAGCGCGGTGACCGCCCTCCGCGGCGCCGCGCGCGATGGATCGCCTGCCTCGTCGGCGCGCTCCAGCGCGATCTCCGCGGCCATCCACACGCCGTCGTCGCAGTTCACCACCGCCGGTCCGTCGATCGCACCGAAGCCCTCGGGCGGCGCGAACACGAGCGGCGTCACCGACCCGTCGCGCACGTCGACGCGGGCCGCACGCTGCGCGGTTCCCGAAGCGCCCGCCGACACGTAGAGCACCGTGAGCTCGTGGCCCCGCGCGGCCACCGAGTCGGGCAGCGCGCCGTCGCCGATCGCGAGGCGCACGGGAGCCTCGTCGGGTCCGCGCGCGAGGAGCACGGAGAGCCCCGCGGGCACCACGCAGAGGTCGCCGCCCATGCGCACGCACGGCCCCGCGTCGGGGTTGCCGAGCGCGAACTCGCCCATCACAAACGCGCTGCGTCCGTCGACGGACACACCGCGCCCCACGACGAGTCCGAAGGGCGCTCGCGCAGGCACACGCGACGCGCGCATCCCATCGAGCCAGGTGAGCACCCACGCGGGCTCTCCAGGGCCCGCCACGCGCGAGAGCGCCACGCCACGCGACGCCTCGAACGCATGGAGCTCTCCCTCGACCAGCGTCGGGAGTTCCGCGGGCTGCGACGGACGATCGCTGCCCACGCGCACCGTCACCCGCGACACCGACGGCGGCGCATCACGACGGCCTACGCCCGCGAGCACGGTCACCGCATCGCCCTGTGCGCGCCACGCGACGGGCGCGCCGAGCCCCTCGACGCCCGCGGGCAGGAGCGCATCGCCACGCAACACACGCGCGCCCGCATCACCCGCGGCGCGCACGGCGGCCCACACGTCGTCGCGCTCCACCTCGTCGAGGCCCGCGGTGGGCGAGCGCCACGCGAGAGGACCATCGAGCGCCTCGGGCGCAACCGGACCGAGACGGTCAACGCCGGTCGAGAGAACCTCCACCGGACCGAAGGGCGCGCCCGGATCCGTGGCCCGCTCCACGCGTGACAGGATATGTCCACGCACAACGTAGAGCGCGAGGGTCCCGTGCGCGCACACGGGCACGATCGCATCGAGGGGACCGCTCCCCGCGGGAATGCTCACGGCCGCGGCGGTGACCTCTCGCACACACCGCGCAGAGCGCTGCGGCGGCGGCGCAACGGGCACATCGTCGGAGCCGTGTGAGCGAGCCACGCGCGGCTCGGGCGGGGTCTCGCGCTCGGCACATCCGCGTCCGCAGCCCGAGAGAAGCAGCGCCGCGAGGGCGACGCGCGGCGGGCTCACACCTTCTCGCGGGTGACGCGCCCGAGGAGCCCCTGGGGTCGCACGAGCAGCACCACCACGAGGATCGAGAACACGATGGCCGGCGCGAAGGAGCTGGAGAGATAGGCCGACGCGAGCTGCTCGACGACGCCGATGAGCAATCCACCGAGCATGGCGCCGGGGATGTTTCCGATTCCGCCGAGCACCGCGGCGACGAAGGCCTTGAGCCCCGGCTGCACGCCCGAGAGCGGATCGATCTTGGGCTGGTCGAGGCCGAAGAGAATGCCGCCCGCGCCCGCGAGCGCAGAGCCCAGCCCGAAGGTCACGGCGATGATGCGATCGGTGGGCACGCCCATGAGCCGCGCGGCGTCGAGGTTGGTCGAGATGGCGCGCATGGCGCGTCCCACGCGGGTGCGCTGCACGAGGGCCGTGAGCGCGACCATGAGCACCACGGCGGCGCCGAGGTTCAGGAGCTTGATGTTCGTGACGTTCACGGGTCCGAGCGCCACGGTGGCCGAGCGCACCACGGGCGGAAACGCGCGCGGCGTCGACGTGAACCCGAGCATCGCGAGGTTCTGCAGGAGCATCGAGACGCCGATGGCCGTGACGAGCGGCGTGAGCTTCGGCGCGTTGCGCACGGGGCGGTACGCGAAGCGCTCGATGGTCATGCCGAGGGCCGCGCAGGTGACCATCGAGAACGCGAAGCTCGCGAGGGTCACGAGCGCGCCGCCGCTGCCGCCCGAGTTGGCCGTCACGCCGAGCCACGAGGCCATGTAGATGGCTGCGTACGCGCCGATCATGAACACGTCGGAGTGCGCGAAATTGATGAGCCCGAGCACGCCGTAGACCATCGTGTAGCCGAGGGCCACGAGCGCGTAGACGCCGCCGAGCGAGACGCCCTCGACGACGTTCCGCGCGAACGACACGGGGTTGGCCGCGGCGCCCTTCAACACGAGCAGCGCGGGCGGCGCGGCGAGGAGCGCCACCACGGCGGGCAGCGCGCGCTCCGACAGCGGGCGCGGACGCGCGGTGGCGGCAGCGGTCACGGGTTCACCGTCGACTGGAAGCGCGTACCGCTCGCGGTGACTTCGAGGATCACGGCGCTCTTCACGGCATCGCGCTGTGCGTTGAGCGTGATGGAGCCCGTCGCACCGGCCACGTCGCGCGTCGAGGCGAGGGCCTCGCGGATGCGCGCGGGCTCGGCGGAGTTCGCGCGACGGATTGCGTCGAAGAGCACGAGCGCGGCGTCGTAGCCGAGGGCCGCGAGGCCGTTGGGGTCGTGGTGAAAGCGCGCGCGGAAGTTCCGCAGGAACTGCTGCGCCACCGTAGAGCTCGCTCCCTCAGGGGCGAACGCATCGGAGTAGAAATCACCGACGAGGCGATCGTCGTCGTTCTGCGTGAGCGACGGTCCGCTCCAGCCGTCGCCACCGAGAAAGCGCCCTTGAAAGCCCGCGCCGCGGGCCTCTCGCGCGATGAGCGTGACCTCGGAGTAGTAGCCCGGGACGAAGATCGCCTGCGGCTGGTGGCTCAGCATCGAGGTGATCTGCGCAGAGAAGTGCGTGTCGCCCGAGCGATACGACTGGTCATCGACGACGGTGCCCCCGAGCCGACGGAACGACTCGATGAACGCGTTGGCGAGCCCCATCGAGTACGCCGCCGCCTGATCGCGGAACACCGCCACGCGGTCGAAGTGCAGCGTGTTGCGGGTGAAGCGCGCCATCACCTCGCCCTGAAAGGTGTCGATGAAGCACACGCGGAAGATGTGATCGCCGACGCGCGTGACCTCGGGGTTCGTGCTCGACGGCGAGATCATCGGAATGTGCTTGCGCTGACACACGCGTCCGCCCGCGAGCGAGAGGGTCGACGCGATCTCTCCGATCACCGCCACGACGTTCTCGCGGTCGATGAGCCGGGTGACGGCGCTCGTCGCCTCGTTGCTGTCGCCGCGCGTGTCTTCGGCCACGAGCCGAAGCTGCTGACCGAGGAGCCCGCCGTGCGCGTTGAGCTCTTCGAATGCGAGCGTGACCCCGTCGCGCGTGGCCGTGCCGAAGTCGGCCTGGGCGCCGGTGAGCGAGCAGTAGAGGCCCACCGAGATGCCGTTGCGCTTCTGCTTGCAGGCGGGCGCGAAGGCCGCGGCGGCGAGGGCGCCCGCAGCGCCGGTGAGCAGGTCGCGACGGCTCGATCGAATCGACGGGGGGGTGGTCATGGCGGCCGCGGTTGTAACACCCCGTCCGCGGGCGTTGAAAGACTCGCCACGAGCCGCCGCGCGCCCACTGGCATCGGACGCGCGTGCCCCCCTATGCTCCCGCCCCTGTGCCCCCGGACGAAGCGCCCGACCTGCTGCTGGAATCCCCGCGGATCGCCGTACGGCGCCACGCGCGGGCAGCACGGCTCACGGTCGGCGCGCTGGCTTCGTTCGTCGCGTGCGTCGGCGTGGGCGCGCTGGTGGGTGTGACGTCGGCGGGCGTGGTCGCGGCGGTCACGTCGGCGATCGCCCTGCTGATCGCGGCGCGGGTGACGGCGTCGGGACGCGGCGCAACGGCAGGCACGCTCACGATCCGTCGCGACGGCATGCACGTCGCCCGCGGAGACGAGCGCGTGGCGCTGCCCGTCGGCGAGGTCGGCGCGGGCTGGGTGGTGCCCGGCGCGAGCGGAGCGTCCGTGGAGTTTCTCCAGGGCAACGGCGACGTGTGGAGCGTGGCGCTCCCGTCGTCGGAGGTCGGCCACGCGGCACTCGCGGCGGCGGGCATCGACCATCGCAAGCGCGCGGTGCGCATCCTCCTCGGGGGCCGCTGGGATGGCCTCGGCTACGGCATCGCGACGGTGCTCTTCGTGCTGCTCCAGGGCGCGCCGATGTTCGTGCTCTTCGTGCTGCTGGCCCACCTCGACGCGGTCGCGACGACGGCCCTCGCCGTGGGCCTCCTCGCGGCGGCGAGCCTGCTGGGCGCGCGCCTTCTGGGCCCCGCGGAGGTGACCGTCGGCGCAGACGGCGTGTCGTGGAAGCGCGGCTTCTCCCACGGCTTCGTTGCGTTCCGCGAGCTCGCGTCGGTGAGCACGTGGCACGGCAACGACATCGCGCTGCGCAAGCACTCGGGCGCGATGGTGCTGATCACGCACTCGCGCCGCGACCCCGCGCGCGCCGCAGGCGTGGTGGAGCTGATCCGCGCAGCGATGATCCGCGCGTCGGACGGAGGCTCGGCGACGCTCTCGCTCCTGGGCCGCGAGGGTCGGAGCGTCGATGCGTGGCGTGAGGCGTTGCGCGCATTGGTGCAGGGAGGCGCATACCGCGTGGCGGGCCTCACGCGCGACGACCTCGAACGCGCGCTGAGCAACCCCGAGGTCACGTCGGAGCAGCGCCTCGGCGCCGCGATGGCGCTCATGGCCACGGGAGCGCCGGAGAGCGCGACGCGCGTGCGGGTGGCGGCAGACGCGTGCGCCGACGACTCGCTTCGGGCAGCACTCCACGAGATCGCCCACGACGAGTACGACGAGCACACGCTCACGCTCGCAGCGCGACGCTCGTAGCTGCGCGACGCGTGACGACGCCGCGATCGGGAGGGGAGACGCCGATGTTGTTCAACGCCGTGAAGGTCTTCTGCGCAACCACCGCGAGCGACCGCGAGGAGCTCGGCGAGCGCGTGGCCCGATGGCTCCGCGCGCACCCCGATGCGGAGGTGCTCGATCGCGTGGTCACGCAGTCGAGCGACGACGCGTTCCACTGCGTGACGATCACGCTGTTCGTCCGCGAGCCCGTCGAGCGCCCTTCCACATCCTGAACGACGCGCCAGTTTTTTCGGGGAACCTCCGGGAGGCACCTCTGTCGTACCCGACACCCGCACGGCGCATCGGCGCGCCGACGGATCACGAGGTTCCCTGCCATGACCACGCTCCGCGCTTCGCACCCTGAGTTCGTCACGTCGACCGCCGCCGACACCGAGACCGTGTACCAGCTCGTGAAGCGCGGCGACGTGAACCCCGCCGATGTCGAAGACGCCTCCACGCACGCCGCGGAGGTCACGCTCCTCTGGGACCGCTCGGTGCTCCACGTCGCGCACCTCGGCGACGCGCAGTCGTTCTCGCTGCGCGACCATGCAGCCCCCGACGGCGTGGCTCACTTCGTCGTCGACGCGGCGATGCTCGATGGCCTGACCGCGGCCGACATCGTTCAGCGCGACGTGCTCGGCACCCGCTTCATGTTCCTGCCTGGATCGCAGGGCGAGGTGGAGCTCGATGGCGTGCGCCGCGATCTCACCACGCTCATCGCCGAGGGCATCGCGCGTCCATCGCCGTCGATCGCGGGGGCCTACGAGGTCAACCTCGTCGCGGGCGCTCGCTGCCGCATGGACCTCCACGGTCTCACGCTCCACGCGCGGCTCGTGCCCGTCGGCCGTCGCTTCGCGCAGGTCACGCGCCGCGACCCTGCGATGCGCGCGGCCTGGGGTGGTAGCGCCCTCGCGATGGCAGCACTCCTCGGCATGATGCGCCTCGCCACGACCGACAGCGCGATGCTCACCAACGACGACCGCGACCAGCGTCTCGCGGAGCTCCGTGACTTCGTGGCGCGGCAGAGCGCGATCGTCGAATCGACGCCCGAGGAGCACGAAGGCGCCGCGGCCGACGCCCCCGCAGGCGCCGCACACCAGGGCATGGCCGGCGCGATGGGCGACCGTCAGAGCACGGCGCGCAACCGGCGCTACGAGATCCGTCGCACGAACGAGGCGCCGCATCTGGCGCGTGAGGTCTCGGCGCGCGATCAGGTTGCCAACCGCGGCATGTTCGCGGCCCTCGGCGGCCCCGCAGCCCTCGCCGGGGGATCGCACAGTGGGATCGTGTCGCCCTGGGGCGCGATGACGGAGGCGGGCACGGGCGATCGCAACGCGAACGGCAACCTCAACGGCGACGACGTGGGCGACTCCTTCGGCGGCGGCGGACTCGACACCGTCGGCACGGGCATCGGCGGCGGAGGACACGAGCAGGGCATCGGCACCGGCCCGCTCGGCACGCAGGGCCACGGAAACTGCCCCGTGGGCGCGAACTGCGAGTACGGCCGCCGGGTGGGCACGCTGCGCAACGACGACCGCGCGACGCACGGTCCTCGCGTGCGCACGGACCCGAACCCGAACATCGAGGGCACGATCGCGCCCGAGGCGATTCGTCGGGTGGTGCTTCGCAACCTCGGACAGGTGAACCGCTGCTACGAGCAGGGCCTCTCGATCAACCCCTCGGCGGCGGGGCGCGTCGCGATTCGCTTCGTGATCGCAGGCGGCGGAGAGGTGCTGATGACGGGCGTCGCGAACGACAGCCTGGGCATCGCGTCGGTGTCGTCGTGCATCGCGTCGGCGGTGCGCCGCTGGACGTTCCCGGTCCCTGCGGATTCGGGTCCCATCACCGTGACGTACCCGTTCAATCTCATGCCCGCCGACCAGTGACCGCAGCCCGGCCTCCCCGCCCCTCGCACGCGCTTCTCACACAACGCGCAGGTCTTCCTCCCGCCCCGCCCGTATGATCCTCCGACTCGCAGGGAGTCCGTGGTAACCTCGCGCACGGCTGCGGGGGACCTCCCATCCATCGGGCCGCTTCAGGGACAAAGATCATGGCAGAAGATCCTCTGACCACACATGCACGCGCTCGTGTGGGGCGCGTGCTTCGCGGCAAGTGGACGCTCGATCGACTGATCGGCGTAGGCGGCATGGCCGCGGTGTACGAAGCGACGCACCGCAACGGCTCGAAGGTCGCCATCAAGATGCTTCACCCGACCCTCATGTACGACACGAACTTCGCGTCGCGTCTCGTGCAGGAGGGCTACGTCGCCAACAAGATCAACCACCCCGCGGCGGTGAAGGTCTTCGACGACGACAAGGACGAGACCGACGGCACGGTCTTCCTCGTGATGGAGCTGCTCGAAGGGCAGACCCTGTCGCAGGCGCGCAAGAAGAAGAAGCGCTTCGCCCCCATCGAAGCCCTCAAGATGCTCGCGCCTGTGCTCGAGTGTCTGGGCAACGCGCACGACTGCGGAATCATCCACCGCGACATCAAGCCCGAGAACCTGTTCATCACGAAGGATGGCGTGGTGCACGTGCTCGACTTCGGCATCGCGCGTGTCAGCGACGGGTCGAACGTCTCGCAGACGCGCACGGGCATGGTGGTCGGCAGCCCGGCGTACATGTCCCCCGAGCAGGCGCTCGGAAAGATGAACTCCGTCGGCCCGCAGACCGACGTCTACGCGGTGGGCGCGACGATGTTCGCACTGCTCGCCGGCGCGACCCCTCACGCGGGCGAGAGCACGCAGGAGATGATCGTGATGGTGGCCACGCAGGCCGCCCGTCCGATCGCATCGGTCGCGCCCGACGTGCCGCCGAACGTCGCGCGCATCGTGGACAAGGCCCTCGCGTACGAGCGCGAGAAGCGCTACCCGAATGCGCGCGCGATGCTCGAAGAGGTGCGCGCCGTGATCGCGGAGCTCGAAGGCCCTGCGCGCGTGCTGCCTACCTTCGCAGACGACGACGACGAGGGAGAGACCACGGTCAACGCGGCGCTCCAATCGGGTGGCAACGAAGGCGGCGCGGCACCGCTCCCGGCGGCGGGCATGAACCGCGTCGGTCAACGTCCGCAGACTGGCCGCTTCGCACCCGCCGTCGGTCCAGCACCGATCACCGAGGGACTCGGCGCGCCACCGGTTCCGCCGCCGACTGCTGCGCCGCCCGACCCCGCACGGCTGCGTCCGCCCACCCTCGCGCCCGTCGGCAGCCCTGCAGCGATGCCTGGTGCGTTCCAACCGCAGCCGCCGCAGCCGCCCGCGCCTCCGGCGCCGCCGATCCCCGCGCCTGCCTCCGCCGATGCGAGCGGCCAGATCATCGCGCCGTTCAACGCGCAGGGTTCCGGGCCGCACGCGCTTCCTGCGTTCCCGACGGACAACGGTGATGGCGCGAGCCTTCCGCCCACGATGGCGATCCCCGTCATCAATCCCATCGACCTCGCGAGCAATACGGGGCCGGGCGTCACCTCGGGCCAACGCCCCGGCGCGACGACGAACATGGCCTGGGCGACGCCGCCCGCGGCTCCCGTCGAAGAAGCCCCGCCCGCGCGCAAGCCCCGCACGGCGCTGTTTGCGGCGGTCGCCGTTGGCGTGCTCGCCCTCGGTGGTGGTGCGTTCATGATGTTCGGCAGCTCATCGGAAGCCCCGCCTCCTCCCGTGCAGGCGACCCGACCGACGCCCCCCACGCCGCCGCCCTCCCCCGTCGCCGTACAGGTCCCTGCCGCCCCGTCGGATGCCGACGCTGCTCCGCTCGCCACCGACGCAGCCGTTGCTGTCGCCGACGCCGCGCCGTCCGTCGACGCAGGTGCAGCCGTCGTCGCTGCCACGACGGATGCTTCGGTCCCCGACACGGCGCGCACCGAGCCATCGACCGCACAGGGCGGGTCGGATCCCGCGACTGTCGAAACGCCGCCCACGCGCTCGGCCCGTCGCCGCGTGCGCGAAGCTGCGCCCGCCAGCGGCGGCGACACCAACACGCCGACGCGCACGACGACCCGCCGCCCCGCGCGCCCCGCACACGGGCGCGACCCCCTCGGTTACTAGTTGAAAGTCCGCGCGCATCGGGCGTATCTCAATGCCCCGATGCGCTCGAAGACCGCTTTGTTCCGTGCGTTCGCGCTCCTCGGAGCACTCACGATCACGCCCTCGCTCGCCGCACAGCCGGCGCCCAACGAGGCAGCGAACCGCGAGACCGCACGCTCCCTCGCACTCGAAGGCATCGCCGCCCAGGGCCGCGCCGACTGGCCCGCCGTGATCGACCGTTTCGAGCGCGCGGAGCAGCTCTTTCACGCGCCCGTGCACCTCAAGTATCTCGCGATCGCGTACGAGCGTTCGACGCCGCCCCGTCTCGTTTCGGCAATCGAGACCTGGCAGCGCCTGAGCCAGGAACAGCTCGCACCCGACGCGCCCGCCGTGTTCCGCGCCGCTGTTGAAGAGGCCCGCCGCGAGTTCTCGCGCCTCGACTCTCGGGTCGGCCACCTCGTGATCGAGGTGCCCGCCGACCTGCAGGCCAACGTGTCCGTCGAACTCGATGGTCAGCCCGTGCCGCAGACCGCGTTCAGCACGATGCGCTTCGTCGATGCGGGCGCGCACCGGATCGTGTCGCGGGTCCCCGGGCGCCCCGAGGTCAACCACCAGATCACCATCGCGCCGGGCGCAACCGAACGCGTGCAGATCGCCGCCCCGGTCGCCGCACCGCCTCCTCCGGTGGAACCCGTGGCGCCTCGCACCCAGGTGGTGTTGCGCCCCAATCCGCTCCGCACCGTCGGGATCATCACGGCCGGCGTGGGCGCCGCAGCCGTCATCGGTGGCGCGATCGCAGGAGTCATGGCGAGCGGACAGTTCAGCGACCTCGAAGCCGCCTGTCCCAACCGCCAATGCCCCGATCAGGCGACGCTCGACCGCCGCAACTCTGTCGACACGCTGAGCGCTGCGTCGACGGGAATGCTCATCGGCGGCGGCGTGCTCGTCGCCGCAGGCGTGACCCTGTTCTTCGTCGGCGCCCCTCGCCAGGAGACCGTGCAGGTCGCGGTCGGCCCGCGTTCCGTCGGGCTCACCTGGCACTTCTGAAAGAACCTCTGAGACCCTGTCAGCAGCGTCTTGACAGCAGGTCGGATGTCTGTAACCTCCCGCCCTCCCGATGGCCCGACGGATCGTCGGTGGCCCGTAACGTTTTGGAAGGTTGATCATGCAAGGCACCTACTCCGCGAAGCCCGCCGAAGTCGTCCGGTCGTGGTACATCGTCGACGCGACCAACAAGCCCCTCGGCCGCATCGCCAGTGACATCGCCCGCGTGCTCCGCGGCAAGCACAAGACGATCTACACCCCCCACGTCGACACGGGCGACTTCGTCGTCGTGGTGAACGCCGACAAGATCGCGCTCACCGGCGAGAAGCTCACGAACAAGTTCTATTACAACTTCTCGGGTCACCCGGGCGGGCTCCGGCAGCGCTCGGCGGGCGACATGCTCAAGCACAAGCCCACCTACCTGCTCGAGAAGGCCGTCCGCGGGATGCTCCCGAAGAACTCGCTCGGCAAGCAGATGGCCCGCAAGCTCAAGCTCTACGCCGGTGACGTGCACCCGCACGCCGCGCAGCAGCCGAAGTCCCTTCCGACGAAGTTCTGATCGAGGCAACAGATCCCATGAGCGTCCAGACCGAACGTCACTACGCCACCGGCAAGCGCAAGACCGCCGTCGCGCGCGTCTACATCCGTCCGGGCACGGGCAACATCCTCGTCAACGAGCGCCCGTACGACAACTACTTCCCCCGTCAGGCTTCGCAGCTCCTGATCCTCCAGCCCTTCGAGATCGTCGAAGTGCTCGGTCGCTACGACGTCGAGGCGTCGGTGGCGGGCGGCGGCCTGGCCGCGCAGGCGGACGCGGTTCGCTTCGGCATCGCTCGCGCCCTCACCGGCGCCGATCCCGAGCGTCGCACGCCTCTCAAGCGCCAGGGCCTCCTTACGCGCGATGCGCGCAAGAAGGAGCGCAAGAAGTACGGTCGCCCCGGCGCCCGCAAGCGCTTCCAGTTCTCGAAGCGCTGATCGCGCGCCCCGCCCTTACTTCCCCGCGCGACCACTCGCGCCCCTGTCTCTTCACCCTCCCATTCTCCGATTCGTTGCCGCCGTCTCCGCGGAGGTGCCGTCATGTCGTCTCATCCTCGTGTTCGCGTCGCGATCGTCGGCGCGACGGGCTACACGGGCGCGGAGCTCCTGCGCCTGCTGCTCTCCCATCCCCATGTCGAGATCACGGCGCTCTGCGCGCGCGACAAGCTCACGCCACGGGCCAGCACCATGCTCCCGGCGCTCACGGGTCTCGTCGAGCTGCCCATCGAGCCCTTCGACGCCGACGTTGTGGCCCGCAAGGCCGACGTCGCGTTCTGCGCGCTCCCGCATGGAGCCTCGATCGAGTGTGTGCGCTCCCTCCGCGCGCGCGGCGTGACGGTGCTCGACCTGTCGGCCGACTTCCGCCTCCGCGACCCTTCGGTGTACGCGCGCTGGTACGGCGCCGCGCACACGGCGGAGGACCTCCTCGCCGAAGCCGTCTACGGCCTGCCCGAGCTCCATCGCGACGCCCTCCGCGGCGCGCGACTGGTCGCGGTTCCCGGCTGCTATCCGACGGCCTCGACGCTGCCCCTGCTGCCCCTGCTCGCGAGCGGCCTCGCGCGCCCCGAAGACCTCATCGTGCACGCGCTCTCGGGCGTCTCGGGCGCAGGGCGCTCCGCGAACGCCTCAACCCACTTCTCGGAGTGCGCCGAGGGCGTGCGCAGCTACAAGATCGCGGGGACGCATCGCCACACGCCCGAGATCGAGCAGACCCTCGCGCATGTCGCGGGCGCGCCCGTCACGATCACCTTCTCGCCGACGCTCACGCCCATGACCCGCGGAATCCTCTCGACGGTGTACGCGCGCCCGTCGCACGAGCAGGTCGACGTCGCGGCGCTCGTCGAAGCGGCGCGGCGGTACTACGCGTCCTCGCCGTCGGTCGCCGTGCTCGATGCGGGCATGTACCCCGACACGCTGTGGGTTCGCGGAAGCAACCGCGCGCACATCGCCTACTTCTACGACGCACGCGCGAAGCGCATCGTGGCGCAGGGCGCGATCGACAACCTCGTGAAGGGCGCGTCGGGACAGGCGATCCAGTGCATGAACCTCGCGTGCGGCTTCGACGAGGCTGCGGGGCTCCGCGCACCGGCGATGTTCCCGTAGCCATCGGTTCGGGGCTATCCTCGTGCCCCCCAACGATGCGCACACGAATCGAGATCGTCGACGACAGGTCGAGCAGCGTTCCGAGCGATGGCGGCTTTCTCAAGGTCCGTCGCCTTCGCATGAGGACCCACTTCGCCGACGGCACCGCGACCGAGGTCTACGCCTACGACGTCATCGACCGGAAGGCCCTCGACGCGGTGGTGATGGTGCTCCACGCCCACCGCCCCGAAGCCCCCGCCGATCCGTTCATCTGCATGCGCACCGCGCTGCGTCCGCCCCTCGCGCTCCGTCAGCAGCGCGAGCTCCCGATCGCCGATCCGCGCCCCGACGTCGAGCTCTGGGAGCTCCCCGCAGGTCTCATCGAACCGCACGAGAAAGGTGTCGAGGGCGTGCTCGCGTGCGCCGCCCGCGAGGCCCACGAAGAGACCGGCTTCGAGCTCCCGCCCACGGAGTTCTCGCTCCTCGGCGTGCCCGTGTACCTGTCGCCGGGCATGTGCGGGGAGAAGATCCACATGGTGAGCGCGCGCATCGCCGATCACCGCGCCGACGTGCGCGCGGCGGGCGACGGCGTGATCGAAGCCAATGCGCGCGTCGAGTGGTGGCCGCTCTCCGAATGCCTCGCGCGTGCGGCCGAGGGTGTGATCGAAGACGCGAAGACCGAGCTCGCGCTCCACCGATTTTCTCAGCGCCTCTCACGCGGAGGCTGACCGCGCATGACGGCCATCCGCCGCGTGCTCGTGATCTCGAAGCGGAGCACCTACGACCTCTACGTGCGCCAGCACAAGATGGCGCGCGTCATCGAGCTGCTCGACCGCAACGACGCGACGGTCGCGCGCCTCCGACGCGCAGACGCCCACCACGCCGAGACCGTCGACGAGCTGCGCGGCGCCATTGAGCACGTGGGATGGCGCGCGACCTTTCGAGAGCGTGACCGCGTCGGTGAGGTCACGGGCTTCGACCTGGTGATCACCGTCGGCGGCGACGGCACGCTGTTGTGGGTGAGCCGCTCTGTGGGCGACACGCCGATGCTCGGCGTCAACTCGGCTCCCCATGACTCGGTGGGCTTCCTCTGCGGAACACGCATGGGCGAGGTGCGCGACCACCTCGTAGCGATCGAAGAGGGACGCGTGCAACGCGTGAAGGCCTCGCGCATGAAGGTCTGTGTCGATGGCGAGGTCGTGTTCGGACGCGTGCTCAACGACGTGCTGTTCACGCACCCCGTCCCCGCGATGACGTCGAAGTACCTCCTCGATTTCGGTGGAATCACCGAGGAGCAGAAGTCGTCGGGCATCTGGATCTCGACCGCCGCAGGCTCGACCGCCGCGATCCGCAGCGCGGGCGGACGTCCCATGGCCTTCCGCTCTCGGATGCTCCAGTTCGCCGTGCGCGAGCCCTATCTCCCGCCGGGTGTCGAGTACGCCCACACGCGCGGCTTCGTGCACCCCGACGGCGCCCTGCGCCTGCGAAACAAGATGCGTGAGGCCCGCATCTACGCCGACGGATCACGCAGCGCCGTGAGCGTAGAGCTCGGACAGATGGTCGAGTTCTCGCTCTCCGACGAGCCGCTCCACCTTCTGGGGGTCTCGCCGCACGCCCTCGCCGCGCGCAAACGCGACGAGGGACCCAGTGTGATGCCCCCGCCGTGAACCGCGACGCGACGGATCAGTGACGGCGACGACGGCGGCCGCCGTGACGACCGTGACGTCCGCGCGGAGCCTCGTCGCCGCCCGCTTCCGCAGCGGGCGCGGGAGCCGCAGGCGACGCTGACACGCCCGCCGCAGGATCGACGACCACGAAGTCGACGCGCGTGTTCGCCGCACCGGTGGCCGCATGGAGCGAGCCTGCGCCGAGCGCCTGGAGCCGCCGCTTGTTCACCCCCGCACGCCGCAGCGCGCGCAACACGTTGCGTGCGCACGCATCGGAGCGGTCGGTGTTCTCGGCATCGCTCCCGCCTGCGTCGGTGCGGCACTCGATGCGAAGGCGACGCACCTCGGGGTGCGCTGCGAGCTGTTCGGCGACCGCCGCGAGAAGCGCCGCAGCCCCCTCTCCCGGACGGTCGTCGGCGATGGCGAGGGGCTGCGTGAGTCGCAGCGCGGTGCCCTCGAAGTAGGCGCCTGCGTTGGGGTTCGTGTCGGCGCAGCCGTCGTCGTCCTGGAAGTTGTTCCGCGTCTCGACCTGGTCGGGGCATTGGTCCGATGCGTCGAGCACGCCGTCGTTGTCGTTGTCGGGCTCGGGGCAGCCGTCTTCGTCTTGAAACCCGTCGAAGTCCTCGGGCTGATCGGCGCATCGATCCGCAGCCCCCGTGACCATGTCGTGGTCGGGGTCGTTGGGATCGGGCGGCACGTCGGGGCAGCCGTCGTCGTCGAGGTATCCGTTGCGCGTCTCGGGCTGCGCCACACACCGATCGATCGCGTCGACGATGCCGTCGTTGTCGGTGTCTTCACGCGCGTGCATGCGGGGCGCCGCTGCGGTGCCGATGGCCCCCTCTTCGACCTCATGCTCACGGCGCCGCGGAGCCTGCGAGGCAGACCCGTGGAGCGAGATCGAGAGGCCGAGCGTCCAGAAGATCGCGCGGTCGCGATCGCCACCGGACACATCGGCGAGGCTCTTGAGGTAGTGCACGTGCGCCGACGGCCCGAGCGAGAGCACCGACGCCACGGGAAAGAGCCACCCCACACCGCCCCCGACGAGCAGCGCGCTCGTTCGCACGGTGCCCGTCGCGGGGTCGTCGGAGCCCGACGCGCTGAAGCCCACGTCGGCGTCGAGCACGAAGCGCCCTGCGCTGCCAATGCGCGGCGCGATGCGAAGACCGCCGCCGAAACCTGTCAACACACCCCGCGCGAGCTGCGCGTCGTTCGATCCCCAGCTCCAGTAGCCCGCGAAGCCCTGGAGCGCGACGGGGCCGGCGATGCGCACGGCCACCCGCGCGCTGCCCGCGTATCCAAACCCGTACTCGCTCGACTGGGGTGCGGTGAGTTGCGTACCGGCTCCGCCTTCGAGGGTGAGCGAGAGCCGCTCGGCGAACTGTGCACGCGCTGTCAGGGGGCTCAGGGCGAGCGCGGAGGTCAGGGCGCAGAGAGCCGTTCGCGTCATACGCATGGCGCCTACGATATCGCCGCGGGGGCAGAAACCGGCACCAATTTTTCACCGTGTGGTGGTAGCGTCGGGGGTGATGAACTCCGTGAGAAAGTTCCTTTTTGCGGTGCTCGCGTGCGCCCTCATGGCGTGCACGCTCGAGCACCCCGATCAGCCGGCGGGTCCGTGCGGTGGGGCCGGACAGCGCTGCTGTCCTGCCGACGAACGCAACGACGCAGGCGCGCTCGACAACGGCTGTCGGGCTCTCCACGTGTGCGTGACGAACACCGCCATGGACGGCGGCGTCGCCTCGCGGACCATCTGCACCCGCTGTCCCGAGGGCCAGATCGTCTGCAACAACCGCTGCGTCGATCCCACGACCGACAACAGCAACTGCGGCGGCTGCGGCATGACCTGCGCGGCCCCCAACCGCTGCATGGCGCAGACGGTGTCGTCGAGCGGCCGTGACGGCGGCGTCGGCGACGGCGGAACCACGCGCGTCGGCGTGTGTGCCTGCGCGACCGCGGGTCAGACCTTCTGCCCGGGTGCGGGCGACGCCGGCGCGGGTGCGTGCCGCGACCTCCGCAGCGACGGCAACAACTGTGGCGCGTGCGGCAACGTGTGCCCCTCGGGCCAGCCCTGCATGAACGGAACGTGCGCCTGCACGGGCGGCCAGACCTTCTGCGCCGCGGGCGACGCCGGCACGGGTGCGTGCCGCGACCTCCGCAGCGACAACAACAACTGCGGCACCTGCGGCACCGTGTGTCCCACGGGTCAGTCGTGCATGAACGGCATGTGCAGCTGCGCCACCGGCCTGAACTACTGCACCACCGACGGCGGTGCCGCGGCGTGCGTGAACTTCCAGTCGGACAACGCGAACTGCGGACGCTGCGGCAACGCCTGCCCCTCGGGCCAGGTCTGCTCGGCGGGATCGTGCAGCGTCACGTGTGCGGTGGGCCTCATGACCTGCACCGCCTCGGGCGGCACCGCGCGGTACTGCGCGAACCTCCAGAACGACGCCGCGAACTGCGGCGGGTGCGGCCGCGCGTGCAACCCCGGTGAGACCTGCACGGCCGGCGCGTGCCGCTGCCCCACGACGGGTCAGACCTACTGCGCCGCCGCGGGCACCTGCGTCGACTTCAGCAACAACGCGCAGCACTGCGGAACGTGCGGCAACGCGTGCCCCACCAGCCAGGTGTGCCGCTCGGGCATGTGCGTCTGCGGCATCACGGGCCAGATCTTCTGCTCGGGGACGGGCTGCACCAATCCCAACACCGACAACAACAACTGCGGACGCTGCGGCGTCGTGTGTCCGTCGGGTCAGGCCTGTGTGGGCGGGTCGTGCGCGTGTGGCGTGACCGGGCAGATCTTCTGCTCGGGGATGGGCTGCACCAATCCCAACACCGACAACGCGAACTGCGGACGCTGCGGCGTCGCATGCCCCGCAGGTCAGTCGTGTGTGGGCGGCATGTGCTCGTGCCCCGTGGGTCAGACGTCGTGCACCGGCGTGGGCTGCGTGAACCTGATGTCGGACTTCAACAACTGCGGCATGTGCGGTCGCGCGTGCAACCCGGGCCAGACGTGCCGCTCGGGCGTGTGCACGTGTCCGACGGGCCAGACGTCGTGCGGCGCGGCGGGTTGCTTCAACCAGCAGACGGACTCGAACAACTGCGGTGGCTGCGGCAACGTCTGCCCCGCCGGTCAGTTCTGCTCCATGGGCGCGTGCGTGTGCCCGACGGGCCAGACCCGCTGCGGCAGCGGATCGAGCTCGTTCTGCGTGAACGCGCAGAGCGACAACAACAACTGCGGCGGCTGCGGCACGGTCTGCAACGGCGTGCCGACCAACTCGGTGCAGCAGTGCGTGTCGGGCACGTGCACGCAGGTGGCCTGCCGCTCGGGCTTCGGTGACTGCACCACGGCTGCGGGCTGCGAGACCAACACCGCCACCGACACCAACAACTGCGGCGCCTGCGGCAACCGCTGCCGCTTCGCCAACGCGGGTGCGACCTGCGTCGGCGGCGTGTGCACCATGGGGGCCTGCACCGCGGGCTTCGCCAACTGCAACAGCGACACGGCCGACGGGTGCGAGACCGCCACCACGACCGACGTGACCAACTGCGGCGCCTGCGGCACCCGCTGCACCGCGCCCACGGGACGCACGGCCTTCTGCGCGCCCAACGTGTCGGGCGTTGGCACCTGCGGCGTCGGCGCGGCCTGCACCTCGCCTCTCGCCGACTGCGACGGATCGTCGACCAACGGCTGCGAGGTGACGCTCACCACCGACCGGAGCAACTGCGGTGCGTGTGGCAACCGCTGCGACGCGACGAACGGCACGCCCACCTGCTCCGGCGGCGTGTGCGCGTCGATCACGTGCAACAGCGGCTTCGGCAACTGCGACGGCAGCACGGCGAACGGCTGCGAGGCGGACTTCGCGACGAACACGGCCCACTGCGGCGGCTGCGGCAACCGCTGCGCGCTCGCCAACGCGACGCCGACGTGCACTGCGGGAACGTGCCGCATCGGCACCTGCGACACGGGCTACGGCAACTGCGACGGCACCACGACGAACGGCTGCGAGACCAACCTCAACGCCGACAACAACAACTGCGGCGCTTGCGGTCGCGTCTGCGCCGCGGGTCAGCGCTGCTCGTCGGGCGCGTGCGTGGTCTCGTGCGCCACGGGGCAGACCAACTGCTCGGGCTCGTGCGTGAACCTCATGGGCAACGACAGCTCGAACTGCGGCGCCTGCGGCCGCGCGTGCACGGGCGGCCAGGTGTGCTCCGCGGGAACGTGCGTGTGCCCCTCGGGCCAGACCCTCTGCGGCACGACCTGCGTGAACCTCGCCGCGGACAACAACAACTGCGGCATGTGCAGCAACCGCTGCTCGGGTAGCCGTGTGTGCTCCTCCGGTTCGTGCGTCACCTCGTGCGGATCGGGCCTCACCGACTGCACGTCGACGGGCGCGGGGTGCGTGAACACCTCGACCGACGCCGCGAACTGCGGCTCCTGCGGTCGCGTGTGCTCGGCGATGGACATCGCGAACGGAACGTCCTTCACGTGCAGCAGCGGCGCGTGCCGCGTGAGCACCTGCGCCACGGGCTTCGTGCCCAACGCGACGAACACCGCGTGCGTGGCCTGCGGCGGCGCGGCGCAGCCCGTCTGCTCCGGCGGCACCTGCAACGCCACCTTCACGCCGAGCCCCTGCGCAGCGCCGGCCTTCTCGGCCTGCACCACCTGCGGCACGAACACGAACCCCGAGTGCGTGGGTGTGACCCCGACCTGCAACACGGGCCTCACGGCCTGCTCGCTCACCGCGTGCGGTCAGACCTACAACACCTGCTTCGACCTCACGATCACCGCCGCCCGCTGCGGCGCGTGCTCGGGCGCGGCCTGCCCTGCCGCTGGAACGCTCAACTCCGCGGGCGGATGCGCGGGCAGCCGCTGCACCTGCGCCACGGGCTTCGGCGACTGCAACCTCAGCCGCACCGACGGTTGCGAGACCAACACCAACACCAGCACTTCGAACTGCGGCGGCTGCGGCACCGTCTGCCCGACGCGCGCGAACTCCACGCCGGCCTGCACCTCGGGCACCTGCGGCATCGCCTGCAACACCAACTTCGGTGACTGCGACGGCACCGCGAGCAACGGTTGCGAGATCGACCTCCGCACCGCGCTCAACGACTGCGGCGCGTGCGGCGCGAGCTGCTCCGGTGGCGCGAACCTCGCCACGACGCCCGCGTGCGTGGCCGGACGCTGCGCCTGCGCGGCGGGCTTCTTCGACTGCGACAGCGACCGCGGCAACGGCTGCGAGTCGTCGACCGCCTGCCCGTGATTCTCCCCGCGTGGCGCCCCCTCGCGGGCGCCACGTAGCCTCTGCCCTCCTCCGCTCCCTCCGCCAACGAAACGCGCCCGCAGGGCCCCTCCAGGGCGCCGCGAGGCCGTGCGTTCGAACGCATCGACGACGCCGCGACACGGGCGTGCATCCAGAACGTGGGGGGAACTGCGGGCGAGGCGCGTTGGAGCGAGGCGGACGCGAAGGCGGGGCGGGCGATCAGTCGAGCCAGAGGCGGCTCTTGATCTTGTGCGGCAGGTACTCTTCGGTGATGAAGCGGATGCCGAGCGACGAGAGCGCCTCGATCTCGTACTTCTTCTCGGTCTTCTTCATGCGGTTGATCTCGTCCTGCCAGCGACGGTCCTTGAACCAGTCGTACTTCAGGAGCTGCTCGGCCCGCTTCTCGTCCTCGTCGGTCAGCGCGATGGAGACGTTCGACTTGAGGTTGAAGCGGTCGGCGTCGAAGCTCGAAATGCCGAGGAACCTCGCGCGCGGTACGGCCATGCGCATCGACTCGTAGGCGAGGTTGATGCTCCCCTGCTTGATCACCGAGTAGATGTAGAAGCCCCACGGGTCGTTGTCGGTGACCACGTACACCGGGAGGTTGAGCTCCTCGTGCATGCGACGCAGGAGGCGCCGGGTGCCGCGCGCGGCCATGCCTCCACCGTGGATCAGCATGCAGCGGTTGGTCTTCCAGTAGCGGTCTTCGTTGAGGCGCTGCCACACGGCGCCCTTCTCGACGAAGAGCACGTACTCGGCCTCGTGGCTGCGAAACTGGATGCGGTTCTCCTCGACGATCGAGGGCACGCTCCACCCGCCCGATCCCATGCGCCGCAGGTCGATCTCGTCGCCCGTGTCGCGCACGGTCATGGGCCCCACCATCGCGCCCTTGTTCTCCGCGCGAAGATGCAGCTCCTCACGGAGCGCATCGATGGTGACCTCGAGGTCCTCGATGATGGGATCGCTCTCGGCCTGCTCGTCGAAGGTGTTCTCCTTCGTGTTTCCGATGGTGTGCTTCGCGTCGTAGTAGATGTCGCGGATCGAGGTGGTCGCGCCCGCCTCGATCAGCTTCTTGCAGCGCTCCGCGATGAGGAACGTCTGCATGTAGGCCTTCGCCTGCTTGAAGTGGAAGAAGGCCCGCGACTGCTTCGACTCGCCCATGCGAATCACACGCGCCTCCTCGTCGAAGTTCACGTTCGACAGCGCGCGCACCGGAATCTCCAGCGACGGGTTCTTGCCCATGCGCGCCGACACCAGCGCCTGGTAGGCGAGGTCGGTGATCTTCTTCAGGGTCTTCTCGTCACGCTCGTCCATGGCTCTGCCTCGGTGTGCCTTCAGGTCCGGTCGGAGTGCTTGGCCGCGTCGCGCACGGTGGCCTTCTTCGCAGCGCCCGCGCTCGCAGCGGGGCGCGTGTAACGGCGCGTCTTGTTGGGGGTCACGTCTTCGAAGGCCGACCCCGATCCGAAGCCGAACGACATCTGCTCCTCGTCGTCGCCGTCGCCCATGCGCGGGGCCTTCGGAGCCTTGATCGGCGCAACGGACGTCACGCTCGCAGGAGCATCGTCGGAGTCGTCGCGCGCGGCCTCTGCGGCGCTTCCCTCGTCGGTCTCGGCCGCGGTGTCTTCACCCTGCGCAGGCGGCAGATCGCTCGGCGAGCGCGCCTCCTCCGAGGCCTCGGACGCCTCGATGGCCGCGGGCGCGCCCGACACGCCCCCCTCACCCGCGGGAGCCCGGGTCGGCAGATGAACGTGCTTCGTCATCGCCGCCTGGAAGTCCTCCGCGACCTTCTGCTCGGCGACGCCCGTGATCGCGTGGATCGAGGTCGCCAGCTCGCGGATGTACTTCTCGAAGAGCGTCTTGCGCTCCAGCTCCCAACGCTCGGCGTCCTTCGCCTTCACGAAGGTGCCGAGCTTGCGACCGCACTCCATCAGCGCAGCGCGGATCTCCTTCACGATCTCGTCGTAGTGCGCGACGGCCTCCTTCGCCTCGCTCGTGAAGGGCACCCACACGCTCGCGAGGTGCACGAAGATGGCGAGCGGCCCCACCGGGAGTTCCCCCTTGCGCTGCTGGAGCCCGTACGACTTCCAGTCGACCTTGAGCACCGCCTCGGTGATGCCGCACGCGCGCGGCTGGTACAGCAGCGGAACGCGGTTGGCGAAGCGCAACAGGTCCGCGGCCTCGTCCTTCGCGAGCTCGCCGCCGAACGCGATGCCCGCCTCCACCACAAACGGATTGCCGCGATACACCGCCGGCGGTCGCGTGTGCGCCGCGAAGAACTCCGCCTTGAAGCGGCGCTTCAGGCCTCCGATGATGAGCTCCTCACCCACGGGCACCACACACGTCGCGGGCGGCGGGAGGATCTTCACCTGCGACTGCGCGAGCGAGGCGTAGAGCTTCTCGATCTGCGCGGGCGTCACGAGCTTCGCCTTCGCCGTGGGCTCGATCTCTGCGCGGCGCGCGACTCCATCCGCGAGGCCCTGCGAGAAGCCCGAGCCCTCGTCGAGCATCTCGTCGCGCAGCGTGCGCTCGCTCTTCGCGAGGCGTGTGGCGAAGCGCCGGAGCGGCGGGAGCACCGCCTGCGAGCTCACCATCACCCCGTGGAGCGCCTCGATCTGCGGGCCATCCATCTTCGGTGCGAGCATCGCGGGGTCGACACCCGCGCGCTGGCACAGCTCCGTCGCGACGGCGTCGGTGACGCGCGAGAACTCCTCGACGAGCGTCTGGTGCACCGTGCGGGCGCCGGCCTCGTGCAGGATCTTGATGAGCATCCCGAGCTCGACGCCGTGCGGGTGCGGCTTGATCTCCTGCGCCTCGGGCGGGAGCGTGTCGGCGACGCGGGGCCAGTGCGACGACGCCCCGCGCGGGGGCTTGTACTTCAGCTCCAGGTGCGGGTTCGCGACGACGGTCTGTTCGAGGTACGCGTCGACGCTCGTGCGCCCCGCGCGGTAGAGGCCCGTGAGCTCGATCTCGACGGCGGTGCCGTGGTCCTTCTCCCAGGGCACGGTCTTGTCGCGGTCTTTGTTGAGCACCTCGGGGTTGTTGGTGCGCGCGTCGATGCGAACCTCGAGGCGCCACGCGGGACGCCCCTCGCCGATCTTGCTCACCACCACCACGGGGCGCCCCGTCGTGAGCTGGCCGTACATGCCCGCCGCCGAGATGCCAATGCCCTGCTGCCCGCGCGACTGCCGCAGTCGGTGGAACTTCGACCCGTAGAGCAGCTTCGCGAAGATCTTCGGAATCTGCTCCTTCACGATGCCCGGGCCGTTGTCTTCGACGCGCACGCGGTAGCGGCCCTCGGAGACCTCGTCGATCTGCACCTCGATCGAGGGCGCGATGCCCGCCTCCTCACACGCGTCGAGGGCGTTGTCGACGGCCTCCTTCACGGTCGTGAGCAACGCCTTGGCGGGGTTGTCGAAGCCCAGGAGGTGACGGTTCTTCGTGAAGAACTCGCTCACGGAGATGTCGCGCTGCTTGGTGGCCATCGCCTCGGCGGTGGCGCGCCGGCCCGGCGCCGCGCTGGGCGTCGTGGCTTCCTTCGTCTCGTCGGCGGTGCCGTCGGTCGTCATGCGTCGTTCCTCGTGTGAGAGGCGGAGTTAAGGGATCACTGAACACCCGTCAAGCATACGGCCCGCGCGCTCCGCCATCGCGGGGGCTTCACCGCGCGAATTCAGCTTTCTTGAAGCCGTTTCGCGCGAACAGACACCGTGACATTCTCCGTCACGTCGTCTTCGCGTCGCCCGTCGCGTCGAGGTGCACGAGGTCGATACCCAGGCGGAGCGCGACCTCGAAGATGCGCTGGTCGCGATAGAACTCGCCGAAGACGATGCGCCGGATGCCCGCGTTCGCGATCATCTTGAAGCACTGCCAGCAGGGCGAGGCCGTGACGTAGATGCTCGCGCCCTCGATGCGCACGCCGTTGCGGGCGGCCTGGATGATGGCGTTGGCCTCGGCGTGGATGGTTCGCACGCAGTGGTTGTCCTCCATCATGTGGCCGACCTCGTCGCAGTGTTCGAGGCCCGCGATCGAGCCGTTGTAGCCCGTCGCGAGGATGGTGCGGCCGCGCTCGATCACGGCGCCGACGTGCTTTCGGTCGCAGGTCGCACGCGTCGCGACGGTGACCGCGATGCGCATGAAGTACTCGTCCCACGAGGCCCGGTGCGTGTGTTCGCTCATGTGGTCGACGGCCGATACCGCGCGCACCGCGGAGCGCGCCAGAAACGCGATGCGCCGTGGGCTCCGCGTGAGGTGACAGAAGAGAATTCGTCACCCGAAATGCGGGAAGCGCCGCGCACCGCGGGTACGGTCGCCGGGAACCTTTTGTGAGGTCCATCGGATGCACCGTCGAAATCCACAGCGGTCCCCGGGTCCTTCGCGAGCGCGCATGCTGCCATGGCGCTTCGCGGGCCCCCTCCTGGCCGCCATCGCCTGGTTCGCACCGGGCGCGGCGTCCGCCCAGCCCCTGCCGTCCTCGGAGAACCCCGCACCCTCGACGCAGCGGCCGCCCACCCGGGTGATCGCGCGCGACGAGCCCTCGGTGGTGCGCTCCGAGAACGGTGACGAGGCGGGCTTCCTCTCTACCGTGCCGTTGCAGATCAACGGCGCGCGCGGCCCCTCAGCGCAGACGGGCCGGCGCATCGACATCGACCTCCGCGATGCCGACATCCACAACGTGCTGCGCCTCCTCGCCGAGGTGGGCAACGTCAACATCGTCACCTCCGACGACGTGACGGGCAATGTCACCATCCGCATGCACAACGTCCCGTGGGACCGCGCCCTGGAGGTCATCCTCGCGGCGCGCTCGCTGGGCATGCAGCGCGATGGGAACATCATCCGCATCGCCCCGCAGGCCGTGCTCGACAAGGAGCGCGAGCTGGCCATTGAGCGCGCGCGCCAGAACATCGCGCTCGAGCCCCTGGAGACGCGGCTCATCCCGATCAGCTACGCCACGGGCGGCGACCTCGCGCCCCGCGCGCGTGAGCTGCTCTCGCAGCGCGGAACGCTCTCCGTCGACGAGCGCACGAACGTGCTCATCGCCCGCGACGTCGCGACGAACCTCGACCAGGTCGAGCGCCTCGTGCGCTCGCTCGACACGCAGACACCGCAGGTGCTCATCGAGGCGCGCATCGTCGAAGCGACGAGCCAGTTCTCGCGCGACGTGGGCATCCAGTGGGGCGGCGACGGATCGTTCGCGCAGTCGACGGGCAACCCCACGGGGCTGCTCTTTCCGAACAACCTGAGCTTCGCGGGCGGCGCCACCGATGGCAACACCCCGCGCGCAGGCCTCTCGCCCACGTCGCAGACCGTGGCGAACCCGAACTTCACGGTGAACATGCCCGCGGCCGTCGGTACCGGCGCCGGTGGAGCCATCGGCTTCGCGCTCGGGTCGCTCTCGCAGAACGTGAACCTCAACGTGCGCCTCTCGGCCGCAGAGAGCTCCGGCGTGCTGCGCATCGTGAGCTCGCCGCGCATCCTGACGCTCGACAACCGCGAGGCGACCATCGCGCAAGGCACGCTCATCCCGTTCTCGCAGGTGAGCGCGGCGGGCGTGCAGACGGCCTTTCAGGAAGCGAAGCTGCAGCTCCGCGTGCGTCCGCACGTGACGGCCGACGGGTCGGTGTCGCTGCACGTTCGCGTGAACCGCGACGAGCCCGACTTCAACAACACCGGCGCCCGCGGCGACCCCACGATCCTCAAGCGCGAGGCCGAGACCGACCTGCTCATCCAGGACGGTCGCACCGCGGTGATCGGCGGGATCTACACCCGCAACACCGGTCGCAACGTCGAGCAGGTGCCGTTCTTCGGCGACATCCCGATCCTCGGGCTGATCTTCCAGCGCCGCCGCACCACGGACCGCCGCTCGGAGATGCTGATCTTCATCACCCCGCGCATCGTGAACCGCGCCGAGTCTCTGGGACGCTGACCCCACCGACCGCGCACCGCGCCGACGCCCGCGCGAGGAGACTCTCCTCCGCGGGCGTCGCCGCATTCTGACGCCTCTCCCTCGTCACAAAGCTGCTTCGTACAAGGGCATTTCCGGAGCTCCAGACCGTCGGTTTCTGGGCTCAAAAACTCGCGAGCGCGACGGGTCGTGCACTATCGTAACGGCCATGATCACGACGTCCTCGTCTCCGTCGAACTCACTCCGCCTGCTGCTCGCAGCGTGCGCGCTCTCGGCCGGGGTCGGCTGCGCGGAGAACGAGATCTCCGTGTACATCCGGCAGATGAAGGCGCCCACGCTCCAGGGCACCACCTGCATCATCTCGCAGGACCCGACGACGCCCTTCATCCTCGAAGGCACGCTCGACCTCGCGTTCAAGACCCACTACATCCTCTCGCCGCTGATCCACAGCAACCTCGTGTCGCGCATCGACACGAACGCGAACCGCACCGAGTCGAACCACATCATCATCGAGGGCTACGTCGTCGAGATCCACGAGGACTCTCCCGATGGTCCGCTCTACGCCGGCACGGGCTTCACCAACCCCTTCTCGGTGTACCAGAGCACGGTGATCCTCCCCGGCGCGGGCGGCAACGCGGGCTTCGGCGCGGGCAACTTCGAAGCGATCCCGGGCCAGATCGGCGAGGCGCTCTACCAGGACGTGTGCGTCACCCGTCGCGGCATCGTGCGCCCTGCGGGTCTCGACCCGAACCTCTGCCCCGTGCCCATCTACAACACCGACGTGACGAAGCGTCTGGTGCTCGGCGTGTCGGCCTTCGGGCACACGGGCGGCGGCGTGTCGGTCGAAACGCCGAAGTTCAACTTCCCGATCACCGTGTGCTGCGGCTGCCTCGTGCAGTTCCCGACGGCGACGTCGACCACCGCAGCCACCGATGCGGGCGCAGCGCGCGGCCCGAGCTGCGCCGCGGGCACGGTCGCGGCGACGCCTGCGATCTGCTACCCCGGCCAGGACTTCCGCGTCGATTGCAACCTCTGCGCGACTTCGCGGCCCGACCTCTGCCAGCCCTTCGGCTACGTGCCCCCCACGTCGGGCATGATCACCTGCGGACGCTGACCGCAGCGCGCGGTGTATCGTCGCCACGATGCGACGGCCTCCCGCTCCCTTCGCCCTCCTCGCGCTCGGCGCGCTCTCTCTCACCACCACGGCCTGCGACGACGACGCGCCCGCGCCGCGCGATGCGTCCGTCGCAACGGATGTGACCGACGCCGCCGTCGCGCCCGATGCGTCGTGCACGTACGCGGGCGCCGACGACACGACGCCGGAGCCGCGACCGCACACGCCGCGATGGGCCTTCGAACCGTGGATTTCCAAAGACATCTCCGACGCGCGCGACACGTACGCGTTCGTCGACGGCTTTCGCTCGCGCGACATCCCCGTGGGCGCGGTGGTGCTCGATAGCCCGTGGGAGACCCACTACAACACCTTCACGCCGAACCCGTCGCGGTACCCCGAGTTCCCGACGCTCGTGCGCGACATGCACGGCCGCGGCGTGCGCGTGGTGCTGTGGATCACCGCCCTCGTCAACGAGTTCTCCTTCGATGCAGAGACCGGCGGCGACTCGTACATGGGCCCCTCGCCCAACCTCGCCGAAGGGCTCGCGTGTCGCTTCTTCGTGAACGACGGCGCGACCTACGTCTGGTGGAAGGGCCGCGGCGCCTCCGTCGACTTCTTCAACCCGCGCGCGCGGAGCTGGTGGCACGCGCAGCAGGACCAGGTGCTCGACGCGGGTGTCGACGGGTGGAAGCTCGATTTCGGCGACAGCTACGTCACCACGCCGACGGTGCGAACCGCGATGGGCGAGGTGGAGCACCAGCGCTACTCCGAGTCGTACTACCGCGACTTTCTCGCGTACGGCCGCGCGCGCCGCGGCGACGATTTCGTCACGATGGTGCGCCCCTGGGACGAGTCGTATCAGTTCGCCGGGAGGTTCTTCGCGCGCCGCGAGCACGCGCCCGTCGCGTGGGTGGGCGACAACCGCCGCGATCGTGTGGGCCTCGTCGATGCGCTCGATCACATCTTCCGCTCGGCGGCGGCGAACTACCCCGTCGTCGGCAGCGACGTGGGCGGCTATCTCGACCGCGACGATCGCATGCTCACGCGCGAGGTTCCCTACGACCACGACACGTTCCTGCGATGGATCGCCGTGGGCGCGCTCACGCCGTTCATGCAGCTCCACGGTCGCGCGAACTTCGCGCCGTGGACCGTGCCCACCGCGCCCGAAGAGACCACGCGGATCTACCGCTACTGGGCCACGCTGCACCACGCGCTCGTGCCCTTCTGGTACGCGCTCGCCGAGGAGGCCTGGGCCGGCGGCCCGCCCGTGATGCGCCCGCAGGGAGACCTCGCGCGATGGACGAACGACTACCGCTGGATGCTCGGTGACGCGCTCCTCGTCGCCCCCGTGCTCGACGAGTCGGGCCGTCGCGATGTGGAGCTCCCTGCGGGCGATTGGTTCGACTGGTGGGCGCCGCAGGGCGAGGCCATCGCGGGCGGTCGCACGCTCGCGGGCGTCGACACCACCGACCGCGCGCGCATCCCGCTCTACGTGCGAGACGGCGCGATCATCCCGATGCGCGTCGACCGCGACGTGAACGGCCTCGGCTCCATGGCCACCGCCGACGGACTCACCGTGCTCGTGTACCCCGCGATGGCCTCGTCGCGCTTCGTGCTCCACGAGGGAACCTCCACCGCGCCGATCACCGCGCAGCGCACGACAACGGGCGCGACGGTGACGGTCCCTGCGCTCGACACGGTCTGGTATCTCCGCGTGCGAACGGCCTCGATGCCGACCGCGGTCTCCGTCGAGGGCATGTCGCTCACGGCGCGCGCGTCACGGTCCGAGTTCGAAGCAGCGGGTTCGGGATGGTGGGCCGAGGGCGCGCATCAGGTGTGGGTGAAGCTTCCGTCGGGCACCGCGGCGCGCACGGTGACCCTCACGCGCTGACCGCACCGTGCGACATCGCACCGCACGGTGCCGTGGTGTTCAGCCGGGCTCGTCGGTGTCGGTGGCGGGCTCGCCGAGCCATCGCTGGATCGTGCGACGGTCGATGCCGAGGATGCGCGCCGTACGCTTCTTGTTGCCGCCGTTGCGCTCCAGCACGCGGCGCACGTACGCCATGGTGAGGTCGTCGAGGGTCATCTCGCGCTCGGCCGCGGTGGAGAGAAAATCGGGCGAAGCGCTCTGTTGAAGCGTCGAGGGAAGGTCCTCGGGCGAGACCCACTCGTCGCGGGCGAGGGCCACGGCGCGCTCCACCGCGTTCTCGAGCTCGCGCACGTTGCCGGGCCACGCATAGCCCTCCATGCGCTTGAGCGCTGCGCCCGAGAAGCCCTTGAGGGCCCGCCCCGTGCGGTCGTTGAACTTGCGGAGGAAGTGCTCCGCGAGCGGGCGCAGGTCTTCGGGTCGATCGCGCAACGGGGGAACGCCGATCTCGATGACCGCGAGGCGGTAGAAGAGGTCTTCGCGGAAACGCCCTTCTTTCACGGCCTTTCGGAGGTCATGGTGCGTGGCCGCGACGACGCGCACGTCGATGGGCTCGGCCTTCGCCGCACCGATGGGCCGCACCTCGCGCTCCTGGAGCACGCGGAGGATCTTGGCCTGCAGGGTCATGGGCAGATCGCCGATCTCGTCGAGAAAGAGCGTGCCGCCGTCGGCCTCTTGAAAGAGCCCCGTGCGGTCGCTCTTCGCATCGGTGAAGGCCCCGCGGCGATACCCGAAGAGCTCGCTCTCGAGCAGCGTGTCGGGAATGGCCGCGCAGTTCACGGCCACGAAGCGCCGCGCGCGCCGACGGCCTTCACTGTGGAGCGCGCGTGCGACGAGCTCCTTGCCCGTGCCGCTCGGGCCCGTGATGAGCACGGTCGCGGTGCTGTCGGCCACGCGGCGCACGAGGTCGACGATCTCCGCGAGGGCGCGACTGCGACCGATGATGCCCGCCACGCCGAAGCGCTCGCCGAGCTCGTTGCGCAGGCGCGAGACCTCATCGCGCAGGGCGACGTGCTCCAGCGTTCGCTCCACGGCGAAGCGCAGCGTCTGGGGTTCGAAGGGCTTCGTCACGAACTCGTACGCACCGAGGCGCACCGCGCGAACCGCCGTCTCGATGTTGCCAAAGGCAGTGACCGCGATGAGCCCGATACGCGGGTCGTGACGGCGCGCCCACTCGATGAGCTGGAGGCCGTCGATGCCCTCCATGCACACGTCGGTGATGAGAAGGTCGGGGGCCTGCTGCTCGACGGAGGCCATGGCCGCGCGGGCGTCGTGCACCGCGGTGACGTCGTGGCCGCGCGCGCGCAGAAGGTCGACGACGAAGGACGCGAGGTCGACGTCATCGTCGACGACCAGCGTACGGACCTTGCGGGAGGGCGTGGTGGGCATGGCGGGGAGCGAGGGTGACGTGTCGAGCGGCATCAGGGAATCGTCGGCTGCAACGACTGAACCACGAGGAGGGCGAAGTTCCCACGATGGGGTGACGTACAAACCCCGCTTCGACCGTGCGTGCGGACGTCGGTCGCTTGGCGCATCGCATCATCGAGGAGCGCACATCATGGGCGGAAATCGGGGTTTGATCTCGCACGGAAGCTGGAGCACCCTCGTCGGAATGAACACGCGCGCGCGCTTCGCGACCGGCTTCCTGACGGGGGCCCTGCTCCTCCTCGCCGTGCCCGCGGCCGCGCAGAACCGTGGACCGGGCCTGTTCGCAGGCACGTTTTCCGTCACCTCGAACACCACGGTGACGGTCACCTCGCCCATCTCGACCACTGAGTCGCGCACCACGCACGAGCGGGCCGAGGTGCGCGCGGGTTCGCGCGGTGACGTGTCCATTCACGTCTCGAACGAGCGCGGCGAACGCTGCGTGCTCGAAGGCAACCTCACGAGCGACACCTCGCTCACGCTGCTCTCGGGCCAGCACTGCAACATGACCGACCCGGTGCGAAACCTCCGCATGGCGCTCACGCTCCGCAGCGGTTCGGGGAGCATCTCGGGCTCGCGCCTTTCGCTCCGCCTCTCGTGGGGCGTGACCACAAACGCGGGCTTCATCGACGTGCTCGGCACGGCCTCGCAGGAAACCTCGGGCAACCGCACCGGCGGCGGCCCGGTCATCGCCGCGCCCTCGCCTTCCCCTTCGCCCGCGCCCGTTCCCATCGCCCCCACGCCCGTCGTCGACCCCGTCGCGCAACCCGCGCTCCTCGGTGTGGGAAGTGAGCCCGCGCCGACCACGGGCCGCGGCCGTCGGGGCCGTCGCGGTCGCAACAACAGCGCGGATGGCGTGGTGATGACCGGCGCGATCCCCGTCGTGCCCGCACCCGCGCCTGCGCCCGTCGCGGTGCCCGCGAGCGACGCGCCCATCTGGGCTCTCCCCGGTGATCCCGCGTCGGCCGCAGCGCCTGCGCCCCAGCCCGCGGCGCCCGTGCAGCCCGCGCCCACGCCCATGCCCCTCGCGCCCGCTGCGCCTACGCCCGCCGCGCAGCCTGCGGCCAACACCGCCGCCCCCGTGTGGGGATCGGCCGCACAGCCCACCCAGCCCCCTGCCCCCGCGTTCGGCGCGCAACCGACACCCGCCCCGTCGGCCCCCGCGTTCGGCGGCCTCGGCGCCGCGCAGACCGTTCCCGCGGCGGGCCCCCCGGCGCCTGCGTTCGGCGCGCAGCCCGCCCAGCCCGCGTCGGCCCTCGGGCAGCCCGGTGCGACGGCCGCGTGGGGCACGCAGCCGGCCGCGATGAATCGTCCGCCCCCGAGCCCCGGCATCGTTCAGTTTGGTGGGCAGCCCGGCGCGCAGGGCGCACCGCAGCCGATGCCGGGTTACGGCGTTCCGCAGCCTGCGCCCGGGTACGGGACCGCCCAGCCCACGCCCGGATATGGTTATCCGCAGCCTGCGCCCGGGTACGGTTATCCGCAGCCTGCGCCCGGGTACGGCACCCCGCAGCCCGCGCCGGGGTACGGCTACCCGCAACCCGCGCCGGGGTACGGCTACCCGCAGCCCGCGCCCGGGTACGGCACCCCGCAGCCCGCGCCCGGAACCGTCCCGTTGGTACAGTTTGGTGGCCAGCGTCCGGGCCCGTCGTCGGGCCTCACGCCGCAGCCCGCGCCGGTGCAGCCGGTGCCGATGCAGACGGCGCCGCGACCGACGGTGATGTTCAGCGTGTCGACGTACTGATTCGTGCGGACGGAACACGGCGCCCGTCGGGGGAATGCGGGCGCCGTGCGATGCGGTGGGGGAGTGACGATCAGAGCTCGAGGAGCAGGTCGTCGGGGTTCTGCAGGTAGTGGATGATCTCGTAGGCGAAGGCCGCGCCCACGTGTCCGTCGACCACGCGATGGTCGAACGAGAGCGAGAGGAGCATCACCTCGCCGATCACGATCTGTCCGTCGCGCACGACGGGCTTCTGCTTGATCTGGTGCACACCGAGGATGCCCACCTCGGGGAAGTTGATGATCGGCGTCGCGAAGAGGCCGCCCTGCGCGCCGAGCGACGTGATGGTGAACGTGCTGCCCTGAAGGTCGTCGACCTTCGTCTTGCCGTTCTTCACGTCGGTCGCGAGGCGGTCGATCTCGCGCGCCGTCTCGAGGATGTTGAGCCGATCGGCGCCCTTGAGCACGGGCACCACGAGGCCCGCGTCCGACGAGGCAGCGATGCCGAGGTTGTAGTACTTGCGGTAGACGATCTCGTTGGTGCTCTCGTCGATCGCCGCGTTGAGCACCGGGTGCTTCTTCAGCGCCGCCACCACGGCCTTCGCGATGAACGGCAGGAACGTGAGCTTCACGCCGCGGGCCTCGGCGCGGGGCTTGAGGCGAGCGCGCAGCTCCTTGAGCGCGGTGACGTCGCACTCCTCGACGAAGGTGAAGTGCGCGGCCGTGTGCTTCGAGAGCGACATGCGGTCGGAGATGCGCTTGCGAATGCCCGTGAAGGGCACGCGCGTCTCCAGCGGCTCGCCGCCCTTCGAGGCGGGCGTCGCAATCGCAATGGGCGCACGCGCAGGCGCAGACGAGACAGGGGCAGACGCAGCAGGCGCGGGAGCCACGGGCGCAGTCGCAGCAGGCGCGACGGGCGCGGGCGCCGCGGCGGGCGCGGGCGCAGCGGCGCGGG
>CAMFHP010000035.1 GCA_945952225.1 uncultured Myxococcaceae bacterium
CGCAGGGGCCGCGTGGGCGACCGGCGGCGATGGGGCGCGGCTGCGGATCCAGGCGCCCGCGAGGAGGCCCGCTGCGGCGGCGCCGAGGGCGAGGGTGAGGGCCGCGGGGAGGTGCTGCGCGCGAGGCTGCGTGCGCGTGGGGAGCGGTTCCGGTGCGGGCTCGGCGTCGGTCTCGGGCGGTGTGGGCGCGGGGTCGGCGTCGGCCGGGGCCTCGTCGCGCGCGAGGGTGCGCAGGAGGCGCTCGCGAGCGGACTTCTCCGCGGCGAAGGTGTGCGTGAGGTACTCGGCGACGGCGTCGCGTCCGTCGTCGCCGCCGAGGGTGATGAACGCTTCGAGGTCGCGGGCGAGGTCGAGGGCCGACGCGTAGCGTGTGTTGGGGTCGCGCGAGAGGGCGTGGAGGGTGATCTCGTCGAGCTCGCCGGGGAGCACGGCGCGCACGGCGCGAGGCGTCGGAATGGGCGCTTCGAGCACGCGGGTGATGGTCTCGGCGTCGGTGGCCTCGCGGAAGAGACGGCGGCCCGTGAGGCACTCCCAGAGCACGACGCCGAGGGCCCAGACGTCCATGGCGGGCGAGGGCGTGTGGCCGCGGAGCTGCTCGGGGGCCATGTACGCGACCTTGCCGCGCACCTCGCCGGTGCGGGTGAGCTGCTGGTCGTGGCCCGCGGGGCGCGCGATGCCGAAATCGACGACCTTCGTGGTGCCCGAGTAGAGGACGAAGAGGTTCTGCGGAGACACGTCGCGGTGCACTACCGGGAGCGGCGCGCCGTCGTCGTCGCGGTGCGTGTGCGCCGCGTGGAGTCCGCGCGCGGCGTCGGCCACGATGCGCGCGGCGATGCGCGGCGGGAGGCCCGGCGTGCGCATGCGCGAGAGCGCGTCGCCGAGCGACTGGCCGTGGAGGTACTCCATCACCAGAAAGTGCGTGCCGTCGGTCTCGCCGAAATCGTGCACCGCGCAGATGTGCGGGTCGTCGAGGCGGGCCGCGAGACGGGCTTCGCGCTCGAACATCTCGACGTAGAGCGACGGGCCGAGCACGTCGGGGTGCATGAGCTTCACCGCGACCCAGCGGCGAAAATCACGGCTCCCGCGGCGGAGCGCGAGGTGCACCTCGCCCATGCCTCCTTCGGCCACGCGGGCCATGAGGTCGTAGCGGTCGAGGCGTCTCGCGCTGCGGCGCGCCCGCGCGGGGGGCGGCGTCGTGGGACGCGCGTGCGAATCGAGCGGAGTCTGCGATGCCTGTTCGCGCATGGCCCTTCGTCGCCTCCGTCTACAGGGTGCAGACCCCGAGCACGCAACCGAGGAGGCCACCGCAGGCGCGGCCGCAGGCGCCGCAGTTGTTCCTGTCGGTGGCGAGGTTCACGCACTGCGACCCGCACGCCGTGGTGCCCGTCGGACACGAGGTCACACATCGCCCCGTGCCGCAGACCGTTCCCGTCGGGCACACGGTACCGCACGCTCCGCAGTTTGTGGGGTCGCTGGCGGTGTCGGTGCAGTTGGATCCGCAGAGCGTCCGACCGAGCGGACACACGCAGATCGACGCGCTGCACACGAGGCCGCCGTTGCAGCCGCGGCCGCAGGTTCCGCAGTTGTTCGGGTCGGTGCGGAGGTCGACGCAGAGCACGCCGCACGCGACGAGTCCCGACGCGCAGCTCGTCGTGCACGCGCTCGACTGACACACGAGTCCGGTGCCGCAGGTGACCCCGCAGGCGCCACAGTTCTGCGTGCTGCTCCGCACGTCGACGCAGGCGCTCCCGCAGCGCTGGAGCGGCGCCGCGCACTGGATCACGTCTGCCGCATCGGAGACGTCTGCCGCATCGGAGACGTCTGCCGCATCGGAGACGTCTGCGCGCGCGTCTCCGCCGTCGCTCGCGTCGCGCGCATCGGTGCTCGCGTCGCTCACGTCGGCGGCGTCCACCGCGTCGCGCACGTCCAACACGTCGCGTGCGTCGGCGACATCGGCGACATCGCTCGCATCCATCCCATCGCGCGCGTCGGCTGCGTCGCTCCCATCGTTCGCATCGGCGGCGTCTGCGGCGTCTGCGGCGTCGGTGACGTCGATCGTGTCGACCGGTGCGTCGGAGGCGTCGTTCGCGTCGCCGACCTCGCGCGCGTCGGGGAGATCGCTCGCATCGCCCGCGTCGGGTGTGAGGTCGCGGGGCCCGAGCAGCGACGCGTCACCGCAGCCCGCGAGCAGCAGCGCGAAGAGCCAGCGCGCGTGCGTTCTCATCGTTCACCTCCCTCGGCCTCGACGGACTCGATGCGGAACTCCACCCGTCGGTTCGCCGCGCGCGCGGCCGACGTGGTGCCGGGCACGACGGGGCGCGTCTCGCCAAACCCCTCGGCGCGCAGTCGATCCGCCGCGACGCCGCGCGCGACGAGATCGGCCATCACGCGCGTCGCCCGTCGCCGTGACAGGTCGAGGTTGAACGCATCCTCGGCCACGTCGTCGGTGTGTCCCTCGATGGCCACGCGGCGCAGCGTGGGGTCGGCGCGCAATGCGTCGGCGACGGCCGCGAGCACGGCACTGCTCTGCCGAAGGATCGTGTCGCGCCGCGTGGCGAAGAACACCGGGCGCAGGATGCGGATCATGCCGCGCTCGATGCGCACGAGGCCGGGGCAGCCGTTGCGTCCCTGTCGCGTCGAGGGCGCGCCGGGGCGGGTCGGGCACGCGTCGACAGCGTCGGGCACGGAGTCGCCGTCGCGGTCGGGCAGCGGGCATCCCGCGCGCGCAGGGTCGGGGTGTGGCCCCGCGGGAACGGCCACGCAGAGGTCGCGGTGGTCGGTCACGCCGTCGCCGTCCTGGTCGTTGTCGGGGCACCCGCGGCGCTCGGGGTCCGGGGCGTCGCCCATCGCGCGCGTCGGGCACGCGTCGTCGTCGTCGAAGACGCCATCGCGGTCGCTGTCGGCGCGGGGACACCCCGGCCGCGCCGCGTCGGGCGAGGGGCCTGCGGGCGTATCGACACAGCGGTCGACGTCGTCGGTCACACCGTCACCGTCGCCGTCGCCGAGGGGGCAGCCTGGGCGCGCGGGGTCGGGGTGATCGCCGCGCGGTTCGTCGGGGCAACGGTCCTGCGCGTCGACGAGTCCGTCGCCGTCACGGTCGCGCACTTCGACGACGGGTGCGGGCGTTTCGGTCCGTACGACGCGCCAGCTCGCGCCGACGCCGAGGCTCGCAAAGAGCGCGTCGTGCGGAGCGTCGTCGGAGGTCGCGAAGAGCGCGCCCACGCGGAGCACGGGGCCGAGGGTGAGCGAGTCGGTGACAGAGAAATCCGCGGCGAGGCCCGCGTCGGCCGCGAGGCGACGTAGGCCGCCCGAGAGCCCGAGGCCCGCGTTGACGTCAAGCGCGAGGCGCACGCGTGCACCCGGTCGCACGGCGCCGCGCACACCGCCGAGGAGCGAGAAGGCCTGGCCATCGCGCGCGTCGCCGGGCGCGTACCAGCTCTCGCCGGAGACCTGCAGCGCGAACGCGTCGTGGAGCGAGAGGACGCCGCGCACGGCGCCCGAGAGCGTCACGCCGTATCCGAGCGCGTCGCGCTGATACGACGAGAGCATGTAGCCACCGCTCCCTTCGACCCGGAGGCCGACGCGAGGAGCGGCGAGCGCAGACCCCGGCGCGACGAGCGCGAGGGTGAGGGCGAGAAGGTGGTGGAGCGGTCGAGGGGCCACGGGTGCTGCCGGTCTCAACGGCACCTATGGCGCGAAGGTGTAGCGATCTGGTCGCGGGTGTGGCGGTTCGCGCTAGGTCTCGGATGTCCCATCCGTGCGTCGGCCCGGTCCCAGACCGAGGCCTTCGCGGCGCGTTTCGTAGCAGGGCTTGCAGAACGCAGGACGCTCGGCCGAAGGTTCGAAGGGCACCACGGCGGCAGCGCCGCACGCGGAGCAGTTCGTTTCGAACCTCGGACGCTGTGCACGACGATCACGGCGCGACGGGCCCGTGGGCGCCGCGGTCACGCGTTCGAGTGCCTTCTGTCCGTCGTCGAGGGTTTCGTCGGTGTCGGCCACGTCGCGCTGCGGGAGGCGGGCGGGCGAGGGGCCGCGGCTGCGTCCGTGGTGATCGCCGTGGAAGCCCGGGCTGCGGTACGCGTTGGGGTCGGTGCCCGTGCGATCGGGGCGACGGCCGTTGAGCCCGCGGGGCGCGCCGTCGTTGCGACGGCCCTGCGGCGTGAGGAGCGTGCCCTCGGGGTCTTCGTCGTCCTTCGGGAGGCCCGCGTAGTCGATCTTGTACGGGTTGTTGAAGGGCGCGTCTTGAAAGCCCGGGCTGCGGTACGCGTTCGGGTCTTCGTACGACGGGAGCTTCGGCGCCGCCTGCGGGCCCTGCGGCCGACGCGGACCGCCGTGTCCGCCCTGCTGCGCGCGGGCGCCCTGCGGACCCCGGTCGTTCGGCGCGCGGGCGCCCTGCGGGCCCCGATCATTCCGGCGCGGCGCGGGGGCGCCGGGCTTGTGGTCACGATCCCTACGGTTCATCGGCGATGCTCCTGCGTGGGCCCTTCCCTCGATGCGAGAAACCCCATCATTTCACGGGAATTTCCGCGGGAAGGGCGCGGACCGTACGAGCCCCGCCCACGGCGTGTCAAGCCGCGCCTGCGTGGCCCCACGGCCCCCGCGCGCCACGCGACCGTTCAAGCCTCGCAGCGCCCGTGATAGACGCTTCGGCCCACGATGATCCACCTCGCCGACCTCGCGCGTGAGCACAGCCACTACCAGTCCGAGATCGAAGCCGCGGCGCTGCGCGTGTTGCGCTCCGGGGGCTACATCCTCGGCCCCGAGGTCGACACGTTTCAAAGGGCCTTCGCGACCTACTGCGGCGCGGCCGCGTGCGTGGGGCTTTCGAACGGCAGCGACGCGATCGTGGTGGCGCTCCAGGCCCTCGGCATCGGCGCGGGCGACGAGGTGATCACCACCGCGTTCAGCTACTTCGCGACGGCGAGCACCATCACCCGCGCGGGCGCCACGCCGGTCTTCGCCGACATCGACCCTGCGACCTTCAACCTCGATCCCGGCGACGTCGAAGCGCGCATCACCCCGCGCACGAAGGCCATTCTCGCGGTGCACCTCTTCGGCCGCGTGGCCGACACCGACCGCCTCGGCGCGATCGCGAAGCGCCACGGGCTCGCGCTCATCGAAGACGTCGCGCAGGCCGCGGGCGCCGAGCGTCACGGCCGTCGCACGGGCACGCTGGGCACGGTGGCGAGCTTCTCGTTCTTTCCTGCGAAGCCGCTCGGATGCGACGGCGACGGCGGCGCGTGTGTGACCAACGATCCTGCGCTCGCCGAGGCGATGCTGAAGGTGCGGGTCACCGGCGCCACGGCGAAGAACGTTCACGACCTGCCCGGCGGCAACTACCGCCTCGACCCGCTCCAGGCGGCGATTCTCGGCGCGAAGCTCCCGCACTACGAGGGACGCCTCGCGCGCCGTCGGGCCAACGCCGAGACGCTGCGCCAGGGCCTCCACGGCCTCTCGGAGCACCTCGTGCTGCCGACCGACGACCCCGAGGGGCGCCACGTCTACGCGCAGTTCACCGTGCGCCATCCGAAGCGCGACGCGTTGCAGTCGGCGCTCAAGGCGCGTGGGGTCGGGAGCGAGGTGTACTACCCCGTTCCGATGCCCTACCAGAAGGTGCTCGCGGGCCTGGGGTACACGCGCGGCGCGTTTCCCCACACGGAGCGCGCGTGCGCCGAGGTGCTCTCGATCCCCGTGCACAGCGAGCTCACGGACCACGAGGTCGTGCGCGTCGTCGAGGCCATGCGCGAGGCTGTCGCCGAGATCGAACGCGCGTAGCGGTCAGAGCATCCGCGCGGCCACGGCGGACCACACGGGCAGCGTCAGCGGCGTGAGCAGCATCGTGAGCGTCGCGGTGCCGCTCGCGAGCGCGGGGTCGCATCCCGCCTGCGTCGCGAGGATCACCGACACGAGCGCCGTGGGCATCGCGGCCTGGAGCACCGAGGCCGTCGCGACGGGACCGTGGAGTCCCATCGCCAACGCCACGGCGAGGGCAAGTGCGGGTGACAGCACGAGGCGCGCGACCGCGGCTCCGACCACGCGCGAGGCCGCGCCGCGCAGTGCGCCCACGTCGAGTCGCAGACCGAGCGTGAGGAACACCAGCGGACCCGTGGCGGCCCCGAGCATCGCCACGCCGGGGCGCAACCACGCGGGCAGCGAGACGTGGAGGGCGCCGAGCGCGAAGCCTCCGAGCGCGGCCCAGGTGATCGGTCGACGGAGCATCGTGGCGAGCGCGCCGTCGCGCCGTGCGAGGCCGCCATCGCGGGCGGCGAGGGCGGCGCCGAGCGTCCAGAGGAGGAGCGTGGTGTCGGTCGCGTCGATGACCACGGCGGCCTGTGGCGCTTCGGGCGTGTGCGCGAACATGCCTTGAATCACGGGGATTCCGACGAAGCCCGTGTTGCTGAACGTGGCCGTGAGCGTGAGTGCGCCGCGCTGCGCCGGGGGCAGCGTTCGCGTCGCGAGGCGCATCACCGCGAGCACCGCGAGGAGCGACACCGCGTGGGGCACGATCGCGAGAAAGAGCGAGGGCGCGAGCCGCGCGCGGAGCAGCACGTCGAGCGTGAGCGCGGGCGCCGTCACGTCGACGATGACCAGCGTGAGCGTGGCCGAGGCCTGCGCGACGGTGAGCCCTTCAGGCAGCGTGCGGCGCAGGAGCGCGCCGACGGCCATCACGCCGAAGAAGCCCAGAAACAGCGGGAACACGCGAGGTTCAGCCGCCGATGGGCGGGCACTCGGCGCCGAGCATGGGGTCGGGGTTGCAGTAGATGAATCCGCCGCCGACGGTGCTGGTGAGCACGACGATCGTGTCGGCGCGCGTGGTCGCGTCGAGCGTGGCCCAGATGCGCGCGACGGCGTCGGCCGCGGCGGCGTTCGCGGTGAACACGTGGAGGATCTGCTTCACCCAGCGGTGCTCGGGCAGCACGCGCATCGAGCTGCGGTTGATGCCCACGAGCTTGCGCGTGAGCAGGTCGCGCACCGTCGCGTCGGTGAGCATCATGGGCATGGGCACGTACGCGCGGGTGACGCTCACGCCCACGCGCTCGCCGCCGATCGTCACGAGGATGTCGGTGATCGAGTTGGCCCCCGAGTCGTCGGGCGGCTGGTAGCGGATCTCGGTCTCCGTCGCGAGGAGCTCGGCGTCGTCGCAGAAGTGCAGCACCTCGTAGCTCATCACCTCGGACTCGCTGGAGCTCCCGCCGGCGTTGGCCGTGTCGAAGAGGCGCTGCCCGCCGGGCGAGAGCGTGTCGCGCGCGTAGCGCTCCGGGGCCATGAAGAGCAGCTCGTTGCGCACGAGCGAGGGGGCCGGGCTGTGGAGCATGCCGCGCAGCGTTCCGCAGGTGCCGCGGAGCGTGCCGAGGATCTCCGTCGAGCCATCGCGCATCACCGCCGCGTCGACGGAGGCCTCGGCGCTCGTGTCGTTGCCCGCGTCGACGGGCATGGCGTCGGAGGCATCGGGCGGCGTCACGACGTCGATGAAGGGCGCGGGCTCCGTCGCCGTGTCCATGAAGACCATCGCCTCGCGCGCCGTGTCGACGGTGGCGTCGACGGACGGGGCATCGATCGACGTTGCATCGACGGAGGTGCCGTCGACGGACGCGTCGGCCGTGGTGGTCGGCGTGGGATCGCTGCTGCACGCCGCGAGCGAGAGCGGCAGCAGCAGCGCGAGGAGGGCGAAGGGAGCGCGAAGGGAGCGTCGCATCGGCGCGCGACGCTATCACCGACGGAGGGCCTCGTGGGCACCTCCGCGCGGCGCATTCAGGGGTTGGCGGCGCCAGGCGTGGACATGGTGACGAAGCGCCAGTCCATCGAGGCGTTGTCGGTGTCGCGGCCGTTGGGCGAGCGCGCGAGCGAGCCGGGGTCGGTGTTCGAATCGGCCACCGTGGCCGCGAGCGCCGTGCCCTCGACGAGCGTGGTCGTGCCCGTGATGCCCGTGATCACCGCGGCCGTGATGCTGCCCTCGTACGAGAGCGCGTCGACCACGCGGGCCGTCGAGATGCGGACGAGCGCCACGCCGTCGGGCGCGCCGTTCTGCACGGTGTTGTCGGCGAGAGCGAAGCGCGCGACGCCCGTGGGCACGGTCACGGCGGTGTTCGCGACGACGGCGTACGCACCGGCCGCGAGCGTGCCCGACATGCGCACGCGGGCGTACTCGCGGTTGTCGGATCCGTTCACCAGCACCACCGCGTAGTCGCTGAGGTCGATGGGCGCCGCGCTGCTGTTGTAGACCTCGACGAACTCGGCGTTGTCGGTGCCCACGTTGTCGTAGTCGACCTCGTTGAGAATCAGCCCCGTGGTGGTGGTGACCACCGAGGCCATCGCGGTGCGCATCTCGGTGCCGAGGCGCGCGGTGAAGGTCAGCGCGCCCGCCATCATCGGCGCGGTGAAGGGCACCTCGGCGCGGAGCGCGTCGGCGGGCACGGTCACCGACATCGCGACGGTGGCGCCGCCCGTCGATTCGAGCGTGACGGCCGTTCCGCCTGCGGGGGCGGGCAGGTCGAGGGTGACGACGAGGCGTCCGGCGGCGCCGGGCGTGAGCGAGGCGGGCGTGGCTTCGAGGCCCGCGAGCGTGGGCGTCGCGGCGGCGTCGATGATGCGCACCGACGCGGTCTGCATCGAGGTGCCGAGCGTCGCGGTGACCGTGAAGGGCATCGCCGACGAGGCCATCGCGGTGAGGGGAACGGCGACCGCGTCCATGCCCGCGGCGACGGTGACGGTGGCGGGCACCGCGAGGCCCGCGCCGCTGCTCATGAGCGACACGGCCACGTCGGCGGCGGCGGGGCGCGTGAGGCGCACGGTGAGGGGCGACGGAATCGCCTGCGCCATGGTCACGTTCGCGCGCACGAAGTAGGGCGCCGACGCGAAGGGGAGCAGCGAGGGCATGCCCGCGACGAGGTCGGTCGCGGCGCGCGGGTTGAGCTTCGAGTTCTCGCGCCCGAAGATCAGCACGCCCGCGATCGAGCGGAACGTCTCGCCCATGCGCGGCGCCGGGGTCGTGAGAAAGAGCGTGTCGTCGACGCGGAGCATCCCGGTGACTTCGAACTCGTTCGTGGGCGCCGTCTCACCGCCCGCGGGCGTGGGCGAGGGATTGGTCACGGTCACGTTCTCGACCTGCACGAGCGCGCCTTCGAGGGCCGCTGCGCGCATGCCGCCGGTGGCGATCTCCGCGGGCGTCACGATCGTCGGCGTGGGGGCCATCGCGGCGCGTCCCATCGCGGTGACCATCGCGCCCGAGAGCTGACGCTGGCCGAAGAAGTCGGCGACGGTCGCGTTGGCCACGACCACGCGGTCACCCACCATCACCGTGGGCGCCGTGTTGGTGAACACGAACACGCCCGCGTAGTCGACGCCCGCGTAGCCCGTGGTGCCGGGCTCGGCCTGCGCGTAGAAGCCGTTGCGCGCGAGGGCCGTCACCGCGAGGTTCGAGACCGTCACCACGGAGCCGACCATCACGGTGCCGCGCTTCACCTCGTAGACCGTCGCGGGGCACGCGGTGCCGCCGGGGTTCGCGGTCATGGGGCAGGGGTCGCAGACGTTGCCGATGCCGTCCATGTCGGTGTCGGCCTGGTCGGTGTTGGGCGCGTCGGGGCAGTTGTCGCGACCGTTGGGAATCGTGTCGGAGTCGCGGTCGTCGGGATCGGGCGCGCGGCACGTCGGGCCCTCGTTCATCGGGCACGGGTCGCAGGCGTCACCGATCATGTCGCGGTCGAAATCCGCCTGCGCGCCGCGGTCGACGGGGCGGATGGGGTTGAACACGCGGGGGCAGTTGTCCATCGCGTTGGCGATGCCGTCGCCGTCGATGTCGTCGGCGGTGCTCATGCCCGCGTAGCGCGTCGAGCCCGACACCATGGGGTTGGGCAGCGAGCCCATCGCGTTGCGCGCGGGCAGGCACGACGGCTCGTTCATCGGCTCGCCGCAGAAGAAGAGCGGATAGCGCCCGTTGTTGGCCGTGGTGAGCGCCGCGAGTCCGCGTCCGCCGAGCTCGCGCGAGACGCACACGCGCTTCATCGAGCCGCACACGTCGAGCGTGTCGCACGCGTCGCCCATCGGGAGCGCCGCCACCGTCGCCGCCTCGCCGTAGAGGGCGGTGCCGCCGCGCATCACGAGGAGCACGTCCTGCGGCTGCGCGTCGAGCACGGCGCGGTGGTCGCGGTGCGTGGTGCCGTCGAAGATCGCGAGGTCGGCGATGCGGTTCGGGGCGATCACGCCGATGGCGTCGTCCATCGACATGGCGCCGGCCGCGTCGCGCGTGGCCATGAGCCACAGGGCCTCGTCGGTGAAGAAGCGGTCGTAGTGGTTGCGGTTGAGGTAGTCCGCGCACTGGAGCTCGCGGAGCATGTTCATCGAGCCCGAGATCACCCAGTCGGAGCCGAGCGCGATGCGCACGCCAAGGCGCGCGTACTCGGTCACGCGGGCCGTGTCGCCGTAGAGCGTGACGTTCGAACGCGGCGACCAGATGAGCGACGCGCCGCGCGAGGCCATGAGCGCGATGTCGGTGGGCAGCAGGCCCACGCCGTGGATCACCGAGGTGTGGTTGGTGATGAGGTTGTTCGCGCCGCCCTGCACGCACGCAAACTCGTTGCGCGCCTCGGGGTCGATGCCCTCGGCGATGTGAGGCACGTACGCGGCCGCGCCCGTGGCCGTGGCCGTCGGGTCGATGGAGGGATAGCCGCAGCCCGTCGCGAGGAGGCGTCCGTTGCTGTCGCCGAGGGGAAAGGTCTCGTACGAGACCGCGGGCTGGCTGAGCCCTTCGAGCTGCGACGCGCGGTCGAGGTTGCGGAGGAAGCCCGCCGTGCCGCCGGAGCCGTTCACCGACGTGGCGCCGCCCATGAGGAAGCGCAGCTCGCCCCAGGCCATCTGGTCGTTGGAGGCCGAGCCCGTGGCGGGGAGGCGCGTGTGTCCGCGCGCGCCGGTGCGCCAGTCGTGGCGGTGCTCGTAGCGCTCCGCGGTGCGGTTGTACGGCGAGTTCTGCGCGTACGTCATGTGGTCGTGCGTGTTGATGAGGCCGGGCGAGATCACGCCCCGCGGACAGGTCACGCGCGTGGCCGTCGCGGCGCCGTCGGCCGTGCCGCAGTTGCATCCCACGCAGCGGATCACGCCGGTGCCGTCGATGAGCACCTGGCCTCCGCGGAACACCTCGCCAGGCGTGAGCACGTCGCCCGTGAGCAGCGTGCCCGCGGTGCCGGGGGTCACGGCGCAGAGCCGTCCCGTGGGCGGTTCGCCCATCACCGTGCCCGAACACTGCGTGATGCGCGGGCCCGTCGTGGGGCCTCCGTCGGGCGTGTCGCCAGGCGTGTCGGCGGGTGCATCCGCGGGCGCATCGGCGGCGGCATCGGCGTCGGCAGAGACGGGAACGTCGGTCATGTCGGTGCCCGCGTCGGCGCTCGGAGTCGAGGGCGACGACGGGTCCGAACAGCCCGCGGCGAAGGCGCCCGTCACGAGTGCGACGAGCAGCGGGAGGCGGAGTGCGTAGGAAGGACTCATGCGGTTGGGCGCGTTCTAACACCCTTTGCGCCGCCCGTGACGAGGGGGGAAGGGCGCGCGATCGTGCGGTCGAAGCGCCACGCGCACGACGTCACACGAGAGACATGGAGGCGTACCCGGCTTGACGCCGTGCGGCGCGCGGAAGGCCTGTTTTCAGCGCATTGGCGTCACGGTGCGCGGCCGCCGTCGGCGCCGGCGTCGGGCGCATCGAGGGTCCATCCCCGCGCGGTGGCCCACTGGCGCATGTACCGTCGGCCGTCGTTCGACATGCGACGTTGCGCGAGGAGCTCGACGAGCGAACGTCGCGCGGACTCGCGGTCTTCGGCGGTGTTTCCCTCGGCGCCGAGTCGCAGAATGGCCGCCACCCTGCGCGCCACATCGCGCGCGGTGAGCATCGTTCGCGCGTTCGCGAGCCCCGCGGCGCGCCATGCGTCGAGGCGCTCGTTGCGATGCGCGCGGTACCACCGGGCCCACGCGTCGTGCACGTCGCCGAGAAAGGTGATGCGCACGTCGGGGGTCATGGTCTCGGCCTGCCACGGAGGCATCGGCGCGACGTCCCATCCCGTGACCCTCGGGAGCACGTCGAGCCACGTGGCGATCTGCCCGTCGACGCCCCAGTCGCCGTACTGACGCGCGACGGGCATGCGCATGCCCGCGATCACGTAGGGAACGACCTCGGGTGACTCGAAGCGCGCGAACACCGCCGCGAGCGCGCCCGCGGTGTTGAGCGAGTTGCCGTCACCGCGCGTCGGTCCGCCCTCCCACGAGCGCGCGGTGGTCTCCATCGCGTGACGTTCGCGGAGCGGGAGGCGGTGGCCCGTGTCGTCGATCACGAAGCGCCCGATCGCGTGCATCGCGGCGGGGCCTCCTGCGGCGAGCGTCGCGTAGCGCTGCGCGCAATCGCCGGGCGGCGTGTGCGAGACGCGCCCTCCCTCGGACCAGCACTCCATCGTGCGGACGACCAGCGCGCGGTACCGACGCACGTCGTCGCGCATCGTGTCGGGCACCTCGGGCAGCGGCGCCGTCGACGTGGGACGTAGCATCGTCGGGTCTGCGTCCCAGGGCTCTTCGAGCGGTCCGTCGGGGCCCGTGGGCGAAGGCGGAAGCGCCGCCGTCGGCGCGGCGTCGGGTGGCGTCACCACGTCGTGCGTCGGAGGCACCTCTGCGACGACGTCGGGTGCATCGACCTGGCGTACGTCGGGCGAGGCGTCGCGGAGGGTGTTGCGCTCGGGGCGCACGGCGGGGCGCGGCTCGTTGCGGCAGGCGAGGGAGAGCGCGACGAGGGCGAGCGTGGCGGCGCGGTGCATCGCGCGCGATCTCACCGCGTGGGGTGCGACGGACGCAATGGCGAGACGACGCCCGACGAGAGCTCCACGTCGACGAGGGCGCGGTCGAGGCCCTGCGCGTGCACCACGGTGTCGGAGGTGCGCGCGAGCACGAGGCGCCAGCGCACCGTGCCCCGTGCGCGTGCGAAGCGGAAGGTCACGCGGGTCTCGTCGCGCGACGCGGGCGAGCCTGGCGCGGGCAGTCGGTCGTCCCATCGCTCCACGCGCTCGAAGCGAAGGGAGCCGTTGGCGTCGGTGCGCGCGACGTCGGCGAAGTGTCGCGTGAAGGTGCGCGTCTGCGCGTGCGCCTCGTCGCCGTCGACCCACACGGTGAGCCGCAGCGCGCGGTGCAGATCCCCCGTGGGCACCGCGTGACCGACGTCGTGGGCGCGGAGCGTGGCGTCCACCATGAGCGCTCGGGCGATGGGTGTGACCCGGGTGTGGAGGTCGACGGCGCGTTCCATCAGCGCGCGGTCGTCGAGGCCGCGGAGCCGGTGCGTGCGGGCCTCGTGGTGGCAGCTCGCGCAGTCGTCGCCGCGCGCCGCCGCTTCGCTCGCGCGCCACTCGCGCACGGTGTCTTGCATCGGCCTCCCCGCGCCTTCGGGAAAGTCGAATTGATGGCACGCGCCGCAGCGTCGCGACGCGGGGAAGACCCCATCGGCGAAGAGGAATCCCGCCGAGCGCGCGTGGTCGAGCGCTGACGCGTGGCACCCCTGACAGGTGATGCCCTCGCGTTGTGCGACGGCGTCGGGCGTGCGGCTCGGATCGCCAAGGGGCGCGTGGCATCCGCGGCAGAAGGGCAGCGGCTCGTCGGCGTACGCAGCGAGAAAGAGCGGGTCGCGCCAGGCGTGGGCGTGGCGCGACGAGGACCACGCGAAGACCTCGCGGGCGTGGCATCCCATGCACGCTGCGGCGGTTGCGCGCGGGGGTGCGTGGGCCCGCGCGTCGCGGTGGGGCGCCGGGTCGACGGCGCGCGGCGCGAGGGCGAGCGCGGCGACGACGAGGGGACGGAGGCGCACGGCGCGAGGCTATCGCACGGTGCCGATGCGATCGCGGGTTCAGTCGTGCGCGATGCGTTTGGTAGCGTCGCCGCGATGGACCTCTCCGCCCTGCGCGCGCGCCTCACCGACACCCTCGCGGCCACAGGCGTCGTGCTTGCCGTGTGGACCCTCTCCGCGCCCGAGCTCGTGGCGGGCATCGGGGTTCCGACCTCCCACGAGTTCGGCGTGCGGAGCGACCTCTTCGACATGGCGATCCCGCTCGCGCGCGCCGTTGCCGAGTCCGTGTGGCGCGGCGCGCTCCCGTCGTGGTTCGACGGCGGTCACCTCGGGCTCGCGCTCGCCAACGTGCCCGAGGCGATGGCGGCGTATCCCCCGACGTTGCTCGCGTTCGTGCTCTGCACGCCCGTGCGCGCGGCGGCGTGGCTGCTGCTCGGCCACGCGCTCCTCGCGGGCGCGGCGACGGCGGCGCTCACCGGCGATCGCGGCGCGTCGCGCCCGGCGCAGGCCATGGCGGCGACGGCGGTGGGTGCGGGCCTCTGGCTCGCGGGACACGCCCGACAGGTCAACACGTTCTGCACCGCGGCGTGGGCGCCGGTGGTGTGGTGGGCCCTCGCGCGATGCCTCGACGCGCCCTCGCGCCGACGTGCGGCGGTGCTCGCGTTGAGCGCAGGCTTCCTCGTGCTCGCGGGACACCCGCAGATGGCGCACCACACGGCGCTCGTGCTCGCGCTGTGGACCCTCGCGCGCATGGCCGTCGACCCGCGTGGGCGCACGGCGTTGCGCGCGCAGGCGGCGTCGCTCGTGGCGGCCGCGGTGGGCGCTGCGGGCCTCGCGGCGGCGGCGCTCGCGGGCACGCTCGAAGGGCTCGCGCTCGCCGAGCGGGCGACCTCGCTCCAGGGCTCCGCGCGCTTCGCGCCGCGCGCGTCGATGCTCGTGTCGCTGATCGATCCGTCGCTCGCGGGCTCACCCCTCGCGCCGCGCGCGCAGGGCGTCGCGTGGTGGGAGAACACGGTGTACATCGGCCTCCCCGCGCTGCTGCTTGCGGCGGTGGGCGTGCGTCGCGCGGTGCACGATCGCGCGCTGCGTCCGTGGGCGCTCGCGCTCGTCGGCGCGCTGTGGCTCTCGTACGGGCGTCACGGCCTCTTCGCGGCGGTGCACGGGGCGATTCCGGGCATGGCCTTCGCGCGCTTCGAACAGCGCCACCTGTGGCTCGCGACGATCGCCCTCGCGGTGCTCGCCGCCGACGGTCTCGACGCGCTCGGCGCCTACCTTCGCCGCGTCGCCGATGCGCGTCGCGCGCGGGTGATTCCGTGGCTCGCCGTGGGCATCCAGGGGCTCGCGTTGACCGCCGCGCTTCGCGCCAACTGCCCGGTGCAGGCGCCCGGCGCGTTGATGGAGCGTCCCGCGTCGGCCGACATGCTCCACGCGGCGGGCATCGATGCGTGGGCGCCGGGACGCTGCGTGCTGAGCTTCGAGCCCATGACGCTCCACGCGTTCGTGGTCGAGCAGGTGGGCTTCGGCGACGGCGACCTCACGGCGATGGTCGAGGCGCGACGGCTGCTGATTCCGCAGCACGCGCGGCTCTGGGGATGGCGCTCTGCCGGCGGATACGTCGGCCTCGTTCCGCGTCACCTTCGCGAGGGACTCGGCGACATGCACGACGACGGCGTGCTCACCCGCGCGCGCACGGCCCTCGACGTCGCACGAACGCCCGCCGCCGCGGATCACTACGCCGACGTCGCCGCCTGGCTCGGATGCGACGCGGTGCTCTCGCCCTTCGCGCTGCCCACGGCGCGGCTCACGACGCTCGGCGTGGTGCCCGGACGTTTCGTGCCCACCTGGATCGGACGTGTGGCGTCGCCGATGGCGTCGGCGCGCGTGGTCCGTGGTGAGCGATGGTTCCCCACGACGGTGCGCGCGGCCGAGGCCGTGAGCGCCGGGGCCGTCGACCTGCGCGCGTCGGTGATCCGCGTGGGGTGCGGACAGGACCGCGACGGCGGCGAAGCGGGCGAGGCGGGATGGCGCGAGGGCGACGACCCTGCGGCCGTCGAGGTCGATGTGCGCGCGACCGACGCGGGCACGCTGGTGCTCACGCACGGGTATCACCCGCGGTGGCAGGTCTCCGTCGACGGATCGCCGTGGCACGCCGCCGAGCGCGTCGACCTCGTGAAGCTCGGCGTGCGTGTTCCCGCGGGCGTCCACCGCGTGCGCTTCCGCTTCGACGAGACGCCCACGCGCCGCGCCTACGCCCTCTCGGCGATGGCGCTCGTGGCGCTTCTCGCGCTGGCCTCGGTGCGTCCGCGGCGCTGACTTGCAGACGTGTGCAGGTGGCGGGGTCAGCGCCCCGCAAAGGCCCGATCGAGCGCGGTGCGCATCGCGGGGCTGAGCTCTCCCCAGCGGGCGAGGCGGGCGCGCTGGGCGCGGGCTTCGGCGACGCGTCCTTCGAACGCGAGCGCGATGGCGAAGTTCACCTCGTCGGCGAGGAGGCCGCCGCCCTCGGCGCGCATGTGCTCGAACGCGGCGATGGCCTCGGCGCGATGACCGAGCTGCGCGAGCGCGGAGCCGAAGCATCCCCACACGGCCGCGGCGTGCGGCGCGAAGTGAAGCGCGCGCTGGCAGAGCGCGGCGGCGCGGTCGGGGTGACCCTGCGCGGCGAGCACGGCGCCGTAGCCACCGAGGGCCTGCGCGTTGTCGGGCGCGAGTTCGAGGGTCGCGCGGTAGATCGACGCGTCGTCGTGCCAGTCGCGCGTGCGCAGCACCGTCGCGCTCGCGAGCATCACGCACCAGAGCGCCGCCACCGCACCCACGAGCACGCGAAGCCGCGCGGGCACCGCCGACGCACCCACGGCGACGAGGGCCACCGCCGCGGCCGACGGGAGGTACCAGAAGCGCTCGGCGAACATCACGGGCAGCGGCACGAACGCGCCCACCGCGCCGAGGCCCACGAGCAGGAGCACCGCGCCCGCGAACGACGCCACGGGCCCGCGACGGCCGCGCACGAGTGCGACCGTGCAGGCGACGACGAACACGAGGCCCGCGACGGTGAGCGCATCGGGGGCGCGGGCGAGGGGAAAGGCGCTGTAGTCCGCGAGGAGGTCGAAGGGCGCGACGAGGAGCTGCGCGGCGCGTCCGAGGAGCCGTACGGTGTTGAGCGCGCGGGCGCCCGCGTCGAGCGTGACGAGGGGGTTGTAGGTGGCGTGCGCCGAGAAGCCGCGGAGCTCGCCGAGCACGGCGCGTCGCGCGAGGGCCATGGCGATCGGCGCCAGGGAGAGGGCCGCGTAGCGCGAGAGACGGTCGCGCCAGGGGCGGTCGACGAGCGCGTCGTAGAGGGCGAGGAGCGGGAGCGTGAGGAGCGCGGACTCCTTCGAGGCGAGCGCCGCGAAGAGGAACAGCGGCGCGAGCGCGCGTCCGCGGAGGTCGTCGCGCGCGTGGGCCCCGAGGGTGAGCAGCGCGAAGAGGGCCATCACGAGCTCGGCGCGTCCCACGATCGAGACCACGGCCTCGGTGTGGAGCGCGTGGACGGCGAACACCATCGCCGCGAAGAGCGCCGCGCGCGCATCGACCTTCGCGCGCACGAGGGCCGCGCCGACGAGCGCGGTGACGGCCCCGTGCACGAGCGCGCTCACGAGGTGGAACACCCACGGCGCGCCGCGACCCAGCGACCACTCCACGCGGAACATCGCGGTGACGAGCGGGCGCCAGGTGCCGATGGAGACCGCCGCGTCGGAGGGATGGCCGAACCAGTCGCGCGTGAACACCTCGCGCCACGGCGCGGCGCCGGTCACGCCGGGGTGACCGAGGAGCGCGAAGTGGTCGTCGAAGACGAAGCCTCCGCGGAGCGCGGGGAGGTGCACCGCGACGGCGGCGAGCGCCACGACGGCGAGCGCCGTGCGAAAGCGTGCGGGGGTCATCGCGCGAGAGGCTCGCGACCGCGGGGACCGCGCGTCAAGCGTGCGATGCGCTCACAGCTCGATCTGCGTGCCGAGCTCGACGACGCGGTTCGGCGGGATGTTGAAGAACATGTTGGCCGGGCGCGCGTTGCGCGACAGGAACGCGAACAGCACCTTGCGCCACTGGGCCATGCCCGCACGCCCGGTGGTGAGCAGCGTCTCGCGACCGAGGTAGAAGCTCGCCGCCTGGGGGTCGATCGCGAGCCCGTGCGCGTTGGCGAGCGTGAGCGCGTCGACGACGTTGGGCGTCTCCATGAAGCCGTAGGTGGCGGTGACCTGCCAGAAGCCGTGGCCGAGATCCTTCACGGCGATGCGCTTCGAGGGCGCCACCTCGGGCACGTGCTTCGTCTGCACCGAGAGCAGCACGAGCTTCTCGTGGAGCACCTTGTTGTGCTTCACGTGATGGAGAAGCACCGGCGGCGCGCCCTCGGGGTTCGAGGTCATGAAGACGGCGGTGCCGGGCACGCGATGGGGCTTCGTGGCGACGACGTCGGCCATGAAGAGCTCCATCGGGAGCGTGTTCGCGAGGATGTGCGTGCCGAGGGAGCGGCGGCCGGTCTTCCACGTGGTCATCATCGCGAAGACGCCCGCGGCCACGAGGAGCGGGAACCATCCGCCCTCCGCGATCTTCACGGCGTTGGCCGCGAGGAAGGCCATGTCGAACACGAGGAAGAGACCCACGAGCGTGACGCTGCGCCAGAGGGGCCACTTCCACTGTCGCGTGAGCTGGTAGAACAGAATCGACGTGATGCTCATGGTGCCCGTGACGGCGATGCCGTACGCGGCTGCGAGCTTCGTCGACTCGCGGAACACCAGCACCAGCGCGATGCACGCGACCATGAGCACGCGGTTGATCTCGGGGATGTAGATCTGCCCCTCGGCCTCGCCCGACGTGTGGACGATCGTCACGCGCGGGCAGTACCCGAGCTGCACGGCCTGCTGCGTGAGCGAGAACGCGCCGGAGATGAGGGCCTGCGACGCGACCACCGTGGCCACCGTGGCGATGGCCACCATGGGGTACACGAGCCAGCCCGAGACCATGCCGAAGAAGGGGTTCTCGCGCACGGCCTCGCCGCGTTCGAGCAGCACCGCGCCCTGGCCGAAGTAGTTGCAGAGCAGCGCGGGAAACACCGCGAGGTACCAGGCGCGGCGGATCGGCGTGCGACCGAAGTGGCCCATGTCGGCGTAGAGGGCCTCGCCGCCCGTGATGCACAGCACCACCGAGCCGAGCAGCAGAAAGCCGTGCGAGCCGTGCTCCGCGAAGAAGTGAAACGCGTGGAGCGGATTGATCGCGCCGAGCACCTCGGGCCGACGCGCGACCCACGGCAGACCCGCGGCGGCGATGCTCACGAACCACACGAGCGTCGCCGGGCCGAAGACCGCGCCGATGCCCGCGGTGCCGCGCTTCTGCGCGGTGAAGAGACCGAAGAGGATCACCACCGTGATGGGCACGATGTACGGGTGCACCGAGGTGGTCGCGACCTCGAGGCCCTCGACCGCCGAGAGCACGGAGATGGCCGGCGTGATCACCCCGTCACCGTAGAGCAGCGCCGCGCCGAAGAGGCCGAGCACCACCATGATCGCCATGCGGTGGCTGCGCGTGGGCCCCGACTCGCGTCCCGTCACCAGCGCGAGGAGCGCGAGGATGCCGCCCTCGCCGTGGTTGTCGGCGCGGAGGATGAACGAGATGTACTTCACCACGATCACGAAGATCAGCGACCAGGTGATGAGCGAGAGGATGCCGAGCACGTTGGCCGCCGAGGGCTCGACGCCGTGACCGGGCGCGAAGCACTCCTTCACGGCGTAGAGGGGTGACGTGCCGATGTCGCCGTAGACCACGCCGAGCGCGCCGAGGGCGAGCTTCCACACGTCGCCGTGGCCGTGGCCGTGGTCGTCGTGCGAGGGCGGTGCGGGTGACGTGGCGTCGGAGGCGGGGGCTGCCGGAGAGGCGTCCTGAGACATGACGGGCGCGTTGATTACTCCCACGCGTGGCGGAATGCCATCGAAGACGGGCGCCCGCGCGGCCGCTGCGATCAGTACCGGAACGCCCCCGCGGGACGCACCGCGCAGAGCCCGTCGGCGTTGAGGTGCCCCGACGCGCGCGTGCTGAACACCACGAAGTCGCGCAGGTCGTTGATGCCCGCCGTGCCTCCGAGATCGAGCGAGAGCGCCATGGGGTTGCGCGCGGTGTAGCCCATCGTCTGCGCGCCGCGGTCGGGCACCGCGCGGTCCATGCGATCGCGGAGGTTCGTGGGCACCACGCCCATGAGGTCGTCGAGGGTGAGCATGCGCGACGAGCCGGTGCCCTGCGCGCGCGCCGCGAGGTGGTCGAAGTGCAGCGGCGGATCCTCGCGGCCGAGGGCCTCCCAGAAGAAGTGATCCATGTGGAAGGTGAGCTGCGCGCGCGCGCGTCCCGTCGCCGAGGGCTGCACGCCGGGCGCGTCTTCCATCCCGTTGTCGGGGTTGTTGCAGTTCACGTACGCCGACGGCGCGCCGAAGCCGAAGGAGAAGTTCACCGTCGTCGGGTACGACGCGAACACCGAGGCCGCCTCGGGCGCGACACCGCGGTACGTGGCCGTGCCTTCGATGAGCTGCGTCCACCCGCGCGTGACCATCGTCGCGTAGGCCGTGCGGTCGCCCTCGTCGAGGTTCACGTTGGTGGCCGCGTCGGTGGCCGCGACCGTGTCGTACGAGACCGCGTAGCGCACCGTGGGATCGAGCGCAGCGCCCGTCGCGTCGCTCGCGAACACGAAGAGCGGGATCGAGGTCTCTTCGCCGCCGCCGGCGCCCGTGAGCGGTCCGGCGCGGTGCACGTTCACGGCGTACGCGCGGGGGTTGAGCGCCACCGACGCGCCCACCGAGGCGGGGTCGCTCGGGGTCGTTCCGGGGCGGTTCAATCGCACGTTCTTCACCGTCACCAGGATGCGCGTGAAGCGCACCTCCCACCCGTCGACCACGACGGGCTCGCCATCGGGCGGCGTCGCGCTGTACGCGAAGCCCTGCTGCCCGAAGGTCTCGCTGGAGATCGACACCTGGATCGTGCGCGGGGTGTTGGTCATCGCCGTGAAGGGCGCGGCGATGGGCGTGGCGCCGAGCGTGTCGGTGCCGGGGTACACAGGGGCAACACCCGTGGCGCCGTCGTCGCCTCCGCAGGCGGAGAGCGAGAGCGTCAGGGCGAGGAGCGCGGGCGTCGCGCGGCGGAGCGTGAGCATCATCGGGAGGGACCTCCGTAGGGCGTTCGACGACCGTGCGCACGCGTGCGCCGCGCCATCGACGGAGACGGTCCCTAGCGCGATCTGCAACTTGATTGCAATTGCATTGTGGTTCCAGAACGGATGTCTAGGGAGGGCCCTCGTCGGCACGCGGGAGCCACAGGCGCACGGTGGTTCCGACGCCCGGCGCGCTCTCGACGTGGAGCACCCCGCGGCTCTGGCGCGCGAAGCCCCACGCCATGCTCAGGCCGAGCCCCACGTGGCCCTCGCGGGTGCTGTAGAACGGCTCGATGGCCTCGCGTCGGCGGTCGTCGTCCATGCCGCGCCCCTCGTCGCGCACGACGATCTCGACCCCGTCGAGCGGACGCGTCGGGACGTCGCGGGGCACACATCGCGCGGTGACCCGCACGGTGGCGCCGTCGGGCGAGGCGTCGTCGGCGTTCTCCACGAGCTCGGCGAGCACGGCGGTGAGGTGCGCCGCGTCGACGCGGCAGGGCCACGCGTCGGCGTTCGAAGTGACCTCGACGCGCACGGCGTCACGCGCTGCGGCCTGGAGCTGCGACGACACCTCGGCGAGGAGCGGATCGATCCACACGGGGCGCGGCTGGAGCGGCTGGCGCTCGGCGAACGCGAGGAGCCTGCGGGTGAGCGACGCGGCGGTCTCTGCCGCACGCGCGGCGTCGCGGAGGTCGGCGAGCACGTGGGGATGGCTCGCCTCCGACGAGAGGAACTGGAGGTTGCCCGAGATCACCGCGAGGAGGTTGTTGAACTGGTGCGCGATGCCGCCGGCGACGCGGGCGAGGGCCATGCGGCGACGGGTGAAATCGTCGTGCTCGCGGGTCACGTCGGTGGCGATGCCCAGGAGCGTGGTGCGACCGTCGGGCGCCGTGTGTCGACGGAGCCGCGACCGCACGCGCCGCTCGGTGCCGTCGGCGCGGGTGATGCGGTGCACGACCTCGGCGCGATCGGAGACACCGAGCGCTGCGATCGCATCGGCGACGCGCGCGTGCTCGACCTCGGGAACGAGCCTGCGCCACGCGTCGGCGCGCCCGAGCAGCGCCTCGGGACGGAACCCGGTGAGCACCTCGATGTGCGGCGAGACCATGGTGACCTTGCGTTGCGCGAGGTCGTACTCCCACACCACGGCGTCGAGGGCGTCGACCACGGCGTCGAAGCGGTCGAGGGGGCGCGTCGCGGGATCGTCTGGCGACGCTGCGCGCTCGTCGTCACGGGGCCCCGTCTCCGCGAGGTGCGCCGACGGGCCGTGCTCGTGATCGGGGAGCTCGCGCGGTCCCATGGCGCGCGACGCTATCACGCGGTGTCGTCGTGTCTGTGTGACTCCGGCGTCGTGCCTCGCACGCGGAGCGCCGCATCCTGCCACGCTGTGAACGCCTCGCGCAGGGGGGCGCCGAAGCCCTCGCCTTCGAGCACGTCGAGCGCGGCCGCGATCGCTTCGAGCGTGCACACGCCGCCCTCGTGCGGGTTGCGACGGAGCGCGTACGCCGTCTCTCGCGCAACCGCAGTCGGAAGCCGCACGCGCGTGGCGTCGCGGGCCGACGGGTCACGGCGCACGATGCGACGGGCCTGCGTCCACGTGCCGTCGGGCACCACGAGCACGGCGCCCTCGCGCGCGTCGTCGGCGGTGAGCTCGCGCGCGTCGTCGTGCGGAAAGAGCACGAGCCGAGGCCCCCCGGGCATCGCCCGCTCGACCCCGTCACGGAGCCCGCGCACGCGCACCTCGGCTCCATCGAGCATGCGCGCGGCGAGGCGTCCGGTGTTGGTGCTCCGAATGGCCTCGACGTGGTGCATCACCACCACCACGCGCGTTCGCGGACGCAGCCTCGGGAGCGTCGCGCACACACATCCCTCCTCGGGCAATCCGCAGCCGCCGCATCGCACGCGTTGCCATCCGCGCCGATCGAGTCCGCCGAGTCGGGGGCCCTGCTCCATGGGCCGTTGATAGCGCACCGTCGCGCGCCTCGACGAGCCCGTCGCGCGCGCCCGACCTCCCCTGATATGGTCCCGCGCCCCGATGTCATTCCGCTCCCTGGTTGTCGCGCTCGGCGCGTGCGCGCTGCTCGCTCCGCGTGGGTCGCAGGCGCAGCCGATGGCGCCGCTCGACCTCCCCGCGTCGTCGCGCATCGGCGACGTTCCGACCGCCACGGGCACGGGGGCCTCGGCCCTCGCGGTGCACGGTTTTTTCCGAGGCTTTCCCTCGTCGATCGCCGACGCGCGCGACCTGCTCGACGCGCGCTCCATCGCGCCCGCGTTTCGCGCGTGGTGCGGCACGGTCCCGTACGTCGACTTCACGAACGGCACGGTGCTCGACTCGCAGGGACGCGAAGGTCCCACGGTGCTGTGCCTGCCCTTTCTCGACCCCGCGCGCATGATGCCCGCGCACACCTGCGCCGCGTCGGAGGGCGTTCCCACGGGCACTTACGACCAGGGCGGCGGGCTCGTGATGCGCCTCGAAGGCTCCGTCGCGCTGCGTGAATCCGGGGTCTACACCTTCGCGTGGGGCCACGACGACGGCGTCTCGATGCGCTTCGGCGACGCGACCGTGTTCGAGTACCCCGACCCCACGGGCTCGCGCGTCGACCGTCGCGCGGTGCGCGTCGACCGCCCCGGTCGCTACGCCTTCACACTCGAGTGGTACGACACCATCGGCGGCGCGCTCCTCGACTGGTACGTGGCCCGCGGCGATGCGACGGATGGCACCTTCGACGCTGCGCGCTTCTCGCTCGTGCGCCGCGAAGACCTCTACCCCTCGGAGTCCGCGCCCTGCACGGCGCGCTGCGAGCGATGTGAGGGCGAGACGCCCGTGTGCGACCGCGCCGCGCGACGCTGCGTGCGCTGCCTCACCGACGCGATGTGCGGCCCCTGCGGCGTGTGTCGCGAGGGCGCGTGCGTGGGCGATGCGGGCCGCTGCGCCGCCGACGCCTCCGCGGATGGTGCGGTCGACGACGGGGCCACGGTGGAAGCCGACGGCGGTCTCGACGCAGCGACGGGCGCACCGCCGCCCGCGGGCGGATGCGGCTGCGCGACCACGACGGATGCGCGCGCGGGGCTCGCGTGGGTGGCGCTGTGCGTGCTGGCCCCGCGTCGCCGCGTGCGGAGGGGAAAGCGGAGATGAGCGACGAGCGCGCACCGGATCTCGGCATCGCGTCGGGCGTGTCGTTGGAGCTGCTCGCGGCCATCGTGGACCACGTGGCGGTGCCCGTGTTCGTGAAGGACCGCGACCATCGCTTCGTGCTCGTCAACCGCGCGCTCTCGGCGGTGTCGGGCTATGGCGCGCGCGAGATGCTCGGGCGAACGGACTTCGACTTTTTTCCCGCTGCGGAGTCGGAGCAGTACCGCGCGGGGGACGTCTGGGTGTTCACCCACGGAGAGCGCCTCGTCGTCGAGGAGCGCCTCACCGACGCCTCGGGCGCGCACCGGATCATCGAGACCACGAAGGTGCCGCTGCGCGACGCGTCGGGCGAGGTCTCGCACGTCGTGGGCATCGTGCAGGATGTCACCGCCCTCCGCCGCGCCGACGAGGCCCTGCGTGACACGAACGACGCGCTCGAACGCCGCGTGCGGGAGCGCACCGACGCGTTGGAGAGCGCGCAGACCGAGCTCATGCGCCGCGAGCGATTGGCCGTCGTGGGACAGCTCGCGGGCGCCATCGCGCACCAGATCCGCAATCCCCTCGGGTCGATCAAGAACGCGGCCTACCTGCTCAAGCTCTCGCTCGCGCCGGACCCCGACGGCGACGTGGTGCAGTCGCTCGCGGTGATCCACGACGAGGTGCGCCGCGCGAACCAGATCATCACCGACCTGCTCGAATACGCGCGCATCGGGCCGGCGTCGCTGAGCGAGGTCTCGCTCGCGTACATCGTCGAGCAGAGCCTCGGCGGCCTCACGCTCCCTGCGGCCGTGGTCACGCGGTGTGACGTGCCCGACGACGCGCTCGTGGTCGCCGACGCGGAGCAGCTCCAGGCGGCGGTGTTCAACCTCCTGCGCGGATCGGTGGAAGCGATGTCCGAGGGCGGAGAGCTCACGCTCGCGGCGCGGCGCGTGGGCCGGTGGTGGGAGCTCACGCTCGCCGACACCGGTCCCGGTCTGCCCGACGAGGTGCGCGATCAGCTCCGCGATCCGCTGGCGACGCAGAGCCGCCGCGTGGCGCTGGGGCTGCACCTGATGACGGGCCGTGCGCTCGTGGAGAACCAGGGCGGGAGCTTCGAAGTGTTGTCGGGCGAGGGGCGGGGCACGCGCTTCACCGTGCGCGTGCCCGCGGCGGGCCGGTGAGCCTCAGCGTTCGAGGGCGCCGCCCGATACCCACGCGGTGAACACGCGCATCGAGGGCGTGTCGAGCGTGAGGTCCGGCGGCATGCGGCGCGACTCGACCACCTCGGCGATCGAGGGCGCCATGTCGGCGAGGCGCGAGTATCCGCGGAGGTCGCGCGCGATGTTGGTCGAGTGGCACCGCGCGCAGGCCGTCTCGTAGAGCGGCGCCACGTCGGCCTCGTAGGTGGGCACGCGCCCGAGGGGCGAGAGGTACGTGAACGCGCGGCGCACGGAGAGGGTGCTCCCGTCGCGGTACGACACGTTCGCGACGACCGTGTGCGGACCGAAGGGAAGCGTCGGCATCGCGCGGTACAGCGCGCCGCCCGCACCCCAGCGGAAGGGCGCCGCGAGCACGCGCTCCACGGGCACGTCGTCGAGCAGGAAGGTCACGTCGGCAACCGCCGCGGGCGCAGGCGGATCGACCTGGAACGCGAGGCGCGGCTCCGTGGTGACCGTTCCGTCGGCGAAGCCCGTCACGAGGGCCGTGGGCTCGGTCACGAGGCGACGCACGCGCCCGTTGCCCACCACGAGAACCGTGTTGCCCTGCGCACCGTCGGCCGCGACGCGAAGGTCATCGCCCGTGAGGCCGCGCGCGTACACCGTGAGGCGTTCGCCATCGAAGCGACCGAGCACACTCTCGGCGCCGCCGCGCCAGAAGATCCACAGCGCGCGGCCCGCGGGCACGAGCGCCGACGGGCCCGTGAACACACCGGGCACGCGGAGGCGTTCGAGGCGTCCGCGCTCATCGACGCGGAGCAGGTCGTCGGCGCGCGCCATGAGGCGCGAGGTGCCCAGCGAGGCGATGGCGCGCACGGGGCCGGGGTCGAGGCCCACCACGGGGTCGGACCACACGACGTCGGCGCCGCCGTCGCTCCGCGCGGTCATGCGAAGGCGATGGAGCGCGCCGCCCTGACGGAGCACCCAGGCCTCGCGCGTGGTGCCCGCAGAGGGGCCCACGGCGATCGCGGTGACATCGGTGACGGGCGCACCGGCGCGGTCGAGGCGGAGCCAGCGCGCGCCAAGGGTGCTGTAGAGCCCGACTCCTGTGGCCCAGAGCGACTCGTTGTTCCACCGTGCGACGACGCGCGCATCGGCGAGGAGCGTCGGCAACGCAGCACGGCGGAAGGTGCCCGCGCGAACCACGAGCGCCCCGTCGCGCGTGAGCACCGTGGGCTCGCCCGTGGAGAGCTCGGTGACCGCATTGGCGGGAGCCTCGCGCGGCGTGGGGCTCTCCCCCGCGAGGCGTTCGAGTTCGAGGGCGCCGCCGTAGGCGTCGACCGTGAAGATGCGACCCGTGGTGCCCACGATGTAGCCGCGCCCCTCGGCGACCACCCACGGCAGCAACGGCGTCACGCCCGTCGGGAGGGACACATCGTGAAAGGCCGCGGGCGTGCGCTCCTCGAGCGCCACGTCGACGTTCGTGGGGAGCACCCGCACCGTGAGGTCGTAGGGAACGTCCCACCCCGTGTCGATCGCGGCGTCGGTCGCGTCGGTGCGCGCGTCGGCCACGGTGGCGTCGGTGGGCGCGGGCGAAGTGCCCTCGAAGCATCCGGCGAGCGTCGCGGGCGCGAGGGCGAGCCACGCGAGCGCGGCGGCGCGGGAGTTCATCATCGCGGAATGAGCCATCGGTACGCTGCTCCGGTCTGGGCGCCTCGGTGGTTGGAGAACGACGCGCCCACGCTGATCCACGTGCCCACGCCATCGCGCGCGGTGGCGATCGACGTGCCGAAGAGCGCGGCCTCGTCGACATCGCCCACGGCCGTGAGCCACGAGGGCCCCGCGAACGACGTGGCATCGCTCGACGCGCGCCACGCGAACACGGCGCCCGAGAAGCTCCCGTAGGCGTTGTCGTCGGGCGATCCCACGATCAGGTCGTAGGTGCCATCGTTGTCGAGATCGTTCACCGCGAGGGCGGCGCCGAAGCGCGCGCTCGTCACGCTGTTCACCGGCACCACGACGCGCTCGGGCGCGGTGAGCGTGCGCAGTCCGAGCACGTTGTAGCCCGCGCCGTCGCTGTAGAAGCGATCGTCGACGAGGCCCTCCGCGCACGTGTGCTCGGGGCACAGCCCGTTGAGCATCGCGCCGGAGAGGATCTCCACCGCGGGGCCCACCATCTCGCCCACGGTGAGCGACGCGTCGCGCACGGCGAGGTCGGGCACGCGGTCGCCGTTGAGGTCTCCGCCGCCCGCGATCACGAGCCCCATGCCCGTATTCGCACCGGGGAGGTCGGCCCAGTCGTTCACGCGCAGCGTAGTGGCGCGCGGAGTTCCGCCCGGCGCCGTCACGTTCGCGAGGAGCGGGCGGTCGTCGGGAACCACCAGGATCTCGTGCGGCGTGCGATGGTTTCGTCGGCACGCGGGGCCGAAGCCGTACTGCACCGACACACCGGCGCGCGCGTTGCCCGAGATCGACACCGCGGTGTCGGCGCACCCGTCGTCGTCGAGGTCTCCGACGCCCGCGACGGCCACGCCGAAGACCGTGTTGTCTCCGCGTGAATCCCACCAGGGCGCCGCGCCGGCCTCGTGACACGCGATCGAGATGCGGCCTGCCGCATCGGGACGACGACCGAGGATCACCTCGGCGCCGTTCGCCGTCGAGCCGCCGCTGCGACCCACGAGCAGGTCGGCCATGCCGTCGCCGTTCACGTCGCCCGCGTTCGCGAGCGAGAAGCCGAAGTTCGTTCGCCGCGCGGTGCCGCCCGTGGGCACCGACTCGCGCGCGATGGCCCAGAACGCCTCGCGGAACGTGCGATCCGCGTTCTGGAGGAAGATCCGCACCACGCCGCGTCCGCCCACCGAGGCCGTCACCACGGTGGTGCCCGTGGCGCCGGTGCGAAGCCAGCACGGATCGGTTGCGGTCGTCGCGAGGTTGGGCGTCACGCGGGTGATCATGTCGGTGCCGCCCGCGCTGTCGCCGGGGTCGCCGAAGGCCACGTCGTTGCGTCCGTCGCCATCGAAGTCGAGCACGGCCACGGCGCCGCCGAGCTGCGCGTTCGCACGGTCGATCCAGAAGCGTCGCTGCGAGGGGCCCGACTCGCCGAAGAGGTCTGCGCCGCCCGTGCGCGCGCGGAACCCCGCGGCCCGCGCGGGCGTGGTGCCGACGCCTGCCACGGGCGCCGAGTGCGCGCCCGGCGAGCCCACCACGACGTCGGCCGCCGAGACCCCCGCGACCGTCGACGCCATCGCGACGGAGGTGCCCGTGCGGTCTGCCGAGGGGAGCACCGGCATGTCGACCCACGACCCCGCGCTCCATCGCGCCATGAAGGTCTGCGGCGCGCCTGCGGGCAGCCAGCGCATCGAGCCGCCGAACACCGCCGTCAGCGTCGTGCGGAACGCCGAGAGGGCCACGAACGGCGCCGCCATGCCCATGGGGCCGCGTCCAAAGGCCACGCGCTGGCCGAGCACCTCGGTGCTGCCCGCGTCGCCCCGCTGCGTGGTCGTGGGCGTGAGCACGCCGCTGCCTGCGAGCGCGCTCGCCTCGAACACATAGAGCCCGCCGTCGAAGCCCGCCGCGCCGCCGCCAACCACGTAGTCGACGTCGCCGTCTCCATCGAGGTCACCGAACGCGCCCGAGCGCCCGACGAACTCGTTGGCCGTCGCGCCCACGTAGCGCGCCCGTGCGATCGACGACGAGAGCACTCGCATCTGCCCGGTCGTCGGCGCAGCGCCGAGCGTGCCCGGCTGGAACACGAAGAGCGCGCCCGCATTGCCCGCGGAGGTGCCCGCCGCGTTGAGGCCGTACGTGGGCACGCGCACGACGAGAACGCGCTGCGTCGCGCTCACGGGCACCACGTCGAGACCGAAGCCGAAGCGGGGGTTGTTGGCGCGCTGGGCGACGTCCATGTGGATCGTCCACGCGGGGGCGGTCTCGAAGGTGCCCATCGCGGTGCCGCGGTACACGAGCACGCTGCCGAAGTTGGGCGCGCCGTTGCCCGGGGCGCCAACGCAGAGGTCACGTCGACCGTCGCCGTCCATGTCGATGAGGGCGAGGCCCGAGCCCGCGACGGAGCCCGCGCGACACTGCGGCGGACCGTCGTTGTCGTCGGTGCGATCCTGCAGATCGATCACCTGCCAGGGCACGGTCTGAAAGAGCCCGCGCCCGCCCGCGACGCCGCGGTAGAGGTACGCGCGCCCCGCACGACCGCACGCTGCGTTGAAGGGATTGGCTTCGTTGGGCGCGACGACCACGAGGTCGTTGGCGCCGTCGCCGTCGAGGTCGTCGACGAGCGTGCCCGTGCCGAACGCGTCGCCGCTCGACGTGCCCACGAACACGCGCTCCGCGGTGGTCACGAGGCCCGTGGGAGACCCGAGGAACACCTGCACGCTGCCGCGGCCGTCGCGGCCGAGGTCCTGCGTGGGCGTCGAGACCACCACGTCGTCGATGCGGTCTCCGTCGACGTCGCGCACGAGCACGTTCGTGCCGAAGAGGTCGCCGTCACGGAGCCCGTTGATCACCGTGTCGGGCGTCGTGCGGAAGCGTCCGTCGGCCTGTCCGTGGAACACCACGAGCCCGCCAGTCTCGTTGCCATTCGCGCTGCGGTTCGCCTGACCGAGCACGAGGTCCGTGCGGCCGTCGTTGTTCACATCCCCGAGGGCCACGTCGCCCGCGAAGTTCACCGGACCGCGCACCACCGGCGGCGGCGCGATCTCATCACCGACGACCACGCGCACGGTGGCGCGTTCGTTGGTGTAGCGGTCCGTCGCCGAGACCGTCGCGATGCCCGTGCGCGCCGACGTCGCGTCGAAGATCACCTCGCCCGCGGTGCCCGCGATCGCGCCGCCCGCGCTGCCGCCAGAGATCGTCGCGTTCACGTAGCGAGAGCCGCCGCGCCAGTCGAGGCGTACACGCCGACCGCGGGGTACGAGCACCGTGGTCGAAGCCGGTGTGAAGGTCGCGCCCGTGGCCACGGTCACGGTGACCTGCACCTCGCTATCGCCGCCCGTGTCCGACGCGCGCAGGCGGTAGATGCCCGGCATCGAGCCCGAGCTGAACACGCCCATCGCGTCGAGCGTCGCGTCGCCCATCACGGTGCCCGTCGCGGGCCGTTGGAGCACCTCCCAGCGTACGGCGCCGAGGGCTCCGCTCGCGAGGAAGCGCATCGTGCGACCCGGCGCGACGCGCACTTCGGTGGGCTCGACCACGAAGGGACCGACCACCTCGACGCGGGCGCGCGCATCGAGGGAGCACATGCCGTCGCGCGCGTTCACGTCGAAGGTGGCCGCCGTGTGGCCCGCGACAAGCGCGCCGCCGGGGCTCAGCGTGGCGCCGCCGGTCATCGCGCCGGTCGCGAAGGTGAAGAGCGCGCCGCGCCCCGAGCCGCCGATCGCGCGGAGCTGCACGCCGTGACCGGTCGCCACGCGCACGCTCGCGGGCTCGACCCGCAACGGCGTGCACACGGGCGGCGGCACCGACGCGTCGACGGAGGCCTCGGCGGCGTCGTCGGACACGTCGGCGGAGGCATCGACGGGCGCGAGGTCGGTCGCGACGTCGGCGGGCGCCTGATCCGTCGGCGTCGCTGCGTCGGCGACGTCGCGCGCGGTGTCGACGGTCACGTCGGTGGAGGCGTCGGGCGTGGTCGACGGCGCGCTCGCACACCCCGCCGCGAGGAGCGACGTGGCGAGCAGCGCGCGCGTCCGCGGGCTGGCGAAGAGGGGCATCGGGCGCTTCAGGGGGCGAGGAGGGCGCGGATCGGATCGACGCGAGTGACGTACGGGTCGAGGCCCGCCGACGCGAGGAGCGTCGCAGCGATGTGCTCGGGCTGGATGGTCACGCCCGCCTCCGACACGCGGTCGGTGCGGAAGTCGTAGCGCATCGGGCCCATGCCGAGGTTGCTCGACGAGCCCACCACGGTGTTGCCGCGGATGCCCGCGCCCGCGAGCATGCACGAGCCCGTGATGTGGTGATCACGCCCGCCGAAGTTGTTGTACATCGGCGTGCGCGAGAACTCGGAGAACGCGAGGATCGTCGTGTGATCGAGCATCGTGCCGCCGTCGGCGTGCGGGGTGCTGCGGAGGTCGTCGAGCATGCACGTGAGCGCGCGGACGCCCTGGTAGAGCAGCGGCGCGTGGCCCTGATTGCCGACGAAGTGCGTGTCGGTGCCGACGCCGATCATCAGGCTCGCGACCTGCGTCATGCCGCTCTTGATGGCCTGCACGGCGGCGGCGGCGCGGGCCGCGGGGGAGTTCACGTCGCCCACCGCGATGCCGTACCGCGCGCGGATCGCGAGGTCGGCGTCGGCGGTGCCCGACACGAAGTTGAAGTTGTTCGCGAGTCGGCCGGCCACGATCTGGTCGGCCTGCGCGCGCGCCCCGCGCATGGCGGTGTAGAGCCCGCGACGGTCGGCGACCTCGCTCGCGCAGGGGCCCACGCGCTGGCCGTAATCGCGCAGCGCGTCTTCGACGACGTCGCGCTCCTGGTACGACGAGGGCGCGAGGAGCAGGAGCAGGTCGTTGATGCTGTCGACGCGGATCGCGCTCGCGCTGCCGGGCTGCGTCTGGTTGTAGCTCTCGACGCGGAGCGAGAGGTTCGGCAGCGGACGGTTGCGCGGCGCCATCTGACCGACGATCTCGGTGGCGATGTTGGTGCCGCGCGCGTTGCTGCCCGCGGGGAACTTCCCGGTGAGGAAGTACCGGTAGCCCACCTCGTGGCCGACGGTGTTCATGTTCATGCCGCGCACGATCGCGATGCGGTCGGCGAAGTCGGTGATCTTCACCGCGTCGGCGACCTTCGCGGCCGCGGGGCCGAAGGCGATGGGCGACGACGGATCGCGCGGTCGCACGAGCTGCGACGAGAAGCCCGCGAAGCCGTCGAGGTCGTTGTAGCGGGTCTCGATCAGAAAGCGCGCGCGCTCCGAGTCGGGGAAGTCCGCCGGGTCACGCGGATCGAGGAAGAGGAGCTGGTCCCATCCCCCCGGGAAGTAACAGAAGATGAACGCGCGCCCCGAGGGCGGCGGGATGTCACCGTAGGCCAGGTGGTTGAACCCGAAGTTGCCCACCACACCACTGCCGATGGCGGCCGAGGTCGCGGCGAGGGCCTGACGGCGCGTGACGCGGAAGGCCGGGATGTCGTTGTGCTTGCTCATGACGCTCCGTCGCTCCGTCAGTAGGTCAGAAACTGGGGGTCGGTGGCGAGCGCGACACACACGGCGCGCCAGCCGTCCACGGGCGTGCCTGCGGCCAGCGCGGGCGTCGTGCTCGCGGGCGCCGTCGACGCGATGCGGAACAGGTTCACCAGGTCGGTGACCGCGGCGTCGTCGGGCCGCACCGAACGGGCCCAGAAGCGCATCACGAGGTACGCGACGTTCTCACGCACCGCGGGCTCGCGCGCCGCGAGCGTGTCGGTCTCCGAGACCGTGCGCAGCAGCACCCGCTGCGACGCGGGCCGCGCCACGTCGAGCGCGAATCCGTCGCGGCACGCCTTGCGGACGCCATCGCCCACGAGCTTCGAGAACACCGCGCCGGGCTCGAGGCTCTCGCTCGTGAAGTTGTTGTAGTCGGGCTGACCGAGCGTGAGCGACAGCAGGTCGAGCATGTCGGCGTTCGGGTCGTCGTAGTAGCCCGATGCGTAGTCCGCCGAGAGGATGCGGCGCGGCTGCGTCCACGTGACGCCGAGCACGCTCATGAGCGACGCGCGGAGCTGCCGCACGTTGAGGCGACGCGGCGCGCGGCCGATGCGCCCGTCGTTCATCGTCGGGTCGGCGAGGGGCGTCGTGGGCGTCGTGGTCGAGGGCGTCGCGCCCGGATCCACAGGGGTCGCCGATCCCGGGGTGACGTTGTCCGACGGCTGCCGCGGCGTAGGCGTGGGCGTGGGCGTCGGGGTCGGCGTGGGCGTCGGGGCAGGCGCGGGCGTCGGCGTGACGGCCGGCGTGTTGCCGCACGCGGCGCAGACGAGCGCGATGGCGAGGGGCATGAGCGGGCGCATCAGTCGATCCTCCGGTACGCGGGCGCCGTCACGATCGCGCGGACGAGCGAGCGGTAGTTGTGGTTCGAGTTGTCGAACTGCTGCACGAGCTGCGGGAGCACGTCGCGCGTCTCGTCGTCGTTCATCGGGCGACCCACGAGGCGGCGCCACACGGTGGTCACCGTGCACGCCTGGATCTCACCCGTGGCCACCGACTGCGCGATGAGCGCCGAGGGGCCCTGCTCCATGCGGTTCATCTCGTCGGGCGAGCGGTAGAGCGCGCTGAAGAGCGTGCCCGCGTAACGCGACCCGTCGCCGTCGGTGACCGAGGTCACGTACTGCGCGCGGCACCGCGCCGAGCAGAACTGGCCCGTGTTCGCGCATTGCGCGCAGTTCGGGTCGTACGCAGGAAAGTTCTGCGGATCGAGGTAGATCGACGAGCGCTCGGCCCAGCGTCCCCAGTAGGCCGCGAGGGGCTCGATCGACGAGTGGCAGTGCTGGCAGCCGCAGCGGTGCGCGAGGTTCGGCTCGCGGTTGCACACATCGTCGGGCGCAGGGAGGCCGCCGGCCGGGGGCTCGAAGGGCCGACACAGGAGCGCGGTGCGCACGCGGTTGATGCGCGCGCGCCACGTCGGGAAGCGACCGAGGAAGGCCGCCGTCGTGAGCACACCCGAGTGCTCCGGGCCGCGCACATACTCGTGCCAGCTCTCATCTTCGTAGCCGACGCGCGGGAGCATCGAGGCGTCGGCGGGCGGGGTCACCTGGAGGCCCGTCATGCGCGCCGTCTGCTCGCGGAACAGCGTCGAGAGCGGCCCCGTGAGGAACGAGCGCCGCGTGGTGTAGGCGTTGTAGTAGTCCTCGTCGCGGGCGATGACCGACGCCACGATGCGCAGCGGCTCTTCGTTGAGCGCCTCGCGGATGCGTCGCTCGGCCCGCGTGGGCAGCGTGCTCAGGCGACCCTGCGACGGCGTGCAGTAGACCCCGTTGGGGCCGCAGCCGCATGACGCGTCGATGCGCGCGGCGGGGTTGCACACGGCGTTGTTGTAGACGCTGTTCGACCGCTCCTGCGCCTCGTACGCGCAGACCTTCACCCACTTGCCCTCGGACCAGTACGGGCGCAGCAGGCGGAACCCCTCGCGGCGAATGCGCGTCGCGGTCTCGGGGTTGTTGCCCGTCGTGGCGTTGTCGCAGGTGTTGACGATCTCGGTGTAGCCCGTCGGGCACGCCGCGAGCGGGTGATCGCCGGTGATCGTGCGGCCGGCCTCGACGCGCTCCTTCGGGCGATAGTCCGCCGCGAGGAAGGAACCGCCGACGCCCGTTCCCACGTTGGCGCGGCAGAAGTTCGGGCAGTGCGCCCAGTCGTCGTAGGGCAGCGGAACGTCGTCGCGGTCGTAGTAGTACCGACGCGTGCGCGACCGAGGCGAGAGGTAGTACGGCCGTCCGTCGGCGTCGTGGAGCCACGTCGAATCACCGACGGCCACGCGCGGCGGCGGGTACTCCAGCGCATCGTCGCAGCCCGTGGCGCCCGAGCCTCCACGGAGCGAGCGATCGCCGAGGCCCTGACCGATGGTGTACGCGGCGCCAAGGGCCCGCGACTTCGCCACACACGCAGGATCGTCGGGGTTGTAGTGCCCGTTGCGCGGGATGCAGCAACCCGGGTGCGTCGGGTTCGAAGGCGTGCAGCACACCGCGGCGGTGAGCGCACCGTTGCCCGACGTCGGGCACGTCGCTTCCTCGGTGCGCTGCTCCAGCAGGTCGAGGTTCACCTCGGGGTTCGTGCCGCCGCGCGTGAGGCGCATGCCGCCCATCGAGATGAGGAAGCCGTCGAGGTTCGGCCAGAGCAGGTCCGCGTGCCAGTGCGACGACTCGGCGACGAAGTCGTCGCTGCGGAGCATCGCGTCGATCATCTCGGGCGTCACCGAGCCCGCGCGCTGCACGGCTTCGAGCTCGGCGATCGTCGGCGCCCGGCCACGCAGGTCGAGCGAGAGTTGTCGGAGGAGCCGTGTGGGCTCCGCATCTGCGGCGGCGCACTCCGTACCCGACGCCTGTGCCACCTGTGAGGGCACGGGCGTCGTCGGGGCGCCCACGCAGGTCACCGCCGTGAGCGCGAGCAGCGCGGCGGTGAGCATCCTGCCGGGGGGACCATGGCCTGCGTTCATCGAGCGTTCTCCCTTGCGCTGCGTCGATCGCCTGGCGTGAGGCGGTGGGTGGGTGGTTCCGTTAGTTCAAGAAACTGCGGTGCGCGTCGTCGCCGCGACGACCGCGCCCTGGTCCACGCGCACGCGCCCGGCGCACACGAGGACCGCGTAATGCTGAAGGTCCGACGACGCCGGCCCGCGGGTCACGCGGCCGTTCGCATCGAAGCGCGAGTTGTGACAGGGGCAGTCCGAGGTGCCGTCGCTGTTCACGGTCACCACGCAGCCCGAGTGCGTGCAGAGCGCCGAGAAGGCGTAGAGCCCGCCGCTGTCGCGCCCCACGATGATCCCCATGGCGCGTACCGAGGTCCATGTGTTCAACGCGAAGGCCGTCACCGCGCCGACGTCTCCGCCGCGCGTGCACGGGTCGACATCGACCGCCGCGTCGCGCGCATCGACTGCCGCGTCGCGTACGTCGACCGCCGCGTCTGCCGCGCCATCGGACGCATCGGGACGCGCGACATCGCTCATCGCATCGGCCCCGCCATCGACGCCCGCGTCGGGATCGGGCAGCGCCGTGCGAAGCGAGGCCTCGACCCGCATCGACGGGTTCACGAGCACGCGCTCGCCGAGGATCGTCACCGCCACGTGCGCGAGCGGCGCCACCGCAGGACCGCGCAGCACCGCACCGTTGCCGTCGAAGCGCGAGGCGTGACACGCGCACTCGGTCACGCCCATCGCATCGGGCTCACCGAGCAGACAGCGCTCGTGCGTGCAGATCGCGGAGTACGCGAAGAACCCTCGCGCGTCGCGGGCGACCACCGCGCGAACGCCCGCGTTGAGGCGCCATGAGCCCACCGCGAATTCCGACACCGCGCCGACGTCAACGCCGCCTCCCACGAGCGTGCGGCCTCCGTTGCCAGGGTCGGCAATGCCGCCGTCAAGCTCCAGAAAGGGCTCCTTCGGAGCTTCGCGGTCGACGGCAGCGTCTTCGGGAGGAGGCGGCGAACCGGCGTCCACTGGGCGTGGCGACACGAACATCGTGTCGGGATTCGCCGCGCAGGCCGCGAGCGTCGCGCTGCTTCCGAGGACGAGCAGTCGTCGGCGTTGGAGTTCGACAGGCGGTCGGCTCATCGTCTCTTCTGCACCGGAGATTCGGGTTGGAACGGAGGCGGTCGGCTGTGCACGACGCGGAGGGGCGACACCGCGATGCACAGTCCGCATGGTATGGCCAAAACCCCCCGCGAATCCACGAAAGAACGCACACGTCTGCGCATGATGCGCGCGGGGCGCACCGCCGCACTTCATGGTCAACGGATTGATCGGAATGGGGGCGCTGTGTGCGCGTCGTGGCCGCGCAGAAGCCGCAGAACAGGGCGGATTCTTCGAAGACTGCGCCGAGGCATGTGGCTTGTAGGCGCCGCTTCCCCGGAGGATCTGCTGACCATGACCTGCCCCCCGCGCGACCCGGACCGGACCTGGCAGAGGCTCGCGATCGCGGCCGCTGTGTTGACCCTCGCGGCGCCGGGCTGTCTCGGGGCCGCAGAACCCGAAGCCGACGATCCCTACGAGGACTACGCGGCGGAGGCGCTCACCTCGGCGTGCACGGCCTCGGCGATCCGCGCGGGCACGCCCTCGTCGCGTCGGCCGATCATCGACCGCGCGCTGAACTGGGTCGAGCAGCGCGTGATCTACAGCCAGACGCCGCAGCCGCGATGGGGAGGCTATCGCACCGACTGCTCGGGCCTCGTGTCGATGGCGTGGTCGCTCCCGCCACCGGGCAACACCACGCACTCCTTCGCCGGCGGCCCGTGGGACAACGGCCGCTCGCGGCGCATCGGGTGGGACCAGCTCGAACCCGGCGACGCGCTCAACAACCCGCAGCACCACATCATGCTGTTCGCGGGCTGGCTCAACGAGAGCCACACGCGCTTCTGCACCATCGAGGAATACAACTGGGGTCGGCCCGCCTCGATCATCCACCACACGATCCACGACACCTCGCACGGACAGCCCTTCCGCTCGGTGTACATCCCGTGCCGCGCGTCGAACCTCTCCGTCGCGCCCACGCCTTCGGGCGGGAGCTCCGGCGGGAGTGCGTGCTTCTCGCAGACGCTCAACCGCGAGATGCCGCACCTCGCGTGCGTCGAGAGCCGCTTCGATCGCGCGTGGTACCAGTGCGTCGACGGCACCTGGCGCGCGGGCAACGGGTCGTACGGTCGATGCGCGTCGAGCAATCCCCTCGGGGCGACGGGCAACTCGACCTGCCGGAGTGACACGCTCAATCGCACCGTGAACGAAGGCACCTGCGTGCAGAGCCGCTTCGACAGCCGCTGGTACCAGTGCACCGACTCGGGCTGGGTCTACGACCCCACCATCGCCTCCGATCGTCGCGGGCCCATCGGCGCCTGCGCGTCGTTCAATCCGCTGTGATCGCCTCGACGTTGATGCGGGTGCCCGGCACGGGCGCCTCCGTCGACGAGAGCGCCACGGCGAGCGTCGCCGCGACGCCGCCCACCACCACGGCGCCGACGGCCGTCCAGAACCACCAGCGCGACGTGATCGGGCGCGCCTCGTCGCCCGCGGGCGGATGGGGCGTGGGCTCGGCGCGCAGCGTGGTCTGGAACACGTAGCGCTCCGAGGGTGCGAGCCGGAGCTCCCTGCGTTCTCCGGTGTGTCCACGCGCGGTGACGAGCACGGTGTGGGCGCCGGGGTCGAGCGTGAGGGCCGCATCGACGGGGACCGCGTCGTGTCCGTCGACGTTCACGGCGAAGGGCGTGGGCGCCACGTCGAAGCGCACGGTGGCGAGCTCCGCGCGGAGCTGCGCGAGCGCGTTCTGCACGGCCTCGGCGCGACCCGCGGGAAGGTCTCCGCCCGACTGCGTGAGGTAGCGCTCGAAGTGTTCGATCGCCGCGTGATGGTGGCCGAGGGCGCGGTGCGCGAGTGCGAGGTTGTAGAGCGCGACGGGTACGGGGTTGAGCCGATAGGACTCTTCGAGCAGGAGCACCGCGGGCGTGTAGCGACGCGCGTCGATCTCGGCGAGCGCGCGTTCGAAGAGCGACCGCGCGGGGGCGACGTTCTCGGCACCGGGAATGCGCTGCGCGTGGGCCCGCGCAGGCGTCGCGAGGAGCGCGAAGGTCACGCACGCAGAGGCCGTGAGGCAGCGAATCGGACGCATCTACGGGTACCGTCGATCGGGTTCGAGCGGGTCGGCTCTCGGAGGTGCGGGCGCCTCGTTCGCCGACGATGTCGGCGGTGTCGGCGGCGCTTCTCGCGTGACCACCATGGCGCGCGTTCGCGATGGCTCCGACGGGCGAGCGCGCGAGAGCACACGACGCGGCGCGACGGCTGCGATCGGCGCCGCGGGCGCAGCGGGAGCGGCCGCCGTGGGCGTCGGTGCAGCGGCGTTCGCGGGCGTCACGATCGGCGCAGGTGATGGCGTGGTGCGTGCGGGCAGCGTGTGGGCGTCGCCGAGGCGCCAGCGGGTGAGGGCGGATCCGACGAGTGCGGCGGTCACGGCGACGAGGGCGACGGCCATCCAGAGGCCACCGCGCGGCGCGACCGCGGAGGGAGGCGGCGAGGTGCGGCGTGTGCCCGACACGTCGGGGTGTGGTGCGTGGGCGGGAGCGGTCACCGTGGCGCCCGGAGGCGTGCGCTCGGCGCGCGTGCACGACAGCACGGGCGAGGGGTGCTGCGCGCGTTTCCACGATGACGTGACCATCAGCGCGTCGACCACGTCGCGCATCGCGCCGAAGCGTTGCGCGCGGTCGCGGAGGAGGCATCGATCAACGACCGCGGCGACGTCGTCGGGCACGTCGGGCGCGACCACACGAAGGGGCCGGACCTCTTCACGAAGCAGGCGTCCGAGCACCGCGTTGGCGTTGGGGCCGTCGACCGGCAGCACGCCCGCGAGGCACTCATAGAGCGTCGCGCCGAAGGACCACACGTCGGCCTGGTGATCCACGTCGGGCTCGGAGCGCGCCTGCTCGGGAGACATGTACGCCGGCGTCCCCACGACGACATCGCTCGTGGTCACGGTCACGTCGTCGCGCGCGTGCTTCGCGAGTCCGAAATCGATGACCTTGGGCACCTCGTCACCGCGCGCGTCGCGGGAGAGAAACACGTTCGACGGCTTGAGGTCGCGGTGCACGATGCCCTCGGCGTGTGCCGCTGCGAGGGCGGCAGCGACGGGCACCATCACACAAAGCGCGGCGTCGACGTCGAGGCGTCCCTCGGGGGCGGCCGCGAGGCGCGCGTCGAGGCCCTCGCCTTCGAGGAGCTCGTACACGATGAAGGGCGCGTCGCCCGCGCGCATGTCGAGCACCTCGACCACGTTGGGGTGGCGGATGCGCGCCACCGCCCGCGCCTCGCGCAGAAAGCGCTGCGCCCAGCGGGGTTCGTTCGCGAGCTCGGGGCGCAGGGTCTTCAGGGCGACGCATCGCCCGGTGTGCGCGTGGAGCGCCTCCCACACGCGCCCGACGCCGCCCACGCCGAGCTCTCGCACAAGGGAGTAGCGTCCATCGAACGTGTCGATCGGCGCAGGCGCTTCGGCGGTCACGCTCACGGTGACCTCGCGCATCGGAACCCGATGCCGAGGCCGGGCGAGTCGGGCGGTGCCTGTCGTCGCGAGGGCGTGCGCAGCCACGCGGTCGACACCGAGTTCCACCCGCCACCGCGCGTGACGATGCGCTCGTCGGCGGCCGTCGTCGCGCCCCCCGTGGTCGTGCAGAGCGGGTTGTCACCGCCCGCGGCCCAGCAGCCCTCGCCGAAGGTCGTGTAGCGGTCTGCGGTGAGCTCCCACGCGTTGCCCGCGAGGTCGTAGACGCCACCCGTCGGCGCAAACGATCCGACGGGCGCCGCCGCAGCGCCCCAGCGCGTGCAGCCCGCGGTGTTGCCCGCGTTCCATCGCGCGCGGTCGCAGTACGCCGTGGTCACGTCGTCGCCCCACGGATACCAGCGGCCCGGGGCGAGTCCCTCCGAGGGCACGGCGCGCCATCGTGCGGCGTACTCCCACTCGGCCTCCGTGGGCAGACGGCCGCCGTCCCACACGCAGAACTCCATCGCGAGCCAGTATGAGAGGCAGTCGATGGGCAGCGACTCGTTCGCGCCCTCCGAGGCCGTCCACGCGCAGCCCGCACTGGTGCTCGGCGCGCTGCTCGCCGTCGTGGGAAAGGTGATGCTGCGACCGCCGGGATACACCACGGGACGCGCGCGGATCGACGCGCCACGGTCGGCGGCGCGGGCCGTCCAGAACCGACGGAAGCGCGCCACGGTGACCTCGTACGCATCGAGCACGAAGGGATCGACGCGCACCGTCGCGGTCGGCGGCGACGCGCGCAACGCGCAGCGCTCGCCCACGGAGAGCTCGGAGCTGCACGCGAGCGTGGTGCCCATCGAGAAGGAGCCGCCCTCCATCGCCACGGTTCCGCAGCCCGGCACCGTGGAAGCGGTACAGCTCGTGGGCATCGGCGCAGACGACGCATCGACGCGCGACGCCACATCGACCGCCGCTCCATCGACCGCCCCTCCATCGACCATCGACGCGTCGGGCGCCGCGGAGGGGGCGCTGTTCCAGACACGAAGCTCCGACTGGCGCGCGGCGCTCACGCAGAGGCCGGTGAGCGGGCTGCACGTTTCCGTGTCGACGCATCGAACGCCCGCGCAGCGCGACGCGAGCACGAGGTCGAGGAGCAGCGTCTCGTCGCGCACGTACGACACCACCGCGCGCTGCGTGACCACGGCCGTCGAGGCCTCACACGACGCGCGGGATTCGCAGCCCGACACGGCGATCCACACGGTGGCGCCGGTGTCGCCGTCCTTCGGGAGCAGGCCGATCGTCGAGGGCAGCGTCCACTCGCCGGTGCCCGCACCGAGCACCGCGCGATGCTGCAGACGGAGCTCACCCGCGGGACCTCCGCGTCGCACCTCGATCGTGAGCGACTGCAACGCGGCGCCAGGGCCCGTGGAGAGGTCCGTCGAGACGCGCGCGACGATCTCGGTGCGAGGCGACGTGCACCCGAGTGCGCCGAGTGCAACGGCCGCGAAGCGCTCGCGAAGGCTTCGCAGATGGAACGTCGGCGCGCGCATGAACAGGCATTCCTCCTTCACCGCGCGCTGCGATCCTGTCAACCCTGTCAACGCCTGGCTGCCCTGTGTGCCCTTCACTTGCGCGTCGTCGCGGGCGCGGTGCATAGCCGCTGGACCGCACCATGACCGCCACGCGCGAGACCCTCTCCGTCGAACTCGAAGCCGCTGCGCTGCGCGCCCTCAAGGCCGAGTGGGCCACCGCGAACTGGATGCTCTTTCGCGACGCGATGCGCCCGCCGACGTTTGCGCTGATCGACAGCGCGTCGCAGCTCGCGCGTTGGGTGCACGACGGCCGTCGCATCGAGTTCGCGCGGAGCACGCTGCTCGACCATCCGTGGGGCGTCGTCGTCGAGGTGCTCAAGCACGAGATGGCGCATCAGTTCGTCGACGAGGTGATGGGGCGCCACGATGAGACCGCGCACGGTCCCGTGTTTCAGCAGGTGTGCGAGGCGCGCGGCATCGATGGGCGCGCCGCGGGCATCCCCGAATCGAGGGAGCGCACCGACGCAGATCGCACGGTGCTCGACCGCATCCGCAAGCTGCTCGCGCTCGCCGAGAGCCCCGACGAGCACGAGGCGCAGGCCGCGATGAACGCCGCGCAACGGCTGATGCTCAAGTACAACCTCGACGCCGTGTCGACGAAGCGCGCGCAGCGTTACGTGTACCGACACCTCGGCGCGCCGAGCGGACGCGTCGACGAGGCGCAGCGCATGCTCGCGCGCATCGTGACCGACCACTTCTTCGTCGAGGGCATCTGGGTGCCCGTGTGGCGCGTGCGCGAGGGCCAGCGCGGGAGCGTCTTCGAGGTGTGTGGCAGCGCCGAGAACGTCGAGATGGCGGAGTACGTGCACACGTTCCTCACGCACACGGCCGACGCGCTGTGGACGCTGCACAAGCGGGCGAAGCGCATCGCGGGCGACCGTGATCGCAGGGCGTACCGCGCGGGGGTGATGGTCGGCTTCTACGACAAGCTCACCGCCGAGCGCGCGGCCAACCAGGAGCGAGGGCTCGTGTGGGTCGGCGACCCCGCGCTGGAGGGGTACTACCGCGCGCGGCACCCGCGGGTGCGCACGATCCATCGGGCCGTGAGCGCAGGCTCCGACGCGCACGCGCACGGTCGCGAGGCGGGCCGCAACATCGTGCTGCGCAAGGGCGTGAGCGGCGGTGGAACGGGCTCTGGCGGGCTCCTCGGGCCGGGGCGCGGGTGACGCTTCCGCCCGGCGCATCGGCGCGTGTATGTTCGTCCCGATCGCCGTGAAGCAACCCCGCCGCACCGCCACGCTCCGCGCGTCCGTCGCACTCGCCACCGCCGCGCTCGCCCTCAACTCCGCGGGCTGCGCGACCTCGCGGCGCGAGGTGATGCTCATCCTCAAGACGAACATCCCGTGCCCCACGATCGACCGCGTGACGATCCGACTCTCGCGCGGCGCGGGCAGCACCGACTACACGTGGCAGCGCACCTTCGCGCTCGGCGGGGCCGCGTGCGCGACGGCGGGCAACGGATCGTTCCCGCAGATTCCGCTCACGTCGATGAGCGAGTACCGGTTGGGCATCGTCGACAGCCGTCGCACCGACGACCGCGTGCGCATCGAGGTCGAGGCCACGGGGCAGGTGACGGTGCGCGCCCTCGCCGAGACCGACTTCGTCGACGACATGGTCTACGCCGTTCCGATGGACCTCTCCACGCAGTGCATCGGCCCCGACATGTGCGCGTCGGGCTTCGCGTGCCGGGTGATCCCTGGCACCGCGAGCGCGGGCTGCGGGAGCGTCTACCGTCGACCGGGCACGCTCGGCACCTTCGCGATGGCGAGCGCCGTCACCAGCGACGACGAGGCCGACCTGAGCGCGCCGTGAGCGGGTCGCGGCCAGGCGTGACCTAGCGCGCGATGCGGGCGCGGAGGTTCCACCCGAGCCACGCGAGCGCGCCGCCCTGCACCATCGCGACGAGCAGCACCGCCGTCGAGGCGCGCGACGACCAGAACGGCACGAGCCCGAAGCCTCCGCGGAACTGCGCCGTCGTCCCCACGACGCCGGCCCGCGTGCGAAGCGCCACGAGCCCCGCGAGCGCCACCACCGTGAGCGCCCCGGCGGCGATGGGCGCGAGCTGCGGACGGTGGTCGCGCATCCACCGTGCGCCGAGCGCGAAGCCTCCGAGCGCCGAGGCGCCCACGACCGACGAGAGCACCAGCAGCGCAGCCGAGGGGATGTGCGCGCCGCCCGTCGCGTAGCTGAACATCCAGTCGGTGTGGCGCACGAGCAGGTAGAACGCCGCGGGGAGTGCGACGAGCCCTGCGTGCCAGCACAGCGCCGCGAAGCTGCGGAGCGCGGGCACGGCGCGCGGGGATGCGCGGAGTTCGCGCGCCGCCGCGGGGGCGAGGGCGAGTCCCGCGGCGACGTTCAGCAGGATCAGCGCGACGAGGGGCATCGAAGGGCGTCGAGGAGATTCACTTCGCGGGCAGGCCGAGCACGTCGGTCATGGTGTAGACGCCAGGCGCGCGTCCCACGACCCAGCGGGCCGCGCGGAGGGCGCCCGCTGCGAAGACCGCGCGCGACGTGGCGCGGTGCGTGAGCTCGATGCGCTCGCCGTCGCCCGCGAGCACCACCGTGTGGTCGCCCACCACGTCGCCGCCGCGGACCGCGTGCATCCCCACCTCGCGTCGCGTGCGCTTCGCGGCGTGGCCCTGACGACCGTGCACGAGGTCGTCGCTCGTGAGGTCGCGCGCCTGCTTCACCACGTCGGCGAGGCGCAGCGCCGTGCCCGAGGGCGCGTCCTTCTTCTCGCGGTGGTGGGCCTCGATGATCTCGACGTCGAAGTCGTCACCGAGAAGCCGCAGCGTCTCCGACAGCACGTGCGCGAGCACCTGCACGCCGAGCGACATGTTGGGCGCTGCCACGATCGGGATGCGCTTCGACGCCTCGTCGATCACCGCCTTCGCGTCGTCGCCGAGGCCCGTCGTGCCGACCACGCAGCCGATGCCGTGCTCCGCCGCCGCCGCCACCACGCCCGCCGTCGCCGTGGGCGACGAGAAGTCGATCACCACGTGCGCGTGTGCGAGGGCCGTGCGCGCGTCGCTCGTCAGCCGCACGCCCGTCGGACGCCCCACGAGCGCGCCCACGTCGGTGCCGATCTCGGGGCTGTGCGCGTGTTCGAGCGCGCCCACGAGGCGCACGTCGTTGGCCGTGAGCACGTGCTCGACCAGCAGGCGGCCCATGCGGCCCGAGGCGCCCGCGAGGGCGATGTTCGTCAGGTTGGGATTGCTCTCTCGAAACGACACGGTCACACGCTCACCCCGGCCTCGCGGAGCGCCGCGACGACCTTCTGCACGGTGGATTCCGACGGCCACGCGAGGGGCAGACGCACCTCGGGGGCGATGCGTCCCATGGCGGCGAGCGCGGCCTTCACGGGCCCCGGGTTCGTCTCCAGGAACATCGAGTCATACACGTTGAGCAGCGCGTGCTGGCGCGCGCGCGCCTCCGTCACGTCGCCCGCGAGCATCGCGCGGCACACGCCCGACACGGCGCCCGGCAACACGTTGCTGGCCACGGAGATCACGCCCTTCGCGCCGCAGGCCATCATGCCCACGGTGAGCGCGTCGTCGCCGCAGAGCACGGTGATGCGGTCGCCGAGCATCGCGACCACCTGCTGCGCGCGGAGGATGTTGCCCGTCGCCTCCTTGAGGGCGATGACGCGGGGGCAGGTGCGCGCGATCTCGGCGACGGTCTCGGCGGTGAGGTCGGCGGTGCCGCGCGTGGGCACGTTGTAGAGCACCAGCGGGAGGTCGGTCGCGTCGTGCACGGCCTTCACGTGCAGCGCGAGGCCCCTCTGCGTGGGCTTGTTGTAGTAGGGCATCACGAGCATCGCGGCGTCGGCGCCGAGCTCCTGGGCGGCGCGCGTGCGGGCGATGGTCTCGGCGGTGCTGTTGCTCCCGGTGCCTGCGATCACGGGCACCCGGCCGCGCGCGACCTTCACGGTCGTGGCGATCACCTCGCGCGCCTCGGCGGTGGTGAGCGTGGGCGACTCGCCCGTCGTGCCCACAGGCACCACGCCCGCGATGCCGTCGGAGATCTGGAACTCCACCAGCGCGGCGAGCGCCGTGTGGTCGACGTCGCCGTTGCGCAGGGGGGTGACGAGCGCGGTGAACGCGCCTTCGAGCTTCAGGGTCATGCGAGGTCTCCAGCGAGAAACCAGTCGAGATCGACGTGGGCGAGCAGAGTGTCGCGCGCTTCGAGGTCCGCGAGCCAGTCTGCGTCGATCGCGTCTCCGTCGAGCATCGACGCGAGGCGATCGAAGCGGGCGAGGTGCGCTTCGAAGCGCGCCCTTGCGTAGTGCGGTGCGGTGCCAGTGCGCAAGAGAAAGGGCCAGTCCGACCCCGTGAGCAGCAGCAGCTCGCGGGCGGCCTGGCGCGCGGCGCGTGCGCGGAGGCCCGTGGCGTCGCGGTGCGCACGGGCGAGTCGCACCATCGTCGTGCACGCGTGGTCGATGGGTCGGAGCATCCACACGTTGGCGGGGTCGAGCCACACGGCGCTGTACCCTCCGTCGCCCCACGACGACGGCTCCGGGGTCACCACGTCGAAGCGCGCGCCCGAGGCCACGACGTCGAGGGGCGTCGCCGTGCGGAGGTCGTCGCGCGCGGCGGTCACGCGCAGCACGTCTTCGAGAAAGTGAACGCCCTCGAACCACCAGTGGCCAAAGAGCTCGCAGTCGTAGGGCGCGGTCACGATCGGCGCGTCGCCATCGAGGCGCTCGGCGAGCCATCGCGCGTGGCGGGCGCGCTCGTCGACGAAGTGCGCGGCGTGGGCCTTCGCGCGGGCGCGGGCCTTCGCGGGCTCCCATGGCTGTTTGCGCTCGTCGCCGGTCACGCGGAAGTACTTGAACCCCGTGGGCTGCCGCGCGCCGTTCGCGTCGAGAAACTCGCGCACGGTGTCGCGGTCCGCGGTCTGCGCGAGGTCGCGGTGAAACTCGCGGTACCACGGATCGCCGGGGTATCCCGCGTCGCGGCTCCACACCTGGCGCCCCGAGGCCACGTCGCGCGCCACGAGGCACAGCCCCTCGGGCGTGATCGCCGGTCGCGCGGCGGGCGCGTGGGGCCGCGGCGAGGCATCGAGGAGCGCGTGGGTCTCCACCGCGGTGCAGCGCACTCCCTCGCGACGGAGGGCCTGCGCGACGCCCGGTGCGATGCCGCATTCGGGCAGCCAGAAGCCCCGCGCGCGGAGGCCGGTCTCGCGACGAACGAGGTCGAGGCCCGCCGCGATCTGCGCGCGCACGACGCCGGGGTGATGCGCGAGCGCGGGCAGGTAGGCGTGCGTGGCCGACGAGGTCCAGAGGTCGACGAGGCCCGCGCGTTGGTGGGCGACGAAGGCCGAGACGAGGTCGCCGCCGAGGGCGTCCCACGCGACGCGGAGCGCGCGCACATGGTCGACGTGATGGCGCACCGCGGGGCCGAACGCGGGGTCGTTGGCGGCCCGTGCGAACTCGCGTGCGCCGAGTCGGTCGAGACGCGCGAGGTGGCGGTCGAAGCGCTGCTGCAAGAGGGGATCGCGCAGCATCGCGACGAGCGGCGGCGAGAGCGAGAGCGTGAGCCGCGCAGGCAAACCGTCGCGCGCCAGACGGTCGAGCGCGCCGAGGAGCGGGAGGTACGAGCCCGCCATCGCTTCGAAGAGCCAGCGCTCTTCGAGGTGGTCGTCATGCTCGGGGTGACGCACGAACGGAAGGTGCGCGTGAAGGATCAACGCGAGGATTCCGGTCGCCATCGGGCGCGGACGGTACAGGCAGCGTGTGCGCCGGAGCAACTTCGCGCTGCGCGCTGCGTCACGGCGCGCGGTGCGGAAGGGCGCGTTGTGCGCGCGGGGCTGCGGCGTGCGCGAATCGGTGCGTCAGCGCGGCGGGGTCACACAGCGTCCGTCGACGCACGCGCAGGCGGCGGCGCCGCAGCGGAGGTCGCGCACGCACTCCTCGTCGCGGGTGCATCGTGCGGGCGAGGGGGAGCGCGTGTCGTCGGGCACTTCGGCGCCACCGGCGTTCACCGCGGGAGGAATGTCGTGGTGGCGTCCCGAGGCCGTCGAGGGTTGCAGCGCGTTGCCCGATTGAAGGTCTTGCGGAGGCGGGATCGCGGCGTTCTGCGAGAGGGGACCGGGTTCTGCGTAGCCGCCGCGTGAGGCGCATCCGAGGGCGAGGCTTGCGAGGAGCAGGGCGACGGGAGGGTTCATGAGCGCATCTCGATCGCACCCCGCGTGCCGTGCGAAGGCGCGTCGCGCGCGTTGCCGTGTCGACGGAACCTCTCGCCACCTTCTCGGTGCGATCCCCGATCGGTGTTAGGGTCGCGGCGGGTCGAGGAGCACACCCGCGTCGCGTGCACAGCAGGTCGAGCCGAGTCCGTGGATGGTCCTACGCCGCCGGGGTGTCGCTCGCGCTCGTGGCGTGCGAGCGGACCGACCCCGCGCCGGTGCGTCCTCGCGTGGTGCAGGGCCCCGGCGCCGAGCGACGCGCGCCGACCACACCGCTGCGCTCGACGCCGCACGCGGAGGCCCCCGCGCCGCCCGGTGATCCCTGCGCCGCGCCGCCCGCGCCCGTGACCGGCGATGGGTGGCGGCTCATCGGGTACAACCCCGGCCCCGTGCTCCGCGAGGTGATCGCCGCGGGACGCCAGCACGACACGCTCGTGGCGACCACGCCTGAGGCCGTGTGCGTCAGCCGTGACTGGGGCGAACACTGGACGTCGGCCGTTCCCACCGGCGCGCGCCTCGATGCGCCCGTCGCGGTCGAACTCGACGATGCGCACATCACCGTGGTGATCGCGCAGGGCACGGAGCGCGCGCCCTCTCCGCCGCGCGTGTTCTTCTCGCGCGACGGAGCGCGCACGTGGGAGCCGCTCGCGCTGCCTCCCGAAGCGGGCGAGCGCGCGCGGGTGTTCACCGATCGCTCGCGCACCGTGTGGGTCGGCGACGGCACGCGCCTGTGGCGATCGGACGAAGCCCGCGAGTGGCAGGGGCCGCGCGCGATGCCCGGTCGCGGGGCCGACCTCGTCGACGCGTGCGGCACCACGCTCATCGCGCGGGTGCAGCTCGCGGCCGATCGGTACTGGCATCGCAGCGACGACAACGGTCGCACGTGGCGCACGATGCGGCTCGGGGTGCTCGGCATCGACAGCAGCGCCGACGCGAAGCTCCGGTGCCTCGGTCCGCGCGACGCGATCGAGGTGGGGCGCGGGGCCGTTCCCACGCACTGGAGCTTCGACGGCGGACGCACCTGGGAGCGCTCGCGCTACGACGACCACGCCCGCGCCGCGGCCCGCGCGCTCGCCGAAGACCCGCACGCCGACGAGGTCGACGCGCCCCGCTGCGCGACCACACCGCACGGACTCATCGTGTGCACCGACGCGCGCCGCGCGGTGATTCCCGCGATGCATCCGAGGCCCGTGGCGGTGAGCGCGCCGGCGGGCTGCGAGCGCCTGCGCATGCTCGACGACCACCGGATGATGGCCTTCGGTCCCTCGTGCGGCGTGTACCTCTCCGTCGACCGCGGAGGGCTCTGGCGGCGCATGTCGACCTCCGTCGATCCGGCCCGCGTGGCGCGCGCGCCCTCGGCAGGTCGCGGCGGCTTTCTCGGCCCCCGCGGCGCGTGGCGCATCGACGACGGACTGTGGTGGAGCGACGACCTCGGCGCGCACTGGCGTCCGGTGCTCTCGCAGGGCGCGCGCGCGCTCGTGTGGGGCGTGTTCGTCGACCGACGGCACGGGGTCTTCGTGCGCGACGACGGCTGGGTGGTCGCCACGCGCGACGGCGGCGAGTCGTGGTCGTGGGTGATCCGTGAAGAGGTCGAGCGCCTCGCGAGCGCGGGCACGTGGCTCATGCTCACGACCCCGTCGCGGGTGCGCGTGTCGCCCGATGGCGGCGAGAACTGGCGCGCGTCGTTGCCCTTTCCCACCGATGCGCGCGTCGATCCGGCGCTCCAGCGCGAGGGGGCGCTCCGTTGGATCGACGTGGCCCCCGGCGCCCGCGTCTCGCAGCGCGGCGGCACGATCTCGTGGAGCGTCTCCGAAGACGGCGGCGTGCGCGCCGACGACCTGGTGCGCGGCCTCCCCGACGGCTGGACGATGCTCGCCGCCCGCGCGACCGACGGCGTGCCCGACCGCGTGCTGCTCTCCGGCGGGGCCGTGCTCAAGCGCGAGGCGGGCGACCGTCCGTCACGCCACCACCGCGCGCACCGTCGCTGACCGTCGACGCGTTGCCCGCGGTGCGTGCTTCGTGCTCTCGTCGGCGACACGATGCGCCCGCGCTTTCATTCCTTCGTCGCGCTCGCGCTCGTCGCGCGGGTCGTGATCGGCTGCGAGACCACGCCCTTCCGTTGCCGCGTCGACACCCAGTGCGCCGCGGGCGCCGTCTGCACGCCCAACGGCTTCTGCGCGGCCCGCGACACGCGTTGCCCGAGCGGCCTCCGCTTCACCGAGAGCGCGCGAAACCCCAACACCTGCGTCGCGCCGGGCACGCTCGACGACGCGCCGACGGTCGACGCCACCGACGACCTCACGCCGACCGACGCGCCCGACGCCGCTGACGTGTCCGATCCTTCCGACGTGTCGGATTCCTCCGACGCGTTCGACGCGGCCGATGCGTCGGATTCTTCCGACGTGTTCGACGCCGCCGACGTGTCGGATTCTTTCGACGCATCGGACGCGGTGGATGTCTCCGACGTGGTCGACGCTGCCGTCGACCGCGCCGACGTGGGTGCCGACCCGTGCAGCGCGGAGCCCGTGCAGCTCGTGGGGCCGCTCTCGGGCACGCGGCTCCACAGCAACCGCGTGCAGCTTCGCGCGCGCAGCACGAACACCGCGGGCTCGATCGAGTACGCGCTCTCGCAGGATCCCACATTCGCGGTCGGCAGCTCCGCGATGGCGATCGTTGCGCGCGGGGCGATCGCGACGGGCACGTTCTCGTCGCTCACGCGCGGCGTGTACTACTGGCGCGCCCGCAAGCGATGCCCCGGCGACGAGCCGCGCGCGGGCACCGGCTGGGGCCCGGTGTGGAGCGTGTGGGTCGGCGGCGCGGGCGCGAGTCAGTCGCCCATCGGGTGGCTCTCCGACGTGAACAACAACGGTCGCGGAGACCTCGTGTTCGGCACGCCGTCCGGCGGTGTGACCGACACCATCGAGGTGGTGCTCGACCGCGCGGGACAGCCGCCGACGCGCGTCGGCACGGGCCTCACGCGGAGCGCCCCCGCCTACACGGGCTTCGGACGCAGCGTAGCCATCGTGCCCGACATGAACGGCGACGGACGCGCGGAGATCGCCGTCGGCCACTGCGACCGCTCCGACACCACGTGCACGTCGGCGGTGCACCTCTTCACGGTGAGCACCGCGGGCACGATCGAGCCCCTCGGCGCGCCGATCGCACCCGCGCCGACACTGCGCTTCGGCTTCAGCATCGCGGGGGTCGGAGACCTCGACGGCGACGGCTTCGGCGACCTCGCAGTCGGCGCGCCAGACCCCGACTACATGCGCGCGGGGAGCGTGTTCTTCGTGCGAGGCGGCCCCGTTCCTCCCTTCACGGTCGCGATGAACGTGCTCACGCGCATCGACCGGTCGACGGTGCCGCCGCTGACCAATTTCGGCTGGCGCGTGGCGGGCCCCGGCGACGTGACCGGCGATGAGATTCCCGACGTGGTGATCACCTCCTTCGAGCGCGCGTGGGTGTATCCCGGCACGGGCAACGCGTCGCTCGTGGGCGCCCCCATTGCCTTGCGTCTCACGGCTGCGGAAGAGGGCACCTTCGGGTTCAACGCGGTCGGTGCGGGCGACCTCAACAACGACGGCGTCGCCGACTTCGCGCTCGCGGCGCCCGGCGCGTCGGCCCTGCTCGGACGTGTGGGCGTGTACTACGGCCGCGTGCCCGCGACGCTCGTCGACGCTGCCCCCAACGTGATGCTCATGGGCACCGCCGCGGCGGGGCTCTTCGGGTACGCGATGGCCGGCGCGGGCGATCTCTTCGGCGATGGACCCGACTCGCTCGCGATCGGCGCGCCCGGCGCCGTGTCGGGGTCCGTGCGCATCCTCCGCGGGTCGGGCTCGTCGACGATCGAGCTCATTCCCGCGGCGGTCGATCGCTCGAACGTGCGTATCGGGCGCTCGCTCGCGATCGTCAGCGACACCGACGGCGACGGCTTCGACGACCTCGCGGCGAGCGGGATCCTGGTCGGCGACGCGGGCTCCGTGGGGAACATCCTCGTCGGGCGTGGCGGCAGCGGAGGGCCGCTGCTCTCACCGTGGTGGACGCGTCTCGTGGGCACCACGTCGGCCTTCGGTCAGAGCCTCATGGGCCGCTGAAGATCACCAGTCCGAGCCCGAGCCGCCGCAGTCGGAGCTGGCGCAGTCGGAGCTCGTGCAATCGGAGCTCGCGCAGTCCGAACTCGCGCAGTCGTAGCGTGCGCAGTCGCTGCTGGAGCTCGAATACGACGACGCGCTGTACGACACCGCGGCGGGCGGAGGCGCGGCGGCGTCGGAGATCGAGTGACGGAGCTGTTCGAGCGCGCGGAGCGAGAGCATCACGTCGACGGGATCGGCGCCCGCGGTGTAGAGCTCGGCCGCCTTGCGATAGGCCACGGCGTAGCGCGCGTGGAGGCCTCCCTCCGCGGTGCCCCACATCGTCGCGACGCGCTCGGGCGTGAAGTCGTTGAGCTGCCGTGACGACGAGAACATCTCTCGCCGCGCATCGTCGATCGCCTGCCTGCGCGTTGCGGCGGCGTTCGCGTCGGCGGCGACCACACCCACCTCGCGTTCGAATTCGCGCGCGGCGTAGGCCGCCGTCTCCAGCCGGTCGAGGGAGCGCGAGGCCACGGTGTCGCGCAGGGCCTGACCGCGCTGTTCGAGCGACGGGGCGGCGGCGACGGCGCGCGCGAGGCTCTGCTCCTCGGCGGCGAACGAGAGCGTCGGGTGCTCGCGCTTGAGGAGCGTGAGGTGCCGCCGCGCCTGCTCGAAGGCCGCAGGAAGCGATGCGATCACCCTCGTCGCGGCTTCGAGCTTCGACGTGGCCTCGCCCGAGAGCGACTCGGCCCGTTCGAGCGGGACCAGCGCCGCACGAAGCTGCGCGAGCGCGTCGTCGACCTGCGGTTGCGCGTCGGGCGTGCGCGCCGACTGCACGCGGGCCTGCAGCGGCGCGATCGTGGCGCGCGGATCGCTCTGCGCTGTGCGATACCCGGCGGGCATCGCGGCGGGCGCATCGGGGGCCACCGAGGGGAAGCGCTCGGCGAGTTCGAGGTAGCGACGGCACTCCGCTTCGAAGAGTGCGCGCGCCGCTTCGAAGGCGCGTCGACGACGGTTGCGCCGTGCTGCGAGGGCCGCGCCGAGACCCACGAGACCGACGCCGCCGAAGGCCACGCCGAGCGGGGTGTGATCCGTGGGCGCTTCGGGCTCCACCGTCGAGGGGACGACCGGCTGCGAGGCGGGCTCCGTGGGTTGCGGCGGCGGCGCGGAGAGCGCGCGCTCCACGTCGTCGCAGAGCGCAACGGCGGCCATGCGCGTGGCCACGTCGACGCCCGAGGCCCGCGCGTTCGGACGGAACACCTCGCGCAACACGCGCTGCTGCGCCGCCTCGGGGAACACCCCGGTGAGCTGCGAGCCCACCACGATCCAGTTCCGCCGCGCATCGACCGCGACGACGAGGAGCGCCGCGCGACCGTCCGTCGATTCGCCGAGCCCCCACGTGCGAAAGGTCCGCAGCGCGAAGTCGCCGATGGACTCCGGTGCCGTGTCTCTCACCACGAGCGTGCCCACACGAACGCCCGTCGCGGCCCGCAACGCCGCAGCGCGCTGCTCGATCGCGAGGAGCGTGTCGCCCGACAGCGTGCCCGTCTCGTCGCGCACATCGCCCTGCGCCGGTGCGGCCTGCGTGGGCGGCTGGGCATACGCGAGCGACGGCGAGGCGAGGGCCACCGCCAACCACCAACCGATCGCGACCCACGTCGAGCGTCGAGCAGCCATCACCGACGAAGCGCCTCCCGCGCGTTGTTCTGCGCGCGACGGTATCACGCCCCTCCGCCGCCCGCGGCGACGGAACTTCGTCGCGCGCGCTCAGACCTGCGGCGCGTACATCAGTCCTCGCGCGAGGAGCTGCCCCACGACCCCGGCGGCCTGGTCGCGGTTCATCCCGTGTCGCCCCAGTTGGGTGATCAGCGCGTCGCCACGAAACGCGTCGCACTGGTCGCGGAGCAGCAGCGCTGCGATCGCGAGCGGGCCCTGAAGCTCCACGGATTCACCCGCGCCGAGCGTGCACCGCACCGACTCCGTCCGCTGCGCGCCGCCCACGTTGCGCGTGCGCACGTCGAAGGCGACCTCGGGGCTCACGACGAAGGTCGCGCGCTCGTACTGCGCGCGGTCGAGGGGCGCGCGGAGCCCGTTGCCACGATGCGTGACGAGCAGCTCCAGCCGCGGACGCCACGTGAGCGCATCGACGAGCGCGTAGCGGTCGATCGCATCGAGCGACGCGGCGAGCGCACGCGCCTCGGGGTCACCGAGCACACGATCGAGGTCCCACTCGTCGGGTGAGCACCAGCGCAGAAACTGAAGGCCCGCGCCGTCGAGCAGCGACCACAGCGCGCGCACGTCGTAGCTCGTCTCGTTCACGTTGAGATAGCGGTCGACGAACTCCACGTCGCCCACCGTCGCGAGGTCGCGCCACGGGCCCGTGCGAAGCGCGTCGGCGCCCTGCGCGCGGGCGAGCACGCGCCCCGCGGCGAGGCGATCGGTGAGCGCGCGGTCGCGCGGTGCGAGCGCGTCGAGGGCCTTCACCGCGCGGTAGAGCGGCTCGCGACCCGAGCGGCCGTACACCATCAGCACGATCACGCCGTGCGGCGCGAGCACGCCGCGCAGCAGGTCGAGGCCGTGCGACGGATTCGAGAGGTGGTGCAACACACCCGACGAGAAGATCACGTCGTAGCCGCCCGGCGGCACGGCGAGCCCTTCGAGGGTCATGAGGTCGACCTCGGCGAAGGTGAGGTTCTTGAGCCCACGCCGCTCGGCCTCGCGGCGCGCCTCGGCGAGGCCCACGCGGTTCATGTCGACGGCGGTGAACTGCACGTCTCGTTGGAGCGTCGCGAGCGCGATCGCATCGACGCCGCGGCCGCACCCGGCGTCGAGCGCGCGGAGCGGACCCTTCGTCGCGCGACGCTGCTGCACCTCCGAGAGCAGCATCCGAACGTCGGAGGAGACGCGCATCGTGGGCGCCCCCGCGGGATAGGGCCAGGCTTCATACATCGCGCGCACGGCACGGGTGACGTCGTCCATGCGCGGGGTACGTGGACGCGCGGCTCCCTTCGTCGACCCGCCTCGCATCGCACCGCGCGCAGACCGTGTGCGCAGGCGAGACAGCGCGCTCAGGGCGTGTAGCGCAGCGCCGTCGTGGTCGAGACCGACATGGGCGTGTTGAACGAGTGCTGGCGCCCCGCGGAGCCGTCGGGGCTCTCGATGCCCACCGTCGCCGAGTCGCCGGTCACGCGCCCCGCGAGCATGCCCGGCGTGAGCGCGCAGTAGTGCATCTCGATCGCGTCGGAGCCTTCAAACAGATGGGCCTGCATGGTGATGCGCGCGCGGCTGTCGCCGAAGGGGGCGAAGTCGGTCCACTGCACGACGAAGCGGCGGTCGGGCGCGGTGCCGACGGTGCGCACGAGCACGCGCGAGGTGGGCGAGGGAACGAGGTCATCCCAGAACGGCGCGACGAAGCGCGAGGGCGGCGCCGCGGTGGGAATGGGCTGGTTCTCGTACGCCGTCGAGGGCGTCGCCATCAGCGTCGGAAACAGTTGCAGAAGCCCGTTCGTCGACACCGAGTATTCGAGCTCTCGCTCCCCGTAGAACTCGAAGGGAAAGGGAAGATCCGCGAGGGTCGACGCCGCATCATCGCTCGCGAGACCCGCGAGCGCGGTGGCGCCGCTCATGTCGACGCACGCCGACGCGATGGTCGTCTCCGTGTACTCGCGGCGCGTGCGGGCCCGCACGTCGAAGCTGCCGTTCGTGGCGTTCGTCGCCCCGCCGACGGCCACGATCCACGTCGCGTCCGACGACGAGGTGTTCGTGTACGACAGGGTCTCGGTGCCGTTCACGCCCGTGGCGTTGGTGCTCGCGAGGCACGCGCGCGCGCCGCACGCATCGAGCAGACGGATCACCGGGTCGACGTTCGTCGCGGGCCTCGCCGACACCGTGAGGAGCTCACCCGCAGGCACGGTCACGCGGTAGTAGAGCACCGTGCCCGTGGCGCCCGGGAGGCACGGGCCCGTGAGGTTCTCCGTGCCCGCGGCGCCGTTCTGCGCGACGAGCGGCGCGTCGGCGTCGGGGTCGAGCGTGAGCGCGCCCGCGCACGTCACGTTGGGCGGCGGCGCCACGATGCGCACCGATCCGTCGAAGGTGCCCGCGGTCGACGACACGCTCGACACCGCGACCACCACGCTCTGCGTCGCGAGGGCGGTGTTCGTCCATCGCAGCGTCTCGGCGCCGCCGCCGCCCGCCGCGTCGACGGAGGCGAGGCACGACGTCGACGCGCAGCCGCCGAGGAGCCGCAGGGCCACGTCCCACGACCCCGACGGACGCACGGTGAACGTCAGCGCGTTCCGCGGCGGCACGGCGGCCGTGTAGAAGAGCGTCGTGCCCTGCGCGCTCGCGAGGCACACGTCGTTGAGGCGCACGGTGCCCAGTCCCGGGCTCTCGCCCGAGAGCACCGCGCCGTCATCGACGCGCGTGGCCGACACGCACGCCGCGTTCGCGGGCGCCATGGGCGGCGTCGAGAGCGAGGCGAGCAGGGCGTAGGCTCCGCCGGTCATCCCGTTGCTGCTGCCCACGGAGAGCACCACCGGGAGCGGGGCCGCGCCGCGGTTGTCGAACACCGCCGTCGCCGTATCACCGGCCATGTACGACGTGCCGCTCGCGAGACACGCGGTGGCCGTGCACGACGACCGCGCGCGCACCACGGCCCGCCACGGAGCCGCCGAGCGCTCGGGCGTGGCGTGCACGGTCGCGCGCTGCCCCGGGGGCACGGTGAGCGTGAAGTACTGCTGTGGACCCCACTGATCGTTGAGGCATCCGCCCGCGGCGAAGAGGCCCTCGCGCACGTCGCCCACGACCTCGACGCCCGACACGAGCGCTGTGGCCCGCGCGCAGTCGGCGTTCGTCGAGGGCGTGAACGGCGCGAGCTCCAACGTGTAGGCGCCGCCACGCCCCGACGAGCCGTACTGCTCCAGCACGACGAAGTAGTCGCCGGGGTCGAGCACGCGACGGAGCATCGAAGCTGTGCCGCCCACCACGTCGTCGTTGCACGCGATCTCCGTCGAGACCGCGTCGCACGCGCGCCGCAGCAGGAGCACGGTGTCGTAGCCGCTCCCCACGGTCGAGAGCATCACGCCCGTGCGCGCCGTCACGCGAAGCGGAAACACCACCTCGGGGCCGCCCACGGAGCCGCAGGTCGACGTCGCGTTGCGGCTCGGTCCCGCGACCGTCCCCATCACCCGGTCGCCCTCGACGCGCAGCGCGGGCATGAGCGTGAGCGGACACACCGTCGGCGCGCCATCGCTCGCATCGGCGGCGCCATCGTCCGTCGACGCATCGGTCACATCGCGCACGTCGTCCCCTGCGTCGACCACGTCGTCGGCGTCACCGACGTCACTCGCATCGATCACGTCGTCGACGTCACTCGCATCGACCACGTCGTCGACGTCGCTCGCATCGGTCACGTCGTCGACGTCGCTCGCATCGATCACGTCGCCCGCGTCGCGCACATCGTCTGCGTCGCCCACGTCGCCCGCGTCGCGCACGACCGCGGCCTCGTCGGCGCCGTCGCGCGCATCACCCGCGTCGCGCTGCGGACCCGCGTCTCCGTTCACCACCGGCGCATCGGTGCAGGCGCTCGTCGCGACAAGCGCGATCAGGCAGGGCAACCATCGAACGCGTGGGTGGCAGCGCATCGGGGACTCCGTCGTGTCGGGCGAGGCGACGGCCGCCACCATACGCGAAGATCACCACGCGCAGAACGCGATCCCGTCGTAGAGATAGCCCGCGCGCGAGGCCTCCATCGCGTCGGCCGAGAGCACGAAGCGGTGCGCTTCCACGTCCGCGCGTACGAGCTGGTAGCGCAACACGGCCACGGTGCCCGCGGGGCACACCCCGCTCGCTGCGACGGCGCATCCGACCTGCGCGGCGCGCCAGCCATCGCGCACGAGAAAATCGCGCTCCATCTGCGAGACCGTGAGCACGTGGTCGACGCGCGGCCACGCGGTGCTCGGGCCGCGGTCGAGCGCATAGAGCGCGGCCGTGTTCCGCGGGCACACGCCAGGGCCGTACACCGTGAGGTACCGCGGGTTGTCGAGCGTCGCGCGTGCGGACTCGCCGCCCATGCCGAGGGCCATCGTGAGCGCATCGGATTCGGCGCTCGTCGTCGTGAGCTCGTAGTGACGAAAGCGCTGCCCCGACGAACCCTCGGTGCCCGCGTCGCCGTCGAGTCGGTCGATGCCCCACCGCGCGATGGCGATGCGCGGCGGCACCGGCGCGCAGGCCATGCCCGGCGTCGGGCAGCTCGTCACCGGACAGTCGTCGTCGGTGCAGCACGCGTCGGCGGCCACACATCGCGTCGCACCGCAGAGGCGCTGTCCGCGCGGGCACCCGCACTGCGCGCCGGGCGTCGGACACACGAAGCCCGCGGGGCAGTCCGTGGCGTCACAGCACGTGCCCGTCGGAATGCACTGCGACCCGCACGCCCGCGATCCCCGCGCGCATCGGTTCATGCCGCTGCAGAACGCGCCCGCGCCGGGACACACCCCGTCGGTGCAGTCGGCCGTGGTGCAGCACGCGCCCGCGGCGATGCAGCTCCCGTTGCAGCTCCGCGTGCCGAGCACGCAGCCCGCGCTGTCGCGGCAGATCGAGCCCACGGTGGGGCACAGAAAGCCCGCGGGGCAATCGCTGTCGGCGCAGCACCCGCTCTCGGCGATGCAGCGCGCGCCGCACATCCGCGTGTTCTCGCGGCACGAGCACTGACCGCCCGGACGCGAGCACGCGCGCCCGCCGGTGCAGTCGCTGTCGGCGCAGCACGTTCCCGGTGCGATGCAGAGCGGCCCGCACGCGCGCCATCCCCCGGTGCACGCCGCGGCGCCGTCGGGCAGAAACGCGTCGGCCATCACCGCGCCATCGCCCTCCACGGGCCAGCTCACGTCGCCCGCCGCGCCGTCACCCGCGAGGGGAGCGTCGCCCGCTGCACCATCACCGACCGCGAGATCGTTCGGTACCGAACCATCGCCGGTCGCCGTGCCGTCGATGCCCCCATCGCGCACGCCGCCGAGCACCGCGCCGTCGGCCGCGAGCACCGCGCCATCGCCTGCGAGGGTTCCCACCAGCGCCCCATCGGAAGCGACCACCGCGCCGTCGGGGAGCACCGTGCCCAGCACCGCGCCGTCGGGCTGCACGGCCACGGGGAGCGCGCCGCCGTCGAGACCGTTCGGTACCGTACGATCGAGCACGTAGAGGCCCGCGGCGTCGTAGGACGCATCGGGCATCACGACGCTGCCCGCGCTCGTGCACGCGGCGAGGGAGAGCAGGGCGAGGCACGGGCGGGCGCGGGGCGTCACGGGGCGCATCTTCGCGCCACGCGCGTCGGGCGTTCAACGTGAAGCGTTGGTGGTAGCGTCGCGCGCCGTGATGCACTCGGTTCCTCCTGCGGTCCTCGCGCACTGGTCGGCCTTCGCGGGGCGCGCGTCGCGTCCCTTCGGCACGGGCCTCATCAACGACACCTTTCTCGTCGAGGCGACGCCCGCGCGGGCGCTCGTGCAGCGGCTCCACCCGGTGTTCTCGCCGCGCGTGCACGACGACATCGCCGCCGTCACCGCGCACCTCGCCGCGAAGGGACTGGTCACGCCGACGCTGATTCCCACCGACGCGGGCGCGCGCTGGTGTGAGGTCGCGCGCGACGACGGATCGCCCGGCGTGTGGCGCGCCATGACCTTCATCGAGCACACGCACACCTGGGATCGCGTGCCGTCTCCCCGCGCCGCGTACGAAGCGGGCGCCCTCGTGGGCCGCGCGCACGTCGCCCTCGACGACCTCGACCACACCTACGTCGGACGCACCGGCCGCCCCCACGACACCGCGCGCCACCTCGACACGTTGCGCACGGCCCTCGACGAGCACCGCGCGCATCGCCTCTACGACCGCGTGGCGCCCGTGGCCGCCGCGGTGCTCGACGCCGCCTCGCGGCTCGCGGGCTTCGACGACCTCGCGCCGCGGCACGCGCACGGGGACCTCAAGATCTCGAACCTGCTCTTCGACGCCGACGACTGCGGCGTGTGCCTCGTCGACCTCGACACCGTGGGACGCATGGTGTGGCCCCACGAGATGGGCGACGCGCTGCGCTCGTGGTGCAACCCCGCGGGCGAAGACGCCGCGGAGCTCTCGATCGACGAGGGTCTCTTCACCGCCGCCATCGAGGGCTACGGCGCCGCCGCGCGCGGGCTCGTGACCGACGCGGAGCGCGAGCGCCTCGTCGACGGCCTCGCCACGATCTGCGTGGAACTCTCGGCGCGCTTTCTCGCCGACGCCCTGCGCGAGCGCTACTTCGGGTGGAACGCCTCGAAGTACGCCACCCGCGGCGACCACAACCTCGTGCGGGGCACCGGCCAGTGGAGGCTCGCGCAGAGCGTGATGGCCCGCGCCGAGGCGTTGCGTTCCATCGTCGCCACGCGCCTCGGCTGACGACCTCCGCGCGCGCTCAGACGGGCGGCTTGTCGGAGCAGTTGAGCTTCACCACGGGGCCGTTGATCCACACGCCGCCGGGGGTCATCACGATCGTGCTCTCGCCGCACTTGAGCACGATCTTCTCCTGCGCTTCGAGGCGGTACACGTGGTCGACGTACACGGTGAGGCCCGTCTCGCCGTGCACCTCGATCTCCTGGTTCTGCTGCACCGTCAGCTTGTCGTTCTGCGTGATGGTGCCCGTGCGGTTCTTCCGCACGGAGATGAACTCGTTGCCCGAGATGGTCTTCGTGCGATTGCCACCCACGGTGATGGTCTGGTCCTTCTTGACCAGCACGTCGTGGTTGCGCTCGGCCTGGAGGTACACCTGCTCGCGGCCCTTGAGGTCTTCGAAGCGAAGCTCGTTGTAGCCGCCGCTCGTGGGCGACGAGTTCGTCTTGATGGTGCTCTTGGTCTTCTCCTGCGGGAGCTCGTACGGCGGATGGTTCTCGCCGTTGTAGACGCAGCCCGTGATGAGCGGCCGATCGGGGTCGCCCTCCAGGTACGCGACCACGACCTCCATCCCGATGCGCGGAATGAACATCGTCCCCCAGCCCGACGCCGCCCACGTCTGCGCGACGCGGATCCAGCACGAGCTCTTCTCGTTCTCCTGGCCCACGCGGTCCCAGTGGAACTGCACCTTCACGCGGCCGTAGAAGTCCGTGTGGATCTCCTCGCCGGGCGGTCCCACCACGCGCGCCGTCTGCGGCCCCTCGACGATGGGCCGCGGCGTCACCCGCGCCGGACGGAACGCCACCGACGTGCTCATCCCATCGAGCTTGTTCGTGTTGAACCGATTGCGATAGCGCTCGGGCAGCGATCCCTCGCTCGCCGCCACATCGACCAGCTCGGCGTTCAACATCTGAAGCATCTGCAGGATCTTCGTGCCGACGTGCAGATCCTCCGTCGTCGCCGACCACGCGTGGCCCACGTGCTCCGAGGCCGTGATGAGGTAGCGCTTGTCGTACTCGGCGTGCACGTGGCCGCCGACCGTGACGCTCCGGCCCGCGCCCACCTGAATGGCGTTGCCTTCGCCCGAGCCCGACCACTCGCGCGTCGCGTGCTCCTCGTGGCGCACGCGGGCGAGGCGCGCGCTGTTGTGCGTCGTGTAGACGTGGCCGCCTTCGTTGTAGTTCGTGATCGTCGCGCGCGTGGGGTACTCGTACACGGCGCGCACGCCGTCGCCCTGCGAGGGGGTCATGTCCTGCTTCGCGCGGGGACGCGTGAAGTCGTAGTCGCGGAGCGTGACCTTCGTGGTCTGCTGCTCGCGACGCCAGTCGTAGAAGTGCAGGCTCTCGCTGCGCGCGGTGGCCATGGCCTCGTCGCGCACCTGGAGGGTGGTGCCATCGAGGGTCTCGACGGGCTGCCACGCGTGCGCGTCGTCGCAGAGCACGAGCGTCTCGCCGCCGTCGCCGTCGTGCTTGAAATAGAAGGGGATCCCGTCGTCTTCGAGGAGCCGCCGCACGAACGCGAGGTCGGTCTCGTGGTGCTGCACGCAGTACTCGCGCGGGGCCACGCCGTAGAGCCCGCCGTCGACCTGGAGCCCGCCCGCGCCCTGGTACACGCCCGCGTCCTTCAGCACGTCGAGCACGATCTCGATGGTCTTCTTGTCCTGAAAGTTCCGCGAGTCCATGCGCTTCGAGAGCGTCCAGAGCTGCGGCACGACGTAGGCGCGCACGATGCGGTAGCGCCCCGCGACGCCCACGTCTTCGACGCGGCGCACGACGCCCTGAAACTTTCGCGTGAGCGACTGGCGCGTGAGCTCAAGCACCGCGGGCGCGGTCACCGCCGCGTCGGGCGCGACGGGGGGATACACCGCGAGCATCACGGCGGTCTCGTAGAGCTCGCTCATGGCCTCGCGGTGATGCACGTGCACCACGGTGGCGTTGCTGGGGTTGAAGGGCCCCGCGGTGAACGCGTAGCCGACCTCGGGGAGGGTCTCGCCTGCCATTGGGTTGATGCACCGCCGTGAGAGGGATCTCTGCCCGCCGCGACGTGCGGACGGAGCGGCGATGCTATCGCGCGTGCGACGCCCCCGCGGAAGGGGAAAGCGCCGCGCGCGCTGCGACCCTCAGCAGAGGCGGTTGAGGCCGTTGAGCGCGGCCACGCGGTAGGCCTCGGCCATCGTCGGGTAGTTGAACGTGGTGTTGATGAAGTAGTGCACCGTGTTGTGCGGCGCGGGCTGCGACATCACCGCCTGCCCGATGTGGATGATCTCGCTCGCCTGGTAGCCGAAGCAGTGGATGCCCAGCACCTCGTGGGTCTCGCGGTGGAACAGCAGCTTGAGCATTCCGACGGGCTGCCCCGTGATCTGCGCGCGGGCGAGCGAGCGGAAGAGCGCGTGCCCGACCTCGTACGGGATCTTCGCCTCGGTGAGCTCGCGCTCCGTGCGACCGAGCGAGCTGATCTCGGGCGTGGTGTAGATGCCCGTCGGAATGTCGCGCGCGAGGCGCGTGTCGCAGCGCCCCTCGACGATGTGCGTGGCCACGAAGCGACCCTGGTCGTAGGCGGCGCTCGCGAGGCTCGGCGGACCGATCACGTCGCCCACGGCGTAGATGTGCGGAATCTCGGTCTGGTAGCTCTCGTTGACCTTCACCTGCCCGCGCGCGTCGACGCGGATGCCCAGCGCTTCGAGGCCCATGCTCTGCGTGTTGCCCGAGCGTCCGTTGGCCCAGAGGAGCACGTCGCTGCGGGTCTTCTTCCCGCTCTTGAGGTGCAGCACCACGCCCTCGTCGTCGGCCTCGACGCGCTCGTACTCCTCGTTGTGGCGAATGAGGCAGCCCTGGTCGCGGAGGTGGTACGCGAGCGCGTCGATGATCTCGTCGTCGAGGTTCGAGAGCAGCTTGTCGCGCGTGTTGATGAGCGTGACCTTCATGCCCATCACGCGGAACATCGACGCGTACTCGCAGCCGATGACGCCGGCGCCGTAGATCGTGATCGACGCGGGGGTGAAATCGAGCTTGAGGATCGTGTCGCTGTCGCGCACGCGGGGATGGCTGAAGTCGACGTCGGCGGGGTGGTACGGACGCGCGCCCGACGCGACCACGAAGGCGTTGGCGCGGAGCTTCTCGCGGCCGCCGTTGGCGCCTTCGACCTCCAGGGTGTGGGCGTCGAGAAAGCGCGCGGTGCCGTGCACCACCCGCACGTGGTTGCGCTCGTAGAACCCGTGGCGCAGCGAGACCTGGCGACGGATCACGCCCTCGGCCGCGCGCAGCAGGTCGGGGAGCTTCACCTGGTAGTTCTCGAGCTGCGCTTGAAACAGCGGGTTCGAGCGAAAGTCCGCGAGCGTCGAGATCGTGTGGCGCAGGGCCTTCGAAGGGATCGTGCCCCAGTGCGTGCACCCGCCGCCGACCACGTGGTGCCGCTCGACCACCGCGACCGAGCGCCCCTCCTTGGCGGCCTTCATCGCCGCGCCCTCTCCGCCGGGCCCGCTGCCGATCACGATCACGTCGTAGCTGTTCATCAGGCGCGGGAGAGAAGCGCCCGACGTGTGAGAAATCAAGATCACACCGCCCGTGGCCAGATCCCTCGTGTGCGGGGTCTGTCCGTCGTTGCGTTTTTTCAACGAAGAAAAGATTCCGACCGCGGATACACCGCGCAGGTGCCACGTCGCGTCACACCCGACGCGCGATCACCGTCGGGCGCCGCACGCCCGAAGCAGGAGCATGCAGTGAGCTGGATGAGAAGCACATCGAGAGCGTGTGCGTGGAGCGTGGGCCTCCTCGTCGCCGTCCACGCATCGACCGCGCTCGCGAACCCCGACGGACGCATCACGGGACGCTCTCGCACCGGCTGCGGCACCGCCTCGACGTGCCACCGCATGACGGCGGGCGCGACGACCACGATCGCCGGCCCGATGGCGGTCGCGCCGGGCTCGCGGTCGACCTACACGCTCACGATCAACAGCACGGTCGCGGGCTTCGTGCAGGGCGGCTGCGACGTGACCGTGAGCGCGGGCTCGCTCGCGGTGAACGCGATGCAGTCGGGCACGCGCATCAACGGCGTCGACCTCGTGCACAACATGGGGCTCGCGCGCACGCCGGGTGGTCCCCTCACGATCCGCTTCGACGTCGTGGCGCCCGCGTCGGGCACCTTCAACATCTACGCGGCGGGCAACGCGACCAACGGCACGCTCGTGAGCGGCGACGCGTGGGCGACGGCGACCCTCGCGGTCACCGTGACCGGCGGAACCACCGACGCGTCGGTGCCGACCGACGCCGCCGTGAGCGATGCCGCCGTGAGCGATGCCGCCGTGAGCGATGTGCCCGCGAGCGATGTGCCCGCGCGCGATGCCGCGGTGAGCGATGTGCCCGCGAGCGATGCGAGCGCGACCGACGACATTCCCGAGGTGCCGGCCGATGCGCTGGTGGCCTTCGATCCGGGGCGTTCGATGTCGTACGGCGGGTGCTCCACGGCGCCGCGCGCGACGCACGGACGCGGCCTCGGCGTGATGGCCCTCGTGGCCCTCGCGGCGCTCGTGCGCGGGAGGCGTCGATGAGCGCGCGCTTCTTCGCGACCCTCGCGGCCGTCACGGCCCTCGCGGCGGGATGTGTGTCGTCGGATCCGCCCGCGGTGATTCCCGGCGGCGGTCCCCTCTGCGCGTCGGGGCGCTACTGGACCCGCGGCGACACGGGCGACAACTTCATGCACCCCGGGCGGGCCTGCGTGCAGTGCCACACCGAGTCGGCGCGCGGCCCGATCTTCACGGTGGCCGGCACGCTCTTCAACGCGATGCACGAAGAGAACGAGTGCTTCGGCAACTCGGGTGATCCGACCACGGGTCTCAAGACCTGGATCGAAGTCGTCGACCAGACGAACCGGCCCTTCATCATCGAGCCGAACATCTCGGGCAACTTCTACACGACCCACGAGTTCCGCTTTCCCCTCAAGCGCGTGCGCGTGATCACGCCGAGCGGGCAGTTCCTCCAGATGGACGACCCCCCGTCGGGCGACTGCAACTCGTGCCACACGCGCGAGGGCACCGCGGGCGCGCCCGGCCGCGTGTACGCGCCGAACAACGGACGCTGACCTTCCGGCGCCGTCGGCGCCGCGCCACCACGACTCTCACACCGAGGCTTCTCCCATGCGGCAGATCCATGTTGCTTCCATCCTGCTCGCGCTCGGCGCGCTCCTCGGCGCGTGCGGCGCTGATACCACCGGCATGGTGAACGCGCGCGGTGTGAACGACGACGCGGCCACGGCGACCGACGGCGCGACCAACGACGCCAACACCACGGACGACGGCGCGGTCGTGACCGATGGCGCGACGGGCTCCGACGCGAGCGCCCCCGACGACGCGGCCGCTCCCACGTGGACGCCGCCCGCGGGCACCAACACCGCGTGCGTGTCGGGCACCACGTGGACGCGCGGCAACCGCGGCAGCCAGCTCATGAACCCCGGTCAGGCCTGCATCGCGTGCCACACCTCGATGCGCGAGGGACCCACCGGCCTCGGCGGCACCGCGTACTACCTCGACCACGAGATGAACAACTGCAACGGGTACTCGGGGCGCACGCCCGGCGGCCCGTCGGGCACGGCCTACGTCGAGATCGTCGATGCGACCGGGCGCACCGCGCGGCTCACGGTGAACTCCGCGGGCAACTTCATCACGTCCACGCGCTTCACGTACCCGCTCCGCACCGCGCGGGTGATCGGCCCCACCGGGCTCGTGAACGAGATGTCGTCGCCCGTGCCCAACGGCGACTGCAACAGCTGCCACACGCAGGACGGGACCACCACCGTCGCGGGCGGAGACTCGGCCCCCGGGCGCATCGTCGTGCCGCTCTGAAGTGGAATCACCGCCGCGCGGGCGGCGAGGTGGTGTAGTGCCTTCGAGGGAGGAGTGAGGTTTCAATGACGGTTTCGACGGCTTTGGTGATCCTTTCGCTGACGCAGGGCCTCTCCGGTGCGCCCTCCGATGCGCCCGCCCAGGGCCTCACGCTCCAGGGCGACCCCACGACCCCGTCGGCGTGGGCCATGGATCTCACGCTCCGCTCCGAGCGCTTCTCTGTCTCTTATACACATCTGACGCTGCCGACGACTCCTTACGTGTAGAT
>CAMFHP010000036.1 GCA_945952225.1 uncultured Myxococcaceae bacterium
AGCGAGAGCTCCGGGGGAACGAGCGACTCACGCGGGCGGCGACTCTACGCAACTCTAGCGCTCGGATCGGGCTGGTTGGAACGGTCCCTTCTCCAGGGATCGTAAGCCGAGGTACGTTGAGGCCAGTGTGTAAGACGACTCTCGGTGCGAAGAACTGTTGGCAGGTCACGTTTCTCCACCGTGACCGATGCGCGTCGACTTCCGACGATGTCACGTCGTTCGAGACTGCCACGATTCGAGTGAATGCCTTTCGATGAAAGCGTTGCACGCACTCAGCGCGGCCTGAGCGGCGGCGCATTGCCGTTCATACATATCCTTTGAAGCACCTGCGGTCTCGTTGAGCTGCTCCAGCGCTTCGCTGAGCGCGCGAACTTGTAAGTCGAGGTCGTTGAGTGCATGCTGCTGCCGCGTTTCGGCAGCAGTTGCTACCGAAAGCGCTCGCTTGAGGATTTGTTGCATGCGCTCCGTCGCACGAGCCACCATCGAATCGCGTACATCTCGGCAATGTCGCCGTGCCGCCGCCCGCATCCGATCCATCATCGTTTGGAAAAGCTCGAAGAACTTCTCCCGGTCGTAGACAACGAACACATTTTTGTCATGCAGAGTGTAGCGAGAGAGCTCTGATTCGATCGCCTCACCGAGTTCCGAAGCATCATCCGTCAACGACGAGAGCATGGAGCTACAATACATTGAGTAGATACGAATCTCGTCCGCGGCCCTGCTTGCAAGGATCTTGTCGAAGGCAGGGAAGAGGTTGAAAGAACGATCCCCGTATAGTTCGAATGCTGCTGATTTTCCAACCTCAGCTCGGAGTGCGTTGATCGCTTCGCTTTCGAGCGACTCGGCTGCCGTCACAATCTCTTTCACGCGCTCCGTGATCACTGAGCTGAGAAAGCTGGACGCATGATGCAGTTGAAGACTGCGCGTGTTGAGGGCGCCTCGTTCCGAGTCCCGCCGTGCGATCGCGACTTGTCTGGCCTCCGTGAGGCTGTCCGCGGACTCTCGCCGCTCCCGTAGCTCGTTGGCGGCATTCACCGCACGCTCTAATCGCAGCCTTGTCGTGCGACACTCGAGCGCGAGTCGAGCTTTCACCTTCTCAGCTCGACGCATGGTTCCTTGAACCGCGAGCTTTCGACCAAGGAAGCCTGCCGCGGCAGGGATACCACTCGCGTCGAACAGATAGTCGCGAAGCGCGGGTTCGTCTGTCGTATCCTTCAGAGAGCGCAGGGCATCTTCGACCTCTTCCCACCCGTTGGGGGGGGCAGGGTCCACCGCGTGGCTCGCGAACGACAGGTATCCGCTTCTCCTCATGCGTCTGATGAGTTCCTGCAGATCCTCCTTCCGAAGCAACTCTGACGGACCGTGTGCAGTACACGCTTCGAATTCGCCCGCGATGCCGTGATCTTGAAGCTCACGCCGGCGAACTGCGAGCACCGGGTGTACTGCGTCCTTGAGGTCGTCGATCTTGGTGAGGATCACTGCGCTGGCCGCATTGTTCGCCTGACTCGAAAGGCTCTTCCAGTCATCGATTCGATCGCTGGTAAGGTTCGTGCTCGCCAGGTGCAGGTAGGCCCACGCATCAAGCTTGCTCACCGCGTCGATTGCGATCCGAGCGCGCCAGGGATCCGGGTCCTTTAGGCCCGGCGTATCCACGATGGTGACCAGCTCGAGCAGGGGATGGCGGATGTACGCGATAATCTTCTCGACTCCAACCGCGAGGTTCTCCGGGGATGCGCCAGCGAGATAGTCGAGCGTCTCCAATTGCCATTGTGTGCGCGAGTTGGCCGCCGCGTTGTTCGCGCTCTCGAGTGCACGAAGGCGAACCTTTCGAGCGTTGTTCTCTTGCTCGGTCAGGAGTGTCGAACCGTCGCGTCGAAGCTCCTCGATCCGAGCTTGTAGCATGGGACGCGGCATCCATTGTACTGTCAGTCCTTCGGGACGGTCGGGACCCGGATGACGAAGCTCGATGACGGTTGCCGTGCTGATCTGTGCGGCCACAGGCAGAATCTGACGCCCGAGCAGCGCGTTAATGAAACTGCTCTTACCTGCTCCTGCGACCCCGACGATTCCGATTTGCGCTGGAGCTATCGTTGAATGCTCGACCCCCAGATCACGCTTCAACTGAGTCGCAACGGGGAGCCATCGTTGGAGCTCGTCGCCGCTCAGCGTGCTCTGCCATTCGTCGATAAGCAGCGCCGTCTCTCGGATCGTTCGTTGATCACCATCGAAGCCGAATGTCTCGTAATAGCTCTGCCCGGTATCCTTTTCGTCGAAGCGGAGGACCGCGAGTTCAGAGGCGGTCAAGCCGAAGGCGAGCTTGAAGTGAAGCCTCGCCACGTTGAGCTCACGGCGTGGACCGACGACCCGAATCGAGGCGCTGACGTTCGTGAGAATGTCTCGAGCGGAAACGTTGTAATGCGAGGCGAGTGATGTGATGGCGGTGTTGATGCCAACCTGAACGCAGCGATAGGGCGAGCGAAGCTCTCCATCGAGTCGAAGTGGGACCAGATCGGCGGTCACCGAGACCATGCGATCGTGAAGTTCGATGGAAATGTTAGGCATGGGAAGTCACCTTGCGCGTGCTAGAAATCGGTTGAACCATGCAGGTGACCGGCGCCGGGAAATCGCTCCCGTTCACGACGCATTCGCCCCGGCGGAGTCGTCTCAACTCAGCTCGCTGAGCGTCGTCGAGCCCGATGGCGTCGCCGATCGCCCTGACGTCGGCCTCGTGATAGAGCGTGTGGACGATCTTCGTCGCCGTGTTGCGGAGCACCGCGGGCTGAAGATCGCCGGGGGCCTGATCGGCGACGATGATCCCTTGACCATACTCCCTAAGCTCGGCGAAGGCGTCTGCGAGCAGGAGGTTGCTCTGTTGAATGAGCGCTGCGCTCGGACCCGATCCCGTGCTCTCGCGCAGTACGTGGTGCGCCTCCTCAAGCACGATTGCGTGTCGGAGGGTGCCGTCGGGGCTGCTCACACGTCGCTGCGCCTCTCGCTCGGCATAGATGCGAAGCAGCAGCGCACCGATGAGAAAGCGACGAACGTCAGGCTCTGACAGATCGGCAAGCTCGAGAAAGCACGGTCTGGAGAGGACATCCCCGAAGTCGATCTCTTGCTTGTCGAAGATGTGGCCTTTGATTCCGCGCGTGAACGACTCGAGGCGCACCGTTAGCGCTGCGGTCAGGCTGTTCGCGATGCGTTCTTCGTATCCGAATCGATTCACTGTGGCCGCCACTCGGCTCTGCCGGCCGCGCCCCGGCGCCACCTCATCGACGAGGAAGTCACGGAAGCATGGGAAGGGGCGCTGCAACTGCTCAGACGTGATGGGGGACAAGAGGTCGGTCCAACCGAAGAACTCGTAGGTTCTGAAGAGAAGAAGCTCCAGGAGTTGTGGCAGCGACTCCTGCATATCGAAGCAAGATCGTAGGAGAATCTTGACGGCCTCCGCGTGACGGCCGAGCGGAATTCCCGCTGGGGCTGCGAACGGGTTGAACTTGAGCGTTCGCTCGTGCTCGTTGGCGGGACGGCCGAGCACCAGCCGAAGCGGCGCGAGTCCGTCTTCGATCATGCGCTCACGGAGTTCTGCGAAGCTGCTTTTCGCAGGTTCGATCACGAGAAAGGGGATGCGAGCGCGGGCGAGCTCCCACAGAATTCGGCGTAGGGTCGTCGTCTTGCCCGAGCCGGTTGTGCCCGCGATGAACACGTGCCGCGCGAGTTCGTTGCAGTGAATCGAGACAGCGCCGCGGGGGTTGGGACGTCCCCAGTGGGTTGGTGGTCCGAGCGTGATGTGTGTGGGAATTCCACCCCGAGAGGTGGGCTTCAACGCCAGGCCACGTGCAAAGCGCACAGGGCGGTCGACTCGCACCCCTGCGACGTCGCCCGAAGGTGGCATCACCCACTGAGCCAACTCGTCGCTCGCGAGCAACGTGCACGGCTGTTCCCCGTGCGGAAAAAACGGGTGTGGAGCGACACGACGAAGCAAGGGAGGGGCGAACGCGCTGACGCTCCTGATCGCGAGATCGACGGAGGCTCGTGTGTACGGGAGCGCGACGAGCTTTTCGAGGTGCGTGCGATCTCCTCGCAGCGCCCCGACGAGCAGGTGAGAAACGACGTTGCGCGTGCTGTCGTCGTTCGCGCAGACGTGAACGCTGACGGACCACGCCCCGAGTGCTCGGCCGCGTTGGACGCGTTCGAGGTGGGCCTCCGCGATACTTTCGAGAGCCAAGGCCGAGCGATCGAGGGACTCGGCGCTCCACTGCATTCCGAGGCTCGCACCGAGAGTTTCTGCGCGTGACTTCGCGAGCGCTGTTGAGTCTGTCGTACCCGTAGACGTTCCCGTAGAGGAGTTCGTCCCCCTGTGAATCTGGTGCGGTGGAACGACGGCGCCGGCGAGCATGAGGCCGACGTCCTTGCCAACCTGGACACCCTCCGAGATACCGCACGCCGCGCTGACGACCCCGCCCAGCGCCGCGCCGAGCAACGTGCCGATGCCTTGTGCCAGCGCTACCGATTGCGCGTTCGTGTGCTCCGCAGCCGTTGATGAAGTCCCCGTGGACCACGAGCGGGTCACGCTCTGACCGAAGGTCTGGGTGATGCCTTCGGTCACGGAGCGCGACAGGTTCGCGCCCTCGCTCTGCGAAAAGGTCGTGCGCGAGAGCTGGTGGGCGGTCGCTGAAATCAGTGAGAGGTTCGACGTCGCGATGTCGACGTCACGGTCGGGCGAGGGGACGCATTGGATGATCAAGTCGAAGTTGCGAAACGCCACTCCTTCGAGGGCTTCGTCGATGTGACTGAGGCGCTCTCCCGTTGCGCGATCGCTCGGGATTCCAATAATTGCGGCGACTGAGCCTCGCCGCTCCAACGAGGCGCGCATCTCGGGGAGAGCCTCGTCGGGTGAGTCCGAGAGCTTCACACTCGAGACTCTCCGCAGCTTCGCTCCACGCAGAAAGCCATCGAGCGCCTGCTCGAGGACCTCTGCGTGCCTTGGGTCGACGTCCTTCGCGCCCGTGGGCGACACCGCTCCATAAAAAAAGCGCAGCCGTTGGCCATCGCCGTGAACCCACACCAGCAGCTCGACGTTCGCAGAGTGCAGCGTGCCGAGCAGACTGGTCACCACCTCACGGAGGGCTTCGGGGGGAGCCTCCATGAATGAGATGGCCTCGAAGAAAGTCGCGTGGCGCGCGACAGGCGCCGACTCCTCGCTCAGCTCTAGGGCGGACGCGTTGGCGAAAGCTCGTCGTTCGAGGCAGAGTCGAAGAACATCGGCCGGGCTCATCGAATCGAGCCCGAGCGTTGCCTTAACCATTGCGCATCGCCTCGTTGATCACCGCAAGCGGGCCCAGCACGCGCGACGGATCCTCGGTCACGAAGGCCACTCCGATCTCAGGCGCTTGGATGCAGAAGGCGACAAGCACAGCAACACGGGCGACCGCTTCGAGCACATCTCGGTGCTCTTGGAGCCATTCCGCGCCTCGCCCCAGAGCCGTGTCTGCGGCCTCGCAGGCGCGAGCGAAGGTCTCCGCATACTCGCCGAGCACAGACTCGAGCCCGGCGGCGGTCTCACCGAGCCCGCGTACCAGGTTGCGAGCCTCGTCGAGGCTGACGGCCACGCACTCGAAGACCAGGTCGAAGATCGGCTTCGCGTTGGGCTCGAAGACCTCGCCGCGTTCGCGAGACTCGATCAGGCAGCCGATGGCTTCCTTGAATGTGTTCGCGAAGGGGATCTCAGCCCGTTCACTGTGTTCGACGCTCCCAATGTCTTCGAGTGCCATGGTCGTCAACCGCTCCCGCGTGTGGCTTTCGGCCGACGAACGTCCGACCAACGGGACGCTGGTGTCAAGCGTCGAGCGTGGTGGAAGCTCTGCGAGCCGCGCGTCCCGAACTGGCGCGAATCACTGTGGTTCGCGTTGCACCACAGCGCTCCGAACTCGCTGCCACGGACGCGCTCGCGGGGAGTGACTCGGCAAACTCCGGCCATCGATGCCGGACACGCGGTTCGCACGCTGAGGTTGTGCTCTGCGAGCGTTACCTTCCGCGTGCTCGAAGCGCCACCTCGAGATCAACGCCCCCTCCGGTCGCCGCCTCAGCCGCCCGTCGACGACGCATCATCGCCAGCAGTTCCGCCGCGAGGTCGTCGTCGCCGGCGTCGATCGCAGCGTGAATCGCCGCCTCGTGAGCGCCCCGAGAAGTGGTTCCAGAATTGGTCCCACGCCCCACCGCTAGGGTGTTAGAAAGTTTCTGGGAGGGCATCGCAGGTGACTCGAAACCCGCGATTTCCTGCGATTCGATACCCCTCGATCCGGTTCGAATCCCTCTCCCCAAACCACGCCAAAACCCTACTGGGAAGGCGTTTCGCGCAACGGGCGCCCCGCCGTTCACCGATTCGTGGACGGGGCGTTCACCCATTCGCTCACCCGATGCGCAGGGGCCTTCGATGCGCAGCGCTCACTCTCCCAGCACGAAGGTCGGCCGGAGCCGGTCGTCGCGGGTGCCGTCGCCGATCGCGTAGCTCCCGTTCGCGCCCCAGCACTGCACGCGCCCCTCGCGCACCACCGCGCAGGTGTGCTCCGCAGCGGCCACGAGCCGCGTCGCGCCCTCGACGCCCTCCACGCGCACCGGCACCGCGCGCTGGATGCGCGTGCCATCCCCGAGCTGGCCCGCCATGTTGTCGCCCCAACACCACACGTTCCCCGCGATGCGCGCGCAGCTGTGAAACGCGCCCGACGCCACCTCGTCGGCCACGCCATCGAGCGGAACCCGCTCAGGCCGCACACGCCACGAGAACAGCCCGCTCCCGAGCTGTCCGTTGCGCCCGGCGCCCCCGCACCACACGGCCCCGCGCGCGTCGAGCACGCAGGTGTGTCGCGCGCCGTGGGCGACGCTGCGAGGCGCTCCGAGCTGCGGATCGAGCGTGGCCACTCCACCGAATTGCGAGTCCGTGGTTCGCTCGGCGCGCCGCCACGACAGCGCGTCCTCGGCCTCGCCCCGGGCCGACGCCTCCTCCTGGATGCGAGTGCCCCACGCGGCGAAGTCCTCCGCGGGTCCTTCGGTCGGCGCCTCGGGCTGCGGCTCAGGTGCGAGCCAGCACCGCAAAGGCGCGCCGTCGACGAGCGCGCACGTCTCGGAGGCGCGCGTGACGAGGCGCTGCACGCCGGTGAAGCCCGCCCGCACGGTCAGCGACGGAGCATCTCCCGCGGAGGTGCGCGCCGCCTCCACGAGCCGCTCGTTCGGCACACAGGCCACACGCCTGTCGGTGAGCACGGCACAGACCTCACGGGCGCCCACCACCACCGATCGCAGCGCGCCCGGCGCAGGCACGCGCACCACGCGGTCGGGCGCCGCCACGGGAGCCCCCTCGTCGTCGCTCGAAACAGGTCCGCGCAGCGCGCAGCGGAGTTCTCCGCCGACGACGCCGCACGCGATCGCGTCGCCCCACGCGAGCGAAACCGTCGGCGCGCGAAACACCTCGCTCGACTGCGCGACCACGCTCCGCAGCATCCCGTCACCGAGCGCGCCGAACCAGTCGAGCGAGCCCCAGCAGCGCGGCGCCGCGTCGGCGAACAGCGCGCACACGCCGCCGCCCGCGGTCACGAGGTCGACGACGCCCGACAACGGACGGCCTCCAGCGAGCACCGGCTGTGCGAGGGAACCCAGCTCCCAGGCTTCGTCGCGGAGCGCCTCCCCCCAGCAGCGCGCCTCATCGCGGTCGGCTTCCATCGCGCACCCGAAGCCGCCGAACAGCGTCGCGGCCACGGGCGCGCGCAGGTGCATCACCGGGAGGTTCAGCAGACGTGTGGCGTCCATCCCGTGCCCCTCGGCTGCGACGCTCGCCTCGTTGGCGCTCCGACACACGAGGCGATCGCCACGCGCGAAGCACCAGCCCCACCTCGATCCCCAGATCGCCGTCGCGCCCCGCGCTTCGGGAACCTCCTGCGACACCAGGCTCGTCGGCCCGACGTCGAGCCCCACGACCGTGCCGTCGCCACGGAGCGCGACGAGGCGCTCGCCCGCCGACACCACCTCGCGCACGTCGTCGATCTCCGAGACCGAGACGCGCGGCTCGCGTTCCGAGACACACCGCACGCGTCCGTCGCGCATGCGACCGCAGAGCGATCGGGCGCTCGCGACCAGCGCCACGGCGTCGCGCAGCGCTTCGAGGTCGTCGACCACGCGCGCTCGAAGGCACCGCACGCGCCCGTCGACGAGCCGCGCGCAGAAGCCCATGTCGCCGACCACCACATCGGCGACGGGACCGCCGAAGGAGAGTTCCTCCGGCGTCGTCACGGCGTGCCCCGTGCCGGGGTGGTTGCCTGCTTCACCGGGGACCTCGGACCACCCCCATCGAACGACGCGCCCATCACGGGTGACCGCGCACGCCGTCGCCTCCGCGGCCACGAGGTGCGTGACGGCGGGAAGGTTCTCCACGCGCTGCGGTGTCATGTGGGCGTCGTTCGATCCGTCGCCGAGCTGCCCGCGGTCGTTGCTGCCGCGACACCACACGCTGCCATCGCGACGCAGCTCGCAGAGAAAGTGGTCCCCCGAGGCGAGCATGGGCCGCACCGCCTCCGGTGTCGTGGTGCGGGGCGCGGTCACCGTCGGCTGCGGCGTCGTCGGCGGCATCGGCGTGGGGCGGCAGGCCGTGAGCGCGAGCGTGAGCGCAACGATCCACGTACGCATCGTGTCACCGCGCTCCCGTGGTCGAGGAAACGTTTGCAGGGAGCGTCAGGTGGTGCTCCCGCGCCCATCGCGTGACGTGCGAGACCGCCTCCGCGGGGAGGTTCTCGTCGGCGAGGAGCGCGCGCAGCGCAGACTGCACGGCGGCGCGGTGGGCGGGCACCGACACGAGGCGCTCCATCGCCGCGAAGCGCACCGAGGGATCGGGGTGTGACAGGTCACGTCGTGCGCGCTCGGCGCTCTGTGCGAGGTGCTGCGCGGGCGTCACCTCGCGCGCGGAGATCCACCCCTGCAGCCAGCGACGCACGGCCTCGCGGTAGACGCCCGGCATCTCGTAGACGCCGTGCTCCCACGGCGCCACCGGGTAGGCGTCGTCGCCCGTGAGACGCGGGAGCGCCGCGAGCGCCGCCGCCGCCGCCGGATCGAGCGCGCGCCCCTTCCCAGCAGCCTCGGCGAGGTACTGAAGCAACATGGGCGCGGCCAGCGGCGAGCCCGTCGCCACGAGCGCCCGCACGAGCCACGGGGCCCATCGTTCGTCGACGTTGTTCGGACGCGACGTGTTGAGCGCCCTGCCGATCACGTAGGCCGCCGCATCGCCGCCGCGCGCGAGCGTCGTGTACGGTCCCGTGCAGTCAGGGCCTTCGTCGTCGACTGCGTAGGGCCGGTAGCTCGCAAAGCAGTCGCACGATCGCGCGACCGCGTCGCGGAACGGCGCCATCCGCGACGCGACGGCCGCCGACGGCAGCGGAACGTTGGGCTCCGGGAGCGCTTCGTCCGCGGTCGCGGTCTCGGAGACGGACTGCGCGTGGGTGATGCGCGTCGCAAGTGCGAGCGCCAGAGACAGTGTGACGGTGCGCGCGAGCATGATCGGGCCTCCCTGGGCAGGAATGAATCCTTCGGCGTGGATGGATCGTGCGCGCAGGTCGCCGAAGCCCTGCGCAGCCGCGTCGGTGTGGACGGTGTGACGAGACGGGCGCGGACCCGTCGCGCATCGAGGCGCACGCCGCAACGCGCACGTGGGGAGCGCTCGACGTGTCGTCGCCCTCGCGGCGCTCCCCCCGGTGATCGCAGCGCACGCAACGTGGAGGCGCGCGCATCGGACACCGCCGCAAGAGACGTACGTATGGGTCGGTGACGCGAACGCATGGGAGGGAGCGCGGCATCTCGCAAGCCCGAGGCCGACACGGGCAGCGTATCCGAGCGATGCGGGTGCGTGTCGAGCGCGAAGTGTTGCGATGCGTGGCCCCTCTCGACGCACTTCGCGGTGTTGACCGCTCCGCCCCTGTGCGCGCTTGATCCCCGCCCCGATGCCCGCCGACGCACGCGACGCCTTCACCGAAGCCCTCCGCCACGCGCAGTCGCTCTCCGCACGCGCCGACGTCTCCTGGGACGCGCGCCTCGAAGCCTGGGAGGCCGCCCTCGCGCTCGGCGAAGAGGGCGACGCCGACGCGCGCACCCTCGCCCTCGCGTGGCTCGAAGCCGGCGCGCTCTGCATGGAAGGCCACGAGACCACCGCCGCCGTCGAGGCCTTCTCACACGCCGTCGCCCACGCGCCCGACCTCGCCGAAGCGCACGCCAACCTCAGCGGCGCCCACACGGCCCTGGGAGACCTCGACGCGGCCCTCGACGCCGCGCGACGCGCCCTCGCGCTCCAGCCCACACACCCGGGCTTTCTGGAGCTCACGGCCCGCGCGCTCCGTCGGTTGCACCGCGACGACGAGGCCGCCGAGGTCTACGCGCGCTGGTACGCCGTGGCCCCCGACGATCCCACGGCGGCCCATCACGGACGGTCTGGCGACGGGCCCGCGCGGGCGACGGCGGCGTACGTGCGCGACGAGTTCGACCGCTTCGCAGCGACCTTCGACGAGGTGCTCCGCGCGCGCCTCGCGTACCGCGCCCCCGAGCGCATCGCCGCCACGGTGGACGCCCTCTTCGGCGATGGCGCGACCGCACTCCACATCGCCGACCTCGGGTGCGGCACGGGCCTCTGCGGGCCATTGCTCCGTCCGCGCGCGGCGCGGCTCGTGGGCGTCGATCTGTCGCCCGAGATGCTCCGACGCGCGACCGACCGCGGCTACGACGCGCTCATCGAGTCGGACCTCGTGACCTGGTGCACGGGCACACGCGAGACCTTCGACCTGCTCGTCGCGGCCGACGTGTTGAACTACTTCGGCGACCTCGTGGAGCCGCTCCGCGCAGCCTCCCGCTGCCTGCGCGACGGCGGCGCGATCGTGTTCACCGTCGAGCACGACGACCGCGACGCGCCCTCGTCGCGATGGGAGCTCCGCGTCGACGGACGCTACCGCCACGCCCCCGCGTACCTCGACGACGCCGTGGCCGACGCGGGCCTCACGCGCGTGCGCCGCGAACACATCGTGATCCGCACCGAGCACCACGCGCCCGTGCACGGATGGATCGTCACCGCACGCGCCACGCCCCGCCCGTAGCGCGGTGGTACCGTCGCCCGCGATGGAGCCCGGTCCTGCCCCTTCGCCCTCGCCGCGCGCGGTGCTCGCACGCTCGCTCGTCGCGCTCTCCCTCGCGCTCGGCACCTTCGCCTCGTCGCTCGCGTGGAGCGGTGCGGGCGCGCTGGTCGCCTCCGATGGGGCCGTGGTGCGCTGCGCGGCGCTCTCCGTGGCGCTGGTGGTCACCCTCGCGCGTTGCGCCTCGTCGACGCGCGCGGCCCTCGTGGCGACGGCGTCGTCGCTAGTCGTGGGCGCGCTCGTGGGACTCGGTGTGGTCGATGCTTCGTGGGCCCATCCGCGCGGCGGTGTGGTGCTCGGCGGCGCGGTGATCTGGGTGCTCGTCGCGGGGGTGCGCGTGCTCGCCGCGTGGCCCCTCGTGCGGCGCCTGCCTCGCGGAGCCTCGCTCGATGCGCACGATGCGACCGACGACGCGCTCCTCGCGGCGGCGCTGTGGCTGACCGCGTCGCTGGTCGAGATGACGGCGGTGCTCCACGCGATGCCGCGTCACTTCGAAGGCATGGCGGGCCCTGCGCTCGGGGTCTCGATGGCGTCGACGCTCTTTCTCGCGCTGCTCCTGCCCGTCGCGGTGTTCGCCCGCGCGGCGCGCTCGACGCTGCGCTGGAACCGCCTCCTCGCCCACAGCGCGCACCGCCTCGTCGACGCGCGCACGTGGACGCAGCCCGTTCCCTCGCCGCCATGGTTCCACCTCACGCCCCTCGACGGCGTGCTCGTGCGACGCATGGCGCGCGAGGGTGCGGCGTACCGCGAGGGCGACGTCGAGATGGCGCTCACCCGCGTTCCCCTCGACCCTTCGCGCGTGCGACGGATGCTCCTCGGACGCATCGCCGCCGCGGCGGTGTTGTTCGGGCTCACGCTGCTCACCGCGGGCTACGCCACCGCGCTCCGCTGGTAGCGAACCCCTCGCCGCGGCGCGTGGCTCTCACCGCGCACCCGCCGTGCAGAGCGCGCTGCGAATCCAGGACACGAGCCTGTCGCGCCCGTCTGTCGGTCGAGCAGACAACACGCCGATGCCGAACCGTGCGACGAACGTGGCGTCGCTCCAACCTGCTGCCCCCTCGGGAACGCGCGGCGCCAGCAGCACCGCAGCTGCGCACGCCCCTCCGGCCTCGGGCCACCGCAACGCATCGCGATAGACGTGCATGGACTCCATCGCATGCGAGATCGAAGACACCGTCGCGCGATACTTCGCATCGAGGATCAACCACCGACACACGCCGTTCGCATCGCGATGTGCGACGACGAAGTCGGGTCGGCGCATCGTGCTGATCGAGTATCGCGTCGCGCCCTCGCGCCACGCGGGGAACGTGAGGTTGTCGTAGAGCGTGATCTGCCCGCCATCGCCATGCCCGACGAGCGCAATCTCCCCATGGAGACGCTCCGACCCGTCGGCCGATGCCACGCGAAGATCCCTCCACGCGAACGTCGGAAACGCCTCCTTCAACGCGCCGCAGAGGTGGAGCAGGCACCACCGTTCGTAGAGGTCGAAGGTCGCTCGGATCGGTGCGTCTGCCCCGTCGTCTCGCTCGAAGCGCGGGGCGATCCATCGGCGCAGACGACGGTAGATCCGTCCGTAGCGCGGATCGTTCATCACCGTCGCCATCGCCGCGGCATCGGGCGGGCTCGGAGCGATCGAAGAGAGCACGCTGCGGCCGATGAGGGCGTCCACGTGCGCGGCCGCGCGCGACACTTCGCTCGATCGCGCGGCACACCATGCGGTCGCGTCGGTGAGCGAATCCTGGTGACGTTGCCCCTCGTCGCGCAGACGCGCTGCGAGGCGCTGGAGGCTGCGTCCGAGACGCTCGAGCATCCACCGGAGGGCGCGGTTCGCGGGGTGATCGAGCGTGGTCTCCCGGCGCCGACTGGGGACCCTCGGAGGCTCGTCGTCGCTGGCCTCGTCCGCGCGTGCGACGAGCCCGCCGACGCGTGGATGTGCGGCGATCCAACGAGCCGTCACCGCATCGAGACGCCGCACGGCAGGAAGCGGAATCGGCCGCGCCACCCACTCATCACGGGTGCGCAACGAGTCGAGGAGCGCCGCGACCTCGGTAAGCAACGCGAGCAACCGCGGAAGCAGCGCCAGGAGCGCGAGCGTCTGCGCCATCCCGCGGTCGCCGACCACACCGTGGAGTCCGCCCTCGACCCCGACGGTGCACCCCGGCCACACCTGTTCGAGCGCATCGAGGAGCGCCTCCCACTCGCCCGCATCAAGCTTGTGCGAGGCCGCGTCGACCCGGAGTTCGACCAGTTCGCACACGCCGCCACGGAAGAGTCGAACCTGCGCCCGCCCCGTCCAGAACGAGAGTGTGAGCACGAAGCCGCTCGCGTCGCGTGCCAGCGAGACGCCGGCGAACTCTGCGCGCTCGGCGTCGGGCGCGTCGATCCGGTACTCGCCGCGCTCCTCGACGACCCAGGCCTCGTCGCGCACCCCCACCGCCGCGCCCACGATCGTCCGGACGCTGACCCTCATGCGTGGAACTTCGTGAGCCCCGTTCGATCGAGCTGCGCGACCATCGCTTCGAGTTTCCGCTCCGTTCGAGGGAGACGGAACCGCCGCGCCGCCTCGCGCGCCTGCTGGAGCGCGGAGCGCATCGACGCGTTGTCATCGCCGCGCAGGCGCGGAAGCACCTTGCCGAACACCGCCGCATCGAGGAACTCGCCTGCGTCGCCGCCGGTGTCTCGCACACCGGTGAGCACGAACTCCACAACCTCGCGCGCGCTGCGATACCCGAAGTGCCGCTGCACGGGCGCGAGCGCGTGTTGAAAGGCCAGGAGCGCCTCGCACACCACGGAGAACGCGGGGAGGTCGTGCGTGCTGCGAAGGGTCTCGAAGAGGGCGTGGAGGTTCACATCCCAGAACTCGAGCGTGAAGGCCCGATCGAGCACCTTGTCGCTGAACGAGTGGGTGGTTTCGTCCATGTTGACCGTGCCCGCGATGTAGAGGTTCGACGGCCAGAGCACCTCCGCGGGCACCCCGCCGATCTCGTCGGGCTCGTGGTGCAGCGGGATCGCCTCGCCGGTCTCCATCGCCGAGAGAAAGGGCGCGAAGTAACGCTCCGCAGGCGCGAGGTTCATCTCGTCGAGCACGAGGAAGTGCGGGAGCGACGGGTGGGCCGCGGCGTGGAGGAGCAGGGGCAACACCGGCCCCGCATGAAACGACGGCTCTCCGCGGAGCGGGTTGAGATACCCCAACACCGCCGTCGGGTCGTGCCACTCGGGAGAGACCGGCACGAGCGCGATGTGTTGTTCGGCATCGAGCCCCAGCACCGCGCACACCGCCCGCCCGTAGCGCAGCGCGAGCTGCGTCTTGCCCGTGCCCGAGAGGCCCGAGAGGAGCACGAAGTGTTTGCGATCGTGCGCGCGCCACGCGGCGTGGAGCGCACGGAGCTGAGGCTCGTCGTCGACGAAGCGCGCGTCGGTCATCTGCGCCCGCACCGCGGCGAAGGTCCACACGCTGGGTTTCTGCGCGCCATCGGTCCCGTTCGAAGGGCCTGCTCCGTGTCCGGGAGGCATCGGCAGCGACGTGATGCGCGCGAGCCACGACCGACCGTCGTCGGTGAGGAACCACCGCCGTTCACGCTGCTCGACGAGCCCGAGGTTCTGCAGCCAGCGACGGAGCCCCCCCGTGGCGAAGCCCGTGGTCCACGCGGGGTAGAGGGTCTGAAGGCGATGGTTGAGCTCGTCGCGCGAGAGCCCGTTCGCGGTGTCGCGCAGCTCTGCGAGCAGGTGCCCCATGCCGAACACACGCTCCAGCAGCCGACGGATCAGCAGATCGTCGTCGTCGAGGATCGCGATTCCGTCTGGCGTTGCGACGTTGGTCCCATCGCTGTTTCGTTGCAAGAACCCGAGGCCCCGCACCAGGGACAGTCGCGACGCGAACAGCGACTCGCGAATGCTTGTGTCGCCCGTGCGCGTGCACCACGCGACGAAGAGGTCCGCCGCGGTCTGCGCGGTACGCGCCTCGCGAACCACCTCCCGCACGAAGTCGCCGTAGCCTGACACCGCGGCGAGGCCCTTGTACTGGTCCTCGAAGGCCCACAGCACCACCGGCGGCTGCGGCGGTGGTGCGACCTCGCGCAGCGGGGAGTACAGCCACCAGCAGAAGATCGAGCGGTCGACGTGATCCGCCGCCGTGCTTTCGGGGCCGAGCACGGCACGGAGCCGCGCGCGAATTCGCACGTGCACATCGGCGCGTCCCGCGGTTGGCGTCCCGTCGAGCAGAAGGTCGCGCACCTTCTCGAACGCGAGATCGTTGAGCAGGCAGGTGAACTCCGCAGGGAGCACGAGCGCGAGATACCGCAGCATCTTCGCGCGGGGCATGCGCTTCACGCCCGCCTGCTTCACGAGCCCGAGGAGCTTCTCGTACTCGTCCTGAAGGCGACGTCCACGCTGCACATCATCGGGCGGCAGCGGCGCGCGACGAAGCGCAACCAGCGCATCGAGGAGAGCCTCGTTCGACTGCGCCGTGTCGGTGTTCACGCTGCGTCCCAGGCCCGCGCTCATCGCATCGTCGGCGGTCCACAACCTCCGCTGCGTGTCTGTGCGTACGAAGGTCGTATCGTCCGAGCCCGTCGCGAGCGTCACCGCCGCGAGGTAGTTGCGCCGCCAGTCTGCCCAGCTCGCGCTGTTCGCGCCGAACTTCGCCCACGCAGCGCGAATCTCGTCGTCCGTCATCCCCATGGCGGCGCGAGGCTACCATCCCGTCGCGCCTGTCCCGCGGTCATTCCCGCGCGCCCTCTCTCCGCGAGCGTAACGGCCCTCCGCTGGTAGCGAACCCCTCGCCGCGGCGCGTGGCTCTCACCGCGCACCCGCCGTGCAGAAGCTCCTCTCGCCGCTCCTCGCCTCGCTCACCCTCGGACTCGCGCCCTTCACACCCGAGCCACACCTCGTCGGCAAGCTCCGCTGGGTCGCCGGGGGTGCCGTCGGCATGAAGCCCATCGACGTCTTCGACCTCGTGCTCCACGGCGCGCCCTGGCTGTGGCTCCTCGGCGCCGCCCTCGTGCTCGCCCTTCGCACGCTCACCGCGCGCCCCGCGGAGGCCCCGTGAGCGCGCTGCTCCATCCCCTCGCCTACCCCTTCGGACTCGCGCTGTTCAGCGTCGTCGTCGCGCTGCTCGAACGGCTACGTCCGTGGCGCCCTTCGCAGGGCTTCGTGCGACCGCGCCTCGGGTGGGACCTCCTCTCGCTCGTGCTCCATGGGCACTACACCGGCACCGCGCTCGCGCTCGTCGCGCAGGCGTGGATCCTCCCGCACACCGAAGCCCTCTGGACCCGTCTCGGCGTGCCTCGCGGACTCGTCTCCGGGTGGTCGCTCGCGGTGCAGATCCCCCTCGCGCTGGTGCTCATCGACTTCGTGCAGTGGTGGGTTCACCGCGCGCTCCACGCCTTCGCGCCGCTGTGGGAACTCCACAAGATCCACCACAGCATCGAGGACGGCGAGATGGACTGGCTCGGCTCCTTCCGCTTTCACTGGATGGAGTCGGTGCTCTACAAGTCGGCGCTCTACCTCCCGCTGGGGCTGCTGGGATTTCGCGCCGACGTGCTGATGCTCCACGCGCTCGTGGGCACGCTCGTCGGGCACCTCAACCACGCGAACCTCGACCTCGGTCACGGCCCCTGGCGCTACGTGCTCAACAGCGCGCGCATGCACCTCTGGCATCACGCCGACCAGCGCGGCTCGTGCAACTACGGCATCCTCTTCAGCGCATGGGACTGGCTCTTCGGCACCGCGCGCATGCCTGCCGATCCGCCGACGCGCCTCGGCTTCGACGACCTCGCATCCCTCCCGCGGAGCCTTCCCGCGCAGTGGCTCTGGCCGCTGCGATGGCCCGCGGCGAAGACCGACGCGCACACCCCCGGAGTCACGCCGTGAACACCTCCGAAGCGCCCTCCGACGCGCCGCTCCCGATCGTCTACTACTTCGACATCCTGTGCGTGTGGGCCTACGTGGGCCGCGTTCGCGTCGACGAACTGCGCCGCACCTTTGGCCCGCACATCACCGTCGACCCGCGCTTCGTGAGCGTCTTCGGCGACGCGCGACGACGGCTCACCGCACGATGGGCCGACCGCGGAGGACTCACTTCGTACGCCGAGCACGTGCGCTCCGTGGCCGCGCGCTTCGACCACGTGACCGTGCACCCCGACGTGTGGTCGAAGGTCGCGCCCTTCTCGTCGGGCAACGCCCATGTGTTCCTCGCGGCGGTGCGCCTCCACGATGAAGAGCAGGGCACCGCGCGCTTCGACGAGGTGGTCACGGCGCTCCAACGCGCGTTCTTCGTCGAGGCCCGCGACGTCGGAGAGCGCGACGTGCAGTACGAGCTCGCCGAGGCGCTCGACCTGCCGCGCGCACCGCTGCAACGACTTCTCGACAGCGGCGCGGCCCACGCCGAACTCGCGCGCGACGCCGAGCTCGCCCGCGATCACGCCGTCACCGTGAGCCCCACGCTGGTGCTCAACGAGGGACGCCAGCGCCTCGTCGGCAACGTGGGCTACCGCGTGCTCGAAGCGAACGTGCGCGAGCTCCTCGGGCAGCGCCACGAACAGCACTCCTGGTGCTGAACGCCCGCCGCGCGCGCCCCCTGCACGACACTTCGGATCGGTGAAGCGTCCATCGGAGCCGCGCCCCGCGGTGCTTCACGCATCGAAACCCGCGGGGTGTGAGGGCCGATGCGAGGCTTGCGACGCTCGAAGTAACCCCTCCAGAGGCTTGAAGCGAAGGTTTCGCCGCCGGAAGTGCCTCTCCAAGCGCTTGAAGCGAAGGTTTCGCCGTCGAAAGTGCCTCTCCAACGGCTTGAAAGGGGACTTTCGCCATCGAAAGTGCCCCCTCCAACGGCTTGAAGGGGGACTTTCGCCACCGAAAGTGCCCCTCCAACGGCTTGAAAGGGGACTTTCGCCATCGAAAGTGCCCCTCCAACGGCTTGAAGGGGGACTTTCGCCCACGGAACCCGCGCGTCGGGCCTCTCGCACCGGGCCTTTGCCGGTCGTCACCGTAGCGACGACGCGCGCCTCGCACCGTGGGATGCCCCGAAAGAAAGGCCGCTGGACGCGCCCTCGGCCGCCGCGATACCACGGCCGCACCATGCGACGGCCGCTTCGCATCGCTCCGAGTCTCGCACTTGCGCTGACGCTCTCCGCGCGCGCCGCGTCTGCGCAGGACGCCGTGGCCGAAGCCGCCCGCCGCGAGCTCATCGCGCAGGCCGAACGGGAGCGCGACCGCGGCGACCACGCGCGCGCCGTGGAACTCCTCACCCGCGCCGGTCAGGTGCGCATGTCTCCGTCGTTGCGTCAGGCCCTCGCCGACGAGCTGCTGGAGACGCGCGCGTGGCTGCGGGCCTATGCCGAGTCGGTGCTCTGTCAGCGCGAGGCCAACGCCGACCCGAGGCTCCCCGATCGCGTGGGCATCGTGCGCGATTGCGCCCGCGCCGAAGCCCTCGCCCGTCCGCACCTCGCGCAGGTCGTGGTGATGGCGCCGGGCGACGTTCCCTCGCTGCGCGTGCGCGTCGGCGACGTCGAGGTGCCGCGCGCGTTCTGGGGGCTTCCGTACCCCGTGTCCGCGGGGCCCGGCGAGGTCGACGCGCGCGCCGACGACGGACGGAGCTTTCACCACACGCTCTCCCTCGCCGAAGGACAGACGCAGACCGTCACCATCGCCCTCGCAGCGCCCCTCACACCCCCCGCGGGGCCCGCCACGCCCGCCGTCGCGTCCGCGAACCCCGTCGCAGCGCCCGTCACGACGCCCGTCACGCAGGCACCGCGCCCCGTGGTCACGCCCGTCGCGCCTCCCGTGCTTCGCCCGGTGGATGCGCCGTCGAGCCCCCTCCGCACGGCCGCGTGGAGCGCCCTCGGCGTGGGCGCGCTGGGCCTCGGCGTCGGGATCGTGACCACGGTGATCGCCCACGGCGCCTCGTCGGATTTCAACGCGAACACCGCGTGCGGCGAGCTCGATGCGAACCGCGGCGGCGCGGGGTGCAGCGACCTCTACGACCGCGCGTCGTCGATGCAGTCCGTGGCCGTGGTGGGATGGGTCGTCGGCGGGCTCGGCGTGGCCGCGGGCGCGGTGCTGCTCGCGCTCCCCGCGTCGTCGTCTCGCAGGAGCGCAACGGGCGCGGGATGGTCCGTGGCGGGCGGTCCTGGCGACGTGGGCGCGTCGCTCGTCGGGCGCTTCTAGGGTCGCTCAGCAGCCGTCGTCGACGGCGCCGTTGCAGTCGTTGTCGATGCGGTCGGCGCACACCTCGGCGCCGGGCGCGCCGAGCGTGGCGTTGCAGCGCGCGGTCGTCACGCCGAGGTCGACGGGAATCGGTGCGTTGACGTAGGTCTCCGGTGCGGTGCCGTCTCCGAGGACTCCCTTCGAAGCGTCGCCCCAGCACTGCACCGCGCCCGACGCGCGACGCACGCAGGTGTGGTTCTCACCGGCCACGACCTGCACGGCGTCGGTGATGCCCACGACCGGGGTCGGATCGAAGCGCGCGGTCGCGGTCCCATCTCCGAGCTGCCCCGACGCGTTGTTGCCCCAGCACACGACGGTGCCTCCCATGCGCACCGCGCAGGTGTGGTACGCGCCCGCGGCGATTCCCACGGCGTTGCTCAGCCCCGTGACCACGCCGTACGCGCTCGGCGTCATGCCGAGACCGAGCTGCCCGCTGGAGCTGTTTCCCCAACAGAGCACCGAGCCGTCGCTGCGGCGCGCGCACGTGTGGTACGCGCCCACCGCGATCTCCACCGCGTTCATCACCCCCATCACGGCGACCGGCGTGTTCGACCCCGTCGACGTGGGACCGAGCTGCCCGAACGCGCCCGCCCCCCAACACCGAACCGTTCCATCCGCGACGATCGCGCACGCGTGCGAAGCGCCCATCGCGACCTGCTGCACGGTCCCCGTCACCGCCGTCACCGGCGTGGCCGACGAGGTGCCGCGGCCGTCGCCGAGCTGTCCGCTGCGCCCGTCGCCCCAGCACTGCACACCAGACGAGGTCCTCGCACAGGAACTCCCCTCGCCCGCAGTGATCGACGTCACGCTCGACAGCCCGGGCACCGACGCCGGGTTCACCTGCGAGCCCTCGGGAAGCATCGGGTCGCCGAGCTGGCGCAGCGTGTTGTCTCCCCAGCACAGCGCCTCGTCGCGGAGCACCGCGCAGGTGTGCCGTGCGCCGCCTGCGAGCACCGTGGCCGCCGCCGCCCCCGACACCGACACGGGCGTCGCTTCGTAGGCCGACACCCTGCTGCCGCACTGGGCGCGCTCGTTGGCGCCCCAGCAGCGCACGCCGCCTGTCACCCGCGCGCAGGTGTGGTTCGCGCCCGCCGCGATGGTCGACGCCGCGTCGATCGACGCCGAAGGACCGGGTTGCAGACGCAGCGATCCCTGACCGTTGCCGAGGCGTCCGAAGAGGTTGGAACCCCAGCAGCGCACGGTGCTGTCGGCTGCGCGCGCGCAGCCGCCGTTCTCGCCGACCTCCACTTCGACGATGCCGATGAGCGTCCCCAGTTCGACGGGGATGGAGGACGAGGTGTCTTCGCGGCCGATGCCGAGGCTTCCGAGACGGTTGGAACCCCAGCACAGGAGCGTGCCGCGGTTGCGGCGCGCACAGGTGATGTCACGGCTGCACGCGAGGCTGGTCACATCGACGGTCGTCCCGCTGACGGCCACGGGCGCCGCGCGCGAGGTCGTGGAGCCATCCCCGAGCTGTCCGTCGATGTTGTCGCCGAGGCAGACCACGCCCACACCGCGACGGAGCGCGCACACGTGCGACGCGCCCACGCGCACCTCGGCGACGTCGGTGAGCATGGGCACGAGCGCAGGGGTCGCGCGATCGGTGCGGAGGTTGTCTCCGAGCTGTCCGCTCTCGTTGCCGCCCCAGCAGCTCACCGCGTTGGAAGCGACGCGCGCGCAGGTCGTGTCACCGCCCGCCGCGATCTGCACGGCCGAGAGGCCCGCGATCGCGCGCGGCGCCACGCGATCGGTGAAGCTCCCCTGCCCGGCGCTCCCGCGGCGGTTGCTCCCCCAGCACCACACGGCGCTCGAACCGACGCGCGCGCAGGTGTGGTGATGGCCCGCCGCGAGCTGGCGCACGTTGGAGAGCATCGAGACCGACACCGGACGGGGCTGGTCGACGCTGCTGACATTCCCGAGCTGCCCGACGTCGCTCGCGCCCCAGCAGCGCACGGTGTTGTCGGCGAGGCGCGCGCAGGTGTGGCCGCATCCCGCGACGGCCTCGACGGCGTTCGTGATCTCGACGACCGACACGGGGCGGTCGCGCGTGATCGAGGTGCCGTCGCCGAGCTGGCCGCGGTCGTTGCGTCCCCAGCAGCGCATGGTGCCGTCGGCGAGCACCGCGCACGCGTGGTCGCAGCCCACGGCGAGGTCGATCACCACGGGCGCACCGCAGTCGAGCGTGCCCGTCGCCGCGCAGGCGCCGCGTCCCACGGAGCACGTCGCGCCGCGCGCGTAACACGCCCCGTTGCACATTCCCGTGCAGGACGCGTCGGGGCCGCTGTCGACGGGTGCATCGACGGGCGCATCGAGGGCCGCATCGACGCCCGCCTCGCGCACCACATCGACGGCCCCATCGACGGGCGCATCGGGCATCGCGGCGTCGGAGACATCGGGCACGACGACGTCCGCGGCGTCGTTCGTCGCATCGAGCGTCGGCGCATCGGGCGCATCGAACGGAACCGCGTCGACGGGTGCGTCCGTCGGCACGTCGACGGCGCTCTCGGACCCATCCGACGGCGTGGCATCGCGCGGCGGGTCGGCGTGGGGGCGCAGCGAGATGCAGCCGCACGCGAGCGCGAGGGCGACGACGAGTGGCAGCGATCGGGATGCAGCGGACGACATCACGGCGGGGTCTCCCTCGAAGGCCGGGGATCGCAACCCCGACCCGCGGGGCCGTCAAGCAGCAACGCGCTTCTACGCTGTGTGTGCGTCGCCATCGGAGATAGCATCGCGGCGCCATGTCGCCCGACGGCCTGCTCGAAGACATTCCCCCGATCGACTTCGCGCCGGGCGCGCGCTTCGGCAACTACGAGATCGTGCGCAAGCTCGGAGAGGGCGGCATGGGCGCGGTCTACGAGGCCCGGCGTCAGGGGCTCAACAAGCGCGTGGCCCTCAAGGTGCTCACCGTCGGAGGCTCCGCGGCCGCGACGGCGCGCTTCGTTCAGGAAGCCCGCATCTCCGCGAGCCTGGAGCACCCGCACGTCGTCGACTGCATCGACGTGGGCGAGGCCGAGGGCATGCCCTTTCTCGCGCTGGAGTTCCTCGACGGCGAGACCCTCGGCGCGCGCATGGACCGCGGCCCGATGACCGTGGCCGAGATCGTCGACATCGCGCTTCCCGTGTGCTCCGCGCTGCTCGTCGCGCACGAGCGGGGGGTGGTGCACCGCGACCTCAAGCCCGAGAACATCTTTCTCGCGCGGCAGGCGGGCGCGCTCGTGCCCAAGGTGCTCGATTTCGGCATCGCGAAGGCGCGCACGGGCCCCGACGGACAGGGCCTCACGATGACCGCGGCCATCATGGGAACGCCCGGGTACATGTCGCCCGAGCAGGCCCGCGACACGAAGAACGTCGGTCCCGCGACCGATCAGTTCGCGCTCGGGGTGATCCTCTGGGAGTCGCTCACGTCGCGCCCGCTCTTCGAGGGCGAGGCCGCCTACGAGGTGCTCTCGCGCGTGGTGTCGCAGCCCGCGCCGCCCCTCCGCACGCTGCGTCCCGACGTCGACGAGGGCTTCGAAGCGCTCGTCGCGCGGATGCTCGAAAAAGAAGCCCCGATGCGCTTCCCTTCGCTGCGCGAGGTGGGCGCGTGCCTGCTGCCCTACGGGTCGCCCGAGGTGCGCGCGCGCTGGGCCCACGAGTTCGACGGGCTCGACGCGCAGGCGCTCCTCCGCGCCAGCATGCCGGGCACCTCCACGGGGGTCGCCACGCTGCCCAACGCGGCCGGCGCCGCAGCCCCCGTCACCGCTGCGCCCACGTTGCAACGCGCCGCGCCCGTCGTCGTCGCCACGCCGGTCGCCGCGCCCGCCGTCGCGCCGTCGTCGCGCGCCGGGGTGATCGTCCTCGCCGCGTTCGCGGTGTTCTTCGCCCTCGGCGCCGTGGGGTGGATGCTCCTCCACCGCGAGACCGTGTCGACCGCGCCCGCCGCGGTCACCGCGCCCGCCGCGATGGCAGGCGCCACGGATGTGCCCGCGCAGCCGCCCGTCACCGCCATCGCCGCCCCCACCACCGAGCCCACGCCGCCCGCCGTCGCGCCGGTGCCGCGTCCCGTCGCGCAGCCCCTCGCGCGCCCTGCGCTGCGCCCCGAACGCCCCCGTCGCGGACACGGCCGTCGGCACCGCGCCATCGACTGACGCCGCTCAGAACTGAAGCGTCGACGTGATGTTGAGCCCGACCTCGTGGGCCGTCGCTGCGACCCGCTGCGCGCGCGACGAGAGCCTGCGCACGTAGCAGCTCGGTCGGGTGCTGGTGCGCGCGCTGGCCCGCGAAGGGTGACGGCCGCGCGAAGGGTGACGGTCAGCGCGCGGGGCGCGTCTCGACGGGCGTGCAGGGGAGCCGCAGGGTCACATGCGTGCCGCGCACCGCATCGGTCACCACGGCGAGCGAGCCCTCGACGCGACGCAACGCTTCGGCCGCGGACGTGAGCGCGTCGGCCTCGGCGACGGGGCCCGTGTCGCGCACGTCGACGGTGAGCACCGCGCCCTCGACGCGCGCATCGAGCACGATGGATCCGTTCGTCGTGTGGGCCACCGCGCGGGTGAGCACCGCGTCGACGGCGCGCTCCAGCGTGAGGATGTCGCAGTGCACGGCGGTGACGCCGCGCGACGAGAGCGAGACCGCGCTGCGCACGGGGCTCCCGTCGGCGAAGCGTCGCAGCGACCAGCGCAGTCGCTTCACCCACGCGGCGAGGTCGAGGGGCGCGCCGCCGACGCGGGCGCGGGCGCGCATCTCGGCATGGACCCTCCCCGCGTCACGGAGCGCCTCGCGGGCCGCGTCGGCCTTCGCGCGCAACGAAGGAGCCCCGGATGCGAGGTCTGCGGCGAGTCCTTCGGCGAGTCCCCACATCGAGGCGAGGTAGTTCGCGGCGTCGTGCACGAAGCGGGGATGCTCGGCCTCGGACGGCGCGTCACCGTCGCGCCCCATCGCCTCGACACACGCACGCACCCGCTGGAACAACCCCGCCAGCGTGAGCTCGCAGGCTGCGAGTCCGTCGCCGACCTCCGACGACACCGTGGCGCTGCCCGTCTCGCGCATCGCCGCGACGCACGCGCTCACGGGCTGGAGCGCGTTGCACAGGTCGAAGAGCTCGGCCTGCATGCGCACCTCCGACAGCGAAGGTGACAGCGAGGCCCCGCGGCGCGCGATGGGCGGCGGCGGCGCGCGGTGCGGCTCCATGCGTTCGAGGCAGAGCATCGCGGTGGCGCGCACGGCGGGGTCGTCGCTCGTGGTGGCCGCGGCGTCGACCACGGGCACGATGAGCTCGCCGAACTGCGAGAGCGCGCGGGCCGCGGCGGCGCGGGCCACAAAGTCTCCGTCGCCGAGGCCCGCCAACAGCCGCGGCACGAGGTTCACGTCGCGCACATCGCCCATCGCGGTGAAGGTGCGTGCGCGCAGATCGGGGTCGCGCCGATGGCTCTGCGCGAGGAGCTCGTCGGGGCCGGTCTCGGTGCGCTCGCCAACCGCGGCGCATAACGGCGGCGCTCCCTCGGTACGCGCCCCGGCAGACTCGGTGTGCAAGGGACGTCGGGTCGGGTTTTCACGATCACTCATAGGTGTCCACGGTACACCCACGGAGGCGCCCCTCGGCCACAGGAAAACGCCTTCGCCCACGACCGAACCGCGTGCGCCACCCCTGCGCTGCGAGCGCCGCATCGGCGGCCCGCGCGACGATCGGTCACGGCGACAGGGGCGCTGTGCGAGCGCACGAGAGAGGCCGTGATCCCTTCTCGCACGACGCTCCGCACCGCGGCCCTCGCGAGCCTCGCCGTCACCCTCACCGCGTGTGCGCCGACACCGCCCGCGGCGAGCGCGCGGGCCATCGAGGGCAGGCTCCTCGCGCCCTGCTGCTGGACGCAGACCCTCGACACCCACGAGAGCGAACTCGCCACCGCGCTGCGCGACGAGATCCGCACGCGCGTCACCCGTGGAGAGCGCGCCGACGCCATCGAAGACGACCTCGCGGCCCGCTACGGCGAGCGCATCCGCGCCGTGCCCCGCGGACGCGATCCCCGCGCCCACGTCGTGGTGCTCGTGGCCCTCGCGATGGCCGCGGCCCTCGTGCTCCTCGCCCGCACGATGCGCCGCTGGAGCACGCCCCCGACGCGCGCGCACGATCGCACAGACGCCACGCTCCGCCCCCGCGACGACACCGACCGACGCCTCGACGACGAGCTCGCGCGTCTCGACGACTGAGGCCCTCGCACAGCGCCGATGACGCCTCCGCGGAATGCTGTACTGTCCGCGCCATGCAGCGTTCCGTGCCTGAACTTCTCGCCGCCAAGCGCGACGGCCACGCCCTCACCGCCGACGAGATCCGCGGGTTCATCGAGGGCTTCGTGCGCGGTGATGTGCCCGACTACCAGATGACCGCCTTCGCGATGGCGGTGTTCTTCCGCGGCATGACCCGCGACGAGACCGTGGCGCTCACCCTCGCGATGCGCGACTCGGGCGTCGTCGTCGATCTCTCCCACGTGAAGGGACTCAAGGTCGACAAGCACTCCACGGGCGGCGTGGGCGACAAGGTCTCGCTCTGCCTCGCGCCCATGGTGGCCGCGTGCGGCGTGCCCGTGCCCATGGTCTCGGGCCGCGGCCTCGGACACACCGGCGGCACGCTCGACAAGCTCGAAGCGATCCCGGGCTTCTCGGTGAACCTCCCCATCGCGCGCTACGCCGAGCTCGTGGGCGAGGTGGGCACGTGCATGATCGGGCAGACCCGCGAGCTCGCGCCGGCCGACAAGCGGCTCTACGCGCTCCGTGACGTGACGGCGACGGTCGAGAGCGTGCCGCTCATCGTGGCGAGCATCCTGTCGAAGAAGCTCGCCGAGGGCATCGACGGCCTCGTGCTCGACGTGAAGGTGGGCAGCGGCGCGTTCATGAAGACCCCCGAGCGCGCGCGCGAGCTCGCCACCGCGCTCGTCGAGGTGGCGCGCGGCGCGGGCAAGCAGTGCGTCGCGTGGATCACCCGCATGGACCGTCCCCTCGGACGCGCCGTGGGCAACGCGCTGGAGACCATCGAGGCCTTCGACGTGCTCCACGGCCGCGGCCCCGCGGACCTCACCGAGGTGACCCTCGCGCTCGGCGCCTCGATGCTCGTGATGGGCGGCGTGGCGAAGACCGACGACGAGGGGCGCGCGCTGCTCCGCGAGGCGGTAACGAGCGGACGCGCGGCCGAAGTGGCCCGGCGCATGGTGGCCGCGCAGGGCGGAGATCCGCGCGCGGTGGATGACCCGTCGGTGTTCGCGCAGGCCCCCGTGAAGGCCGTGCTGCGCGCGCCCGCCGACGGATGGATCGCCGCCATCGACACGCACGCCGTGGGCGTCGCGGGCGTGACCCTCGGCGCGGGCCGCACGCGCGCGGAGGACCCCATCGACCACGCCGTGGGCTTCGTCTTCGAGCGCAACGTGGGCGACCGCGTGGCGAAGGGAGACGTCGTCGCGACGCTGCACCTCCGCGACGAGTCGCAGGTGGCGCCCGCGCTCGATCGTCTGGGCCGCGCGCTCACGCTCTCGCAGTCGGCGCCCGCCGAGGTGCCGCTGCTCCACGAGCGCATCGGCTGATCGCGCGCGCCGCACAGCCGCCACACGCGCCGCCCGGGTGCGGAATCGGGCCGCACCGCTTGACGCGGAAAACACCGTAGAAATAGCCCTCCGACGCATCGGCACGCGCGGCGCAATGAGGGTCGGTACACCCCCAACAAGGAGCCGACCCGATGACCGTCCGACGCCTCTTCGCCTTCGCCCTGCTCGCCTCGCTCCCGCTCGCGTGCGGCGCCGCGCGCCCCGAGATCGCCACGATGCCGCCCGACGTGCGCGCCCAGTGGGACCGCTGCGAGCAGCCCATCGACCGCTGGTGCATCGACCACTCGCACGGCTCTCCCTCGCACGAGCGCGCGTGCATGCAGGAGGAGTCCGGTCGCTTCGCCGCGCTGCCCGACGACGCGGCGCGCGCGAGCTACCTCGCCTCGCACGGCTGCCGTCTGTGACGCGTCAGGGCCGCACGTCGAAGATGCGCCAGTGACCTCGCACGAAGAGCAGCGTGTCGAGGCGAAAGCGCCGCGTCTCGGTGCCCACGCGATACTCGATCACCGGGCCGTCGCCGCACTGGGAGGTGGCACGCGCGAAGCGTCCACAGGGGCGCAGGTCGATGACCCCGCCCGGATACGACCGCGCCGAGAGGCCCACGAAGGTGCCGCCCTGAAACACCTCGCGCAGCGCGCGGGCGTCGCGCTCGATGGCCGCGAACTGCCGCTGCACCGTGGCCTCCGGCGCCGAGATGCCCGCGTCGCCCGCGCGCCCCGGCGGAAACACCCCGCGCAGCTCGTCGGGCGTGGGGTACACCGCGGTCACGGTGCGCGCGCCGTCGCGGGTGGCGTCGAAGAAGCTCCGCGCGAGGGCGGTGATCTCCGCGCGGTCCGCGGCGCTGAGGGGATGGTTCGCAGCCTCGGCGGGCATGGCCCACGCGAGCGCCGTCACAACGACACACGCCGCACGCTTCACGGGCGCATTCATTGAACGGATCGCGCGGCCTCCGCAACCCCCTCGTTCACGGCCCGCGGCGCCCTCCGCCGTTCACCCCTCGCGCGTCGCACCCCGTGTTTTCTCGGGCCCCGCGCGCGGCACACGGTGTGTTCACGGCCGCCGCGCCATGCGTCCTCTGCACCGTCTGTACGCGCTCCCGCTCTCGCTCTCGCTCCTCGTGCCCGCGACCGCCTCCGCGCAATCCGTCACCGAAGCCCCGCGCGTCGGATGGATGCCCTCGTCGCGCGTCTCCGTGGGCTCGCGCCTCGTGCTGCGCGTGGGGCCCTACACCCTCGGCGGCGTGGGCGGACAGGTCGCCGTGCGCCTCGGCGAGCGCGTGACCGTCGACCTCTTCACCGACCACATGGTGGGCACGCGCGACGGCGCGCTCCGCCACGACCACGAGGTGGGCACGATGCTCCGCGTGAACCTCACGCCGGGCTCGCGCTGGGCCGTCGCGCCGATGGTGGGCGCGTGCGCGAACCTCGCGGTGCTCCACGCCGCGCAGTCGCCCGACGTGACCGTGAGCGACATTCAGTTCGGCGCGCGCGCGGGCCTCGGCGTCGACTACGCGCTTCCTCACGGCATCTCGCTCGGCGGCGAGGCGCTGGCCCTCGCGTACCTCGGTCACGCGCTCACGGGATGGGCCTACCGCGCCGAGTCTTCGCCCGACCTCTCGGTCACCGGCGCGGGTCAGGTGACGCTCCATGCGAACCTGCATTTCTGACCTCGTGGGCCTCGCCCTCGCGGCCCTCGTCACCGCGTGTGCGCCGGCCCCCGACGTTGCGCGCGCCAACGCCGACTGCGCCGCGTGCCACACCGACCACGCCGCGCGCTTCGCCACCTCGTCGCACGCCCGCGCCTCGGAGTCTGCGCTCTTCACCGCGCTGCGCGCCCGCGCCGACGCGCCCACCGCCGCCTTCTGCGACCGCTGCCACGCGCCGCACGAGGCCCCCGACGAGCGCGGCGTGGGCTGTGTGACCTGCCACCAGGCGGCGGGCGCGCGCGGGCTCTCGAACGGAAGGCTCGTGCCCGGAGACCCCTCGGTGGTGTACGGCCGCGGCGCGTCGACGGTGCGCACGATCGCCCATGAAATCAGGGCTTCGGGCTTCGTGACCGGCGGCGAGCTCTGCGGCACCTGCCACGAGGTCGACGGCCCCGGCGCGCTCGTCGAGACGCCCTTCACCGAGTGGTCGCAGGGCCCCGCGCGCGCCCTCGCCGTCACCTGCATCGACTGCCACATGGGACGCTCCCCGGGACGCGCCGACGGCTTCGAAACAGCCCCCGCGACGCCCACCTCGCCCGCGCACCGACGGAGCGATCACGGCTTCGTGGGACCCGACCACGCCGACGCGCCCGCGCTGCTGGGCCAGAGCGCGGTGATGACCCTCGACGCGCCCGTGGAGGCCGACGGGGCGCTCGTGTTTGCGCTCACGATCACCAATCGCAATCCCGGCCACGCGCTCCCCTCGGGGGCCCGCTTCGCGCGCGAGGTGTGGGTCGAGGTGACGGCCCGCGATGCGACCGGCGCGACGCACACGGTGTCGGGCGGAACCGACGCAGCGGGAGCTCCGCGCGACCCCGAGACGCGCATCGAGCTCGGGGACCGCATCGCGTACCACGACGAGGTGCGCGTGCCCTGGCGCGCGTCGGTGCTCGCGGTGCAGGCCCTCGCGCCGGGCGCTTCTCGCACCTGGCGGGTGAACGTGCCCGATCGCTGGAACGGCGCGCCCACCGTGTCGGTCACCGCGCGGCTTCTCTACCGACGAAACGACGCGCGGCTGCGGGCCTCGCTGGGCATTCCCCTCACGGCGCGCGACGGCGCCCCCGCGGTGCTCGCCACGGCCACCCGCGACGCGCCGTAGGACCGCGGACGAAGAACGTCGCGCTTTCTCGCGCATAAAGCCTTGATGGTCGAGCGCGCGCGGTGTTACGGCCCCGCACGCCCCTCATGGAGACCCCTTCGGTCATTGTATTTCGTCTCAAAGATTGGCCCATCGCGCGCCCGGTGATGGAGGCGCGGCAGCTCCCGGAGATCTTCGACGAGCTCGCGTGCTACCTGCTCTCGCCGGCGCACACGTCGCGGTCGACCTTGAGCGAGCGCCTGCCCGAGGACCCCGTCGAGGCGCCCCTCGCGGCCCTGGTGATGGAGACCCTCGACCTTGTCACCGAGCTGGCCCTGGAGAGCTTCGGCCACGAGCTCTTCGACGCGGGTCCCGTGGGGCAGAAGCACTTCGGCTTTCACCCCACGGCCTCCCTCGCCCAGGTGGCGCAGCGCTTCGAGAAGGACGGCTTCCGCGTGCTCCACGCCGCGGATCTCGTGCGCAACGCGCTCGCGCCGTCGGGTGACGAGGGCACGCGCCAGCGGGTGCGCGCGCTGCCTCGCACGGGCCTCTCCGACCGCGAGGCCGCGCTGCTGGAGTACGTGCGCGCGGGCGGCCCGATGCCCCCCGCGGGCGCCGACCACGCGGGCATCGCGCTGCGTCTGGGAGAGCTCCTCTCGCCGCGTCCCGACGAGCAGTCCGAGGCCGACGAGCGCATCCTCGACGTGGCCTGCGCGGCGGGCGAGCTCCGCGGCGTGTTCACCCCCATCGCCGCGCGCCTCAACGCCCACGATGAAGCCACCGTCGACACCTTCGGCTGGCTCCGTCGCGAGCTCTCGCGCCGCGGCATCGCCGAGGGCCGCATCCTCGTGGCGTTGCTTCGCAGCGGCATCGAGGTGTCGTCGTCGGCGAGCGCGTGGGTGATGTGCCGTTACGGCCAGCTCGACGCGATGATCGAAGCCGTGCGCGGCAGTGAGCCGTCGCGCGCCGAGCAGCCGAAGCTCATCACGAAGCTCCTCACGTGGGCGTCGTGCGTGGGGGCGTTTCCCGCGGCGGTGCAGGCCGTCATCGACCTCGTCGACACCCCGCGCGGACGCGACCTCCTCACCGACGACCTGCGCGCGCACCTCACCGCCGCGCACGCGTGGGAGGGACCGAAGTCGCGCGGACGCGCTGCGAAGACGGCCCCTGCGAAGGCCCCCGCCGCGAAGCCCGCGGCCGTCGAAGCGCCCGCCGAGCCCGCGAAGGTCGAAGTCCCGCTGGTGAAGCTCGTCGCAGTCGAAGCGCCCGCCGAGGCCCCGAAGGCCGAGAAGCCCGCGCGCACGAAGAAGACCGAGAAGCCCGCCGAGACGCCGAAGACCGAGACCCCGAAGGCCGACGCGGAGAAGCTCACGGAGAAGCCCGCGGAGGCCCCGAAGGTCGACGCGGCGCCGGAGGTTGTCGACGAGGCAGAGGCGCCGAAGCGCACGAAGAAATCGGCCGCGACGCCCACGCTCACGTCGCTCAACGAGACGGCGACCTTCGCGCAGGGCGACGGGCTCGTGACCTTCGCGGAGCCGGGCCTCGACGGCGACGACGAGGCGCTGCTCGACGCCGTGAATCGCAAGGTCGCGGTGGCCTTTCGCGCCGACCTCTCGCGGCCGGTGACGGTGCGCGTGACGGGACGCGGACTCACCGCGCACGAGGCCGACCACGCCTTCGGATCGCACCATTTCTACGCGGTGAAGTCGGGCGCCGACGCGTTCGAACTGCGCGTCGGATCCGAGGGACGCGCGCTCGCGCTCCCGAAGGGGAAGTACGGCGTCGAGGTGGTGGCGATCCGCTCGCCGCGTCCCGGCGCGGTGCCCGACTACGTGCTCCTCGTACGCCCCGAGGCGCCCGCGAAGATGCCGAAGCGCACGGAGCTCGGCACCGTTCCCACGGGCTGACCTCGCGCGTTCCGGGCGCCCGCCCGCTCTGATACAACGCGCCCATGCGCGTCGCGCTCGGCTACATGATCCTCATGGTCACGGTGTTGTGGGCCCTCGGCCGCAACCACCGCTGGGCGCTGTTCGGCATGATCGCGTGCGACAACATCCGTCCGGGCGATCCGCACATCGGCTTCGGCATGGAGTCGGTGCGCTTCTCGATCACGTACTACGGCATCGCGATCGCGCTGCTCCTGGGCTTCTACCGACGGTACCGGCTCACGAGCGACCGCTTCCACTGGGCGATCCTGGTGCTCTTTTTGTCGGTGGTGAACTCGGCGCTCCACGCGCCCTGCTACGGCCCCGCAGCGTTTCAGATCGACAACTATTTCAAGATGCTGATGCAGTACTACCTGATCTGCGCGTTCATCCGAGATGAGCGCGAGATGCGGGAGCTGTACTGGGCCATCGGCCTCTCGGTGGTGACCGTCGCGATCCGCTTCTGCTGGGGCAAGTTCATCGGGTACGAGCGCAACTTCGAGGGCGCCACGGGCGACCGCAACGAGATGGCCATGGCCTGCGTGATGGCCGTGCCCCTCATGGCCACGCTGGGGCTCACCACGCGCCATGTGATCTACCGCATGCTGGCGTGGGCGACGCTCGTGCCGCTGGCGCTCACCATCGGGTTCTCGCTCTCGCGCGGCGGCATGCTCGGACTCATCGCGGTGGGCGGGTACATGCTCTATCGCCTGCACCACAAGCGGTGGATCGTGGTGGTGGGCATCGTGGTCGCGATCGTGGGCGTGGCGAACATGCCCTCGGAGATCGTGCAGCGCTTCGCGACCATCGGCAGCGCTTCGAAGAAGGACGCGAGCGCCATCGGGCGACTCAACGCGTGGGGCGCGGCGAAGAACATGGCGCGCGACCGGCCGTTCACGGGCGTCGGGGCGGGGAACTTCCTCGTGTGGTTCAAGCGGTACGCGCCGGACCCCAACGACATCCACGTGGCGCACTCGTCGTTCTATCAGCTGCTCGGCGAGCAGGGGTATCCCGGCGTGGCCATCTGGATCTGGCTCGTCGTGATGTGCTGGATGGTCGCGAGCTGGGTCGAGGTGCGGGTCATCAAGCTCGAACACGGCGCGTGGACCAACACCCGCTACTACCTCGTGATGATCAAGGCCTCGTGGGTGGGCTACGTGCTGTGCGGCGCGTTCCTCTCGCAAGAGGACATGGATTTCTTCTACCACCTGCTCGCGATCGTCTCGCGGTACACGGTCTTCACGCAGCGCCGCGAAGACGAGGCCCGCGCCGCGCGGCAGCAGTCGCTCCTCGATCAGTCGAACCGTCCGATCGAGACACCCGCGGTGCTCACGCAGCGCGTGTGACCCGCGTTGCCCTCGCGGGCGATGTGCGGTGAACTCGCGCCCATGCGACGCAAGACCCTCGGCGCGGCGGCGCTCCTCGCGCTCCTCGCCGTCACCGGCTGCAAGACCACCACCGCAGAGTGGCAGCCGCTGCCCGCGCGGTACGTGAGCGGCGCGCCGGGACAGCTCCCGTTCGGCCCCGACGACCGCGAGGCCCTCGACCACGACCGCATCGCGTCGGACACGAGCACCACGCTCGCCGACCTCTTCGTGCACGCGCCCTACGGGCTGATGTTCGTCATCGCGGCGGTGATGGCCTTTCGCCACCGCAAGCGCGGCATGATGGAGGCCGCTTCGAACCCCACGGCGCCCCTCGTCGACGGCCCCTCGGTGGTCTTCGGCACCGTCGAGCGCGACCCCTCGTGGAACGGCCCGGTGATCCGTCTCGACGTCGAGCAGTCGGGCTCCGAGTGGCAGCACAAGGGCGCGTGGCACCACCGCTGGGCCGAGACGCGCCGCACGCTCCACAAGCGTCCCTTCGTGGTGGTGCGCGACGACGGGGTGCGCGTGCAGGTCGACCCCGACGACCGCGTGGTCGTGTGCGACGAGCCCGACATCGTGCGCCACTCGTACGCGATGCGAACGCGCGTGGCCTCCATCGAGCCGGGGCAGCGCGTGCACGTGTCGGGTGTGCTCGAAGGCGCGGCGCTCGCCTCGCCGCACACGCAGATGGCCTACCGCGGCGCGCAGGGAATGCCCACGATGCGCGCCCCCGGCGGCGACCGCATGGTGATCTCGAACGAGGCGCCCGGCGAGGCGACGCTGAAGCGCATGCGCTTTCATCGCAACTGGGCGATCGGATTCGCGGCGGTGTTCGCGTTCTGCGCCACGGTGGTGATGCCCGCGTTCGAACTGCTCTCGTTCACGGGCGACACCGTGTGGGCCACGCCCGTCGCCGTGCGCGACTGGCGCGAGTGGCACAAGCCCCGGAACTCCGCGGGCTACTGGGTGAACCGCTGGTCGGTGCGCGCCACGTGGGACGACCACGGCACGCCGCGCACCGTCGAAGACGACTGCGGCGAGGCCTACCACCAGTGCGTCGTGAGCGGCGCGTGCGCGCAGGTTCCCTACGTAGTCTCGTCGGTGGCGCCGCACTGGCACCAGATCGGTCGCTATCCGCAGCTCACGGTGGGACGCGCGGTGGTGCTCGGCATCCTCGCGCTGATCCTGCTGATCACGTACCCCGCGACGGTGTTCTCGTCGCGCCCCTGGTACATGAAGAAGCGCGTCGTCGACGGCGGCAGCGGACGCCTCGAAAACTCGCGCCCGTAGGCCTTCCTCACGCCACCGTCTCGGCCACGCGGTCGAGGCGGGTCAGCGCATAGTCGGCGAAGCGAACGCGCCGCGTCTCCAGCCAATACTCCCAGGTGAAGCCCGGCCAGATCGTCGCGTTGCGACCCTGCGCGTCGAGGTACCAGCTCGCGCAGCCCGAGGCCCACACGCTGCGCGCGAGCCTGCGCTGAAGCCCTTCATTGAAGGCCGCCTGCACCTCGGGCCGCACGTCGAGCGAGGCCGCGCGCATCTCGCGAAGCCCGGTGATGCACTGCGCGGCGTAGCGGGCCTGCGCCTCGATCATGAAGACCATCGAGTTGTGCCCGAGCCCCGTGTTGGGCCCCATGAGCAGAAACAGGTTGGGAAAGCCCGACACGGTGATGCCCAGATGCGCGCCCGGCGACGTGCGCCAGGTGCTCTGGAGGTCGCGTCCGCGGGCGCCGGTGATGGCGATGGGCGTGAGGTAGTCGGCCACGCGAAAGCCCGTGCTCAGCACGATCGCGTCGACGGGGCGCGCCACGCCGTCGCGGGTGACCACACCGTCGCGGGTGACGCGCGCGATGGGGTCGGTGACGAGCTCCACGTTGGGCCGCGCCACCGCGGGAAAATAGTCGTTCGAGAGCAGGATGCGCTTGCAGCCCATGCGGTACGAGGGCGTGAGCTTCGCGCGGAGCGTGGGGTCGGCGACCTGCGCGCGGAGGTGACGGAGCACCAGCGGCTCGGCGGCCTGGAGCAACCGGGGCTCGACGGCGAAGGCCAGCACGCGCGCTTCGAGGCGCCAGTAGATCGACGCGCGCACGGCCCGCTGGAGCGCGGGGACCGCTTCGAACATCCGCTGTTCGAGCGCGGTGATGGCGCGGTCGTCGCGGGGCATCACCCACGCGGCAGAGCGTTGAAAGAGGTGCAGCTTCGCAACGCGCGACGCGATGGCGGGCACGATCTGGATGGCGCTCGCCCCCGTGCCGATCACCGCCACGCGGCGCCCCGTGAGGTCGTAGGTGTGATCCCACGCGGCGGAGTGAAAGGTGCGTCCCGCGAAGTCGCCGAGGCCCTCGATCTCGGGCGTCGAGGGCACGTGGAGCGCGCCGTTGCCGAGCACCAGCGAGCGCGCGCGGAGGGTGCTCCCGTCGGCGAGCGAGACCGTCCACGTGTGCGTCGCGTCGTCGAAGCGCGCGGCCGTGACCTTCGCGCCAAAACGGATGTGCCGACGGAGGTCGTGACGGTCGGCCGTGCGTTCGAGGTACGCGCGGATCTCGGGCTGCGGCGAGAACGCGCGCGACCACCGCGGGTTCGGCTCGAACGAGAACGAGTAGAGGTGCGAGGGCACATCACACGCAGCGCCGGGATACGTGTTCTCGCGCCACGTTCCCCCGAGGCTGTCGGCCTTCTCGAGCACCACGAAGTCGCTCACCCCGCGCCGCCGCAGCGTGTACGCCATCGCGAGCCCCGAGAAGCCCGCGCCCACCACGATCACCTCGTGCAGCGTCGATCCCGTATGTCCGTCTGCCATCGCTATTGACCTCGATTCAATAGCGAACGCTAGACCCGAAGCCCCTTCTTTTCAAGGGCTCCCGTGCGATGGCCCTCGCGGCCGCTTGCGCGCGGGGGGCGCCATCGGGCACACACAGGGTCCGCGGTGCGGACGCGTCGACAGCGACCGTCACGGCCCCGCGCACCGACGCCCCGATGACCGACGACGTGCGCGCCCTCCGACGACTGGCCTCGCGGCTCCTGCGCCCGGATCAGTCGCGCCACGCGGCCCTCGCGCCCTGGGCCCGCGCGGCCCTCGACGATGCGCCGCCGCACACGCCCTCGGCCTGGCTCTGGGCCGAGATGGCGCGGGCGGGACACATCCCTGCGCGCTGGGCGGGCGACGTCTCGCGACGCTTCGACTGCGCCCGCGACGTCGACCTCGCGTGGCCGCCCGATGCGCCCACGGCGGTGACCCTCGCGAGCGATCCCACCGGAGTCGAGACCGTCGAGGTGCTGCTCCGCAACGCGTGGAGCGCCTTCGCGCCGGGCTCGTCGCGCGCGCCCATCATCCGCTGGTCGGTGCTGCCCCGCGAGCGCGTGCAGCCCTCGCCCGCGCGCCCCGGACGCGACCTCGTGCGCGCCACGCACGGCACCGTGCAGCGCAACCTCTCGCGCTTCGTCGACGTGGCCCGCGGGCTCATGTCGAACGTGCTCGGCGTCCGCGAGCCCGACGAGGAGCGCACGTCGGTGCCCGACCTTCCGCCCGCGTTCACCTTCGACAGCCGCGCGTACGAAGAGGCCATGGGCTACGACCTCTCGCCCGCGGCGGCCGATGCGTTCGCGCGCGACCTCGGGCACCTCCACGCGTGCACGCGCGACGTGACCGACCTGCGCGATCCCTTCGTGGCCCTGCGCCGCGTGTGGGAGCTCGGCTACACCGTCGACGAGCGCACCGACGAGGGCTTCGTGGTGCTCGCCCCCGAGGCCCCCGTCGACCCCATCGCGCCCCGATGGACGCGCAACGTCCCCGTGGCCGGACTGCGCTTTGTGTCTCCGCCCGTGCCCCTGCGGAGCCTCGCGCCGGGCCAGGCCGTGCGCCTCGAACGCGAGCCCTCGAACGCGCACGACTCGAACGCGATCCGCGCCGTGCGCGACGACGGCGTGGTGCTCGGGTATGTGCCCCGCAACACGGCCGCCGCGCTCACGCCGCTCCTCGACCGGGGCGTGGCACACGGGGCCGAGATCGCCCGCGTCGATCCGCTGGCGACCAACCCCGAGCGCGCGGTGTTTCTCGACGTGTTCGAGCGGTAACGGAGAGTCTCAGGGCGCGCGTTCGAACACCATCGGGAGCGTGACCCACGAGGCGTCCTTCTGCTTCGGAAAGGTCATCGCCTTCACGCGCTTGACCACCTCGGCGACGAAGCGCTTGCGGTTCTTCTCTTCGCTGCGCGGCACGCGCGTGGTGTCGGAGAGCACGGCCACCTCGCTCACCTCGCCCGTCGGCAGCACGCGGAACCCGATGGAGAGCAATCCCGCCAGCGGCAGGTCGCCGTTGAGCCACGGGCCGAGCGACTCCGTGAGGTCGTCGACGCGCTTGCGGAGCTGCGCGCCGGGGAGCGGCCCCTCGACGAGCGGACGCGGCTGCACGAACCACCCGTGAATCACGAGCCTCCCCTCGCGGGGATCACGCGTGCCCGACACCTCGCGCACCCCGTGGGGAATGCGCGGATCGAAGACGGTCAGTCGGTTGAAGCGCGGCTCGATCGTGCGGATCACGTCGGGCTCTTCGACCGATCGCTCGGAGACGAAGTCGCTCCAGAAGTCGAGCACCTCGTCGCGGAGCATCATGGTCTCGCCGCCGCGAAACACGCGCCCCTTCCACTTCGTGAGCGAGAACACGAAGGCCCACGGACCATGGGGAAGGTCGCCGTGCATCTGCTGCGCGCAGCCGTCGATGTAGCAGCTCATCCACGGCGGCGAGATGTCGTGGCACCCGAGCGTGCGTCGCCCCCACGCCACGAGCCGCTTGTGAAACGACTCGTAGACGTCTTTCGGAAAGTACTCCCACGCGGGCGTTCGCAGCGCGGTGTACTGGCCGGGCACGTGCCACCAGTCCCACACGAAGCGCCCGCCGTCGGCCACGCGGGGGTTGGCGAAGCGCTCGTCGAAGTGCTTGCGCAGCGACTCGGCCTCGGGCGCGAAATCATCGACCACGGCGAAGGTTCGGTTCACGGCGCGCGACGCTACCAGAGCCCCGCGCGGCGCCTCCACCGTGGAGTCGTCACGTCGCGCGGCGGCCGTCTTTGCGCCGCACGCGCAGCACCGCGATCTTCGTCGGGTGCGCGAAGGGCGACGGGTCCGTGGGGTACGCGGGCGCGCCATCGCCGACCATGCCCCGCGTGTCGTCGGGCACCGCGATCATCGACTCCACGGACGCGTAGCCGCCGCACGCCGCGTCGAGCACGCCCTTCCACGCGGCGCCCGAGCACCAGAGCGCGTTGTTCACCGCCACGAGCGCGCCGCCGTCGCCCACGAGGGGACGCAGCTTGTCGAGCACGCGGCCCGCGCCCTCTTCGAGGTCCACGGTGCCCGCGGCGGTCTTCGAGAAGAAGGGCGGATCGACGAACACGCAGTCGAAGAGCGCGCCCTCACGACGGAGCCGCGCGGACTCGGCGAACACGTCGCGCGCGCGGATCGAGCCCTTCGCCGTGGGCCATCCGTTGAGCGACTCCGAGCGTCGCGCGAGGTCGAGAAAGGTCGCGTTGCGATCGAGCTGCACCACGGTGCGTGCGCCGCCCGCGCGGGCCGCCACGCCGAGGCTCCCCGTGTACGCGAAGGTGTTGAGCACGCGCGCGCCGCGGAGGTGCGCCATCGCCCACGCGCGGAGCCCGCGGGTGTCGAGGTAGAAGCCCGCGTCGCGGTTCATCGTGAGGTCGAGCGCGTACCACACGCCGCCCTCGCGCACGCGGCGGTCGAGGTGCGCGCGCTCGCCGCGGATCACACGGCCGTTGCGGGCCTCGGGGGTCGCGCCGCGACGGGCCTTCAACACGCACGCGCGGAGCCACGGGAGCTGCGCGAAGACCGCGTCGGCGAGGGCCTCGGCGCGCGCGCGGTCGCCGTCGTCGGACTCGCTTCGGTCGTGGATCACCAGCGTGCGGCCGTACACGTCGAGCGCCACCGAAGGATCACCCTCGGCGAAGCCCGCGAACACGCGCGCGGCGTGGGTGTGGCCCTCATCGAGGAGCGGCGCGCGCGCCGCGAGTGCGGCCCCGAGCAACGTTGGAATCTGCACGCGCGGCTCTGTACCACGCGCGCATTGGCGGTCGCGCAAGGCAAGAAATGCCTCTTCATTTTTGGTCCCGTTCCCGTCGACGCGGCGCGGTGACCGTTGCATATGCAGGGGCCTTCCGAGCGTCGCCGCCACGCCGATCCACGCCATGATCCACACCTCTCCGGACTTTCGCCTCGCGATCGAGGCCGCGCCGAACGGCATGCTCGTGGTGAACCGCGACGGGGTCATCGTGCTCGCGAATCGACGCGCCGAATCCCTCTTCGGCTACGAGTCTGGCGAGCTCACGGGACAACGCATCGAGACGCTGGTGCCCGAGCGCTTTCGCGAGGCCCACCCGACGCTCGCGCGCAGCGTTCTGCACGACGGCGAGGCGCGTCCGCGCACGGTGGAGCGCGACCTCCACGGGCGCCGCAAAGACGGCGGCGAGCTCATCGTCGCCATCGGGCTCAACCCCTTCGAAACGCCCGAGGGGCGCTTCGTGCTGAGCTCCGTCGACGACATCACCGAGCGACGACGGGTCGAGGCGCAGCTCCGCGCGTCGCTCCGCGAGAAGGAGGTGCTCCTCAAGGAGGTGCACCACCGCGTGAAGAACAACCTCCAGGTGATCTCGAGCCTGCTGAACCTCCAGGCGCTGCACCTCGACGACGCGACGGTGCGCGCGATGTTCGAACAGAGCCGCGGGCGCGTGCAGTCCATCGCCCTCGTGCACGAGCAGCTCTACCGCGCGTCGGACCTCACGCACGTTCCCTTCGACGACTACCTCCGCAGCCTCTCGACCTCGCTGGGCTCTGCGCACGGCATCGCCTTCGAGGGCGTGCAGCTCGACCTCGACCTCGCGCCGGTGCGCCTCGCGATCGACCTCGCCGTGCCCTGCGGGCTCATGGTCACCGAGCTCATCACCAACGCGCTCCGCCACGCCTTCGTGGGCCGCGAGGGAGGCCTCGTGCGCGTCGCCCTCGCCACCGCGGGAGACACCGTGCAGGTCACCGTGGCCGACGACGGCGTGGGGCTCCCGGCGGACTTCGATCCGCGCGCGTCGAGCACGCTGGGCCTCGACCTGGTGTTCACCTTCGCCGAGCAGCTCGACGCCGACGTGCGCGTCGAACGCGAGGGCGGCACGTCGTTTCACATCACCTTCCGGAGCCCCCCCGAATGTTGAGCGCCGCCCCGTCGAGCCGCGACAAGAACATCCTCATCGTCGAAGACGAACGCATCGTCGCGAAGGAGCTTCAGCGCTCGCTCACCACCCTCGGCTACCGCGTGCCCTACACCGCCGCGTCGTGCGACGACGCCCTGCGCCTCGCCGACACGCAGCGCCCCGACCTGGTGCTCGTCGACATTCGCATCCGCGGCGAGCGCGACGGCATCGCCACCGCGCAGGAGCTCGCGCGCCGCTACCGCGTGCCGGTGATCTACCTCACGGCCTACGCCGACAAGCACACCGTCGAGCGCGCGAAGCACACCGAGCCCTACGGCTACCTGCTCAAGCCCGTGAAGCTCGAAGAGCTGCGGAGCGCGGTCGAGATCGCCTTCCACAAGCACGCCGTCGACGAGACGCTGCGCGCCCGCGAGCGCTGGGTGTCGACCACGCTCGCGGCCCTCGGCGACGCCGTGGTCTCGACCGACGCGCAGGGCCGGGTGAACTACGCGAACCCCGCGGCCGAGGCGCTCCTCGCGCGCGGTGTCGACACGCTGCGCGAGACGCCCTTCGAAGCCGCCGTGCCCCTGCGCGACGAGCGTTCGAACGTTCCCGTCACGCCGGTCACCGACTGCCTGCGAGACCGCGCGGTGCGCCACGTCGACGCGCTCCTCACCCGCGCCGATGGGGCCGAGCGGGCCATCTCCGACTCCGTGTCTCCCCTCATCGATGACCGCGGCGAGCTCGTGGGCGCGGTGTTCGTCTGCCACGACGTGACCGACCGCCGACGCATGCAGCGCGAGGTGGAGCACAACGCCCGCCTCGCGGCCCTCGGCACCCTCGCCGCGGGTGTGGCCCACGACCTCAGCAATCCCCTCTCGTACGTGCTGGCCAACGTGTCGATGAGCCGCGACGCCCTGCGCGAGCACCGCGACGACCTCGTGTCGAACCTGGCCGACGACCTCGACGCGGCCCTCTCCGAGGCGCTCATCGGCGTGAACCGCGTGGCGGCGATCGTGGCCGAGCTGCGCACGTTCTCGCGGCCCGAGAGCGGCGCCGCGGCGCGCATCGACCTGAACCGCGTGGTGACCTCGGCGCTTCGCTTCGTGCGGAGCGAGGTCGAACTGCGCGCGGTGATCGTGCGCGACGAGGGGGAGGCTCCGCCCGTGATCGCGAGCGAGTCGCGGCTCTCGCAGGTGGTGGTCAATCTGGTGCTGAACGCGGCGCAGGCGTCGATCCGACCGCGGCCCGCCGACAACCCCATCACCGTGCGCACATGGACGGACGGCGACGGGCGCGCGTGCCTCTCCGTGAGCGATCGGGGACGGGGCATCGCAGCCGCGCACCTGCCGCAGATCTTCGAGCCGTTCTTCAGCACGCGGCTCGATGCGGGCGGCACCGGCCTGGGCCTCACGCTGTGCCACCGCATCGTGAGCTCCCTCGGCGGAACGCTCTCCGTCGAGAGCGCCGAGGGCGAGGGCACGACCTTCATCGTGCGCCTCCCGCCCGCCGCGAGCGATGCGCCGCTGCGCATGTCGACCGTCGACGAGCCCGTGGTGGTGCGGGCCCGGCGCGAGGTGCTGGTCATCGACGAGGAGCCCCTCATGCGACGGCTCATCGCGCGGGCCCTGCAGGGAGAGTTTCTGGTGACGGGCGCGCGCTCCGTGGCCGAGGGATTGGAGTTCCTTCGCGCGCGTCGCGGGTGGTCGCTGGTGCTCTGCGACATCGGGGCGGCGATGGCGTCGCGCGTCGACCTGCTCGACGTGCTCCGCGACGAGTCACCGGGGCTCGAACATCGCGTGGTGTTCCTCACGCACGGCGCCGCGTCGGACCGCGCCCGCGCCATGCTCGCGGCGCACGCGCAACGGGCGATCGAGAAGCCCTTCGACGCGCGCGCGCTCGTTCACGAGGTGCGCAGCCTCGTCGCGCAGATCGACCGCTCGGCCTCGTAGCGGGGGTTGTGCGTCAGGCGACGTGCGTGGCCGTGTCGGCGGGAGACTCGTCACCCGCGATGGCCTTGAGGTAGCAGCTCCGGCAGCGGGCCTCGTACGAGTCCGCGGCGCCCACCTGCACGCGCTCGCTGCCGCCCGCCACGCGGTACGACCGGCTCGCGAGGGCGCCGCACGACGAGCAGATCGCGAGGCACTTCGTGATCTGTTCCGCGATGGCCAGCAGTTGCGGAACGGGCTCGAAGGGCTGGCCGCGGTAGTCCTGGTCGAGGCCTGCGATCACCACGCGCACGCCGCGGTCGGCGAGGCCCTGCACCACGGGCACGAGCGCCGGGCCGAAGAACTGCGCCTCGTCGATGCCCACCACCTGCGTGTCGGGGTCGAGGGCCGCTTCGAGCGCCGCCACGTCGGGCACCGCGCGCGCGTCGAGCGACTGCGCGCTGTGACTGGTGATGCGCGTCTCGTGGTAGCGCCGATCGATCGCGGGCTTGAACACCTGCACCCGCTGCCGACCGATCACCGCGCGGCGCAGCCGACGGATCAGCTCCTCGGTCTTGCCCGAGAACATCGGCCCGCAGATCACCTCGACCCAGCCCGCGCTGTGGCGTGAAGACTCCATGGGCCCATCGTGGCAGCGCGCATCACCGCGCCCGAAACAACCCGCGAGACGGTTACCGTAACACCGGGCCGTGACAGACTATGACCGCGTAAAATTGCGCTTCCCCGCTGCGATGCGCAACGATCCGTCGTCGGAGCTCCGCGGCGCGTGGCAGCGTCCGGCAGCGCAACGGCGCGGAGAGGCTTCGCACGATGGGTCCGGTGGTCGACGTGGTGGCAACGCAGGCGCACATCGGCGAGCGCCTCACCCGCGCGCTCCTCGACGCCGACGCGCCCTCGCGCACCGCGGCCCTCGCCCCCGCCACCATCACCTGGTCCGACCTCGTGGCGCGGCTCCTCGCGGCGCTGCTCCCGGGCCTCGCGGTGGCTCCGCCCGAAGTCGAACGCCTCGCCCTCGCCGCCGCCGTGCGCGCCGTGCTCCCCACCTACGACGCGGCCTTCGCCGAGCGCGCGGGCACCGTCGACGCGTTCTCGCGCACCCTCGCGATCCTTCGCTGGCACGGCGTGTCGCGCGACGTGATGACCGCGGCCCTCGCCGCCACCGACGACCACGACGACACCACGCGCCATCGACTCAAGACCCTCGCGGCCGTGCTCGACGAGCAGAACCGCCGCCTCGACGGCGCGAAGGTGCTCGCGGGCGCCTCCGTCGAAGACCGACTCGCGCAGGCCCTCGACGACGCGCCCCGCGCGCTCACGCCGTCGCACGCCGCCCTCGCCGCGCGGTTGCGCGTGTGGCACCTCGGGGAGCTTCCTCCGTCGCGGGTGCGCATGCTCACGGCGCTCGCGCGGTGGCTCGGTCGCCACGGGGGATCGCTCGACGCGCAGGTGGTGTGCGAGCCGCGGCGCATGAAGCTCCCGCTCACCGTCGACCGCGCGCTGCGGGCCTTCGAAGCGGAAGAGGGCGGGTCGTTCGAACTTCAATATGGGCTTCGTGATCCGAACGCGACGGCCGCGGCGGCGCCCCTCGCGCGCTGGGTCACGGCCCTCGCCATCGGCGGACGGATCGACGGTGACGACGCCGCGCTCCTCGCGCGCCACGTGTCGTTCGGCGAGGCGCAGGGGCCCGACGAAGAGGCCCGCTGGGTGGCCGCGCGCGTCGAGCGGTGGATGGCCGACGGACTCGGCGCCCACGAGATCGCCGTGGTGCTCCGCAGGCCCGACAGCGAGCGCGTCGAGACCCTCGGGCGCGCCCTCGACGACGCGCGCATCCCGTGGTGCGACGCCCGCGATGCGGCGCTGCTCACGTCGCCCGTGGCCCGCGCGCTGCTGGGATTGCCCCGCGTCGTGGCCCGCGGCGCCGAGCGCGAAGAGGTGCTGCGCGCGCTCTCGGTGCTCCAGGGCAACGCCCCGCGCGGCAATGAGCCGGCCCCGTGGCGCGTCGCCGACGCCCTCCGCGCGATGGATGTGGAGAGCCTCTTCGACACGCGCCTCCCCGAGCTCTGCGCCCGCGCCCGCAAGCGCGGCGTGAGCGAGGCCGTGCTCACCGCGATCGACGACCTCGCGAAGCAGCTCTGGACGCTCTCGCAAGACGGCACCGTGCGCGACCACGTCGAGCGCCTCGCGCGCTGGGTGGTGCGCGCGGGCGGCGACGGACGCTTCCTCGAAGAGTCGCGCACCGTGGTGGCCACCGCCGGCTGGGACGCGGGCGCCCACGCCATTCTCCGGGCCCTCGCGCGCGACGAGAAGGGCCTCGCCGCCGCCGCGGATCTTCTGCGCGAGCTGCCCTCCATCGTCGACGCGCTCGGGCACACCGCGAAGGTGAGCGCGGGCGAGTTCGGCGAGATGCTCCTCGACCTGGCGCGCGTGCGAACGCTCGGCGTGGCGCGGCACACGGGCGGCGGCGGAGGTGTGCGCGTGATCGACGCGCGCGACGCCGTGGGGCGCGACCTCGCGGCGGTGATCGTGCCGGGGCTCCACGACGGAGGCTTTCCTGCGCGGCGCGACGACGAGGCGCTCTGGGGCGACGGAGAGCGCATGGCCGTGGGGCGCGCGCTGGGCCATCCCATCGAGCGATCGGGGGCTCGCGAGGCCGAGACGCTGCTGCTCCTCGGGGTGCTCGGCGCCGCCCGCGAGGCCGTGGCCGTGAGCCTCGCGCGCCACGACGCGGCGGGGCGTGTGCTCGCCGCGTCACCGTTCTTCGGCGACCTCCAGCGCACCGCGGGGGTGACCGTCGAGCGCGTGCGTCGCGATCCCCTCGCCCGCTCGCGCAGGGTGCCTCCGCGCGGACCCGAGCGCACGCTGCGGAGCCTCGCCCAGTGCGGCGACGACGAGCTCGCGCGCGCCGACCTCGACGCGGGCACGCGCGAGGCCCTGCGCTCGGTCTCGGTGCGCGCCTCGGTGGAGCGCGGACGTCAGGAGTTCTTCGCGCGCGGCGACCTCGCGGGCGATCGGTACACCGGGCGCATCGACCACGACCCGGCCCTCGTCGCGCGGCTGCGGCTCGGCGAGTGGGCGGGCGGTCGCAGGCCCCTCGCGGTCACCACCCTCGAACGCGCCGCGCGCTGCGGATACAAGGCCTTCGCGATGGAGGTGCTCCGCATCGAGGAGCGCATCGACGAGGCCGAGACCCTCGACGACAAGAGCCGCGGACACCTGCTCCACAAGCTCCTCGAAGCGGGCCAGGAGGCCCTCGCCGAGAGCGCCTCGCTCGACGCCCACGAGCGCTGGATGGCCGTGCGCGCGGCCCTCGACGACGCGGGCGCCGAGTTCGCCGTGCACGAGGCGCGACTCAACGCATCGCTCCTCGACGCCGACCTGCGCGCGATCCGTCGGCAGGTGGAGCTGTGGCTCGAACGGCGCCTCGCAGACCCCGACGGGTGGCAGATGATCGAGAGCGAGGTGGCCTTCGGGCCGCGCAAGAAGTGGCCCGCCGTCGAGGTGCCCGTGCCGAACGGAGAGCCCGTGGTGATCCAGGGACGCATCGACGGCGTCGAGCGCTCGGGCCGCGCGCTGCGCGTCGTGGAGTTCAAGTCGGGCCGCGGCGACGGCTTTCGCAAGCGGCTTCAAGAGGGCGCGCTCGACACGCAGTTCCAGATGGTGGTGTACGCGGCGGCGCTCGAACGGGCGCGGCGCGCGGGCGTGCTCGACGGCGATCCCGCGGCCGTCGACGGGGTGTACGTGGGCTTCCGCGACCTCACGGAGCACGGCCTCCGCGAGTCGCTCTCCAGGCCCCGCCGCAAGGGCGATGCGGTCAACGTCGACGAGCTCGTGCAGCGCGGCGCCGAGGGTGAAGGCCCGCTCGGAGACGCCGTGCGACGGGTGGTGCTCCCGCTGCGCGCGGGGCACTTCGAACCGCGTCCGCGCGATTGTCACTTCTGTCAGTACGCCTCGCTGTGCCGCGTCGAGGCCCACGACGGCGCCCCCGACGAGCCGGGCGAAGCGCCGTGAGCGCAGCCCCCGACGAGACCCCATCGACGGCCGCGCGCCACGGTGGCATGACCGCGCGCATCGGCATGCGAGGCTCCCCCGGACGCGCCCGTCTCTTCGCGTTTGAACGCAACGCCGTGGTGCGCGCGGGCGCAGGCACGGGCAAGACCGAGGCGCTCTCGACGGTGTACCTCCACCTCGCCGCGGGCCTCGCGTCGCCCGCCGTGTGGCCCCGCGGAGGCCTCGGTCCCGAGCGCATCGTGGCCCTCACCTTCACCGAGAAGGCCGCCCGCGAGATGCGCGAGCGCATCGCCGAGGCCGTGACGCTCCTCGCGGCGGAGCGACTGCCCCGCGAGCTCGAAGCCGTCGACGACCTCAAGCGCCTCGACGCCGCGCAGCGCTGGGGCGTGACCCGCGGCGTGAGCCAGGCCGTCGTGTCGCGCGTGCTCGCCCTCGCCGACAGCGCCGCGATGCACGGCCGACCGCTCCCGCCGCCCGAGGTGTGGCAGCGCATCGCGTGGAGCCTCGGCAGCGCGCAGATCGGAACCTTTCACGGCTTCGCGGCGGGGCTCTTGCGTCGCGCGGCGGTGTCGCTGGGCCTCGACCCTGCGTTCTCGGTGATCGAAGAGGAAGACGCCGAGCGCATGCTCCGCGCGTCGGCCCTCGCGGCGCTCAGCGAAGCGGCGCAGCGCGACGTGAACGCGGTGGTGGAGCTCATGGCCGCGGGCGGTGGCATCGGCGAGCGCGGCGACCGCGGGCTCGTGACGCTCCTCGCGGGTCTCGTGCGCGCCCTCGACGAAGACGGCGTGCGCGCCGACGCGGTCTCCGTGGCCCCCGCGGTGGAGCACGCCGACGTGCGCTCGTACATCGCCGCCGACACCCTCGCGCGCTTCGCCGCCGCGTGCGCCGACGTGCCCTCGCTGCGCGACGACGGCACCGCCCAGCGCGTCTACGACCTCGCCCACCGCGTCGAAGACCTCGCGCCCATGACGTCTCCCGAGCGCGCCCTCGAACGGGTGCGACTGCTCCGCACGCAGGTGCGCGGAACGCTCCCGCCGCGCAACCGCACGCGCAGGCTCGAACCCCTCGCCGACGAGGCCCGCGCCGCGGTGCAGGCCCTGCTGCAAGACGCCCTCTCCGTGGTGTCGGTGCGCCTCGCCGAGGTCGCGCGGAGCATCGTGTCCGACACGCAGCGGCGCTACGAGCGCGCGAAGCAGCAGCGCTCGGGCGTCGACTACAGCGACCTCATGCGGCGGCTCCGCGACGGGCTCCGCGATCACACCTCGCTGCGGCGCGAGTACAAGCAGCGCTACGACGCCGTGCTCGTCGACGAGTACCAGGACACCAACCGCGTGCAGCGCGACCTGCTGTACCTCCTGCGAGAGCGCCGCGACGTCGAGCGGCTCCTCGCGCCGGGGCAGTCGCTCACGGCCGCGGAGCTCGAACACACGGGGCTCCTCGTGGTGGGCGACGCGAAGCAGTCGATCTATGCGTTCCGCGGCGCCGAGGTGGCGGTGTTCCTCTCGACGGAGCAGGAGCTCGCCGACGCGGGCGGAGAGCGCCTGGAGCTCACCGACAGCTTCCGCACGCTCGACGCGGTGCTCGATGCGATCAACCCCGTGACCGAGTCGCTGCTCACGGGCGGCGGCGTGCACGCGACGGGGATGTACGACCGCGAGCGCGACACCCTCGTGGCCACGTCGACGGGCGACGGATCCGCGCGCGTCGAGGTGCTGCTCGTGCCCGAGGGACGCGCCGACGAGCAGCGTCGCGCCGAGGCCGAGGCCATCGCGCGGCGCATCACCGAGCTCGCCACGAGCCAGGGAAACACCCCCGGCTGGCGCTGCCCGCGCATGGACGAGATCGCCGTGCTCGTGCCCTCGTGGTCGCACCTCGAACCGATCAAGCGCGCGCTCCAGGTGCGAGGCATTCCCTACACACTGCGCGGAGGCCCTGGTTTCTGGGACCGCCGTGAGGTCGACGACCTCGTGGTGCTGCTGCGCTTCGTGGCGCGCCCCTCGGACCGACTGAGCCTCGCGGCGCTCCTCCGCGGACCGCTCGTGGGCCTCACCGACGCGGGGCTCGGCAACCTCTTCGCCGAGGCCTCGGGGCTCGACGACATCCTCGACCCGCCGCCCTCGCTCCGCGCCTCGCTCGACGCCGACGATCGCGCGCGCCTCGACGAAGCGCGCCCCTCGCTGCGCCGCCTCGTGCGCTTCGGACCGACCCTCGGCCCCCACGGCGTGCTCCGTCAGGTGCTCGCCGAGCGCGGGTACGCCGCGGTGCTCGCGCGCATGCCCTTCGGCGCGCAGCGCGTGGCCAACGTCGACAAGCTCGTGAGCATCGCCGCGGCCGCCGAGGAGCGCGGCGGTGACGAGGCCGACCTCGCGGGCTTCGTGCACTACGTCGACCGCATGCGCGAGGCCGCGCAGCGCGAGAGCGAGGCCGACCTCGAAGACGCCGTGACGGGCAGCGTGAACGTGATGTCGATGCACGCGGCCAAGGGGCTCGAATGGCCCGTGGTGTTCGTCGCGCAGACCTCGCGCAAGCCTCCGCAGCGCGTCGACCGCGTGCTGCTCGACGAGGCGGGACGGCTCGTGGCCCTGCCCGGCGGTGTCGATGTGCCCGAGAGCTTTCGCGCGCTGCGAACGCGCGCCCACGCGGCGGAAGAAGACGACGCGCGGCGGCTCCTCTACGTGGCCCTCACGCGGGCCCGCGATCTGCTCGTGGTGACCGGTCCCGATGGCGAGGGCGAAGGCGCGTGGCCCGTGCTGCGAAGCGCGATGCTGCGCGAGGCGCCGTTTCGTGTGCGGGTGATCCGCGCGGGCGAGAGCGGCGCCACCGTGCCCGTGCGCGCGCGCGCCGAGGTGAGCGACGACGACGTGGCGCGGCCCGTGGTCGTGCAGCCCGAACCCGAGGCGCCGCCCGTGCGACGACACCTCGCGCTGGCCTCGGACGCCCTTCAGGATTTCGCGTGGTGCCCGCGGCGTTTTCAGGCCCTCCACGAGCTCGGGCTCCGCGAGCACACGGGCGCGGGATGGGCGCAGGCCACGGGCGCCGACCTCGCGCGACGCACCCTCGCCGAGCGTCCGCCCGCCGAGCTCGTCGACGACCCCGCGCGGAGCTTTCACGCCTGGTGCGCGGCCCACGGAGAGCGCCCCCTCGGCGCCGCCGCCGACGTGGCCCTCGCGCTGGTCAAACGCTTCGCGGCGCTCCCCCTCGCCCGCGCCCTCGCGAACGATCCCTCGAAGGTGCTCGGACGCGCGCTCCCCTGGGCCACGCGCCTCGACGACACGCACAGCTCGGTGACCGTCTCCGGCGTGGCCGACCTCGTGGTCGACGGCGACGCGGTCGGACGCGACGGCGTGGCCGTGATCCGCCTCGCCACGCAGCCCGATCGTGACGGCGCGGCGCTGCCCGGCGCAGACCCCGAGCTCGACCTGCTCCTCGCGCGCGTGGCCCTCACGCGGCGCTTCTCCGAGGCCCGCGCGGGCGTCACCGTGCACGCCGCCGTGCTCGCCCTCGCCGACGACGGAGAGGCCACCCTCGACTTCGCGTGGCCCGTGCACACCGACGTGGTGATCGCCCGCGCCCTCGACGCCTCGCGGCTCCTCACCGCCGCCCGCGCCACAAGCCGTTGGGAGGCGCGTCCGCGCTTCGTGTGCGAGGGTCTGCGCTGCGGGTTCGTACCGCGCTGCCACGGGTGAGGCGCGGCGCACCGTGACCGCACGACACGGCTGAAAATAAGCCATTCTGAACTGATTCGAACGTTGACCGCGGGCGCGCTCGTCGGCGACACGTCGGGCATGAGCACCCGCCACCTCGCACTCACCCTCTCGCTGCTGGGCGCCTCGGCGCTCGCGCTGATCCCCTCGACGGCTTCGGCCCAGACGCAGATCGGCACGTCGCGCCGCGTGGGCGTCGGCCTCGCGCTTGGATATCCCAACGTCGGCCTCGGGCTGAACTTCTTCCTCGCGCCGCGCGAGTCGCTGCAGATCGACGTGTCGTGGGGCTGGCGCAACGAGGGCCGCGGGCTCTTCACCCGCGCCGACCTGGTGTTCTACATGCCCCCGGTGCTCGCCCAGGGCTCCGCGGGCGCGCTGCACTGGTACCTCGCGCCGGGCGCGTTCCTCGGCTTCGCCAACGGGCGCTACTGCCGCGGCACGGGCGCGTGCGGCGACGGCGTGTTCTTTCTCGGCGCCGAGCTCGGCGTGGGCCTCGCGTGGCACTTCCGCTCGGTGCCCATCGACCTGACGATCGAGGCGGTGCCGCGCCTCGGGCTCCTCGACAACCAGGGCTTCGGCCCGTGGTTCGACATCGGCGGCGCCTTCCACGCCCGCTACTACTTCTGACGTTCTCGTTGCGTTCGCGCGGGGGCTTTTGCACCGTGCGCCGCGATGAGATCCCTGCCCTCCCCGCTCGCGCTTCCCCTCCTCGCGCTCTCCCTCCTCGCGCTCACCGCCGCGTGCAGCGCCCGACCGTCAGGCACCGCCCCTGTGACCGCGCCGACCGCCGCGTCGTCCCCGTGGATCGACGAGGCCCAGCTCGACGCCGCCCTGCGCCCCGCCCTCGTCGACGAGCAGGTGCCCGGGCTCTCCGTGGCGTTGCTCCGGCGCAATGAAGTGCGCTTCTACCACCGGGGCCACGCGCGCGACGGAGGCGCCGCCCCCGACGAGCACACGCCCTTCGCCGTGGGATCGATCACCAAGGTGTTCACCGCCACGCTCCTCGCCGCGATGATCGAGGCGGGCGAGGTGCAGGCCGACGCGACCGTTCAATCGCTCCTGCCGCCCGCGATGCGCGTTCCCCGCGGAGACAACGGTGAAATCACGCTCGTTCACCTGGCCACGCACCGCGCGGGGCTGCCGCGGATGCCCCCGGCGTTCACCCCCGCCGACGGCGAAGACCCCTACGCGAGCTTCACCGCCGACGCCCTCGCGACCTCGCTCGCGGCCACCACGCTCACCGCCGCGCCGGGCGCCCGATGGGCGTACAGCAACTATGGCGCGGGGCTCCTCGGCTTTGCGCTGGCGCAACGATCGGGACGCCCCTACCCCGAGGCCCTGCGCGTGAAGGTGCTCGCGCCGCTGGGCCTCGACGAGACCACGGCCACGCTCGACGCCGCCCTCGAAGCCCGCCGCGCGCAGGACCACGACCCCACCGGAACGCCCGTGCGCCCCTGGCGCTTCGACGCGCTCGCGGGCGCGGGTGCGGTGCAGTCGACGGCGGCAGACCTCGCGCGCTTTCTGGCCGTGCAGCTCCAGCCCTCGGGGCCCCTCGCCGCCACGGTGGAGCGCACGCAGACCCTCGTCGCCGACACCGACGAACCCGGTCACCGCATGGGCCTCGGGTGGATCGCGCTCCCCGAGGAGCACTGCCTCTTTCACAACGGACAGACCGGCGGCGCGAGCGCGGCGGTGGCCTTCGACCGCGAGCGCGGCGTCGCGGCGGCGGTGCTCATGAACCAGTCGAGCGAGCTGCACACGGCCACGGTGCTCAACCTCCTCCACGTGCTGCGCGGCGAGCCCGTGCGCACCCCGCGGCGAACGGGCGACGACGCCGTGTCTCTCACCGACGCGCAGCGCGCCGCCCTCGTGGGCACCTACCGCATCGCGCCCACCTTCGCGCTCACGATCCGCACGAGCCCCGCGGGACGCCTCCTCGTGCAGGCCACCGGGCAGCGCGCGCTCCCCTGCGCGGCCACGGCGCCCGATCGCCTCGTGATCCGCGGCGTCGACGCGTCGATCACCTTCACCCTCGGGCCCGATGGGAGGGCCACCGCCGCGACGCTCCACCAGGGCGGCCACGACATGCCCGCGCCGCGCGAGCCGTAGGGCCTCCGTTCACAATCGTTTACGAAGAGTTTTCCGCGCCGTACGCGCGCGTCGGGTTCTGCTCCCGCGCGATGACCGACCGCTCCCACTCCCGACGGCTCGGCGCGCTCGCGGCGCTCGTGGCCCTTCTCGCACCGATGGCGGCGCACGCCGACGACGCCCCGCGCCTCGACACCGGCGACACCGCGTGGATGCTCGTCGCCTCGGCCTTCGTGCTCTTCATGACCCCGGGCCTCGCGCTCTTCTACGGGGGCATGGTGCGCCGTCGCAACGTGCTCTCGACCTTCATGTTCGTGCACTTCGCGCTGGCGATCATCTCGCTCCAGTGGGTGACCATCGGCTACTCGCTGGCCTTCGGTCGCACGCACGGCGGGCTCATCGGCGGCTTCGACTACGTGATGCTCCGCAACGTCGGGAGCGACCTCCGCAAGACCGTGCCGCACCTGGCCTTCATGGCCTTTCAGATGAAGTTCGCGATCATCACGCCGGCGCTCATCGCCGGGGCCTTCGTCGAGCGCATGAAGTTCTCGGCCTACGTGGTCTTCGCGCTGCTCTGGAGCACGCTCGTCTACGACCCCGTCGCGCACTGGGCCTGGGCCGAAGGCGGATGGCTCTACCGTCTCGGCGCGCTCGATTTCGCGGGCGGCACCGTGGTGCACCTCACCGCGGGCATCGCCGCGCTCGTGTGCGCGGTGGTGGTCGGTCGACGCGTGGGATTCCCGCGTGAGAAGGCCCCGCCGCACAACCTCACGATGACCGTCACGGGCGGCGGGCTCCTGTGGTTCGGGTGGTTCGGCTTCAACGCGGGCAGCGCGCTCGGGGCCAACGCGCTCGCGGCCCTCGCGCTCGTCACCACGCACGTCTCGGCCTCCGCGGGCGCGCTCTCGTGGGTGCTCGTCGAGTGGAAGCACCGCGGACGCCCCACCATGCTCGGCTTCGTCTCGGGCCTCGTGGCGGGCCTCGTCGCGATCACCCCCGCGGCGGGCTACGTGACCGTGGGCTCGTCGATCGTGATCGGGCTCCTCGCGGGCGCGGTGTGCTACGGCGCCGTGCTCCTCAAGGAGCGCTGGCACTACGACGACTCCCTCGACGCGTTCGGCGTGCATGGTGTGGGCGGCATCCTCGGCGCGCTGCTCACGGGCGTGCTCGCGACGCGCGCGGTGAACGCCGACGGCGGCGACGGGCTCCTCGCGGGCAACCCCATGCTCTTCGTGAAGCAGGTCGGCGCCGTGGTGATCGTCGGGGCCTACAGCGCGGCCCTCACCTGGGGGCTGCTCAAGCTCGTCGACCGGCTCATCGGGCTCCGCGTGAGCGAAGACGACGAGCGCGAGGGACTCGACGAGACCCAGCACGGCGAGTCGGGCTACGTGATGTGACCTTTGCGCCCACGCAACGATGGGCGCACCTCTCGTCTCTCCTATCTCGCGCGACCGAGCAGCCACAGGACGCGCGCCACGGCCACGCGCCGATCGACCTTCACGTTCTCGTGTTCGAGCCGCGCGCGCAGGAGCTCGGCCTCGGCGTCGGTGAGCTCCGCGGTCGTCGCGCGGCCGCTACGAAACAGGGCGTTTCGCACGCGCCACCCCTCCTCGGCGCTCTCGACGGCGCGTCCCGTCGAGCGCAGCGCCGCCGTCGTCTCGCGGAGCTGCGTCGAGGCCGCCGCGAGGTCGCCACGGAGCGCATCCCGGAGCGCGCCCACCTGCGCCTCCACCGACTCGGCGCGCGCCGAGAGACCGCGCGACGAGGCGCCGCCGAGGGCGAGGTCGTTGGGCGACCAGGTGAGCGACGCGCCCACGCTCCACGTCGTGTCGAACTGATCGTGCGCGGGAAACACCCGCGGGTTCGGATTGGCCGACAGGATCTGTCCCACCGCCGTCACCGTGGGCAACCACGCGGCCCGCGCGGCGCTCGCCTGCGCGTCGAGCGCGCCCCGCTGCGCGCGCAGCGCCCGAAGCTCGGGACGCGACGCCATCGCCTCGTCGACCATCGCCGTCACCGTGGGCGGAAGCGCGGGATCGCCCACGTCGCCTTCCACATCTCCGCCCGGCGTGAGGGCCGCGGACTCGTCGAGGTGCATCACCGCGCGCACGCGCTCCAGCGAGGCGTCGCGCATCGACGCGGCCCGCGTCACGAGGAGCTCGGCGTTGGCCACCGCGGTCTCGGCCCGCAGCACGTCGACGCGCGCGAGGGCGCCCGCCTCCATCATGTGCTGCGCGTCGGCGAGGTGCTCCTGCGCCTGCGTGAGCGTGCGCGTGGCGATGTCGTGCTGACGGATCGCGCGCACCCACTGGTAGTACGCGAGCGTTCCGTCGAGGGCCGCGCGGCGACGGGCCGACTCGATGGTCTCGGCCGCGGCGTCGCGGGTGCGCTCGGCGGCGCGGTGCTGCTGCGGCAGTCGGAGCAGGTAGTCGCTGAGGGGCACGGCGAGCGTGGCCGAGAGCTGCGTGCTGTTCGAGAGCGCGGGGATCGTGAGGGGCACGTTCACGAAGGTCGCGTCGCGGCTCACGGGCCCCACGGGCTGTCCCGGCGCGACCACGATGGAGCCCAGCACGAAGGGCCCGAGGTCGGAGAGGCGGTTGTACGACGCGCCCACGGTGAGCCGCGGAAAGTACGCGGCGAGGGCCTGGTCGACGCCCGCGGCCGCGGCCGAGAGATCGCGGTCACGGGCGCGCACGTCGGCGCTGGTGCGCGCGGCCTCGGAGGCCACGTCGGCGGCGGTGACCGATCGTTGCGCCCGCGCAAAGGTGGGCGCGAGCGTGAGGGTGAGTGCGAGCGTGAGCGCCCGGCGGGCGCGGCGGTTGCGCGGCATGGGGGGTGACTTCGCTTTCGAGAGAGACGGAGGGGGAGAACGCGCGCGGGGCTCAGTGCGCCTGCGACGCGTCGACGTCGCTGCGCGCGCGCTGGAGAAAGGCCACGAGCACCAGCGACAGGGCGAACACCGCGATGAGCGTGGCGTAGTTGTCGTTGAAGGCGCGGATGAGGCTCTGGCCCTTCACGCGTCCCACCATCGCGGTGAGGGCGGCGCCGCGGGGGTCGGGCAGCGAGGCGAACACGCCGCGTTCGAACATCGCGAACTGCTCCTGCGCGACGGGGTTGTAGAGCGTCACGTTCGAGGCCAGCGAGTCGGCGTGCAGGTGCGAGCGGCGGTCGAGCATGGAGCTCATCCACGCCGTGCCGATGGAGCCGCCGAGCTCGCGGGTGAGCGCGAAGAGGCCCGCGCCGGTGCCGATCTTCGAGGGCGGCAGCGTCGAGAGCGCCATCACGCTCAGGGGCATCATCATGAACGAGAGGGCGATGGCGCGGGCCCAGAGCGGGCGCTCCATCGCGGCGGTGTCGGCGGTGGCGTCGAGGCCCGCGTTGTAGCGCAGCGACACGACCATCATCACGATGCCGAAGGCCACGAGCGCGCGGCCGTCGACCTTGTTTCCCACACGCCCGAGCATGGGCATGAGGAGGATCTGGATCCAGTTGCAGCGCAGAAAGAGCAGCCCGATGTCGAGGGCCGTGTAGTGCATCACCGCGCCCGCGTAGAGCGAGAACATGAAGCTCGCGCCGAAGAGCACGGTGCCCACGAGAAAGTTGAGCCCCGTCGCGGCGGTGTAGGCGCGGTTCGCGAACACGCGCAGGTCGACGATGGGGTGCGGCTCTTCGAGCTCGTGCACCACGAAGGTCGCGAGCGAGACCGCCGAGACCGCCGCGAGCACGGTGATGAGCGTGCTGTCGAACCAGCCGTCGCGGTTGCCCTCTTCGAGCACGTACTGGAGCGTCGCCATGCCCACCACGAGGAGCCCGACGCCCACACGATCCACCGGGGCCGTGGAGGGGACGAAGTTCGGCTGACGGACGTGACGCCACGTCAGCGCCGCGGAGATCAGCCCGAGCGGAACGTTGATGAGAAAGATCCAGTGCCAGCTCCCGATCTGGATGAGGTAGCCGCCGACAGTGGGTCCGAGGAGCGGGCCGAGCACGGCGCCGAGGCCGAAGAGCGCGCCCGCCATCGCGCGCTGCGACGGGGGAAAGGCCGAGAACAGAATGGCCTGCGCCGTGGGGATGATCGCGCCGCCGCCCATGCCCTGGAGGATGCGAAAGGCCACGAGGGACGGGAGGTTCCACGAGAGGCCACAGAGCGCCGAGGCGACGACGAAGAGCAGCACCGACGCGGCGAAGTAGCGCTGGAAGCCGAAGCGCGCCTGGAGCCACCCCGTCATCGGGATCACCACCACGTTGGCCATCATGTAGCCCGTGGAGACCCACGCGATCTGGTCGAGGGGCGTGCCGAAGCTCGCGCGGATGTCACTGAGCGCCACGTTCACGATCGAGATGTCGAGGAGCGCGATGAGCGCGCCGGTCATCGCGGCGAGGGTGATCCAGAGCTGCGAGCCGACGATGCGTCCGTCGCTCGCGCCTGCGGGCGCCTGCGCGGCCATCTCAGCGCCCCACGGTGACGGTCACGTCGGCGCTCAGGCCCGGACGCAGCGGGACCGATCCCGCGTCATCGATGCGCAGCAGCACGGGCACGCGCTGGATCACCTTCACGAAGTTGCCGCTCGCGTTGTCGGGCGGCAGCAGCGAGAAGCGCGATCCCGTCGCGCCCGCGAGGCTCTCGACGTGCGCGTGAAAGCGTCGACCGGGAAAGGCATCGACGGTGAACTCCGCGCGCTGCCCCTCGCGCATCGTGCCCACCTGATCTTCTTTGAAATTGGCCACCACCCACACGTCGTCGAGGGGCACGATGGCCATCAGCGCGCGCGACGGATCGACCATCTGACCGGGCTCCACCGTGCGCCGCGAGACCACGCCGCCACGGGGCGCGCGGATTGTCGCGTACGACACGTTGAGCTGCGCGAGCGTGCGCGCGGCCTCGGCCTGCGCGAGACGGGCGCGGGCGAGCGCGAGGGCGGCGCGGGCCTGCTCCACCTGCTGCGGTCCCGCTTCGGCGGCCACGAGGCGACCGCGGGCGGCTTCGAGTGCGCCCTGCGAGCCCTCCACACTGGACTGCGCGGCGTCGAGGCGGGCGCGCGCGAGGGTCCACTGCGCGGCGGCCTGGTCGTACTGGGCCTGCTGCGCGTCGAGGGCCGCGCGCGACACGGCCCCCTGCGCGTGGAGCGTGCGGATGCGCTCCATCTCGGTCTCGGCGAGCGTGCGCCGCGCCGTGGCCGCATCGACGTCGGCCCGCGCCTGATCGATGGACGCGCGCGACGACCGCACCGCGCTCGCGCTCTGACGGATGCCTCCGCGGGCCTGCGTGATCGTGGCGCCCACGGAGCGTTCGGCGACGGCGACCGCGGCCTCGGCGTTGGCGACACCCGCCCGCGCGGCCTCGACATCGGCCTCGGCGACGGCGAGGCGCGCGTCGAGGTCACGGCGGTCGAGTTCGACGAGCACGTCGCCCTCGCGCACCGTCTGGTTGTCGCGAACGATCACCCGCGCGACCTGTCCCGAGACCCTTGCGGCGACGTTCACGAGGTGGCCCTCGATCTGCGCGTCGTCGGTGCGTTCGAGGCCCGCGTGGAGGCGCTGCCAGCCCGTGATGCCCGCGCCCGCAGCGAGCGCGAGACCGAGAAACACGAGGGGCGCGCGACGGGGCTTCTTGCCCGATTGAACCGAGGCGGCGGGCGCCTGCGTGGTGCGGCCCGCGGAGGGCTGCGTGGCAGGGGCGTCGGCCGCGTCGAAGGTGGTGGTGCTCATTGCGAGCGGCGTCGGTTCACGCGATGTGCCACGTGACGGGGTGCGTCGAAGGCCCTGAAAAACAGCCCTCTCCGCGGGTGTCGGATCTCCGACAGGTGCCGGACCTCCGACAGTGCGCGCCCGACGGAAAGCCGTCAGCGCGCCGCGAAGCCCCGCACGCGCGGTGATACGGTCCCGCGCCGAAACGATGGCCTCTCCGACCGCTCCGACCGCGCCCGAGGTGACGCGCGTCGCTGGCACGTCGCTCGCGACACACGACGCCGCTGCGATGCGCCGCTTCCCCTCGTACCGCCTCGAACACACGAGCCGCGTGGCCACCGAGTGGCTCGCGCGACGGGTGCAGGTGGTCGTTCCGCACGTGACCCTTCAGCTCACGCTGCTGCACTTCGCGGGGCTCCCGCACGCGCGCCTCGCGGCGATGGCGTCGGTGCACGCGCTCCACATCGCGACGCTGCTCTACTGGCAGTGGAGCCTCCGTCGCGGCGCCGACACGGCCACGGTGGCCTTCCGTTCGAACCTCGCGGTGATGGCCCTCCACGCGCCGCTTCTGGTGCTCACGGGAGGGCTTCCCGGTCCCCTCGCGCCGTCGCTCCTCGGGGTGCTCACGGGCTCGATGGTGGCCTTCGGACGCAGCGCGCGAAGCTGGATCACGCTGGGCATCACCGTCGCGCTCGTTCCGACCATCGCGCTCGCGAGCCACGCGATCGGGCTGCCCCGTCTCTCCGCCGCGTGGGCCTCGGCGGTGGCCGCGGAGTCGGTGCTCTTCTCGGTGCTGATGCTCGCCACGATCGTGATGCGACTGACGGGCGCCTACGAGGCCGCGGGCGAGGCCCTCGACGCGGCGCGCACCGAGCTCATCGACGACGCGCAGTCGCGGGCGCGCTCGCTCGAAAGTGTGGGCGCGCGCGTGGCCCACGAGCTCAAGAACCCCCTCGCGGCGATCAAGGCGCTCGTGTCGCTGGCCGCGTCGACACCGCGCGAAGACAAACGCGCCGAGCGCCTGCGCATCGCCTCGGAGGAGATCGAACGCATGGAGTCTCTGCTGCGCGCGTACCTCGAATTCGAGCGTCCGCTGGAGGCGCTGCAGCGCGCGTCCGTCGACCTCGCGGGCATCGCCTCGGAGGCCGTGGCGCTGCTCGGCGATCGGGCCTCGCTCGCGTCGGTGACCCTCGCGCTCGACGCGCCCGACGAGGTGCGGTTGTCGCTCGATGCGCGGCGCATGAAGTCGGCGATCATCGACGTGGTGAGCAACGCGATCGAGGCCTCGCCGCGCGGATCGACGGTGACGGTGCAGGTGCATCGCGCCGCGGAGGGAGCCCGCGTCGACGTGGTGGACCAGGGACGCGGCATGGCCCCGCACGAGCTCGCGCGCCTCGGCACCGCGTTCTTCACCACGCGCGAGAATGGAACGGGCCTCGGCGTGGTGCTCGCCCGCCTCGCGGCCACGCAGCACGGCGGCGCGCTCACCTACGAGAGCGAGCCCGGACGCGGCACCCGCGCGCGCTTCACGCTCCCCGCCGCGGAGGCCGCATGAACCGCGGAACGGTGCTGATCGTCGACGACGAGCCGTCGATTCTCTATGCGCTCGGCGAGCTGATGGACGATCACGGCCTCGCGCACCGCGACGCCCGCGACGGACGCGAGGCCCTGGGGCTCCTCGACGGCGTCGACTGCGTGCTCACCGACGTGTCGATGCCCGGCATGGACGGCTTCGAACTGCTCCGCGAGGTGCGCGCCCGCGATGCCTCGTTGCCCGTGGTGGTGATGACCGCGCACGGCAACGAGCGCGTGGCGGTGCGCGCGATGAAGGCGGGCGCGTTCGAGTACCTCACCAAGCCCTTCGACCTCGACGAGGTGATGCTCACGGTCACCCGCGCGATCGAGACGCGGAAGCTCCGCGCCGACAACCTGCGCCTCGCCGCGGAGTCGGCGATGGGACGCCGCGTGATCGCGCGCTCGCAGCCCATGCGCGCGCTGCTCGGGGTGGTCGAGCGGGTGGCGGCCCGCGACGTGACGGTGCTCGTGCGCGGAGAGACGGGCACGGGCAAGGAGCTCGTGGCCTCGCTGCTCCACGCGCAGGGCCGTCGCGCGCAGGGGCCGCTGGTGCGCTTCAACTGCGCGGCGATTCCCGGTGAGCTCGCCGACGCGGAGCTGTTCGGTCACGCGCGCGGGGCCTTCACGGGCGCGGTGAACGCGCGCAAGGGCTACGTCTCGCAGGCCGACGGCGGAACGCTCGTGCTCGATGAGGTGGGAGAGCTCCCCCTCGATCTGCAACCGAAGCTGTTGCGCGTGCTCCAGGAGGGCGAGGTGCAGCCCGTGGGCGCGGCGCGCGTGGAGCGTGTCGACGTGCGCGTGGTGGCCAGCACGCACCGCGACCTGCGCCAGATGGTGCGCGACGGACGCTTTCGCGAAGACCTGCTCTTTCGCCTCGCGGTGGTGGAGCTCGAAGTGCCGCCGCTGCGCGCGCGACGCGACGACATCGTTCCCCTCGCGGTGGAGTTCGCGCGACGGTACGGCGAGCGCTTCGACCTCGGCCCCGTGACCCTCACCCCCGCGCTGTGCGCCGCCCTCGAACGCCGCGAGTGGCCCGGCAACGTGCGCGAACTGGAGAACACCGTGGCCCGCATGGTCGCCCTCGCGACGGGCACCACCCTCGACGTCGACGCGCTCGGCGGGTTGATTCCTTCCGCGCCCTCGTCGGTCACGGCGGTCGGTGATGAAGCGGAACCCTCCCCCGACCCCGGCGAAGCCCCGTCGCTCCGCGAACAGGTGGAGGCCTTCGAGCGCGGGCTCATCGCGAAGGCCCTCACGGCCGCGCGGGGCAACCACTCCGAGGCCGCGCGGAGGCTCTCGACGAGCCGCGCCACCCTCCTCGACAAGATCAAGAAGTACGGGCTCTGACGGCCCCGTTCCGAGCGAAGGCGACCGCACGATGGGGGCGGATACCAAGTGGCGCGCGCGGGGCGGGAGCGTGTAGGGTCCGCGCCCGTCATGGCGCCGCGCGGTGGATCTCCCGATCTCTCAGCGCCGCAGCGTCGCCCACGAAAGGCCACGGAAACTGTGAAGCGAAGTGTGATCCTCTGCGCGGCCCTCGCGCTCAGCGCGTGCAAGCCCAACACCCCCGCCGCGGGCACCGAGACCCCGGCGGCGGCCGCCCCGCTCGCCAACGACCAGGACAAGACCCTCTACGCCCTCGGGCTCATCATGGGTCAGCGTCTCGGTGACTTCAATCTCACGCCCGCGGAGCTCGCGGTGGTGACGCGCGGCATTCGCGACGAGGTCACGCACGCGCCGAAGGCCGTGCCGCTCAACGAGTGGGGTCCGCGCGTGAACGAGCTGGCGCGCACGCGCGCCGAGAGCCGCGGCGAACAGGAGAAGACCCGCGGTCGCGCCTACGCCGAGCGCATGGCGCAGGAGCCCGGCGCGCGTCGTCTCCCGTCGGGACTGGTGTTCCGTGAGCTTCAGGCGGGCAGCGGCGCGCAGCCGTCGGCGAGCGACACGGTGCGCGTGAACTACCGCGGCACGCTGATCGACGGCACCGAGTTCGACAGCTCGTACGGCGCGAACGGCCTGGGCCAGCCCGTGGAGTTCCCGCTCAACGGCGTGATCCGCTGCTGGACCGAGGGCGTGGCCCTCATGCACGTGGGCGGCAAGGCGAAGCTCGTGTGCCCGTCGGACATCGCGTACGGCGACCGCGGCCAGCGCGGCATTCCCCCGGGCGCGACGCTGACCTTCGAGGTCGAGCTCGTGGCCGTGACCCCGGCGCCCGCGGGGCTGAACCTCCCCGGCGTCGTGACCGGCACCGCGAACCCCTCCGCCCCCGCCGCCGACGCGGGCGCCGCGCACTGACCTTCGCCACACCCGCCCGCTGCGCCCGCTTCTGGGAGCGCCGGACGCGGTGCGCGGGCGATGGTCCGACGCGCGCTGTCGCAACGGGCGCGGTGACGAATCCGTCTGGCCGCCGCGTTGCGTCAGGACCTATACGTCCGACCCATGCAACCCCTGTTGAAGAACCTGGTGGACCTGCTCTCGCTGGAGCGCATCGACCGCGACCTCTTTCGCGGCCGGAGCCAGGACCTCGGCTGGGGCGCGATCTTCGGCGGACAGGTGTTGGGGCAGGCCCTCTCGGCGGCGGCGCAGACGGTGACGCCGGAGCGTCCGCCGCACTCGATCCACGGGTACTTCATCGCGGCGGGCGAGCTCGATCGACCGATCGTGTACCAGGTCGACCGGCTGCGTGACGGACGGAGCTTCTCGACGCGTCGGGTGGTCGCCGTGCAGGAGGGCGAGGCGATCTTCTCGCTGGAGGCGTCGTTCCAGGGCGTGGAGCCGGGCTTCGAACACCAGGACCGGATGCCCGAGGTTCCTCCGCCCGACGCGCTCCCCTCGGAGCGCGAGCTGGCGCAGGCCTTCGCGTCGAAGCTCCCGCCGGCGTTGCGCGTGATGGCGACGGCGGAGCGCCCCATCGAGATCCGCCCGGTGGAGCCCCGCAACCCGATGGTGCCCGTTCCGACGGCGCCCTCGCGGAAGCTCTGGTACCGCGCGATCGACCGCCTTCCCGACGACGAGGCGCTGCACCGCTACCTGCTCGCGTACGCGAGTGATTTCAGCTTCCTGACGACGGCGCTCGACCCGCACGGAGTGAGCTGGCTCACGCCGGGGATGCAGGTCGCGAGTCTCGACCACGCGATGTGGTTCCACCGCCCGTTCCGCGCGGACGAGTGGCTGCTCTACGACGTGGAGAGCCCCAACGCGTCGGGCGCGCGCGGCCTCGTGCGCGGACGCTTCTTCGACCGCCAGGGCCGCCTCGTCGCGAGCACCGTGCAGGAAGGGCTCATCCGCAAGCGCGCACGCGAACTGCGAGGCTGAGCGCGGGCCCGACGGCTGCGCACCCTGCGATGGAGGGATGCGCGCCATGGGATGGAGGGGGGCGCACCACGCGATGGGGGGATGCGCGCGGAGTGATGGTGCGGGGGGCGGCGGGCTCCCGGTCCCGTGGGATGACCGTCGGACACGGACGCGACGCCCTCCGCGCAGGGAGCGACGCATCGCCGTACACCCCTTGAAAACCCTGGCTTCGCAGCGTGCGCGTGCGGCGCGTGGGGTGTCCACTACGGGGCACCATGGTGCTCCGTTCGATCGCGCCGCCGATGCGCTCGATGCGCCCTCCCGCCCGCTCGATGCGGCCGCCGTCGCGTCCGGTCACGCTGCTCGCCGACCTCTTCGCGCTCACGCACATCGACCCCCGAGGACACGCGCACTCGACGGCCCATCGCTACGGATTCCGTGGCTTCGATGCGAAGCCGCCGCACCTGCTTCTCCACAGCGCCGCGCGGCAGTCGCACGTGTTCGACACGACCCTGCGCTGCGTCGATGAGGGCGAGCGTCCCTTCGGCGCGCTGCTGCCCGAGCGCGATGCGCTGCTCTCGTTCGCCGTGCGCGATGGGAGAGACACGCTCTCCGTCGAAGGGCGTCCGCCCATCGTGCTGCCCACGGCGCCCTACTACTACGCGCTCGCCGTCGGGCCCGAGCGTGGAACGATGGAGCGAGACTTTCCCCGCGCGCCGGTGATGGCCGACGACGGGGCGGTGGCGCTTCCCACGGCGGATCGTGTGCTGCGCCTCGGGCACTACGATGCTGCGACGCACACGTACACGCCCCACGCGGTGCTCACGCTCGCGCCCTCGCACGCGACGCAGCGGGTGTTTCTTCCGGGCCGCGAGGCGCACGTGCTCGCCACGCTCGACCGCGGCTCCGACCGCGTCGACCTCATGGTCTTTCGCGCCACCGGAACGCACTCGCAGCACCAGCAGACCGCCGTCGGACTGCCCGCGCGCGTGGGCGATGCGCTGTGGTTCCAGCGTGACGACATGCGGGTGACGTGCGTCGGGCTCGACGGCAAGACGATCCTGCATCGGGTGATTCCCGAGGCCCATCGCGGTCCCGGGACGGTGTTCACGCAGCAGGGCGCGGCGTGGTTTCTCCCGTGGCACGGCGAGGTGCTGCTCTCGCTCGATGACAACACGGTGATCGATCGGGCGCTGCCGGGGGATCCGTTCGTGCGACGCCACGTGGCGAAGCTCGCGCGCACGCTCACGCTCGCGGGACGTCGCGCGAACCTCACGGTGCGCATCACGGCCATGACCACGACGCGGGGCGCGCATCCGACGCTGCTGCTCAACGTCACCGGCGACGGCGGCGACGAGGGAACGCTCGCGCACTGTGTGATGGGCGCGGCGGTGCAGTGGCACCGGTGGTTCCCGCTGGCGGGCGTGCAGTGCAAGGCTCCGACGGGCGAGTGGGTGATCGCCGCGCGCCTCGCGGACCTCGACGAGGTGCTCCGCGCGATGGAGTCCCTCGACGCGCACGGCCTCTCGCTGCGCGACACCGTGCGCCACTGGGCCCATGTGCTCAGCCACGCGCAGACGCAGCCGTTCAGTGATGAAGCGGCGGCGGTGTTTCTGCGCGTGCTGGTGGATCCGACGGCGGTGCCAGGCACGCAGCGCGCGCGCGCCGAACACGCGCGCAACACCCCGTGGCGCGACGAGGAGATTCTCCGCGGCCTCGCGGCGCTGCGGGCGAAGGAGCCCTCGCACGAGCGCGAGGTGCTCGTCGCGCGGTTGCTGGTGCGTCACTGGCGCGCGAAGACGCTCGCGATCGTCGATGCGATGATCCGCGCGCACCAGGGCGACGCGCGCCACGCGGTGACCGCGGCGACGCTGGCGGCCGTGCGGGCGTAGGCGCCGCTGGGGGTTCCCGCGCGTGGTTGCATCGGGCAAGGGTGGGAATCACACCGGACTGCGCCGAGCGAAGTGCGCGCTGCGAACAGCGCGGGCTGCGAAGGGAGAGACGATCAGGAGAGCCGGGAGGGAGAGACGCCGCGCGCCCCGGCGTACGGAGCGCGCCGTTCCGTCAGTTGCGGTCGAACGCGGGCGAGGTCGTGCCCGTGATGGTCGCCGCCGCGATGCCGATGCGTCCGAGCGCGCCCGCGCCGCCGTTGGCGCTGCCGCAGCTCGATGCGCCACCGCCGGCGCCGTTGACCTGCACCAGCGAGCTTCCGAGGCTCACGGTGCCGAGCGCCACGATGCGCACCGCGCCGCCCGCGCCGCCGCCGCCGCCGCCCATGCCG
>CAMFHP010000037.1 GCA_945952225.1 uncultured Myxococcaceae bacterium
GGCGAGACCGTGCGCGCGCGCCGCGTGCTCCTCGCGCTCGGCATGGTCGACACGATGCTCCCCCTCGACGGCTTCGCAGAGCGCTGGGGCGCGTCGATCGTGCAGTGCCCCTACTGCCACGGATGGGAGGTGCGCGACCGCCCCTTCGCCGTGCTCGCCACCACGCCCGAGCTCGTCGAGTTCGCCCTCGTGCTCCGCGCGTGGACGCCCTCGGTCACCGTGCTCACCCACGGCCTCGCGCCCCTCGCCCCCGAGCTCGCCGCGCGCCTCGAACGCGCCGACATCACCAACGAGCCCCGCGCCGTCGTCCGCCTCGAAGGCCCTGGAAACAAGCTCGATCGGGTGATCCTCGCCGATGGCAGCGCGCTCCCCTGCGAGGCCCTCTTCGCGCGCCCTCCGCAGCGCCAGACCTCGCTCGTGCGCGCGCTCGTCGACAGCCACGCGCTCGCGCTCACGCCCATGGGCCACGTGCAGGTCGACGAGATGCGCCGCGAGACCACGGTGCCCGGCCTCTACGCCGCCGGAGACCTCACCTCGCCCATGCAGGCCGCCATCGCAGCGTCGTATGCGGGCATGCACGCCGCCGCAGTGATCAACCACGAGCTCACGGTCTCGGCCTTCAACCCCTGACGCTCTTCGAAGCGCGCCACGCGGCGGGCGTCGCACCGTGCATCCGACGGAACATTCGAATGAAGTGCGTCGCGTCGGCGTAGCCCACGCGCTCGGCGATGACGTCGATGTGCTCGTCGCTCTGCGCGAGACGTCGTCGCGCTTCGGCCATGCGTCCCTCGACGATCCACGCGACGGCGCTGCGACCGGTGGCGCGCGTGAGGGCCGTGGTCACATACGCCGGGCTCCGATGCACCGCGCGGGCGACCTCGCGCAACGTCAGCGGACGCAGGCAGTTGCGCTCGATGTAGCGCAGGCTCTCGGCCACCACACCTCCCTCGCCCACGGCCTCGGCCCCCACGGGCGGCGCCGCCCGCGACACCTCGTGGAGCAGCACGGTGAGCACGCTCCGCGGCACCATCGGATCGACCGTTCGGTCCGCGCGCGTGAGGTCTTCGAGCTCGCGAAGGAGCGTCTCGACGAACGCGCGACGCCCCTCGGCGATGCGCACGATCGGAGACGCCCCCGCGCGCACACGGTCGAAGGGATCGAGCATCGACGCGCCGCCCTCCGCGGCCACACACGGCGCGCAGAAGGCCACGCCCCAGTACGCAGGCGCAGTGACGGCGCGCACACGGTGGGGCTCACCCGCGGGCACGAGCATCACGTCGCCGGGCTCGATGCGCCACAGGCCGCGCTGGTCGAGGGTCGCCGCGCCGTCGGTGTAGTACGCGAGCGCCGCGTGAACGTGCGTCGCAGGTGCGTCGGCGCACGACGCCGTCGGGCGGTGCGTGCGATGCGCGACGGCGATGGCGGGCGCGTTCGGATCGTCGAAGAGCGCGTTGCGGTGCGATGGGGCCGTGGCCATGCGCGAGGCTCGCACGGCGCGCGGCTACTCGACCACGCGGGCCAGCAGGTTCTTGAGGTACTCGCCCTCGGGAGAGGCCGCGAGCACGGGGTGATCCGCGGGCGCGCCCCAGCGGTCGACGAGCTGGATCACCCGCTTCGCGCGCATCGCGGCCTCGGCCACGGTCTCGGTGAAGGCCGCGCGGTCGACGTGGCTCGAACAGCTCCCCGCGAGGTACCAGCCGCCCGGCGCGAGGAGCGCGAGGCACGAGCCGTGGAGCGTGCGGTAGCTGCGAAGTGCGGCGTCGAGGAGGTCTTCGCGCGGCGCAAAGCTCGGCGGATCGGCGATCACCAGGTCGTAGCGCGCGCCCCGTCGCGCCTCGGACGCGAGGAACGCCGGCACGTCGGCCGCGTGCGCGGTGTGGAGCGCCTCGTCGAGCCCGTTGGCCGCCCAGGTCTCGCGCGCGAGCTCGATCGCACCGGGCGCCACGTCGACGGTGGTCACGGCCTTCGCGCCGCCGAGCCCCGCGGCCACCGAGAAGCCTCCCGTGTACGCGTAGAGGTTCAGCACGCGCAGGCCCTTCGCCATCGCGCGCACCTTCGCCCGCGACACGCGCTGGTCGAGAAAGAGCCCGGTCTTCTGCCCGCGCACGAGGTCTCCGCGCAGCGCCATGCCGTGTTCGCGCACGGTCAACGGCGCCGTCGGAGCCTCGCCCCACACGGCCTCCACGCGCCGCGACTCGCCGCGTCCCGTCTTCACGAGCAGCGTCGACACGCCGAGCTCGGGGAGCACCGCGCGCAGCACGTCGGCCATCACGGTCTTCCACGCTTCGGCGCCCGCGCCGTCGAGGGAGAGCACGGCATACGCGTCGTACACGTCGCACACGAAGCCCGGCAGCCGATCGCCCTCGCCGTGCAGCAGTCGCCACGCGTTGGTGTCGTCGGAAACCATCCGCCGACGGAGCTCGACGGCCCGCCGCACGCGCGCTTCGAAGAGCGCCGCCCCGACGGGCTCGTCGCGCGTGGTGAAGGTCCGCACGGCGATGACCGAGCCGTCGACCAGGCCCCGCGCCACGAAGCGTCCGCGCTCGTCGACGATGGTGGCCACGGCGCCCGGCGTGGCGCGCACGGGTTCGAGGGCGTTGGCGTAGATCCAGGGGTGGCCCTGCGCGATCACGCGGTCGAGCGATTTGCGAAGGCGAACGGTGACCGTCTCGGGCTGCATGGCGCTGCGAGTACCGCAGGGCGACGGCGCCCGTCTACCGTCCGCGCGCACGTCGGAGGTAGGCTCCGCGCGATGTTCCGTCCGTCGCGGCTCGCGCTCCTCGCGGGCGCCCTCGTCGCGTGCAGCGATCCGATGCCTCCCGCGCAGATTCCCGCGCGCTGGTGGGGCGACGACGCGCCGCCGCACACGGCCACGATGGTGCGTCTCCCCGCGCAGCACGAGGCGCTGCTGGTGCATCCCGACGGAGACTCGGTGGCCTTCGTCGACCTCGATGCGCGCGCGCTCGTGGCAGAAGTTCCCCTCGGCCCGACGCCCACGCGCCGCCCCGACGGACGCTGGGAGCCCCCCATCGCGCCCGTCGCCGTCGCGCTCGCGCCCCATCGCGGCAGGGCCTTCGTGGTGGGACGCAACGACGGCTCGCTCCACGCGATCGACCTCGCCACGCGCCGTGTGGTGGCCCGCGCGACGGTGTGCACCGAGCCCGTGGACGCGCTCGTAGGACCGGGCGAAGACAGCGTGCTCGTCGCGTGCGCTGCCGACCGCGAGCTCGCCGACGTCGACCCCGTGACCCTCGCCGTGCGCCGACGCATCACGCTCGACCACGAGCCCGGCGCCATGGCCCTCGACGACGACGCAGAAGGCCTCTTCGTCACGCACCCGATGACCGGCGCCGTGCTGCGCCTCGACGCGGTCTCCCTCGCGGTGCGCGACCGCGGAGCCGTGCCCGAGGTGCCCTGGACGCTCCATCCCATTCGCGCCCACGGCGTTCCGCGCGCGTTCACCGACCTCGCGGTGCGCCCCACGACGCGCGAGCTCTGGACGCTCCACCAGCTCTACAGCACGACCAACTCGCAGCCCGTGCTCAACTTCGAGAGCACGGTGTTTCCCGCGGTGACGCTCCTCGATGCGACCGCGCCCTCCCGCACGCCGCTGCGCCCCACGCTGAGCACCGACTCGCGCCTCGCGGGCATCGACGGCGCGCTGCTGCACATCGTCTCGAACCCGCGCGCGCTGGCCTTCACGCCCGACGGACGCTTCGCCGTGCTCGCCAACCGCAACAGCGAGAGCGTGACCGTGCTCGACGCCACGCGCGGTGAAGAAGTGGGCTTCGTGCAGGACCTCGCGGGCCGCATGGTCGACGCCGTGGTCATGGCCCCCGACGGCGCGCACTTCTGGCTGAACGCGCGCAGCAGCGGCACGGTGCTCCCCTTCGCGCTCTCGCCCTCGGGCGTGCCCACCCCCGACGGAGCGCCCTTCGCGTCGCGCGTGCGTGACCCGATGCCCGAGACGCTGCGCACGGGTCAGTGGATGTTTCACAACGCGAACGATCGGTACCAGGCCTTTCCCATCACGGTGAACCACTGGCTGTCGTGCGAGAGCTGCCATCCCAACGGCGGAACCGCGGCGATCACGCAGCGCTTCGAGGTCGGTCCTCGCGACACGCCCGACCTGCGCGCGGGCCTCGACGGGTTTCTGATGCACACGGCCACGCGCACCGGCGTCGGAGACTTCTGGCGCACCATCGACGTCGAGCAGGGCGGACTCTTTCGCCCCGACGACTTCGAACAGGGACCGCTCCTCGAAGCGCTCACCGAGTACGTGGTGCACGCCATCGCGCCGTTGCACCCGCCGCGCACCGACGCCGCGAAGGTGGCCCGCGGCGACGTGCTCTTTCACCGCGACGACGTGGGCTGCGCGCGCTGCCACACGGGACCGCGCGGCACCGACTCCGGCGCCAACAACCCGGGCCTCTCGCTCGCGGGCGAGGTGCGCCTCTACGACGTCGGAACCTGCGCCCTCGACGCCCCATGGACCGACCGTCCGCACCGCGACGTCTCGCAGCGGCCCCGTGACGCGTGCCGCTTCGACACGCCCACGCTCCACGCCGTCGCGCGCACCGGACCGTGGCTCCACGACGGCAGCGCGGCGACGCTCCTCGACGTGTTGACATCGCGAAACGCCGGTGGTCTGCATGGCCACACCGCGGGCCTCTCGCGCGACGACCTCGACGACCTCGTCGAGTACCTTCGCGCGCAGTAGTCCTCCACCGCACGGAGTCGCATGCGCTTCACGCTTCTCACGCTCTGCTTCGGACTCGCCGCGTTCGGTTGCAGCAACTCGTCTTCGAACACGCCCGACACGGCGCCCGAGTCCGCGGTGGTCGACACGCCCGCCGACACGCACACGGATGGTCCCGCCGACGCGCCCGAGGGGAGCGCGCCCGACGCGAGCGCGCCCGATGTGCCCGCCGACGTCGACGCCACCGTGGCCGACGCGAGCGACGACAGCTTCGACGTGAACACGCCGTGCACGCGCGACGTGAACGCGCCCGACACCTCGGGCCCCATGTACGGCTACATCCGCTTCGCGAACCTCTCGCGCGGAACGGGCACGCTGCGCTTCATCGCCACGAGCCTCCCGATGTTCGCCCCCGCGCGCGTCGAGGCCGTCGTGCCCGAGGGAACGGCCACGGCCCACATCCAGACGCTCCCGGTCGCCTACGAGGTCCGCGTCGTTCGTGCGGCGGGCGCCGACGCGGGCGTCGACGTCGAGATCGGACCTGCCGACGCGGGCGTGCTCACCGATGGCGCGGCGTCTCCTGCCACGGCCTGCACCGCCGACGCGGGCGTGGGCGAAGTGGCGCCGCCGATCTGCACCGACGTGTACTTCTTCGCGGGCTGCACGGTGGTGCTCGCGGGCTCGGCGACGGGCAACGTGGAGCAGCAGCGCGACCGCCGCCTGTGGCGCCTCTCCGACACGCCCGAGAACTCGAACAGTTGCTACTACGGCCGCATGCGCACCATGAACTGGTACGCCGAGGGGCCCGCGCTCGACGTCGACACCACGCGCGGCGAGCGCGTCGCGCGCAACGCGCAGTACCGCGAGATCTCCGGCGCACAGCCCGTGCTCTTCGGCGCGACCTCGGTGGCGATCCGCAACGCCGAGACCGGCGCGGCGCTCGTCACCACGGCCGCGGGCACGGTGAACCCCGGCCACTCGCACCGGCTCCACCTCTGGGGCGACGCGAACAGCACGACCAACAACGGCGTGAGCGCGATCATCCTCGACGACGTGTCGCCCGCCTTCCAGTGACGACGATGACGACGCGCGCGGCGCTCCTCGCACTGCTTCTCTCCACGGGCTGCGCGCAGACCGTCACGGCAACGACGGGCACGCCCGCCGCAGACGCCGCCGACGACGCCGCGGTCGCAGACATCACCGTACGTGATAGCTCCGTCGCAGACATCACCGTCCGTGATAGCGCCCTCGCAGACATCACCGTCCGTGATAGCGCCCTCGCAGACGTCACCGTGACGGATGCGACGGCCACCGACGCCGATGCCCTCGCGTGCTCGCGTCCCGATGTGCCCATCGAGCGCATTCCGCGTCGCGGCGCCGTGCGCTTCGCCAACTTCACACACAACCTCGGACCGGTGCGCTTCGCCCTCGAACCCGTGCCGGGCTACCGCATCGACGCCGTGCTCGCCGAGGGAACGGTGTCGCCCGTCTTCGAGGTTCCCCTCACGCGCGTGACGGTCACCGCCACTGCCGCGACGGACGCGGAGGTCGGTGTGCGGGCCGACACGATCCCCGACGCGCTGCTCGACGCGGGCGCACGGGGTCTGTTCTGCGCGAGCTCTCCGACGCTCACCGCCCCGAGCGGATGCGTCGAGGCGTATCCGTCCTTCGTGCTGATGTGGGTCGCCGCGGGCAATCCCCTCGCGCCGTCGGGCTCGCCCGATCGCCCGGCGCTGCACCCGTCGCCCGACGCGCTCGGACTCACCTCGGGGTGCGACACCGCCGCGGTGCGATTCATCTCGTGGGCGCCGTCGAACGGCAGGCTCGCGATCGCCAACGGGTCCCGTCGCCTCGCGGTCCTCGCGGAGCCGCGCATCGCCTCGGGGCTCGCGCTCACCGCACCGGGGCCCCTCGACCTCGAAGTGCGCGAGCTGGAGACCGACACGCGCCGCTTCGTCGGCCGCGCGGGCTCGCTCACCGGAGGACGCAACGCCACCGTGCACCTCTGGCCCGACGAGCGCCCCGGCGGGCTCCGTGCGGTGGTCGTCGAGAGCACGCCCCCCTGGTTCCGTTGAGCGCCCGCGCGCTGATCGTCGCGCTGCTCGCGGGTGCCTGCGCCGCACCGCCGCCGCCCGCACCGCGCGACGCCACCGTGGCCATCGACACCCGCGATCCGTCGGATTCTCCCGACGCATCGCAACTGCCCTCCGCCGATGCCCTCGCAGACAGCCCCTTCGACGCGTCGGAACCCTCCGACACGTCGGAACTTTCCGACGCATCCCCCGACACCGCGCCCGACGCACTCCCCGACGCATCCGCCGACGCACTCCCCGACGCACTCCCCGACGCATCCACCGACGCGCTCCCGTCGTGTGACCTCGGGCTCGACGCGCCCCTCGCACGGGCCACCGATCGCGGCTTTCTCCGCTTCGTGAACCTCGCGCGCGGCGTCGGCGCGGTGCGCTTTCTCGCGCGCAACCAGCCCCTCTACGTGCGCGCCCACGCCGAGGCCGTGGTGCCCGAGGGCGCGAGCTCGCCGCACCTCGCGGCCGTTCCAATCAGCTACACCGTCGACGTCGAGACCGCCGCCGATGCGGGCGCTTCGCACCTCGTGTGGTCACCCGACGCGGGACCGATTCCGCCCGCCGCGACGCAGAGCTGCCTCGACCCCGGCGCGACGGGCACGCTCGCGCGACCGCTCTGCGCCGACGTGTACCTCGGCGGCAGTTGCACCGTCGTGCTCACGGGAACGCCCTCCGCGGGGCTCACCCTCTGGCGCATCGCCGACGTGGTGGCGCGCGGCGACGACTGCGAGAGCGCCCTCGTGCGCGCGGTGAACGCGAGCGCGGCCTCCGTCGACGTCGATGCTCCCGGCGTTCCCATCGCCCGCACCCTCGCACCGCGCGAGCTGTCGGGCGCGCGAAGGGTCTCCGCGGGCGCCGTGCGCGTCACCGTCGGCGACGGCGACGGGGGAGCAGCCTTCGCCATCGAGGGCGCACTCACGGCCACGCACCGGCACTCGGTCTTCGTGGGCGACGGCGCGCGGGGACTCGTGCTCGACGACGTGCCGCCCGACCTCTGGTGACCGCGTTCCGGTCGCGTCGGGGGCGACGGATAAAGGTGCAGAAAGGTCGCGTGGGGCCGTTCCCGCGGTAGCGTCGGTGGGTCATGGCCGGGCGCACCTTTGTGATCGGAGACATCCACGGCGAGATCGAGCACCTGCGAACGCTGCTCTCGCGCATGCCCGACGTGGGCGCGAGCGACACCGTGGTGTTCCTCGGCGACTACATCGATCGCGGGCCCGCTTCGAAGCAGGTGGTCGACGCGGTGCGCGGCCTCGACCGCGACACGGGCTGCAAGGTCGTGTGCCTCCGCGGCAACCACGAAGACGCCTGGCTGCGCGTCATCGACGTGGGCTGGGACGGCTTCGTGCTCCCGCCCGGCAACGGCTGCCTCGCCACGTTCCGTTCGTACCGCGATGCGCCGGTGAGCGCGCCGCTGCGCGAGAAGGATTTCGACGCGCTCTTCGCGGGCACGTTCTTTCCGCCCGAGGTCGTCGCGTGGTTCCGCTCGCTGCCCTACTGGTACGAAGACGAGCACGCCATCTACGTGCACGCGGGCCTCGTCGCGAACTCGCACGGCGAGTACCTGCACCCCGCCGTCGAGCCCTCGCCCATCGCCCTGCTCTGGACGCGCACCGAAGACTTCTTCCGCCACTACCGCGGCAAGCGCGTGATCGTGGGCCACACGCACACGATGGATCTCCCCAACGAGCTCTCCACGCACACCGTCGACGACCCGACGGACATGTGGGCCGGTCCCTGCGTCACCGCCCTCGACACGGGCTGCGGCCGCGACGGATTCCTCACCGCGCTGGAGCTTCCCTCGATGCGCGTCTACGAATCGCGCTGAGCGCCCAGCAGCACCCGCGCCGCACGACGGCCCCTCGCGAGCGCCGCCAGCGCCTCGGCCATCGCACCCGCGTCCGTGGTGCTTCCGTCGCCCTGCGAGGCCGCCAGCGAGGCCGCACGGGCCCGTGACGCCGCGGTGCTCCCATGCGCCGCGCGCCACACCTCCACAGACCGCGCGGTGTCACGCAGCGGGTGTCCATCGAGGCTCCACGCGCGCGTCTCGCCGAGGCGCAGCGACACCGCGCGGCGGGCGCCGTCTTCAGCGGCGGGCCACACGGTCACCGCGCCGTCTTCGCTGCGCACGCGGAGGCTCCCGTCGTCGGCCACGGTGATCCACGCGCGCCCCGACGCCACGATCACGCGCCCCGCGGGCGTGTCGAGGGCCACCGGCGAGCGCGCCCACATGGGGCTGTCGACCACGGCCTCGCCGCGACCGAGCACCAGCGCGCCGTCGTCGTCACGAGCGGGCGCCGCGAGCGCGAAGCCCACCCACACCGAGACCTCCCCCGACGCGCCGCACGAGACCTCGACGCGCGCGTTGCGACCGCCGAACACGGGGCGATCGGCGGTGAGCCCCTCGTCCTCGGTGAGCGCCACACCGCGCGCATCGCGCACGGGACCAAAGACCTGACGCACGGGCCATCGGGGCGGCGCGCGCAACACGTCGGAAACTTCCGACGCGTCGGGGACGGGCACGTCGGTCGTCATCGCGGGCCCATCGGGGAGCTCGACGCGGTGGCGCGTTCGACAGGCGAGCGCGAGGGCCGCGACGCACGCGCAGCGGCGCGCGAGCGGGGTCATCCGCGCGGGGGTTCGTAGGTGCGCGACGAGACCGTGGCCGCGGGCGCGACGGAGCGTGCGGAAGCGGGCGCGTCGATGGGGAGCGTCTCGCGGGCGCCGGGCTCGCGCGGAGCCTCCCAGGTCGAGGGGTCGACGGGGGGCGGCGCCTCCGAGTGGTACTCTTCGAGAAAGAGGTGGGCGGTGAGGTCTTCGGCGGCGAGCGCCTCGCGGGCCTCGCCGAGCTGCGTGGAGGTGTCGCGGAGGCGTCCCGCGAGCGCGGTGATGATGTTCCAGAGCAGCTTGATGCCCGTGTCCTTCGACTCGCGCAGGATGCGAAAGAGACTGGCGCGCGTGAACTCCAGCAGCCGCGCGTCTTCTTCGACGAGCACCGTGGCCGACCGGGGCACGCGCTCGACCATCGACATCTCGCCGAAGTGCTCGCCGTGCCCGAGGCGCGCGATCTCGACGTCGCCCTTCTTCACCACGCAGCGCCCCGACACGATCACGAACATCGAGTCGCCGCTGCGCCCCTCGACCACGACGTACTCACCCGCCGCGTGCTCGCGGGTCTCGGCCATCGCCTGCACGTACATCAGCTCGCGCGGCTCGAGGTTGCGGAAGAACGGCACCGCGCCGAGCACCGCGTAGGTCTGCGCGAGGTCCTGCACGATGTTGGTGCTGGTGGTCTCGTCGTCGGGGAGCGTGACCGTCAGCGCGGTGATGTTGTCGGCGCCGCCGCACTCGTTGGCGAAGGCCACCATGCGCTGCGTGGCCTCTTCGTCGTCCCCCGCCGCGAGCCCGCGCAGGTCGAGGTCGTTCGCGAGGTAGCGGTGCAGCCCGTCGGAGCACAGCACGAAGCGATCGCCCGGCGCCGCGAGCACCTGAAACGTGTCGACCTCCACGGTCTCGAACACGCCCACCGCGCGCGTCACCGCGTTCTTGTTCGGAATGCGATCGAGCACCTCGGGGCGCAGCCGTCCGCGGCGCTTGAGCTCGTTGATCACCGAGTGGTCTTCGGTGAGCTGGCGCACCTCATCGCTGCGCACGAGGTAGAGCCGCGAGTCGCCGACGTGCGCGATGAACACGCGACGCCCCACGAGCAGCATCGCCGTGAGCGTCGTGCCCATGCCGCGCCGCTCGGGCACCGCCTGCGCCGCCGCGTACACCTCGGCGTTCGCCGCGTTCACCGCCGCGCCGAGGAGGTTCTTGATGTCCTCGGGACGCACGCTCCCGTCGCCGTGCGCGAAGTCGACGATGAAGTCGCGGTCGCGCCGCACGGCCTCGGCGAGGGCCTGCACCGCGAGGCTCGACGCGACCTCGCCCGCCGCGTGTCCGCCCATGCCGTCGGCCACGGCGTAGAGGCCCAGCGTCGGGTCGCAGACGTAGCTGTCTTCGTTGTGCTCCCGCGAGCGCCCCACGTCGGTCCGCGCGTGCATGCGATGCGTGCTCATCGACCGACGGCGGTATCACGCGCGCGGAAAGCCCGTCAACGCGGCCGATCCCGCACCGCGACTCAGCCTCGGACGCGCGCCATCGCAGCGTCGACCAGCGCCCGGTCGACGTCGCCGCCCGCGCGCGGCAGGGCCTTCGTGAGCTCCGTCGCCGCAGCCTGCTTCACCGCGCCCGTCGCCGAACCCACCACCGCGGCCAGCTCGTCGAGCGCGCCCATCGCCGCGAGGGCCTTCACCGCCGCGAGCGAGGCCGCCGACTCCTTGTGCTTCGAGGGCGTGCGGGCCGCGCACGAGAGGGGCAGCGCCGCGAGCTCGCGCCAGCGCCGTTGCAGAAAGCCCAGCACCTTCGCGCGCGCGTCGTCACCGGGCGCGCGCAGCACCGTGAGCAGCGGCGCCACGAGCCCCTCGCGCGCATCGTCGACGAGGGGCGGGAGGAGCCCCGCGAGAAACGCGCCGTCATCGCCGGTGAGCATGCCCACGATGGGGTGCAGCGCGGCGCCCGCCACCGCGCGCTGAAACTGCTGCCGATGAATGACGCCGCGCACGCCATCGCGAAGCTGCTTCGCCACGCCGCGCAGTCGCTCCGCCTCGTCGCGCAGGGGCTTCGAAGCGCGGGCGGTGACGTCTCCGAGCGCGGCGCTCGCCTGCGGTGCGGGCGGCTGTCGCGGGCCCGAGGCGAGCTCGGTGAGGGCCGCGAGCGAGGCGGCGGTCACCGGTGCCGTGTGGAGCGCTTCGACGGCGGCCACGCGCGCGTTCACCGGGAGCCACGCGGCGAGCGCCACGGCGGCCAGCGCGTCGACGCCCACGTCGCCCGCACGTACGAGCATCGCGAGGTCTTCGGGCGCCACCCACGCGGCCGCGCCCACGAGCGCGCGCAGCGGGCGGAGGTCACCGCGACGGGCGAGCTCGGCGGCCGACGCGAGGGGAGACTCGCCGCGCAACACGCGGGCCCACAGGCGATCGTTGCGGTCGGGAGGGAGCGATGCGAGCGACGCACCCGCGCCCGCGACGTCGTCGAAGGCGAAGAGGTCGTCGGACATCAGCCCTCGCCGATCCAGCGCTCGAAGGCGTCGGCGGCCTCTTCGAAGGTGTGTCCCTCGGTGCTCGCGATGAGCTCGCGGCCGTGCATCACGCGGAGCTTCATGTCCATGTCGACGGCGCCCTCGAAGGCGGGGATCGACGGGAGCTTCGCGACCTGCGCGCGGGCGCGGGCGATGGCGTCGTCGACGTCGAGGTTGCACGCGTCGACGAGCGCGTCGGCGTGGAGGCCGCGGCCCGTGAGCGCGGTGAGCGTCTCGTTGAAGGTGGCGGCGTTGCCGGGCTTCCAGTAGTGCGCGGCGAGGTCGGGGCCGATGCGGGGGTTGTCGACGAGGTGCCCGTCGCGCCCGAGAAAGTGCGCGCGCGTCTGGAACACCGCCATCTCGGCCATCACGTAGCCGTGGTAGTACGCGCTCGCCTCGCCCGAGAGCAGATGGGGAACGGCGAGCACGGGGCGCACGCCCGCGCTGAGGCCCTGGAGTTCGCGCTCCACCGCGCGGAAGGTCTTCTTCACGCGCTCGGGCGTGAGCTCGGCGTCGGGGATCTCATAGAGCGCGCGCTCGGCCATGGGCACGGTGAGCATCGCGCGCACGTCCCACGCGCGCATGGGCTGCGACTCGCGGATGGCGCTCTCGAGAAGCTCCAGCGGCACGCGGTTGCCGCGGCGGTCGGAGAGGTAGCGCACGCGCCAGTCGGCGTCGTCGAGCACCGAGTCCATGAACATCGACTGCGTCTCGGCGTAGGCGACGGAGGTGGGCGCGAACTCCTGCGCGAAGCACGGCGCGTCGGAGAGGATGTTCGAGAAGTGCGCCGCGTGGCCGCCCTCGTGAAAGAGCGTCTCCGTCGCGCGGAGCCCCGACCCGATGGCGCCGGGCACCGCGTTGGCCGTGAAGTTGATGCGCGCCGGACGCCACGCGCCCTTGTGGAAGAACCCCACCTCGGGCCCGTGCATGAAGCCGTTCTCGTACTTGCCCGCGCGGTCGACGAGGTCGAGGGTCAGCGTCGCGCCGCGGAAGCGCACCCCCATCGCCATGAAGCTCCGCCCCCAACGACGGAGCGCCGGCGCGAAGGCGAAGTACGGGTCGAGCTCCGCCGCGATGCGACCCGCGCGGAGAAAGAGAAAGTTCCACGGGTCGAGGGCGCCGTCGCCGTGCTGCGCGGCGAAGCGATCGAGCTCGGTCTTCGTGCGCTCCGCGGTGCGCGCCGCGAGGTCGCCCAGCGTCGCGAAGAGCTCGCGCTTGTGCATGCGCTCCACCACGGAGACGCGCCACGCGTAGTAGTCCTCGTGACCGAGCGCGCGACCGAGCGCGTTGCGCATCTTCACGATGTCGAGAAAGCCGTGCTCCATCACATGGTCTTCGATGGAGGCGAGCGCTTCGAAGGCCGCACGACGGCGCGCGGGGTCGGGGTCGTTGCGAATGAGCAGCGCGAGCTTGTTGCTCGACGCGTCTTCCCACACGCCGGTCTTCGGGTCGGTGAACCCGAGCTTCATCGCGCCGCGGGCCTGCTGAAGCGCCCCCTCGCGCTCCACGATCTGCTCCGACAGCTTGCGCCCCTCGGGGCTCTCGATGGTGTTCGCCGAGAAGAGCGCGATCCACCCCTGGAGCACCGCGCGCTGCTGCGCCGTCCCCTCGCCCGCGCGCTCGAAATCACGGAGCTCGCCGAGGCGCGACGGATCCTGAAGAAAGCGGTTCATCGCGATCTCGGCGTCGGCGTGCGCGCGGCGCGCGGCGGGCAGATCGTCGGCGAGGCCCATCTTCGTCGTCCAGAAGAGGTCCTCCTTCGCGGTGTGGAGCTCGTTGAAGGTGTCGGTGAGGGCGTCGAGGGTCGCAGCGAGGGAGCGCATGAGAGGGCCGCGACGGTACTGCACCCGCGGCCCCGCGCGCTACCACACAGCCCGGCACCGCTCGGCGATGCGCGCGAGAAACTCCCGCTCCACCGCGTCGATCACGGCCACCTGCGCGGCCCACGCCGACTCCGAGCGCGCCGACGTCTCCGCGAGCGTCTGCCCAAACGACACGGCCCGCGACCGGATCTGATCGGGCGCGCCCGACATCACCCCCGCCCGCACGAGCAGCGCGCGGCGCGCCGGATCGATGAACACCCGATCGACCTGCGCGAGCGAGTCTTCGAGCCCAGAGAGCACCTGCTGCGCGTGGCTCTCGAACGCCGCCGCGCGCCGTGACGCCAGCGTGCGCAGCGCCTCGTCGACCGCCGCCGAGGCCTGCCGTTGCGCCGTGCCCATCGCCGACTGCGCGCGCTCGCGATCGGCCTGCACCTGCTTCAACTGCACCGCCGCGCGGTCCATGTCTTCGCGGATGCGCCGCATCTCGGCGCCCACACGCTCGACCCGCGCGCGGGCCTCGTTGCGCGCGTTCTGGATCGCCGCGAGCACCTCTTCGGCCTGCGCCACGGGCACCCTGCGCGCGGGCCTCGCGGCACCGAGCTCCTGCTCGATGCGCGCGACCTCGGCCTGCGCCGCCGACTCGCGGGTCTTGAGCTCCGCGAGCCTGCGCGCGAGCGTCGCGATGGAGGTCTGCTCGTTCTGCACGCGGCCCTGCAACCGCGCCACGTCGAGCTGCGCGGTCACGATCGCCTGCTGCCTGCGCGTGAGCTCGGCGCGGAGCTCGTCGAGCTCGGACTCCATCTGTTCGAGGCGACGTTGCCACGTATCGCGTCCGAGGAGCGCGGGCCGCTCCTTGCGGTGCTCGTCGAGCGCGGGCTCCTTCGCGGCGATGAGCTGCGCGTGGTCCGTGGCCTCCTTCTGGAGCCCCGCGATCGCGCCGTTCGCGCGCTGCATCTCGACCTTCAGGTTCTCGATGGTCTGCGTGCGCGCCTGCCCCTCGGCCTGCACCGCGCCGATCTCGCCCGCGTAGCCGTCGAGCTCGTCGAGCTTCGTCGCGAGGCGCACCACGGCCTTCGCGGTGTTGAGCTCCTTCAGCGCATCGCCCTCGCGCTGCGCGAGCGCCGAGAGCTCTCCCTCGGCCCGTCGGAGCTGCACGCCGAGCTCATCCTGCGCGCGCACGAGCGCGGCCTCCTGCGCGGTGAGCGCCTCGACGCTCTGACGCACCTGCGCGAGCACGGGAGACTCCCCCGCGGGCGCGGCCACGAGCTCCGGCGGCAGCGTCGCCGCGAAGGGAAGGGTGTCGGGCCACGACTGCGGCACATCCACCCCCGCGAGGCGGCACAGCTCCGCGAGCTGCGTGCGGAGGTACGGCAGCGCGCGCGCATAGAGCCCTCGCACGCGGGTGACGTACTCCTGGTAGTGGGCCTCGGCGCTCTCGATGGGCGCGAGGTCGGGCTTCTTCTCTGCCCGCAGCGCGCCGATGAGCTTCTGCGCGATCTCGCGGAGCTGCGCCGCCGCGGGTTCGAACTGTTGCAGCAGCTCGGCCTGCTGGGCGCGCGACGTGGCGAGCTCGCGCTCTTCGAGGGCCGTCGCGTGCTCGTGGGCGAGGTCGGGCACGCGCGTGAGCTCGGCGTACGACGCGCGCTGGCGGTCGATCTCGGCGCGCACCGTCGACGCGAGCGCGCGCATCGCCGTGAGGTTCGCGTCGTCGGGGCCCTGAAAGGTCATGCGGCCCACGACGTCCCAGAGGTCGGTGAGGCCCGTGAGCGCGGCGCGGTCTGCGGGGCGCCACAGCGAGGCCGTCGAGAGCACCGCGGCGGGCGCGAGCTGCGGGGCGCCGGGCACCTCGCGGAGCACCTCGTCGAAGGCCCGCACCGAGGCGCGCGCGTCGGCGTGCACCTGGGCCATCGCGGCGATCACCGCGTCGAGGTCGTCGACGGCGGCGAGGTACATGCGAACGAGGTCGTAGCGGGGGTCGTGCGTCGCCATGGAGCCATTCACCTCATCACCGCGGATCGTTCCCGTTCACTGCGCGCCGAAGAGTTCTTCGAGGGCGCGGATGTCGTCGCGCGCGCGCCGCGCCTCGGCCTCGACGGCCGCGAAATGGTTGGGCCAGATGCGCACGCACTCGCTCCGCGCCCAGCGCCGCAGCGACTGCTCGCCCTCGCGGTCGAGCCACGAGTCGTGCACCGTGCGAACGGCCTCCTCGTGGTACTTCTGGAGCCCGCGCGGGTGCTTCGCGAGCGCTTCGAGAAAGTTGCAGATGCGCTCGACGTCGGTGCGCACGCGGCCGAGCATCTTCGACCAGTCGCGGGGAATGGGCTGCCCCGGCAGCGGATACCCCGTCTTCACGGGCTGCGTCGGCGCCGCGCCCGCGCCGGGGATCGTGCCGCCGCCGTCGTTGCGCCCACGGAAGCGGTCGATCATCTCGGTGACGCGCGACGCGGGCTTCATCTCCGCGGGCTGCGTGGGAAAGGGGTTCTGCGCGGGCTGCGCGAAGCCACCGCCCGATGCGCCCGCGGGCGGCACGTACGCGCCCGCCTGGGGAACGCTCGCGAGCGGATCGGCACGCGTGGCCTTGTCGGCGATATCCATGCCGAAGAACTGTTCGAGCCCGCGCATCTCGCGCTCGCGGAGCTCGCGGTCCGTCGGATCGGTGGCGTCGAGGATGTCGATGATCTGCCGCGCGAAGTAGCGCGAGAGCACTTCGAACGCGACGTCGGCCTTCGCGAGCTCGCGGTTCTGGTAGCGCAACACGGCCTCGCTCACCTGCCCGCTGCGCCCGAGCGCGTCGACGCGGTCGAGGAGCGCGCCGCCCGGCGGGAGCAGCATTTCGAGGCGTCCGCCCTGGTAGTCCGCGCGGAGAAAGAGCTCGCCCAGCATGCGCTCGATGCTCTCGCGCGCCGAGTTGCGGAAGTCTTCGCCGAGGCCCGCCACACGCGCCGCGGTGCGCTCGCGCATCTGCTTGCGCATCTCGATCTCGACGGCGGTCTCGTTCATGAGCCCCGACGAGGGCATCTGCCGCCGCTTGCTCTCGGCCTCTTCGGGCGTGAGGCGCAGGAGCAGGTCTTCGCGGATCTCACGGATGCGCTGGTTCGCGCGCGCCGCGCGGGCGTTGCGGGCCTCGTCGCTGATCTCCGCGTCCATGAAGCGCGAGAGGTTGGCCTTGATCGACGGGAGGAGGCCCTGCGCGTCTTCGCCCGTGACGATGTGCTCCCAGAGCTGGTCGAAGAGCTGCTCCTTGCGGCGCTCGAACTCCTGCTCGTTGAGGTTCTCCTTCACGCTCACGAGCAGCCCGCGGAGCCGCGTCTCGTACTCGTGGAACTCCTTGCGAATCGACTCCACCGAGGCCACATCGAGCGCTTCGAGATCCTGCGAGAGGTAGCGCCCGATGGCCTGCTGGAGCATCTCGAGCCCGCTCACGGGCTGCGTCTGGTTGTAGTAGTCCTGCAGCGGACGCGCGACGGGGTGCGCCGTGTCGACGCCCTGGTGCGCCCACACCTTGCTGTACGGAAAGACCCGGTCGATCGCCTGGTCCTTGAAGTTCCGCACGGCGAGGGCCCAGTGCCAGTTGCCGTTCTCGTCGGGGCGGTCGAAGAGGTCGACCTTCGTGAGCACCACGAAGAGCCGATCCTTGAGGTTGATCGAGCGGTCGGCGCGCTGCATCGCGCGGAGGAGTTCCACCTCCTGGTTCACCAGCGAGGGGCGGGTCACGTCCTTCACGAACACGGTCACGTCGACCTCGTTCGCGAGGGCCTCCTCGGTGTCGCGCCGCGCCTTGTCGCTCGGCGCGTCGATGCCCGGCAGATCGATCAGCACCACGCCCGGCATCGCCCCCCGCACGGGGATCACCACCGTCACCTGCTTCACCGCGCGCACGCCCGCATAGGGACGATTGCCCGCGCGCGTGTCCTTCAGCGCGATGTACGGCCGGATCTTCTCCGCGAGGTCATCGAGGCTCTGCGCCGTGAGCGTCTCCGCGGGGCGACCGAGGCGCGCCTTGATCTCACCGAGCGAGGCCGCGATCTCACGGAGCTCGGCCCACGCCGCCGCATCCCTGCGCGACGCGCGGTCGTGGTCGTCGACCTCATGGCCCGTGCGCGCGCGGTACGACGCCCGGAGCCGCGCGAGCTCCACCTCGTTGAGCCCCTCCCAGCGCGAGGCGCTGCCCGCTTCGAGGGCGTCGAAATAGCTCGCGATGCGCTGCTGAAACTCGTCGCGCGCGTAGTACTCGACCACCGCGCGGAACTCTCCCTCCGCGCCGGGCTCGACCACCGTCGTCGACCACGTGCACCGCTCGGCCTCCGACGGGAGCAGCCGCTCGCACGCGAGCCACGCCGAGAGAAAGGCGCTCTTGCCCTGCTTCTCGAGCCCCACGACGCCGATCTTCACCACGCCCTTCGCGAGGCGGCGCGTGCGGTGGGCGGCGCGCTCCTGCAGGTCTTCGAAGCGGTGGCGAAGCTCGAGGAGCTGCCGCGCGTGGTCGCTCTCGGGCTTGAAATACCCCGCGAAGCGCTCCGTGAGCTGGCGGTACCGGATGATGCGATCACCGAGCGTCTTGAGCTCGTTCGCGCGCTGCTTGCGACTGTCAGGGCTCCACATCGAGCGTCACGCCTCACTCCCCCGCGCGACCGCGCGAAGGGCGCCGTTTCTACCACACACACACGCCCCCGCAGACCGCGCGCTACGCGGTCGCGACGACCACCTTCGGGTGCACCACCGCGCCCTGCGAATCCCCGAGCCGCAGGCCCGGCATGAGGCATTCGAGCACGTGGTCTTCTTCCGCGGGCTCGGCGCGCGTGGCGACCTTCTCCATCGTGGCGCTCGCGAAGCGCGTGCCCGCGGGCACGTCGAGCAGCACACAGCGCGCGAGCTCGGCGAGCCCCACCAGCGCGTCGCGCTCGTCGCGCGTGAGCGGATTGCGCGTCACCGACCGACCGCGCTCGCGCACCGCCGCCGCGAGGATCGTCTCGCACTTCTTCGCCTTGAGCGCCCCGAGCGACGCGGGCGACTCGTCGAAGCTCGCCCCGAACGCGCCCGCCGCGGCCTCGTAGAGCCCCGCCCCCGCGACGCGCGAGAGCGCCCGCACGAACGCGCGCTCGGTCACGAACTGCTCGTCGAGCGACTGCACCCGCGACCCGAGCTCCGAGAGCCTCGCGCGCGCCTCGTCGAGCGCCGCGGCCTGCGTGCGCGCAGCCGTCTCCGCGAGCGAGAGCGCGGCCTTCAACCGGGCCACCTCGTCGTCGCGCTGCTTGAGCGACTCGGTGAGCGCGGCCACCTTCGCGTCGCGCTGTGCGAGCGACTCGGTGAGCGCGGCCGTCTTCGCATCGAGCTCTCGCGTGCGCATCGCGGCCTCGTCGGTCGCGCGCCTCGCGGCGTCGAGCTCCGCGCGGTGTGCGCCCGCGCTGGAGGCCACGTGCTGCTTGAGCTGCGCTTCGAAGCGAAGCACCACCGCGTCGAGCTCCGCGCGCATCGCGTGGAGCCACAACCCCGCCATCGGATCGTCGACCGCCATGACGGCCGACACTCGTATCACAGCTCTCGCGCGGGGCGCGTCACGCGAAATACTGCGCGAGGTTCACCGTGGCGCGCACCACCTCGTCGCCGGGCATCACGAAGTGCAGCGCGATCTGCGTGGGCGAGATCGCGCACACGTAGAGCCGACCGGGAACGTCGGGCAGGTCGGTGCGCACGGAGATGATCCGCGCGTCGTTGGCGGTCATCCGGCCGGCCTCGAACTCCTTGGCGACGCGCAGGGGCTTCTGACCGTTCCACGCGCCGAAATCGAGGTAGTGCGGGCCGAAGGGCTCGGCCTCGACGGGCATCGTGCCCATGGGGAGCAGCGCCACGAACTTGGGCGGAAACCCGCGCAGATCGCCCACGAAATAACTGAACCGCTGCGCCGCCCTAACGAGGTGCACGTCACGGTTCGCGATGCGCAGCGCGCCGAGGGCCACGGCGGTCTTGGGCGTGACGCCCGTGATCTCCGCGCCGCGCTCCATGCGCGAGGGCGTCTCGTAGAGCACCACGCCCTGCGGCGGCGACGCGTCGCCGGGGTGCCACACCTTGAGGTCCGGCGTGTCGAGGCTCTGCGCGAGGGCGCGCTCGACGTACTCGCTCCGCGCGCTGTTGCCCGCGAGGAGGATCACCACGCCCTTCTCGCGCCACGAGCCCGCGGGCGCCGTGCCCGTCGAGGCTGCGCCATCCCACGGCGTCGACGCGATCATGCTCGCGAGGAGCCGCGCACCATCACGGATGCGCTCTTCGAGGTGCGTCGAGAGCTTCTGCTGCACGCCCGCCACGTCGGTCTTGAGCGATTCGAGGGCGACCTCGCTGTCATCGAGGCGACGGGCCACGAGGGCGTCGACCTGCGCGATCTCGTTGACGCGCTTGAACTTCACCTGTTCGAGCTGGAGCTCGTTCTGGAAGCGGACCTTGTTCTGCCGCGCCGCGAGCGAGCGCTTGTAGAGGTGCGGCTTTCGCGCGAGCTTGTTCTCGGGGATGGTGACCGGGCGCTGCATGGGCACCTCTTTGTCTTCCATCTCGGGCAGGTGGCGCTCGTGCTGGTGCGTGAGCCACACGAGTTCGTGCGTGAGGTAGTCGCCGCCGAGGTGATCATCGCCCGCGACCTGGAGCGTCTCGATCACCGAGCTGCACCCCGACGCGGCCTCCTCGTCGGGCGTGGCCGGGCGGTAGCGTCCGCAGGCGATGTCGAGCGTGCCGCCGCCGAAGTCGAAGACCGCGAAGCGCAGCTCGCCGTACTTCGCCACGAGGTCTTCAAACGCGGGGTGCGCCGCGAGCTCGGGGCACACCTCGGCGGCGTAGGCCTCGGGCTCCGTGGCCTGCATCTGCACGGTGACCTCCTCCGCGGGAATGGACTCGGGCACCGACAGCACGATGCCCGCGCGGAGCTCTTCGATGAGCAGGGCCCGCGCGCGGTCGTCGAACTCCGCGGGGTACGTGAGCCAGTAGCGGAGAAAGACCTCCTGGCCCGGGCGGTTGATCGCGCGGCCGAGGAGGTATCCGTAGGTGCGCACGATGACCCGCACGCGGGCCTCGTCGAGGAGGAAGTCGCTCTTCTTCTCGCGGTCGCGGAGCTGCGGCGACTGGTCGAGCGTCACCACGCGCTCGGGCATCGATTTGATCTCGGAGATCACCGCGTTGGGGAACTCCGACATCTTCTCGCGCGCGGCGTGCGAGGCCTGCACCACCCGCAGAAGAAAGGGGAATCGACGCGACGGCCCCGCGGCGCCCATCTCGGCCCAGAGGCGCTCGTGGTCGTCGATGAGGAGCACCGTGGGGTTCTCCGCGGGGTTGGTGCGCTCGTCGGGCGGCGACCCGAGGCGCATGAGCGAGCGGAAGCCCTTGTGCGCGAAGGCCGCGACCGTGGCCGTGGTGCCGAAGTCGATGCCCACGCCCGAGAGCCTGCGAAACGACGGGAGCGACGGCAGCGGATCGCGCACGCGCAGCGGCAGGTCGCACTCCCACGTGAGGGCCATGGGCACGTCGCTGCCGCCGTTGCGGGCGAGTGTGTGGGTGACTGCGAGGTGCAGCGGAACGTCGACGCCCTCGGGCGGAACGCGCCCCACGAGCGCGGGGTGCGAGGTGTCGAGGTAGAGCTCGGTGTACGAGCGGTTGCGCGTGCCCGAGCGGCGCGTGGCGTCTTCCCACACGACGTCGCGCGCGTCGTGGAGCACGTCGTGGTTGTGGGCCACGAGGGTGGGCTTCACGTCGAGGGTCCAGCCGTCGTCGCCGTCGCTCTCGGCGCGCTCCCAGTCGACGAGGAGGCGCAGTCGCCAGCGTCCGGTGCCCACCCAGAAGCCCTCTTCGGGGTTCTGCAGGTCGAAGCGCTTGCGCTCCGGCGCGTTCACGAGGAGCGAGTCCGTGGCCTCGCGCAGGTCGAGCGTGGCCACCGCGGGCGGCGCGGATTTCACCACCGCGAGGTCGGCCCGCACGAGCTGCAACGCGCGGTCGCCGGGCGTGAGGGCGAGGGCGATGCGCACGTTCGCACCGGCCTTCGCAGCGAGTTCCGACGCGGGCACCGTGGCCGTGAGCGCGAAGCTCCCGCCCTCTCCCCATTGCACCGTCGCCGACGGGCCGAGGGCCACACCCTCCACCGCCAGTCGCGCTTCGAAGGGCGCGGTGGCGTATCCCTGCGCGCGCAGCGTGACCGTGGCCTTCGCGAGCCAGCGCTCATAGAGCGGAACCGTCGGCCGCGAGAAGGCCCGCAGCGGCACCGCAGGGCGCACCGTCATGCGCGTGCCGTCGAGGCCCGTGAAGGCCACCTCCAGGTCGAAGGCGTCGACACGAACCAGCGGAGAGGACGTCGTCGCAGCGTTGGGTTCCATCGCGTTTGCGCGCCGTTCTATCACGGTGCCCGCGCGGCCCACATCCCCGTGCGCGGGTGTGGTACTCACCGCGCCGCCAAGCCCATGAACCACCGCCTCTTCGCGCCCTGGCGCGACGCCCGCGTGCTCCACGACGACGGCGACGTGATCGTCGTCGACAAGCCCGAGGGCGTCTCGACGCACGCCCCCGACCACGACCGCCACGACGACGTGGTCTCACGGCTCCAGGCGTGGCTCTCCGAGCGCCACGGCGGCGAGGCCTCGTCGCACTACCTCGGCGTGCACCAGCGCCTCGACCGCGACACCTCGGGGGTGCTCCTCTTCGCGCGCGCCCGCAGCGCCAACAAGGGACTCGCCGCGGCCTTCGAAGGTCGCGACGTCGAGAAGGTCTACGTCGCCGTGGCCCATTGCGCGCGCGAGCTCGCTCCCACCGGGCGCCTCACGCACGACCTCGTGCCCGCCGACGACGGCGCGATGAAGGCCCTCGCCCCCTCACCCCGTCCGCCGCCTCGCGCGGTGCGCGCCGTGACGCAGTACCGCGTGCTCGCGCGCAGCGGCCGCCGCGTGCTCCTCGAACTTCGCCCCGAGACGGGACGCACCCATCAGCTCCGCGTGCAGTGCGCCGCGATGGGCGCGCCGCTGTGCGGTGATCTGCTGTACGGCGGTGAGCCCGCGCCGCGCCTCATGCTCCACGCGCGCTCGCTCACGCTGGTGCACCCGACGCGCAACACGCCGGTGACCTTCGAAGCGCCGGTGCCCGCGATCTTCGACGCCTGGCTCCGCGGACGCACCGATCCGACGCCCCTCACCGACCGCCTGCGCGACGCCGCCGACCGACGCTACGCGCTCGGCAGCGACGCGAGCACCACGGCCTTTCGCATCGCCCACGACGGCGACGGCGTGCGCGCCCACGTCGACCTCTACGGCGAGCACGCGCTCGTGCACTTCTACGAACCCGAGGCCGACGAGGCCCTGCTCGACGCGGTGCACGCGCTCGGCGTGAAGGGCGTGTACGCGAAGTTCCGCCCGAAGCAGGCCAACACGCTCGTCGACACGCGACGCGAGTCCGTCGCGCCCGCCCACGCGCTCCGCGGCGACGACGCGCCCGAGGAGTTCGAAGTGCGCGAGTCGGGGATGCGCTTTCTCGTGCGCCTCGGCGACGGCCTCTCCACGGGGATCTTTCTCGACATGCGCGAGAACCGTCGGCGCGTGCGCGAGATGTCGTCGAAGCGCTCGGTGCTCAACCTCTTCGCGTACACGTGCCCCTTCACCGTGGCCGCGGCGGTTGGCGGTGCCTCGCAGACGCTGAGCGTCGACGTGTCGCAGGCCTCCCTCGACTGGGGGCGACGCAACCTCGCGCTCAACGGCCACGAGGGCCCGCAGCATCGCTTCGTGTGCGCCGACGTGTTCGGGTGGATCGCCGGTGCGAAGGCCCGTCGCGAGCGCTTCGACCTCGTGGTGCTCGATCCGCCGAGCTACTCCACCGCGCGCGGATCGCGCTTCTCCGCCGAGGGCGACTACAAGAAGCTCGCGTCGCAGTGCCTCTCGCTCGTGGCGCCGGGCGGCGCGCTGCTCGCGTGCACCAACCACCGGGGCATCGTGCGGATGAAGTTCCGTCGCTGGCTCTACGAGGCGGCGCGCGAGGTCGGGCTCGACGACGTGAAGGTGCGCGACATGCCCGAGCCGTCGGACTTTCCTCCGGCACCCGGCGCCGAGTCGCACCTCAAGTGCGCGCTCGTCACGCTCGGGCGCTGAAGGGCTTTTCGAAGGGTGTGCGGTGAGGCGGGTGCGCGGTCAGCGCATGGCGGCGAGGCGCGCTTCGATCACATCGCGCGGCGGTGATCCGCCGACCTGGCGCCACACCTCGTGGCCTTCACGGTCGACGAGGATGTAGGTGGGCGTGAAGCGGTAGCCGTACCGCGCCATCACGAGCTGGATGGCGGGCGTCTCCACGTCGACCCGCACCACGTTGAGCCTTCCGCGCGTCGCATTCTCGAGACCGTCGACCGACGGTCGGGCCAGCAGGCACGGCCCTCAAGATGTGGAGTAGATGTCGAGGAGCGCGGGCGTTCCGTGGCCCACGGCGGCTTCGAAGCTGTCGGGGTGCGCGCGCTGCGCCTCGCTCGGACGCAGCAGAAAGAACGCCGCCGCGATCGCGCCCACCTGGGCCACGAGCGAGAACTTTCGGTAGCGCGCGAAGCGGTGCGTGTCGGGGCGCCCGTCGAGCCACCACGCGGCGGCGAACACCGCGACGAGGAGCGCGAGCAGGGCGTAGGTGAGCACAGGGTTCATCGGGTGACCTCTCGGGAGCGCGAAGGGCTCAGTCGTCGAACAACCACCGGCGGAACAGAACGAGTCCCTCGGCGAGGGCGTGGCGGTCGGTCCATTCGTTGCGCTGGTGGGCCTGCGATTGGGTGCCGGGACCGAAGTTCACCGCCGCGACGCCGAGGGTGGCGAAGCGGGCCACGTCGGTCCAGGCCTGCTTGGGCTCCACCGAGGGGAGCCCCAGGGCTTCGAGCCGGTGCACGAGGGGATGGGTTCGGAACGGCGCCGCCGAGGGCGATCGATCGAACACCTCGATGGTCGCATCGCCGCCCACCACCTGCGCGAGCTCGTCGGCCGCGTCGTCGGGCGTGCGCCCCGGGCCGAAGCGGTAGTTCACGTTGAGCGTGAAGCGGTCGGGAATGACGTTGCGACCGCGCCCTCCCTCGGCGAGCGTGGCGCTCATCACCTCGCGGTAGAGCATGCCGTCGAGGAGCAGGTCGTGGGGCTCGCGCGCGGCGAGCTTCGCGAGAAACGGCGCGGCCTTGTGGATCGCGTTCTCGCCCTGCCACGGTCGCGCGCTGTGCGAGGTGCGTCCGTGAAAATGCACGCGCGCATGGAGGCTCCCCATGCACCCGAGCTGGAGCGCGTTGGAGCTCGGTTCGAGGCAGATCGCGAGCTCCGATTTCGTGAGCGCGGGGAAGTGTTCGAGCACCTCGCCGAGACGGTTCTCGAGGAACGGTCCCTCTTCGCGCTCATAGAACACGAAGCTCGGCGCGTAGCGCGGCGCGCGGCCGTGCTGAAGGTCGTCGAGCAGGTGGAGCATCACCGCGAGGCCCGACTTCATGTCCGACGCGCCGGGCCCATAGAGCCGGTCGTCTTCGACGCGCGGAGGACCGTCGTGTGAGGTGCGCACCACATCGAAGTGACCCGCGAGCACCACGGGAGGGAGCCCTTCGCGCACGCGCGGCGTCACCACGAGGCTGTGCCCGTCGCGCACCACACACGCGCGGCCGAGGAGCTCGACCAGCTTCGCCTCGACGTGGTCGCAGAGCGGTCCCTCTTCGCCCGTGGGCGACGGGATGGCGCACAGTTCGAGGAGCGTGGCTTCGAGCGCGGCGTCGATCACACCGACACCCCGTGGTCGCGGAGCGTCTGTTCGAGCGAGGTCTTGCGGTCGGTGCTCTCGCTGCGACGGCCGATGATCAGCGCGCAGGGCACACCGAATTCACCCGCGGCGAAGCGCTTCGGACGCGTGCCCGAGATCACCACCGAGCGCGCGGGAACCCTTCCGCGAAGCTCCACGGGCTCGGGGCCGGTCACGTCGATGATGGGCGTGCTCGCGGTGAGCACCACACCCGCGCCGAGCACGGCCTCGCGCTCCACGATCACGCCCTCGACCACGATGGAGCGCGACCCGAGAAACGCGCCGTCTTCGATGATGACCGGACGCGCCCCCGGCGGTTCGAGCACACCGCCGATGCCCACGCCGCCCGAGAGGTGCACGTCGCGCCCGATCTGCGCGCACGAGCCCACGGTGGCCCACGTGTCGACCATGGTACCCGCGTCGACCCACGCGCCGATGTTCACGTAGCCCGGCATCACGATGGCGCCGGGGGCCACGTGGGCGCCGTAACGCACGGTGCCCGGCGGCACGACGCGCACGCCCGGCGGCGGAACCTTCACGGGGATCTTGTCGTTGAACTCCAGCGGCCCCGCGGAGCTGCGCTCGATCTGACGGAGGCCGAAGTAGAGCAGGATGGCCTGCTTGAGCCAGGGGTGCACCGTCCACGCGCCCGCGTCGTCGCGGGTGGCCACGCGGAGCGCGCCCGCGTCGAGGGCCGCGAGCGCGTCGAGCACTGCCTGCTCGTGGGCGCGGTCTTTCAAGAGCGAACGGTCGGCGAAGGCGCGCTCGACGAGGGGCTGAAGGCGCGCTGCGAGGTCGTGGTCGAACATGGTGTTGCGGTGCTCTGTCGTCGCGATCGGGGGGTGTTGGCAAGGCGTCTCAGGGGACGCAGGCGCGGTCGTCGGGGCGCACGGTGGCGCAGAAGCCTCCGGCGAAGGTGCAGTCGCTGTCGCCGCGGCAACGCTGCATGCAGAGCGAGCGGTAGCCGCCTGCGAGGGTCTCGACGCAGACGCCGTTGTCGGGGCACTCGGCGTTCGTCGAGCAGGCGTGCGTGCAGAGCGGAACGCTGGAGCCGTCGGCGCGGTTGCGAAAGGCCACGCAGAGCTCGGTGGACTCGTTGCACGTCGCGGCGGCGCGGCAGGGGCCGTACGGGGTCTCCGCGCGTCCGCCGCAGGAGAGCGCGAGCGCGGCGACGAGCGCGAGGAGGCGCGGCGGATGGTCCATCGAGAGTCTCCTTCGCCCGACGCAGCGCGCGGGGTCAAGTGCGCCGCGGGGTCTTCGCCCGGGTCCGTGGCGCGCGGGGCGCGGCGGCGTTCACGGCGGCCGGTTGTTGGCGCGATCTGCGTCGACGGAGATAGAGTCCGCCGCCGGTGATCGAGCTACGCGAGCTGACCAAATCGTTCGCGGAGCCCGTGCTGCGCGGCGTCACGCTGACCGTGCCCCGCGGATGCCTCTACGGCCTCATCGGCCCGGGCGCCGCGGGCAAGAGCGTGCTGCTCAAGTGCATCGCGGGCCTCGTGACGCCCGACCACGGCGAGGTCGTGGTCGACGGCGAGTCGTTGGGTTCGCTCGACGAGCTCTCGCTCCAGCGCGTGCGCCGACGCTTCGGGATGCTCTTTCAGAACAACGCCCTCTTCGACTACCTCACCGTGGGCGAGAACATCGCGTTTCCGCTGCGTCGCATGGGGATCACCGACGAGTCCGAGCTGCGCGCCCGCGTGGCCGACCGGCTGCGCGCGGTGTCGCTCCCGGGCTTCGAAGACCGCAACCCCGCGGGCCTCTCGGGCGGCCAGAAGAAGCGCGTGGGCGTCGCGCGCGCCACGGTGAACCGCGCCGACATCGTGCTCTACGACGAGCCCGCGGCGGGCCTCGACCCGGTGACCTCGCAGAAGATCTTCGACCTCCTGCGCCGCGAGCAGCGCGAGACCGGCGCCACCGTGGTGATGGTGTCGAGCGACATCGACCGCCTCCTCACGGTCACCGACCGCGTGGGCATGCTCCACCAGGGCGAGCTCCTCTTCGACGGCACCACGCAGGAGGCGCTCGCGTCGCAGCACCCCGTGGTGAAGCAGTTCGTGCACGGCGAGGTCGAGGGGCCGCTATGAAATCCGACGGGCCGCTACCGCCGCAGATCGGTCCGTACCGGATCACACAGCGCCTCGGCGCCGGCGGCATGGGCGTCGTGTACGAAGCCCTCGACCCGCGCACGGGAGAAGCCCTCGCGGTCAAGACCGTGCGGCTGCTCGAAGCCTCGATGCTCGCGAGCATCCGTCGCGAGGTCTACGCGCTCCAACGCCTGCGTCACCCGGGCGTGGTGCGCATCGTCGACCAGGGCGTCGACCCCTACGCGGGCCCCTGGTACGCGATGGAGCGCCTCCGCGGCGAGAGCCTCCGCGACCGCATGGCCGCGTGGCGCGCGACGGCCGCCGACCAACGCGCGGCGCTCCTCGGCGACGTCACCACGATCTTCTACGCGGTGTGCGACGCCCTGGCCTTCGTGCACGCGAGCGGCGTCGTGCACCGCGACCTGAAGCCCGACAACGTGCACCTAGACGGCGACCGCGCGGTGCTCGTGGATTTCGGTCTCTCGTCGCAGTTCGGCGCCCTCGACACGGTGGCGTACGCGCGCTCGAACGGCGGCACGGTGAAGTACCTCGCGCCCGAGCTCCTCGACGGCGACGAGGCCGACGCGCGCGCCGACCTCTACGCGCTCGGGTGCATGCTCTACGAAGCCCTCGCGGGCGTCGCCCCCTTCGACGGCGGATCGCGCGCCGAGATCGCCGCGCAGCACCGCACCGCGCCGCCGCCGCCCCTCGCGCCGCGCGCGCCGTGGGTGCCCGCGACGCTCGAACGCCTCGTGCGCCACATGCTCCAGAAGCGCCCCGAGCACCGCGTCGGACACGCCTCCGACGTGGCCCGCGTGCTCGCCGCGTCGGGCGCGCGGGTGAGCGCTCCCACGCAGGCGCCCGCGGTGTCGCCGTACCTGTACCGCGCGTCGCTGGTGGGGCGCGCGGCGGCCATCGAGCGCATCGCGTCGGGCACCTGGCGCAGCCCGCGTCGCGACGGGTGCGCCTTCGTGCTCGGCGAAGGGGGCGTGGGCAAGACCCGCGTGCTCGTCGACGTGGCGTCACGACTGCAACGCGACCGCGTGCGCGTCATCGAGAGCGGCGCCGAACACCGCGTGGCCGACGGCAACGGCGAGCGCGGGGCGGAACCGTTGGGGCTGTTCCGCCCGATCCTCGCGTGGCTCGCGGACCAGTGCCGCGAAGACCCCGAGCGCTACGACGACGACGTGCTCACGCCGTACGGACCGCTCCTCGCGCGCTACGAGCCGTCGTTCCGCGCGCTGTGTGGTGGGCGTGTCGAGGCCGCCGACGAGGGGTCGCAACCGCGCGTGGTCGAGTGCCTCCGCCGCGCGCTCGAACCGTGCACCGTCGCGGGCCCGTTGGCCCTCGTGCTCGACGACCTCCAGTGGGCCGACGAGCTCTCCCTCGCCCTCGTGGCCGCCCTCGCGGATGACCGGCTGCGCCCCGAGGGACTCACACTCGTGTGCGCCGCACGCCCCGACACCATGCCCGCGACGTTGCGCGCGCTCGTCGAGGCCCCCGGCGTGTGCCGCGTCGACCTCGCGCGCCTCGACCGCACCGAGGTGGCGGCGCTCCTCCGCGGTCTGCTCGCGATGGGCGAGGTGCCCGAGGAGCTCACCGAGTTCGTCTTCGCGCGCTCCGACGGAAACCCCTTCATTGCCGCGGAGTACGTGCGCTCGGCCATCGCGAGCGGCCACGTGCGCCGCGACGCCGACGGGCGGTGGTTCCTCGCCGACGAGGGACGCGCCGTCGGCGCCTTGCAGTCAGGCGTTCGCGCGCCCGAGACCCTGGCCGACGTGGTTGCTGCGCGCCTCGCGTCGCTCTCGCCCGACGCGCTCCGGCTCCTCGACACGGCCGCGGTGCTGGGCCGCGAGTTTCACCCCGACGTGCTCCTCGCGCTCACGCCCATGCCCGACGCGCAGGCGCTCGAGGCGCTCGACGAGCTGCGACGTCGCCAGGTCTTCGAGGCGCGCCGCGGCGGCCGCCTCCGCTTCGTGCACGACCTGCTGCGCGAGACCGTGCTCCATCGCATCGCGCCCGCCATCGCGCGCGCCCTGCACCGCGCCGCCGCCGAGGCGCTCGAAGCCCGCGACGACACCCGCGACGACGCCGAGACCGTGGGCACACACTGGTCGCTCGCGGGCGTCGACGACCGCGCGGCCGTGACCCTCGCGCGCGCCGCCGACCGCGCCCGCGACGCCTACGCCAACCGCAGCGCCGTGCGCCTCTACACCACCGCCCGACGGCACGCCGACGCCCTCTGCGCCGACGGATCCGCGTCGTGGCGCGCGCTCGCGGCGACCCTCGACGAGCGCCTCGGCACCATGCTCGAACGCACCGGCGCCCACGATGACGCGCGCGACGCCTACGACCGCGCGCTCGTACGGCTCGACCCCGACGCGCACCTCGACCGCGCACGCGTGCTGCGGCTCCTCGCCAAGACCCGCGAGGCTTCACACCGCCACGATGACGCGCGCGACGCCTACGACCGCGCGGCCCGCGCCCTCGACGCCTCCCCCGAGCACGCCCGCGACGCGCGCTGGTGGCGCGAGTACGTCGAGCTCCGCGTCGAGCGCGTGTGGCTCCACTACTGGCGCTGCGAGGTCGCGGCGATGACCGCGCTCGTCGACGAGGCCCGCGCCGAGGTGCTCGCCCGCGGCGAAGGACGGCAGCGCGCGCGCTTCCACCAGGCCCACGTGCACAACGAGCTGCGACGGCTGCGCTACCGCATCGACGCGAACGTGGTGTCTGTCGCGCGCGACTCGCTCGACGCCGCGTGCACGAGCACCGACCGCGGCGCCATCGCGTATGCGCGCTTCATCCTGGGCTTCGCGCAGCTCTTCGCGGGCGACGCCTCCGACGCCGCCGCCACGCTCTCCGACGCGCTCTCCGAGTCGGAGCACATCGGCGACGTGGTGCTCGCGCTCCGTTGCCGCACGTACCTCACGGTGGCGTACCGTGCGCGCGGCGACGTCGACCTCGCCGAGCCCTGCGCCCGCGCGTGCCTCGACGCCGCGCGCGCCGCGAAGATGCCCGACTACGAGGGCGTCGCGCGCGCCAACCTCGCGTGGGTCGCGTGGCGACGGAGAGACGCGCGCGCCGTCCGCGAGCACGCGGGCGCCGCCGACGTCGTGTGGCGCTCCATCGCCGCGCGCTACGTGTACCCGATGCAGTGGCTCGCGAGCCTCCCCGCGCTCGCCGTCGCGTGCGACGAGCGCGACCTCGCGACGGCCCTCGCCCACGCCGCGGCGCTGACGGGCGATGGGCAGCACGACCTCCGCGGCGACGTGCTCCCGCGGCTCCGTGAGGCCCTCGCGGCGCACGCGCGCGGCGACGACGACGCGGCCCTCGACGCTGTGCGGAGTGCAGTCAGTGCCGCGACCCGCGACCACCATCTCTAGAAATTCGTCGGCGCGTCGCTTCAGAAATCTTCGCGGGGTCCGTTGAACATTCCTGCGAGCGCAATGTGGTGCTCGCAGGAGCCCCATCACCGTGAGCGGAAGCGCGCTCGTTCACATGGTCGATCCGACCTGTGAGCGCATCGACCATGCCCTGTTGCTCCAGACCGTGCGCGTCGCCCCCGAGCGCATGCCGGGCTGGAAGCGTCACGTCGCCCTCAGCGTACAGCCCTGGATGTGGGAGACCTTCGGCGCCCACCTGCTCGCCGCGGGATCGGCGCTCACGGGCTCGCCCGGCGTCGTCACGCAGCTCTGGATGGTGCCCGTGGAGTACAGCCCCACCCTCGCGGCCGCGCGACTCCGCGATCGACGGTGGCACCAGGAGTTCCTCCAGCACCTCGACGACCTCCACGAAGAGGTGCTCCTGCCCATGGGCTACGACCCGCCGCGCAACCTCGCGCCGGGCCGCGAACCCGTGCGCTGCGCCTCCGCGGCGAAGCCCTCGCCCGCGGCCATGCGCACCTTTCTCATCGACCACATCGACGTGCCCTCGCGCAGCCTCGGCGCGTTCTCGCGCGGCAAGCGCGACGTCTTCCTGCCGCTCGTGACGGGGCGCGCGCTGGGCTGGCGACTCCTCGCGTCGGGCGTGCGCGTGAGCGATCGGGTGTTCCGCGGCGCGTCGCTCGGCGTGAGCGCGCAGGGCCACGGGCTTCGCAGCACGAACCCCACGACCACCGTCGTAAACCTCTGGGATCTGCCCGCGCCCGACGCGCTCCCGCGCGTGATGCTCCACCTCTCCGAGAACCAGGATTACCAGCGGTTCCGCGACGAGACGGTGGCGGGCGAGGACCAGCACCTCCTCCTGCCCGTGGGCAACTACGACCCGCGCCCCGCGTGGTCGCAGCCCGACGACGACGAACCACAGAACCTCTCCGCGGGACGCTGGCAGTACCGCTGACCGCAGCGGCCGCTGACAGCGGCGTCCCTCGACTCCCCCACAACACAGCAGAACGAGAAGGAAGCGTGACGATGAAGATCAATGCGCAGGATGTGGTCGTGCGTGCCGGCGGACAGCTCTACGTGGTGCGCGTCGACGCCGAGGGTGGACAGCAGACGCCCCGCGCCGTGGAGACGCTCCCCGCGGGCGAGGGCGAGCGCTTCGAGCGCGACTTCGAAGCGGGCGTGATGCTCGGTCTCCCGCAGCAGCGCGAGGGTGAAGTGCGGCCCTACCGCGTCGACCTCGACCGGCTCAACGAGCAGGTCATCGGATGGGCCGACGGTCGCAATCCCGTGGGCGCGCCCCTCGACACGTCGAGCGCCTCGCCCGACTGGAACGACATGGTGCTGCTCGTGAAGAACGACGCCCACGACGTGTGGTTCGTGAAGGTCGACGGCGGCCGCGACGGTCGCCCCCTCGCGCTCGACACGCAGACCGCGCCGCGCCCCATCGAGAACTACGCCTCGCGCCTCGCCGTGCGGAACCAGTTCGGTGCGGGCATGGTGCTCGGGTACCTCCAGCAGACCCCCGATCCCGTCGGCGCGACCTGCTACATGCTCAACCTCGAAGCCTTCGCCGAAGGCCCTGCGAAGCCCTCGCGATGACCGCGCGCGCCGTCACCCCCGACACGCTGGTGAAGCGCCACCGCTGCGGCACGCACCGCACGGTGTCGCCCGCCGAGACGCTCGCCCGCGTGAAGCCCCACCTCGCCGCCATGGGGATCACCCGTGTCGCGAACGTCACGGGTCTCGACCGCATCGGCGTGCCGGTGGCGATGGCGTACCGGCCCAACGCGCGGTCGATCTCGGTGTCGCCCGGCAAGGGCCTCACGCTCGACGCCGCGAAGAGCTCCGCGGTGATGGAGTCCATCGAGGGATGGCACGCCGAGCGGCCGATGATTCCGCTGATGCACGCGACGCTGCGCGAGATGGCTGCGCGGCACCGCGTGATCGACGTCGATGCGCTCCCGCACAACACCGTGCGCGCCTTCGACCCCGACCGCGCGCTGCTCTGGGCGGAGTCGCACGAGATGCTCTCCTCCGAGCGCGTGTGGGTTCCCTTCGAACTCGTGCACACGCGTTTCACGCTGCCGCTGCCGCCGTCGAGCGGCGCGCTGCTGCCCGGTTCGAACGGACTCGCATCGGGCAACCACCGCCTCGAAGCGCTCTCGCACGCGCTCTGTGAGCTCATCGAGCGCGACGCGTCGACGCTCTGGCACGCGGGCACCGACGACGAATGCGCCGCCACGCGCGTCGACCTCGCCACCGTCGACGACGGGCCGTGCCGCGAGGTGCTCCAGCGCCTCGACGACGCGCACCTCGCCGTCGGGGTCTGGGAGATGACCTCCGACGTGGGCGTCGCGTCGTTCCGCTGCGAGATCGTCGACCGCGCGCCCGACCCCGCGCGCCCGCACCTCCCCGGCGTCGGATCGGGCAGCCACGCGGCGCGTGAGGTGGCGCTCCTCCGCGCGCTCACCGAGGCGGTGCAGACGCGCATGACGCTCATCACCGGCGCGCGCGACGACCTCAACGTGCACCACTTCGCGCGCTCGTTCGACGAGGTGGCCCACGCGCGCACCCTCGCGAAGATCGACGCGCCGGGCCCGCGACGGAGCTTCCGCGACGCGCCCACGCACGAGAGCGAGACCGTGCACGACGACGCGGTGTGGCTCCTCGCGCGGCTCGCCTCCGCGGGCATTCGCGAGGTGGCCGCGGTGGAGCTCACGCGCCCCGAGTTCCAGATCCCCGTGGTGCGCGCGATCGTGCCCGGGCTCGAAGGCATGCACGCGGTCCCGGGCTACGCGCCGGGGCCGAGGCTCATGGCCCGACTCGCAGCGAGGCTCCCGTGACGACGATCGTGTTCGCAGGCCCGACCCTCACCGACGACGACCGCCGCGCGCACCCCGCGATCGTGTGGCGCGGACCGGCCGCGCAGGGCGACGTGGTCCGCGCGCTCCGTGAAACACCGACGGCCATCGGCATCGTCGACGGGTACTTCGAGACGGTGCCGTCGGTGTGGCACAAAGAGGTGCTCTGGGCGATGTCGTGCGGCGTGCGGGTCTACGGCGCGGCGAGCATGGGCGCGCTGCGGGCCGCGGAGCTGCACGCCTACGGAATGCGCGGCGTGGGCGAGGTCTTCGCGCGCTTCGTCGACGGCACCTACGAAGACGACGACGAGGTGGCCGTCGTGCACGGCCCCGCGGAGTCGGGATGGCGCGCGCTCTCCGACGCGATGGTGAACATCCGCGCGACGCTCGATGCGGCGGTCGAGGCGGGTGTGATCCCCGCGGGCACGCGCGACGCGCTCGTGGCCCACGCGAAGGCGCAGCACTATCCCGACCGCAGCCTCGCGGCCCTCGCGCGACGCCACGCCGACCTCGACGGAATGGACGCGCTCCGCACCTGGCTCCCCGCAGGGCGCGTGGACCGCAAGCGCCTCGACGCCCTCGCGCTCCTCGACCGCGTGACCCTCGACCGCGACCTCGGACCCGAGCGCCCGGCCTTCGCGTTCGAGCACACCGACGCCTGGGAGGCCATGCGCCGCGCGATCGACGCCGCGGCGTGACGTCACGTCCGCGCAGCGATGCGGGTTTCCCCCACGTCGGTCGCGTACACCGCCCATTCGACACCGCGGCGGCGCGGGGGCTATGGTCGCCCTCCGCGGAGCACCGGACGAATGTCGGCAAGCCTCGATACCAGCGACATCGTCGATGTCGGCGACGACGACGTGCTCGTCGACTTCGAGCGGATCTACCGCGAGCAGGCGACGTTCGTCCTCAAGCTCTTCCTCCGTCTGGGGGTCTCGAAGGCGCAGGCCGAAGACCTCGCGCAGGACGTCTTCGAAGTCCTGATCGTGAAGCTCCAGAACCTCGCGCCGGTCGAGCGCCAGTCGGTCTCGTCGATGCGCGCGTACCTCTTCCGCATCACGTGGAACGTCTTCGCGAACCACCGTCGACTACGGGCCCACGTGCACGAGCGCCCCTTCGAGCAGCCCCCCGAGGTCGAAAGCGCGGCGCAGCCCCACGAGCTTGTTCTCGCGCGTGAGATCGCGCGGTACCTTTCCAAACTGACCCCCATGCAGGCCGCGGTCTTCGTGGGATTCGAAGTCTTCGGCATGACGGCCCCCGAGCTCGCGGAGGCCCACTGCATCGACGAGCGCGAAGCGAGACGCATCCTCGAAGACGCGCGACGCACGCTCCGTCGCTCCGTGAACCCACCGCAAGGCACCGACTGACATGGCACCTCCGCGCAGCACCCCGATGCCGTTCACGCTCGTCTCGACGGCCGACGAGCCCCCCCGCACCGCCGTGGCCGACTGGCTCGCCGAAGACCACGGCGACCTCGACGTGCACGACTGGGCCACCGACGCCGCCGACCGCGTGCTCGCGCGCCTTCGCACGGCGCACGGACTCCCCGCCCCCGACGCCGCAACGGGCGCCTTCCGCGCGAGCCGCGCGGGCTGAGTCGCCGACCGAACGCAACGCGCCACCCCCCTCCATCGCCCCCTCGAACGCACGGCCCGTGTCTGACGAACGCGAACCCCTCGTCCGCCGACTCGGCCGCGGCGCACTCGACGTCGCCGGTCAGGTGGGCGGCGTCACGCTCCTCGCGCTGCGCCTCGCCCGTCGCCTCGTTCCACCGCGCCTCGACGGCCCCGAGCTCCTTCGCAACCTCCACAAGATGGGCGTGCGCTCGCTCCCGATCGTGGGCGTCACGGCGCTCTTCGTGGGCGCGATCATGGTGGTGCAGGCAGGCGTGCTCATCCGTCGCTTCGGCGCCGAAGGCCTGCTCGGGTGGGGCGCGGGCTTCGCCACGTTGCGCGAGGTCGGGCCCATTCTCATCGCGCTGATGTTCTCGGGACGCGTGGGCGCCAACAACACCGCGGAGCTCGGCACCATGACCGTCACCGAGCAGATCGACGCGCTCAGCACGCTGGCCATCGACCCGCTCTCGTACCTCATCCTCCCGCGGGTCATCTCGATGGTCGTGATGCTCTTCGTGCTCACGATCTTCGGCGACGTGCTCTCTCTTGTGGGCGCCGCGTACACGGGCCGCGCGCTCCTCGGCGTCAGCGTCGCCACGTTCTGGAACGGCCTGCTCGAAGCAATCCGCGTGTGGGATCTCGCCACCGGGCTCATCAAGAGCGCGCTCTTCGGGCTCATCATCGCGCTCTCGAGCTGCCACTACGGACTCACGGTGACGGGCGGCGCGCCGGGCGTGGGACGCGCGGTGAACGCCTCGGTGGTCGCGAGCGCGACGGGCGTGTTCGTCACCGACTACTTCTCGACCTACGTGCTCCAGTGAGCGACGAGCGCGCCACGCACCGCCTCGCCCGCGACGTGGGACGCACGGCGCTCGAACTCACGGCCGCCGCGCGCTCGCTGTGGGCGGTGCTCAACCGCACGCTCTACTGGACGATCCGCGGCCCTGCGGAGCCCGGCGCGGCCGTGCGCGCGTGCTTCGAGATCGGCAACCGATCGGTGTTCTTCCTCTCGGTCACCATGGGGTTCATCGGGATGATCCTGGTGTTCCAGAGCGCGCTCCAGGCGCTGCGCGTGGTGCCCGACCTCACGATGCTCGGGGCCACGTACCTCGAAGTGCTCGTGCGCGACCTCGCGGCCTCCATCGGCGCGATGATGCTCGCGACGCGCGTGGGCGCGGGCATCGCCGCCGAGATCGGAAGCATGGTGGTCACCGAACAGGTCGACGCGCTTCGCATGTGCGGCGTCGACCCGGTGAACTACCTCATCGTGCCGCGCTTCAAGGCCTCGCTCGTGATGACGGGCGTGCTGATCCTGTGGGCCGGGGCGGTGAGCTTCGCGGCCGGCGCGGCCACGGCGTACTTCATGTTCGACGTGAACCTCGCGACCTTCGCGAACCCCGTGCTGCTCGACCGCGGCGACGTGCTCATCGGACTCGCGAAGTGCGTGGCCTACGGCGCCGCGATCCCCGTGGTGTCGGGTTGGTGCGGCCTCGACACGATGGGCGGCTCCGAGGGTGTGGGCTGGGCGACGACGCGCGCGGTGGTGAACAGCTCGCTCGCGGTCATCGTGCTGAACTTCATCATCTCCAGCGTGGGCTTCGTGCTCTTTCCCACGTAGGCGACGCGCTCACACGATCCCGCTCACGCGGCCTGGTCGCGCAGGTCGCCGAGGCGCTGCAGGAGCTTCTTCTTCGCGCGCGCTTCGAGCTGCCGCGCGCGCTCGCGCGACACGCCGAGGCGTCGGCCGATCTCGGCGAGCGACATCTCGTCGTCGGCCATCATCCGCTGCTCGACGATGAAGCGCTCGCGACGGTCGAGGGCCTCCACCGCGGTGCGCACGCGACCATCGAGGAGCCACGCGCGGGTGCGCGCATCGAGGGCTTCATCCTGCGGCGCCGAGGTGTCTTCGAGCAGGTCGAGAGCCGTGGTGTGGCTGTCGTCGAACACGCTCACGTCGAGCGACACGTCGCGGCTCTCGAGGCGCTGGAGCATCTCGGTCACGCGCTCCTCCGAGGTGCCGAGCTGCTGCGCGAGTTCGGTCACCGCGGCGTCGCGCTCGGCCACCATGCCCGAGAGGCGCGCGCGCTCGCGCCGCAGCCGGAAGAACACCTTGGAGCGGAGCGCGCCGCTGCCGCTCCCCACGAGGCTCCAGCTTCGGATCACGAGGTTCAGAATGAACGCGCGCATCCAGTAGGCCGCGTACGTGACGAAGCGCGTGCCCTTGTCGGGATCGAACTTCCGCACCGCGGTCACGAGCCCGAGGTTGCCCTCTGCGATGAGGTCCGCGAGGCGGATGTCGTACCGGCGATACGTCGCCGCGATGGAGACCGCGTAGCGCAGGTTCGCCCGCACGAGACGCTCCGCAGCCAGCTCATCACGGCCGTCGCGCACGCGCAGGGCGAGCTCGTGTTCGTCTTCGCGCGAGAGCTGCGGAATCTCCCGCACCCGCGTGATGTACCGTGAGATCGCCTCGTCGCCGTCGCGCGCCATCGTGAGCTCCTCTGCCGCCGCGGCGGCCGAAGAAGGGCTGGTGGGTCTGCGAGACCGACGGATTACCGGCCTCGCAATCTCCCATGGCAGGCAACGTGCCACGCGGGATTTGCCGCGATTTTCATCGCATCCGCGCTCCCCCATGCGGCGCGCGGCCACACCTGTGGCGAAAACGTGTGGGAGGGGATGGCGCGAACGCTCACCCGAGAAAGCCGCGCTCCACCGAGGCGTAGTCGGCGACCACGTCGAGGCGCGCGAGCACCGAGTAGAAGCCGAACTGAAGTCGGTTCATGAAGACCATGTTGGGCGGCAGCGCGACGGCGTTGCTCTCGGACTTGAACGCCGCGCGCCCGATCTCGCGGAGGTCGCGCACGAGGCCCGCCACGTAGGGGCGCTCGATGCGGTACGGCGATTCGAAGAGCGGCGCGAAACACCGTCGGGTGTAGACCACGACGCGCTCCTCGTGGGAGCCGCGGCGCGTGCCGAGCAGGTCGATCACGGCGCGCGAGAAGGCCGCCTCGTCACGGGCTACGGCCGCGCGGTGCATCACGCGCGCACGCTCCATGTGTTCGGGGTCGAGGGGCTGCACGCACCCGAAGTCGAGGAACGCGATGCCCCCGTCGTCGTGCAGGAGGTAGTTCCCCGGGTGCGGGTCGGCGTTGAACATCCCGCCCACGAGCGTTCCGCGGAACACGAAGCGCCACATCGTCTCGGCCCACACCGCGCGCAGCGCCTCGGGCTTCGAAGCGGCCTCGTCGAGCGAGAGCCCGCGCATGAACGTCGTCGTCAGCACGCGCTTCGACGAGCGATCACGGATCACCTTCGGAATGCGCACCCTCGGATCATCGGCGTGAAAGCGCGCGAAGGCCTCGGTGCGATCTGCTTCGAGCCCGTAGTCGAGCTCTTCGAGAAAGCGCTGCCGGATCTCTTCGTAGGTGCGCTTCGTCTCCAGCGCCTTCGGGCTCACCGCGCCGAGCATCACCTGCAGCGATCCCGCGTTGTCGAGGTCGCTCTCGACCGCGCGGTCGATGCCCGCGTGCTGCACCTTCACGGCGACCTCGGTCCCATCGGTCAGCGTCGCGCGATGCACCTGCCCGATGGACGCGCTCGCGATGGGCCGCTCCTCCCACGTCGCGAAGAGCCGCTCGGGCTCGTCGCCGAGGTCTTCGCGCAGCACGCGTCGAACGTCCTCGGGTGACGACGTAGGCGCCGCCGAACGCAGCACGCGCAGCGCCCCCTCGTAGGCGCCGTGATGCTCCTCGGGCACCACGCCGTCGACGTAGCTGGCCATCTGCCCGACCTTGGCCGCGAGGCCGCGCATCGAGCCCAGCACCTCCGCGGCCTGCTTCGCCGCGGCCTGGTGCGCGTCGCCCGAGAGCACCGCGTTGGCACCGGCCTTCACCCCCAGCGAGGCGAGGCGTGCGAGGCGGCTCAATCGACCTTCAGGGAGCTTCTTGGGATCCATTCGTCCGTGTCGTCTCGCGCGGCTTCTGTGGGGCCCGACGCGCGTCGCGTCCAGCGGGCGTCGGCGCTCACTCGCGCCAGAAGAACTTCCAGGGGTTGTGCTTGAGGTCGCGCACCATCTCCTGCAGGTCGTCGTAGAGCTCCTCGTCCATCAACAGCGCGCCCACGGTGCCCTGCCCCGCACGCACCCGCGCGCTCACGGCCTGCGCGTCGCCCGCGATGGCATTGGCCCGCGCGCTGAGCGAGCGCACGTCACGGAGCGTCGCCTGGAGATCCGCGATCTGCGCGTCGCCGCCCACGCCCTGCGCGATGTGATCGAGGCGTCCCATGAGCGCCCGCGCGTCGCGCGCCAGCGGAGGAACATCGCGCTCGATGCTCGCGAGCACGTTCTCCGCGCGGTTCACGATGCGCCGCGCCTGGGGGCCGTCGACGTAGCGCTCGCGGGCCGCGTTCACGAGCCCGTCGGCGTCGCGCACCGCGCGGTCTGCATCATCGAGGAGCCCGTCGATGCGCGGGCCGTTGCGGCGCAGCAGGTCGTTGGTGTTGTGCAGCACGCCTGCGAGGTCGTCGACCATGCCGCCGAGCTCGCGACGGTTCGCGCGAATGGCCGTGACCGTGTCGTCGAGGAGCGCGTAGGCCCGCGCCACGAAGAGGTCGATGCGCGGCGGGTCGATGCCCTCCACCGGACGATCGAGGCGCGCCACAGGCTGCGACGCGCTCCCCGGATCGATCGCGAGAAACTGCTCGCCCAGCACGCCCTGCGTGGTGACGAAGAACTCCGCGTCGCTGTGGATCTCGTTGCGGTACCGCGCATCGACCTCGGCGTGCACGCGCACGAGCGAGGCGCGTCCCGTCGTGGGATCGACACGAGCGCCGCGGAATTCGAGGCGGTCGACGGTGCCCACGCGCACACCCGCGATCTTCACGGGCGCGCCGGGCTGAATGCCCCCGGGGTTGTTGAAATCGACGGACACCGTGAACCGCTGGCCGAAGCGGATGCCGCCCATCGCGAGCACGAGCGCCACGAGGAGCCCGACCCCCACGAGGATCAACCCGCCAACCTTCACCTCCAACGCGCGTTCACCGGCCATCGCGCGCGGAGGATACCGACACGGCGCGTCCGCACAATGGCGACGCGCGGTGCGGTCACACCTCCATCGGCCCTTCGGCGAGGCCGCGGGTGAACTGCTGCACGATGGGGTCGTCGCTCTGGCGAAAGTCGTCGCGCGATCCCACGAGGCGCAGATTGCCCTTGTAGAGAAACGCGATGCGGTCGGCAATCGAGAAGATCGACACGAGGTCGTGCGACACCACGATGCTCGTCACGCCGAGCTTGTCCGAGAGCTCGCGAATGAGCCGATCCACGCGGCGCGCGCTCACGGGGTCGAGCGACGTGGTGGGCTCGTCGAAGAGCACGTAGCGGGGGTTCACCGTGAGGGCGCGCGCGATGGCCACGCGCTTGCGCATGCCGTCACCGAGCTCCGAGGGATAGCGGTCGGCGTAGGCGCGCATGTGCACCGCGTCGAGGCGCTTCAAGGCCTCACCGAGCGCGTCGCGTTGTGAGAGGCCGCCGTGCTTGCGGAGCGGGAGCGCCACGTTCTCGGCGCAGGTCATCGAGTCGAAGAGCGTCGCGTGCTGAAAGACCATCGCGCAGACCTTCCGCACCCGGTAGAGCGAGGCCTCGTCGAGGCGCGAGACGTCTTCGCCGTCGAGCCAGATCTCGCCCGCGTCGGGCTTGAGGAGCCCGATGAGGTGCTTGATGAGCACGCTCTTTCCCGCGCCCGACGAGCCGATGAGAAACTGCACGTCGCCGTCGCGGATCGTCAGGTCGATGCCGTTGAGCACGGTCTTCGGCCCGAAGCTCTTGCGAATGCCCCGGAACTCGATCACGGCGCGACGCTACCACAACGTGCCTATTTTCAAGGGCCTCGCGGGGTTGACATACTCTGTCCGTCAGAGAATTGCGGTGCGCGGAGGGCCCACGGTACGGTCGCACGACCCGTAGAACCGACCGCGCGACGGACGCGGGGAGGACGTCATGGCTGAAGGACTCAACAAGGCAATGTTGATCGGCAACCTGGGTGCCGATCCCGAACTCCGCTCGACGACGAACGGCCGCGCGCGCCTCACGCTGCGCCTCGCGACCACCGAGTCGTACATGGATCAGAACAAGCAGCGGCAGGAGGTCACCCACTGGCACAACGTGGTGCTGTGGGGCCCGCGCGCCGAGGCGCTCTCCAAGCTGCTCTCGAAGGGCAGCCGCATCTACGTCGAGGGCCGCATCGAGACGCGCTCGTACGAAGACAAAGACGGCGTGAAGCGCTCGGCCACCGACGTCGTGGCGCAGAACATCATCCTCCTCGATGGACGCCGCGGTGAGGGTGGTGGCGGCGGCGGTGGCGGTGGCTTCAGCGGCGGTGGTGGTGGTGGTGGAGGCGGCGGCTTCCAGCGCGGTGGCGGCGGTGGCGGCGGCGGTGGTGGATACGGCGGTGGCGGTGGCGGCGGACGTCAGGCCCCTGCGCCCCGTCGCGACGACGCGCACGACATGCCCCCCGACGACTTCGGCGGCGGCGGCGGCAGCGACGACGACATCCCGTTCTGAGTCGCATTGCGTACGCGGCGCGGCGACGAATCGACGTAGTCTCCGCGCCGTGCGACGCGCCCTCCTCGGCGCCCTCGCGATCGTGTGTCTGCCGTGGCTCGCCGCGGCCACCGGCACCGTCGACGACGTGCGCTACAAGATCAAATCGAACGACGGCAACCTCTGGGCGGATCGCTACCGCGCGGGGCGCCTCATGCGCGGCCAGTGCGGCCGTCGATGCATCGCCTTCACCTTCGACGATGGGCCCAACTGGGAGACCACGCCGAGGCTCCTCGACGAGCTCGATCGGCGGCACCTCCGTGCGACGTTCTTCGTCACGGGGCACCGCATGGATGGCGACGGCGACGTGGCGCTGCGCAACCGTGAGGTGCTCGCGCGGGCGTGGCGTACGGGCCATCTGGTGGGCAACCACACGTACCACCACGACCTCATGGACACGATGGACGAGCCCACGCTGCGCTTCGAGATCGACCGCACGGAGGCGCTCATCCGCGAGGTCATCGGCGTGCGGCCGTTCCTCTTTCGTGCGCCGTACGGGGCGCTCCATCACCCGCGGGCCGTGCGTGAGGTGTTCTCGCGCGGATACACCCCGGTGTTCTGGGCGATGGACTCCAACGACTGGCGCGTGAACTCCGCGCAGGGCGTCTACGACAACGTGATCGCCGAGCTCGCCCGCTCGCCCAACGGCGGCGTGCTGCTCATGCACGACACGCTGCCGTGGAGCGTCGCGGCCTTTCCGCGCATCGTCGACGAGATCGAGCGGCGCAACGCGGCCTTCATCGCGCGCGGCGAAGCTCCCTACGAGATCGTGGGCCTCGACCGCTTCTACACGCCCCTCGTGCCCGACGCGCGCTCGCCCTCCGCAGGCACGGCGACCCCGCGCGCACGCCCCCGCGACCGTGAAATGACGAACGCCCCTGACACCTCCCACGCGGGGAGATGCAGGGGCGTCGTGGGCCGTCACCGCCAGGGTGAAGACCGCGCCGGGCTTCAGCGGCCCGGGGCGTTGCCGAAGTAGTAGATCACGCTGATCGCGCCGCTCAGGATGTCGCCGAGGCTGTAGTTCGGGCCCACCGTGGTGCCGAGGCCGAAGGATCCCTGCGTGGCCGTAGACGGGAGCTGCGTAGCGCGCGGCACAGACTCGAGCGTCGCCGAGGTGTACCGAAGCTGCAGACCGAACTGAGCCTGCAGCGCGAGTTGCGGGATTCCGATGAACCCGAACTGCAGTTCGGCGGCGGCGTTGGCGCCGAGCGTAAGCTGGAACGAGCGACCCGAGTTGTCGACCGTCGTGGTCGCAGTGTTGCCCGTCGTGATCGAGGAGGTCGCGAAGTGGAAGCCGAGGAGGGGCGAGAGGTTGATCGACAGGTGCTTCGACTCTGCCAGCATGATCGGAAGCCCCACCTGGAGACCGATGCCGAAGAAGTTTGGTACATCCGTGTTGGTCGTGTTGGTGCCCATAGTCGTCGGCACGGTGACCGACGAACTGCCCGACGAGAATCCGATCGAGAGCCCGCCCTCGATGCCCAGACCGTTGCTGAGCCAGTAGCGCGCGCCCACCGTGTGGAGCGTCGCGTTGCCTCCCGTCACCCCCATCGCACCCGAAGGCGAGCCGATGGTCAGGTTGTTCTGCGTGCCAGCATAACCGGGGAGGCCACCTCCCGCGCCGCCGAGCACGGCCATCGTGGTCGTACCGAAGTAGCGGAGGCCCATGTGGCCGACGACCTGCGAGTGGTCCGTCGCGCCCGACGTATCGGTGATCGAGCCGCCCGACGAGCCGCCCGACGAAGCCCCCGACGAGCCGCCGAGGTCCTGCGCGCTCACCGCCGACGTCGCCATCGCGAGGGCAGCGCCCACCATGATCGAAAGAACAGAACGCATGTCCGTCATCACCTTGTGTTTTGCGTTGAAAACTCTGCGGCGGTGCGCTGCTCCAACCCGGGGCCTCCCTGAGGGCGCAGGGCACCGCGCGGCGCACTAATCGTTCGCTGTGAACCCGGTGTCAAGGTTCGAGCGACGAAAGGTCCCCGATGGGGTTGACATATCCTGGCCGCGCGCCCGGCGCCCCGTCCGCTGCGCACGCGTACGTTGCACGAGCCGAAAAATCAGCGCGAATTCAGCGCCCGCCGAGCACGCGCAACAGGGATGCGGTCCACGGCGATCCCGGGTCCCACGAGGCCGCGCGTCGCACGAGTTCTGCGGCCTCGCGACGGTCGCCGCTCCGCATCGCACGGGCGCGCAGGGTCATCGGTGACGCGGGCGCATCACGGCTCGCGCGTTCGAGCGCCGCGCCCTCGTCGACCGAACACGCGCCGCGCTGGGCGCCGCAGACGAGCACCGTCCACGCGTCGGCGACGGCGTCTTCGTACGCATCGCCCGAGCGCGCGCGAAGGTCTTCGAGCACACGCGCCGGCGCATCACTCCGCGCGAGGAGCGCCGCGCGACGGTGCCTCGCCCACGGCGTCTCGATCGACGCGAGCATCGACTGCGCGTCGGCCACGCGACCGCGCGCCACGAGCCGCGCTGCGCGCGCCACCCGCACGAGATCGCGCGCGCCGCGCATCGACGGATCGCTCAAGCGCGCGAGCGTGTCGACCGCGATGCGCGAGGCCACCGCGTCGAGGCCGAGGTCGTCGTAGGCCGCACACACCTCCACGCGACCGAGCGCCCACGCCACACCCGGCGCGCCCGCGTCTTCCCCCGCGATGGCGCCCGCGCCTCCCACGATCGCGCCCGCGAGCACATCGCGAGACACCACCACACGCGCCGTCGCGGGCGCATCGCGAGGCACACGATCGAGCAGCTCCGCGCCCTCGGCCACACGACCGAGACGCAACCACGCATGGCCGAGCACGCGGATCGCGAGGAGGTCATCGGGCGCCTCACGACGCGCGACGAGCGCCTCTTCCGCAGCGAGGTCCGCGCGGCCTGCGAGGAGCCACAGACGCGCGCGCTCCGAGCGACGCATCGACGCGCCGAGCGCGAGGCCCTCGACCAGCACCGCGGCATCGGCAGGGCGCCCATCGAACACGCGCGCCTCGATGGTGCGCACACGGTCGGCGACGCGCGTCGCATCGAGCAGCACGAGCGGAGAGAGCATCGCGTCGACCTGCGCCCACTCCCCGCACGCCGCGTGTGCGAAGGCTCGTGCCCTGCGACGCGCCGCTGCCGAACGACGGAACATCCCCGCGGGATCGAGCGCCGTCGCACGCGCCGCCAGCACGCGATCACCCGCACGCGCCTCGGGCGCTCCCGCACGCGCGAGGGCCACCGCGCGCTCGTCGCCGCCCGCGAACATCACCGCCGCCGCGCGCACGTCGGGGTCGTCGGGATCCGTCGCGCTCGCCCGCGCCACGGCCTGGAGCGCCGCGCCCTCGTCACCCGCACGCGCGTGCACCGCGGCGAGCGCGAGCCATGCGGCGGCGAGCTCGGGGTTCGAACGAACGAGCCCTTCGGCCGTGGCGCGCGCGCCGTCGACATCGCCCGCGGAGAGCATCACCTCGACACGACGCGCGGTGAGGTATCCGTCCGAGGGGTCGGCGAGCTCGGCGAGGTCGAGCTGACGAAGGGCCGTCGAGGCTTCGCCCCGCGCGGCCGAGAGCTCGGCGCGGAGATAGGCTTCGTACGCGGTCGGAGACGCGAACGCGCGCAAGCGCATGGCCCCGCCGATCTGCTCGCGGGTGCCGGGGAGTGGCGCCGTCGCGCACCCCGTGAAGAGCAGCGCGAGCGCCCAGGCGCGATGGAGACGGTCCGTTCGCATCGGGGTTCGAAAGGGCCGCACCCGTAACACAGGCCGCGGGCCGCGGAGAACTCCCCGTCAGCGACGATGCGCGACGCGCGCGTGCGCCACGCGGGAACGCTGTACGCGGGGCGAGAGGTTCCGCTAGCATCCGCGGCCTCGCGGGCGCGCCATGACGAAGCGCGTCACGCACACGGAGACGACCGCCCCATGACGACCGACGCCGATGCACGCTTCCTCGAGACCTTTCCCGCGTGGCTCCGCACGCTCGGCGCCGACGCGCAGGTGATCGCCGCGGCCCTCGACGACGGCGCCGCCCCCGAGGCCGCGCGCCGTGCCCTCGCAGGCGCGCTCAACTACGTGTTCAAGTCGGTGGACCTCATCCCCGACGGCATCGACGACATCGGCTACCTCGACGACGCCTTCGTGCTCCGTGTGGCGAGCGCGCACGCCCTCGTCGCGGGCCTCTCGCCCCTCGCCCACGAGGCCGTGCAGGCGCTCGCCGCCGAGGCCGCCGCGGTGAACGAGTTCCTCGGCGCCGACGCCGCGCGCCTCGACCGCTACGTGGCCGCCCTCGCCCGCGGAACGGCCCGCGGACGCACCGTCGACGACATCGTCGCGAAGCCCGGCGTGCGGGCCGAGCTTCTCACCGACGTGCGCGGATTCTCTCGCGACTACGCGGCCCCTACGTTCACCCGCGAGGCGCGCACGCTCATCAAGCTCCGCGCCTTCTTCGACGCGCGGCTGCCCCGCTGAAGCGCCGCGTCCGTCGACGCACGAAGCCTACGACACACACACGACAACACGGCCCCGCGCGTCGCCCGATCGCGATCTGCGCCACGGCCGCTCGAAGGACCCTCCGAGGCCACAAGAATGAAACCCATCGCGATGACCCTCCTCGTGGGCGGCGCGCTCGCGCTCTTCGGCTGGAGCGCGCAACGCCGCTGGAAGCTCCTGCTCCAGGGCGGCCCCGAGCAGCGCTTCGACCGCCTGCTCGACCGCCTCACCATCGCCCCCGGCGACCGCGGCCCGAGCGCCGCCGGACGCGCGCTCCTCTTCTCGCTCGTGGCCCTCGGCGCGATCGCGCCGGTGCTCGGCCTCGCGGGCGCGCTCACCCACAACGAGACGCTGCTCTCGCTCGCGGGCGCGGCGGGCGCGGCAGCGGGCGGCCTCGGCATGTTCTGGGCGCTCCGCCAGCAGATCAAGATGCCGAAGTACCCCCTCGCGGGCGTGGCCCACATGGGCATCTTCCTCGGCTTCGCGACGCTCACGCTGCGCACGGTGATCCTCGTGGGCCGCGGCTACGTCGAGAACTTCAACCTCTGGGTGCTCGACCCCGAGGGCGCGGGCGTCGTGGGCATCGCGGGGCGCGGGTACAACCTGCTCAAAGACCTCGTCGTCGTGCTCGTGCTCTTCGGCGTGTTCACGTTCATCCGCTTCCGCCTCGTCGACAAGGTGAAGCGCCTCGCCTACGGATGGCACGCGTGGGTGGTGCTCGGGGTCATCGCGACGATGATGATCTCCGACGTGCTCTACGACGCGGGCCACCTGCTCTCGCTCGCGCTGGTGCAGCAGCCCGACAACCCCGGCGAGACGCTCAACCAGCTCGCGTGGCACCACGGCGACCTCCTCGGCGGCGCGCTCGGCAACGTGCTCCGCGCGCTCGGCGTGAGCGATCCCGGCACCGCCGAGACCATCGGCCAGGTGGGCTTCTGGACGCACGTAGGCTTCGTGTTCGCGTTCCTGAACTACCTCCCGTACGGCAAGCACTTTCACGTCATCACGTCGCTGCCGAACGTCATCACGCGCAACCTCGAAGCGCCCGGTCGGCTCAAGCCCATGGCGCCCACCGCCGACGCGCTGATGGAGCAGATCACCAAGGGCATGGAGCTGCCCGATCCCATGGGCGCCCCCGTCGGCGCCGCGCGCATCGACCACTTCTCGTGGAAGTCGCTCCTCGACTTCTACACCTGCACCGAGTGTGGCCGCTGCTCTGACAACTGCCCGGCGCACCGCACGGGCAAGCTGCTCTCGCCGAAGCACCTGATGATCGACCTCCGCGATCATCTCTACGAGCACCAGGACGCGGTGATGAAGGGCCTCCCCGCGGCGCCGCCCGCGCCCGCGGATGGGTCCGAAGCGCCGCCCGCGCCCACGTCGCACTTCACGGCCAACCTCGTGCCCGACGTGATCCACCCCGATGTGATCTGGGCCTGCACGAGCTGTCGCGCGTGCGAGGAGCAGTGCCCGGTGATGATCACGTACGTCGACAAGATCGTCGACATGCGCCGCAACCTGGTGATGGTGCGCGGCGAGTTCCCGGCGGAGCTGCAGCGCGTGTTCACGGCGCTCGAGACCAACGGCAACCCGTGGAACATCACCCGTCAGGACCGCGCCGAGTGGGCCTCGGGCCTCGACGTTCCGTTCATGGCCGACACGCCCGACGCCGACGTTCTGTACTGGGTGGGCTGCGCCGCGAGCTACGACGACCGCGCGAAGAAGATCGCCCGCGCGATGGTCAAGCTGATGAACAAGGCGGGCGTGAAGTTCGCGATCCTCGGCACCGAGGAGACCTGCACCGGCGACCCGGCGCGGCGCGCGGGCAACGAGCACCTCTTCCTCATGCTCGCGGAGCAGAACGCGGCGGCGCTCAACAACTACAAGCCGAAGAAGATCGTCACGACCTGCCCGCACTGCTTCAACACGCTGCTCAACGAGTACCCGGACTTCGGCGCGAAGTACGAGGTGGTGCACCACACCGACTTCCTCATGGGCCTGCTCGCGGAGAAGAAGCTCGTGCCCGCGAAGGGCGTGAAGGCCAAGGTGGCCTTCCACGACTCGTGCTACCTGGGCCGCTACAACGGCGTGTACGAGCCGCCGCGCAACATCCTCTCGCGCATCCCCGGCGTCGAGCTCGTCGAGGCCGAGTGGAACCGCGAGAAGGGCCTCTGCTGCGGCGCCGGCGGCGCGCAGATGTGGATGGAGGAGCAGCACAGCAGCGAGCGCGTGAACAAGCGCCGCACGCTGCAACTCGTGAACACGGGCGCCACGGTGGTGGCCTCGGGATGCCCCTTCTGCCAGACGATGCTCACCGACGGCATCGCGGGCATGGGCGACGAGCTCAAGCACCCGGTCGAACAGCTCGACGTCGCCGAGATGCTCGAACGCTCGGTGGACTTCGACGCGCCCGGCGTGACGCCCTCGACCGCGAAGCCCGCTGCGGCCGCTGAAGCCACGGCCTGATCGCGCGCTGACACCGCCCGCGAGGCCGCGATACCGTCGCGGCCGATGCCTCCCTCCCCTCCCCCTCCCACAGGCTACGGACTCGCCCTTGCGCAGACGCTCCTCGCGCTCGCCGCGGTGTGCGCGCTCGCGTGGTGGCTGCTGCGATGGAGCGCCTCGCGCGGCCTCTTCACCCGCGCGGGCCGTCACGTCACCGTGCTCGACCACACCTCGCTCGACGCGCGACGGAGCGTGTGGGTGGTGCGCGTGGGCGCGAAGGTGCTCGTGCTCGGCGCGGGCGATCAGTCGCTGACGCTGCTCACCGAGCTTCGTGACGACGAGCTCACCGCACCGTCCACGAAGCCCCTCGCGGAGCGCGCGTCGTGAGCCCGCAGTCGCTCGTCACGATGGCGCTGGTGTTGGGTGTGGCGACGCTGCTGCCCGCGCTGGCGCTCGCAGCCACCTCGTTCGTGAAGATCTCCGCGGTGCTCGCGGGATTGCGTGGCGCGTTTCACGGCATGGACCTTCCCGGCAACCTCGCGGTGCTGGGGCTGAGCGCGATCCTCACGCTGCACGTGATGGCGCCGACGGCGGAGGCCGTGGTGGCTGCGGCGGGTCCTGCGATCACGGCGGCGACGGCGGCCGACCCGTCGAGCGCGCGCGGTGCCGCGCTGTGGGCCGACGCGTGGCAGCGCGGACGTGCGCCGGTGGTGCGCTTCCTCCGTGCGAACGCGCGCAACGAGGACCGCGCGTTCTTCGCCTCGCTCGCCGCCGAGGGACGCGCGCGTCAGGGTGCGACGTGGGATCGCGCGCAGGCCGACGACGACGTGACCGTGCTGCTCCCGGCGTTCGTGGTGTCGGAGCTGTCGCGCGCGTTCGTGATCGTGTTCCTGCTGCTGCTGCCCTTCCTGGTGGTGGAGCTCGTCGTGGCGAACGTGCTCACCTCCGCGGGCCTGCAGGGCGTGTCGTCGGCGACGGTGTCGCTGCCGTTCAAGCTGTTGCTCTTCGTGAGCGCAGGCGGATGGCACCACCTCGCGCGCGCCCTGGTGCTCGCGTACCGCTGACGAAGTGCTTGACGCGACGGACGAGTTCGCGCAGAGTCGCGCTCCTTCCGCGGGCGTAATTCAGCGGTAGAATGTCAGCTTCCCAAGCTGAACGTCGCCGGTTCGATCCCGGTCGCCCGCTCAAAGAAAGTGCAGTGATTCCGGCCAGTTAGCCATCGCGTGCTAGCTGGCCGTTTTCGCATTCGGGGGATGCCCCCCACCATGCCCCCCACTCGCGGCCGTGCCTTCGCCGGTCGTGGGGAGCTTCGATCCCGCCGCGTGCGCCTCGCGGAAGCCGCCGAGCGAGATCACCTTCGCGAGCCCGCTCCGCATCTCGTCGGGGTTCACGGTCGAGTCGTGCTGCATCTCCTCGGTCGCGTGCCCCGAGATCGAGCGCGCCACGATGTCCTTCACCTCGGCGGCGCGGGCGAGGTCCTGGAACGTGCGGCGCATCGCGCGCGGCGAGATGTGCTTGCGCAGCCCCAGCTCCTTCGAGACGAGCGCGAAGGGCTTCTGCAGCACCGCCGGTGACCGGAACCCGCCCTCCTCGTTCGGGAAGAGGAGCTCGGACTCGGTCATCGGCCCCTCGGGGAGGGTGTCGACGTGCCACCGGAGGATCTCCAGGAGCTCCTCGGGGAGCGCGATGCGCTGCTTCCTGCCGGTCTTCGTGGTGTTCATCACCTCGTCGCCGGCGGAGTGCGAGCGCCGCACGAGCAGGACCCCGTCCTTCCAGACGATGTCCGGCGTCTCCCCGCCCTTCCTGAGCGGCCGGAGCGACGACGGGCGCAGGCCCGTCGCGAAGCCGAGGGCGACCATCGCGAAGTGCTGCGGGCAGAGCTCGCGCATCTTCTTGAGGAAGGGCCGCACCTCGCCGACGGTGAGCGCGTTGGGCTCCTCGTCGGTGTAGACCTCGTGCTCCGACGTGTCGAAGGGCTCGATCCCGTCGAGGGGGTTCCGGTCGAGCCGGAACGCGTGCACCGCGTCGTTCATGATCGTGCGCAGGATGCGGAGGTGGTTGTTCCCCGTGGTCGGGGCCATCTTCCCGGCGTTGATCTTCGCGGCCGTCGCGAGCTGCCACTTCTCGAAGTCCGAGAAGCGGAGCTGGTCGACGAAGTAGTCGCCGAAGGCCGGGATGAGGTGGGTCTTGAGCACGCTACCCCACACGATCCTGTTCTTCGCCGACTTGATCTTGCGCGTCGCGATCCGCCGCTCGAGACACGACACGGCGAAGGTGCTCCAGCGCATCCGCAGTGGACTCTCCTCCTCGACGCCGCGCTTGATCTTCGAGAGTTCCTCCTGGAGCCACCCGTACGCCGCCGCGGCCTCCATGTCGGGGAGCGCCTTCTGCACCTCGCGCACCTTGCCCGTCCGCGGATCGACCGCGCGCCCGCGGACGAAGTACCCGCCCTCCTTCCTGCGCCACACGCCCGGCATCGTGGGCTTCGGCGCGATCCAGTAGTTGTACCGGTTGACCCATTCGTTCTTCTTCACCGTCGCCTCCATGCGGAGGCGCACCCGGTCGTTCCGCGGCGACCATAGCATCGCCCTCAGGCGGCAGCCCGAGGAGGAAGCGGTCGAGGTCCGCGACGCGCCAGACGTTGGTGCCAGTGCCGCCGCGGCGACCGGCGGGGCGGACGCGCCCCTCCATCGCCGCCTTGCGCAGGGCGCCGGTCGTCTTGAAGCCGCAGTACGCGGCGGCCTCCTTCGTCGGGAGGAGGGTGCGTGCGGGCGTCGCCATGCGAGACCTCCAGGTCGATGCGAATGCGCGGGGGCGCGTTGTCGGGGTCGGCGCCCGCGCGTGGATCACGCTCGTAGCAGGCGCCGGTGCGAAGTGCCGTCCGCCGGACGGGGCACGCTGGACGTTCTGAACGTCGTCGCGTTCGGGAACCCCGGCGACGTGGACACAGCATGCATGCGCCCAGATCGTGCGGCGTTTCACGGAGCGCGCGGAGCTCAGGCCCGGCCCGCGTCCCCGCCCGGCGGAACAGCGAGTGACACCCGTCGTGTGATGGTCGCCACGACCTAGTGTCCGCGACGACGGCGTGCGTACACGACGCACCCGCACTCGCGCACCGAGTCGAGCCAGTCACTCGCCCTTCGAATCAGGGCCACCGACGCTTCGACCGGAAGACCAGGCCACGGCGTGTATCGATGCGACGCCGGGTTGAACGACCCCGACGGGGGCCGCCCTTCGCGCGACGCGTCCTGGTCTCGCCGGTAGCCCTCTTCGATCACGCGCGCGGCGACGCGCAGGAAACACGCGAGGAGGAACAGGCGGGCGGCTGGAATGTCGGCGTAGAAGGCCGACGCCAGATCCGAGCGCCCGAACGCGCGGAGTGTCTCCCGGAGCTCGTCGGCGTCGAACGGAGTGAGTGCGTTGACGAGGCCAGCGGTGCCGCTGACGGAAGGGGCTCCGACGGTGGAGTTCGCCGCGTCGAGCGATCCGCCGTGGTCCTGGTCGAGCGCGTCGAAGTCGTCGGCAGGACGCGCCAGCAAGGTGATGTGCATTCTCATAGAGTCGAGTCGTGAAGAGTCAGTTCGTGGGCCGAGCCGAACTCACGCGATCGCTCTGGGAGCGCCGCTCCCCGTCACACCTCCGGGTGTCACGATGCCCATGCCGCCGCGGGCGCTCGCGTTGCAAGCGCCACGGCAGAGCTCCGAAGTCATCGATTGGTGGGGTCACCTTCGACGACGAACTCACAGTCTTCGCGGCGGTCCGGTGGGTAGTACGCCCATGCACCGCCTCGTAGTTCACCTGCTTCGACCCGGATGATGACGAGCACCGCGAAGAGCGCGCTCGTGCCTGGGTCGTTGACGATCTCGAACATGCTCGCGTCGTCTGGCGCGCTCGGGCGTAGCGCGAACGAGGGATGGGAGTGCCACTCGCCGAGGTAGTTGAAGCGCGTGTAGTCGCGCCCCGTGCGCCGGAAGAACCGGTCGAGCTTTCCGAGCCCATCCGCGAGCGCGCGCACGAACGACGCGAACCTGCCCGGCGCCGCGGTCGTCACGTCGAGCACGCAGAACACCTCGTCCGCGGCATACTCCGCGAGCAGCATGCCACCGGTCTCGAGGACCCCCGCGCGCTCGCAAGCGCGGCGCATGCGGCGAGCGGCTTCAGGTGCGATCCGGATCGTCAGCATCGGGCTCCTTCCCCGTGAGGATCGCCGTTGCCCGTCGGAGGGCCTCGGGGTCCGGTGCCTCGGGCTCCCGCCAGCACCACGGGCAGGACCAGTCGTCCGCGAGCACTTCGACGCGCATCGTGTCGAAGGCGCGCTCGAAGATCCAGCCGCGCCGCAGGCCGAAGAGCACCACCGGGGCCGCCGGGTCGGCGGCCGCGTCCCCCGCCTCCAGGACCCGCGTCGTGAGCGCCGCGGCGATGAAGCTCACGTCTGCGTCGGTCGCGACGAGCGGGATGTCCCCGCCGCTCTCGTACGGTCGTAGCGAACTCGACCGGGGGGCGGGGGGCCAGGCCTGAGCCTGCGCTAGGAACCCGGCCCGCACGCACTGCGGGCAGGGGGTGCGACGCGGTTGTGCGGCGCCGACGAGCCCCCCGAGTCCCCCCTCGAACACCTCGGCCCAGACGAGCGGGATCTGCGTGCGCGACGCGAGATCCGCGAGGGTATTGAACACGTCCGGATCCGCGGTCGCGTCGACGAGCACGTCGACCTTCCCGAGCACCTCCAGGAAGAGTTCGTGCAACTCGGGGTTCGTGGCGCTCGCGAGCATGGACGTGAGGGGGATGCACTCGACCTCCTCACAGGCGACCTCGCGAAGGAGCGCCGCGGCGGCGTGGACCTTCATCGTGCCGACCTGCTCGTAGCGAGCGGCGTGACGGGTGACGTTCGGGCCGAGCAGCACGTCTCCGTCGGCGAGCACGAAGCGCCGCACGCCGCTCCGGGCGAGCGAGACGGCCACCTTGCTGCCGAGCGAGCCCAGCCCAACGATGCCGACGCGGATCGACGACGTGATGGCCGCGGTGCGCGTCGGCAGTCGCGGGCCGCCGTCTTCGAGCGGCACGTCGACGAGCGCCGTGATGGTCTCGCCCGCCAGGGGGTACCCGCGCGCGGAGCCGTCCGGCCAGACTAGCAGGAGCAGTTCGAACTTGTCACCGCACCGACGCCCAGTGTGAGTGGCGACGAACTCGATGAAGCCCGCGCGGTCGCGGGGGGGCTCTCGCGGCGCGTCGGGTCCGAGCCGCAGCAAGCGACCCGTGGTCGGCTTGTCGGCCCGCAGGGCCGACGGCACGCCGGGGAGCGGGGACCCCGACGGGACCTCCAGAGGCCAGACCTGGAAGCCGCTCTCGCTCACGATGATGTGAACGGCGAACTCCCCGCTCTCCGAGAGCGACGCGAGCCGCTCGGCGAGACTCGTGGGGCGGACCAGCACGAGGGGGTGCTGCCGTACGAGCTCCCCCAGGTGCGTCACGTGACGCGACGGGATCTCCCACGGCTCGACGGCCGCGATCGCCTCGTGTACGAGCAGGCGCCACGCGCTCCCGAGCATGTCGGCCGCGGTGTAGCGCGGGAGCCAGTTGTCGGGGCCAATCTCAAGGCAGAGCACCCCGTCGCCGCGGAACTGATGCTCGCTCAGGCGTGTGCCGTAGGGCACCGGCAGGACGGCGGGGCACTCGCGCGGGTAGTGCGCCGGGAACCGGACTTCGACCGCCTGCTCGCGGGGTCCGAGCGCAAGCGTCGCCTGGATTCGCACGCCCGCCTCTGGCGTGAGCTCCCAGCGGTACGCACCGAGCACGCCGCCGCGAGCGACGAGGGCACGCAGGGCGTCCTCCTCGGCCAGGACGCGCCCCGGCTCGCGCGCCCACCAGGACATCAGGCGAAGCCCGCGGGTTTGTTGGGCCGCACCGGCGCGTCGGGGAACGCTGCCTTGCTCACCCCCTGTGCGCGCGGGAAGGCGCTCCCAAAGAGCTGGCGCCAGAGCTCGACGCTCCTCTCCTTGTCCTCCTCGGCGAGGGCAGCGCGGGCGGTCTCGAGCGCCCCCCGCACCTTGTCGATGAAGGTCGCGAAGTCCTGCGCGGTGAGCCGGGCCAGCACGTTGTGGCTCGGGACACCCGCGTCGGGGAGGCTGGGCACGAGCCTCGCGGCAGGGTAGTGCCCGTACTTCTTCACGATGTTCTCGAGGAGCGCGACGAACCCCTCGGCGTGGTCGCGCTTGGTCGCGTCGCAGCACTCGCCCGCGATCCGCTCCAGGAGGTAGCCCTTGGGGTACTTGGGCCTGTCGTACGCTAGCTTTCGCCAGGCCTTGAACATCTTCACGAGCGGGACGAAGTAGCCGCCGCTCTCCGCGTTCAGAGCCGTCGTCCATTCGAGCTGCCGCTTCGGGTCGGTCGAGATCCAGCGGCCGAGATCGCGGTCGGGGATCCACAGCGGGGAGTCGAGCCACGCGCCGGGATCCTCCAGCTCCGAGCGCGTCCGCGCCTCATCGAGGGCGGTCTTGGTCCGCAGCTCGGTGGACGTCGCGAGCACGACGTCGAGCAGCACGTACGAGAGCGTGATGCCGTAGGAGCGCGACTGGGGCTTGTACTTGCCCTTGTAGTAGCGCTCAAGGCAGGCAGCGAGAAGGTCGTTCGCCTCTGCCGGCGTGGTTTCCCTGGGATCGATCGAGGTCACGACCACCACGTCCACGTCCTTGCCGGGGTGGACGGCGGTGCATCGCTTGTAAGAGCCCTGCAGGAAGGTGTTCACGTGGATCGGTCCGAACGCGTCGTCGCCCGCGAGGCGGCGGCGCAGCGTCTGGTGGCCCGAGCGCTGGTCCTCCTTGTAGGAGGGGCTTGGTTCGAGCTCGGCGAGCAGCTTTTCGAAGTACGAGGGCAGCTTCATGGAGTCATCTCGTGAGAGGGAGGTGCATGCCGGCCGCGTAGGTGCGGCTGCGTCCGAAGTCGAACTCGTAGAGGGTGGTGGGGCCGAGCGCGTCCGCGTACTGCCCGAGGAGGAAGCCGAGGCTCACGGGGCACGCCGTGAACAGGTGAAGCCGCGTCGCGCCGAGCGCGCGGATGCGCGCGACGAGGTGCTCGACGAGCGCGTCGGCGAGGCGCCGGGCGTGCGGCCCGCCCTCGATCGCCGCCGGGCCGTGCGTCGGGAGCGTGGCGTGGAGGATGGTGCCGACCGAGGGCGCGAGGCTGAGGAGCTGCGGGCGCACGTCATCCACGGCGGACCAGGTGACGGACACCGCGACGGCGAGCTCGCGCCCGCCCCCGAGCGTCTCCTCGGTGAACGCCCACCCGGCGCACGGTCCCTGGGCGGGCTCGGAGACATCCCAGACCTCGATGCCCTTGTTCCGGATCTTCTGCCGCAACACGACCGAGATGCCGCACTTCGGGTCGAGGACGGTGCCGAGGTACCACGCCACCGACAGGTGCGCGTCGAGCGCGACCTGCACGGGCACCTTGAGCTGCATGATGCCTGGGATGGCCGCGTCGATGCGCCGCGGGATGTCGTCGTTCCAGACCGCGCCCGTGCGCGGGGCGCGCCCGTCGAACAGGTCCGTGAGGTCGACGAGCACCGCGCCATCGCCCTCGGGGACGAGAGCGAACCGCGTGAACGAGCGGACCGCGAGCGTCGAGGCATAGGCTGCGGTGCGCGCGTTGTCGAAGAGGCCCTGCTCGGCGCAGAGGGCGCGCAGCTCCTCGGGCGTGAACTCCAGCCGCCCCGACTCGATGAGCCGCTGCCCGAGGTCGTCGTAGCGGCTGTGGTCCTCCCACGCGTGCACGGGCTGGAGGCCCGCGAGCTGGCAGCGATCCTGGAGCCAGAGCTCGGCGTCCTCCTGCGAGACCGCCGTGTGGGAGAAGCGCAGGCGCCGGGCGAACTCAAGGAAGTCCGCCCCCGACAGGCCGGAGACCTGCTCCCACCGCTTCCGGATGATACCGACAGCCGAGCGGGGTCTCGCGGTGAAGAAGTCGTCTGCGAGCGCGCCGCCGTCGCGCACGTGCGGCGCGAGCTTGTCGTCGGGGTGCCAGGACCAGTTGGTGACGAGGCTCAGTCGGGCGTCAGGGTGGCTCGCGCGAAGCACCCTCCACTGGTCGGCGAAACGCCTCAGGAGCGGATCCTTGGTGCCCGTCCAGTCCGGGTCCGTCACGGTCTCGGAGCTCACGTGACCGTTCCGGGCGACGTGGAACTTGAGCTGGTAGAAGTCGGCCGAGACGCGCGCACCGCGATCGTTGCGCCCCGGCGGGTGGTAGTAGACGACCACGTCGTCGACGGCGTCCACGCCGCGGTGCTCGATCACCGCCCGCGCAATATGGTCTCGGTAGAGCATCGGCAGCGCCTGCCGCCAGAAGAACCGGACCTGATATCTGGCCCCTGCAAGAGGGGCCCCGAGCGCCGGGGTACCCATGTGCGCGGACAGACTACGGCACGTTTGTTCACTGTGCCAATTTTCAGCACCGGAACGGCCGGTGCTGAGGCCCGCGGCGTGCTCGACGAAACCTACGCGCGCTTGAATCGTCGAGTTGATCCGAATGCAACGCCTCACGTGGCGCGGTGTGCGCGCGGCTTACACCGAGCCCGAGCGATACCGGAGCACGGGGCGGACGTTGCGCGGCAGCGGAGGCGCGGCGTCGTTGGCCGGCGCGCCACCCCCGTCGGGGAGGAGGTGGTTCAGTCGCGGCCATACCGCGAGCTTGCTCAGGTCGGCCTCGCCCGCGTCGTCGAAGGCCGCGAACTCCCGAGTGAGGTAGTCGTCCGCGCCGTGGTGGAAGCGGTACACGACGTGGACGAAGTCGCGCAGCTCGACGCGGTCGCCGACCTGCACGAACTCCGGCCCGACCTGTCGGACGATCTCGACGCGGAGGGGCTCGCTCGTCGCGGCCGCCGCCTCGGTGAGCTTCTCCAGGAACGCCTGGTGCTTGAGTTCGGTGAGCATGGGCTACGCGAGCTCCTCGTCGTCTTCCTGGGCGGCCACGGCCGTGGGGTCGAGCACGTCGGGGGTGCCTTCGTTCATGTCGATGATCGCACCCGCGAGCGGGTCCGCGCCACCGCCGATCACACCGCGGAGCTGCTGATGCACGCGGTGGGCGCTCGGCGAGGCGGAGTCCCCCGTCGCCCCGAGCAGGAACTCGAGGAGGCGCGCGACCTGGGGCTCGATCTCGCGCCCGCGCGCCGACCGGGAGATGCCCGTCGGGCCGTCCACGCGGAACCTCCAGCCCCCGGCGTCGCCCGTGGTGAGCTTCATGCCGAACACGCCGCTGCCGCCCACGACGAGCTTCGGGAGGTGGGCCGCGCCGAGGAGCGGCGGCCGGAGCACACGCGCCTTGCCGGGGCGGAGACCCCGCTCGCGCCCCCGCTTCACGAGGGGCGTGAAGGTGAGGTCGCCCGCCACGGTCGGCCGCGTGCGGCTCCAGTTCAGGATGCGCAGGGCCGCCGCGAGCTCCTCCTGCCCGCCGGTCTCGTACGCGAACACCACCCGCGGGATCTGGCTCTCGGGGTCCACGGCGTCGCCGAGCGCGGCGGACTGCGCGAGCGCGTCGACCCACGCCCAGGTGCCCACGGTCGTCGTCTTGATCTCGACGAGGGCGCGCACCGCGTCCGCGAACACGACCGCCGTCTCGCCGTCGCGGAAGAGTGTCGGGTAGAGCCATGTGTCGACGACCATGAGGTCGATCTGTCGGTCGGTGGTGATGAGCTGCCCATCCGCCCCGAACGCGGCGACGGTGCCGGTCAGCGCCTCGAAGCGGCGCGGCAGCATCTCGCGGAGCACCTGCACGATCGCGCGCTCGCGCGCGCTGCCCGTCAGCGTGCGGTGCGTCGTGAACGCGCCGATCAGCGTCGCCTGCGCGCGGACGCGCTGCACGAGCACGTCGCGGAATCGTGACCTGTCCATCGGCCTCCCCTGTATCACTCGGCGAGCGATGCGCCCGAGGCGTCGCCCGATCGGAGACGGCGGAGCGTCAGGTTGATGCGAGGCCCCGCTCCGCGCTGCGGCGGAACGGCGTGCTTCCAGAACCGCTGCGTGGTCCCCGCCATCACGAGGAGGCTGCCGTGCGCGAGCACGAGCTCGTGGGTCTCGCCCGTCGCGTTGTGCTTCAGCACAAGGCGGCGCGGCGCGCCGAGGGAGACGCTCGCGATCGGCGAATCGGGCGCGAGGATCGGCTCGTCGTCGGCGTGGAATCCGAGCTTCACGCTGCCATCCCGGTAGTGATTGAGGAGCGCACCCTCGAAGCGCTTGCCGGTGTCGCCGAGGACGGCGGACTCCACCGCGGCGGCGATCGCGCGCGGCGTGGGCAGCCACGGCGCCGCGGGGCGCACCTGCCCCGAGTAGGCGTAGGGCACCGCGCCGATCCAGTACGTCGCGAGCTTCTGCGGCACCCCACGAATGCGCACATGCTCCCACGGGATCCCATCGCGGAGCGCGGCGAAGAGCGCGTCGGCCGTCGCCGCGTCGAAGAACGCGGGCGCGTACAGGAGCGCGCCGCCGTCGCGGAGGTCTCGGCGCGCGATCTCCTCCGCGCGGAACGCGAGAGGCGACACGCCGACGCCGCCGTCTCGCGCCCCGCATGCGTCTGTTCCTGATGCTGCGTCGTCGATCATGGCCGTGCCTCCTCCACCGTAGCGGGCCAGTGGAAACCCATCGAGTACGGCCTTCTCATGCGCCTGGGGGACTCGCCGTTGCAGGTCGGTGCCGCGCAGCGAGGAGGTGGTCGCGACGAGGACGACGGAGGGGGAGATCCACACGACAGGAGGTGTGCGTCCGCGCGGGACGGTCTCCCGGCCCCTTCGGGCCGCCCGACCGTTCGCGACGCAAGGGGCACCAGACCATCGGCCCCGACGCGATGCCGTCCGGTCGATCCCCTGCACCTACCTCCCACCCCGCCGAGCGCCCCGTGCGTCGGCTGCGGTCCCGCCACGTGCGCCCTGTCAGAGACCTCGCCCCACCGTCGTCTTCCCCGCGCGGGTCAGGCGACCCGCCGCCGCGGGCAGATCCACCCGCCTTCCAGCAGAGAACCGGTCGGATCTGCGTAGAACCCCGGTGTTTCGACGCTGGCACGGCGCGTGGACACACCGGGAGCACACACAACACGGGGTGACCGACATGGCCTCTCTCTTCTACGCAAACCTCGGGGTCCAGCGCCCCGAGATCGTCCTCGACCGCGTCTCGGTCGGGCTGCGGGACTTCCGCGAGCACCTGACCACCGGCATCCGCGCGCTCGAACGCCACGACGCCGTGCTCCGGTGCCGGTGGCGCGCCCTCCCCGCCGACGACCTCCGCGCGATGCCCGCCGCGCAGCGGGAGCTGGGCGCCTGGGTCGAACTCGACGACTTCGACGAGCGCGCCGAGAGCGACCGCGCGCTCCGCGCCTTCTTCGACGAGCAGGCGCGCGAGGTCTACGCCCTCGACGCCGACGACGGCGCGAAGCCCGACGCCCGCGTCGCCTTCGCGAAGGAGCGACAGCTCCGCATCGTCGACCGCGACCCCGAGCGGCAGCGCCTCTGCCTGGAGCGTACGCCGGACGGCGGCGTCCTCGCGCTGCGCCCCAACACCTACTCGCTCGCGATGCAGCGCAACGCGGTCCACTGGCTCGCGGACCGCCCCGTGCGCGACCACACGCCCCTGCTGCAGCTCTTCCAGGGGCACCGGTACGTCGCCTGGGGGCGCGTCGAGGAGGCCCCGATCGCCGAGGACGGCTGGTCGCTCCTCCGCGCGCCCGCGCCGGGGGCGCCGCTGCGGCCGGGCACCGAGGAGCAGCGCGCGTTCGTGCGGCGCGCGCTCGCGACGCCCGACTTCGCCGTGCTCGAAGGCCCCCCGGGCTCCGGCAAGACGACCGCGATCTGCGAGCTCATCCTGCAGGCGCTCCGCCTGGGGCGCCGCGTGCTGCTCTGCGCGTCGACGCACGTCGCCGTCGACAACGTGCTCGAGCGCCTGATGGACCCGCGCAACCCGCGGCGCGACGAGGTGCTGCCGGTGCGCGTCGGCGACGCCCGCAACGTGTCCGACCGCGCGCAGGCCTGGCAGTTCGAGCGGCTGCGCGACACCAAGCGCCGCGAGCTCCGTGCGTGGCTCCGCGGGGTGAAGCCCCGCACGGCGCCGCAGCAGACGCTGCTCGACGCCCTGGAGCGCCCGAACTGCGACGCCATCGACCGGATCATCCTCGACAGCGCCAACCTCGTCTGCGGCACGACCGTCGGCATCCTCCAGCACCCGGACATCCGGGAGCACCGTGACGAGGTGGCGTTCGACCTGCTCATCGTCGACGAGGCGAGCAAGACGACGTTCCAGGAGTTCCTCGTGCCCGCGATGCGGGCGCGGCGCTGGGTGCTCGTCGGCGACGTGCGCCAGCTCTCGCCGTACGTCGAGGAGGAGACCTTCGCCGCGAACGTCGACGCGGCCCTCCCGAGCCCCGGCCTGCGCGACGCGACGCTCGCCGCGGTCGTCGCGGGCGAGGTGCTGCGGCGCCACGAGGAGGGCGGCCACGACCGCGACCGGGGCGACGGCGCGACGCTCTTCGTCGACCCGAGCGACGAGCTCCGCGCCCTCTGCGCCGAGGAGTGCGCCGCGCGCGGCGTCCCCCTCGCCGACCTCGACGCGCCGGGCGGCGACGCCCTCGCGCTCGCGTGCGCGCTGGTCGTCCTGGGCTCCGCCGACGCCCTGCGCGCGAACCTCGACCAGCTGCCGCTCGACCTCACCGTGATCCGCGGCGAGGCCGAGGGGCTCGACGCCCTCGCGCGGCGCGTGCGCCACCGCCGCGGCGACGCCGACGAGCGCTCCTGGGCCGGCGAGGTCGCGTGGCGTCTCGTGCGCCACTACGAGCGCCGCATGACTCGCCGGGAGCCCTCCTCGGGCGTGCCCGCGAGCGTCCTCGCCCTCCTGCCGCGCGAGTCGTCGCTGCAGCGCGTGGGCTTCGCGGGGCGGCGCGGGGGCGAGGCGCTCGCCGAGCTCCGCGCGCGCATCGACGTGGTGCGACGCGTCGCGCTCCCGTCGGTGCTGGAGTCGATCCAGCAGGGCTTCGAGCGCCGCCCCGACCAGCGCGACGGGACCGCGCTCTCCGACGGCCTCCCGCAGGAAGTCCTGCGCGCGCGGCACGTGCGGCTCTCGTGGCAGCACCGGATGCACCCCGACCTCTCGCGCTTCCCGCGGGAGCGGATCTACGAGGGCCAGGCGCTGCAGGACCCCGCGGGGCTCGCGGCCGAGCGCGCGTGGGACGCCCCGCCGTGGAGCGCAAGGGACGTGTGGGTCGACGTCGACGACAAGGGCCGACGCGCGTCCCGAGGCCCCACGGGCGGCGCGACGCGGAGCCCGCGCGAGGCCCGCGCGGTGGTGCGGGAGCTCGATCGCTTCGGCGCCTGGGCCGCGGCGCACCGACAGCCCGACGGAGCGCCGTGGGAGGTCGCCGTGCTCACGTTCTACCGCGCCCAGGAGCGCGAGCTGCGCGACCGCCTGCGGGCGTTCACCGGCGAGCACGGCGAGACGCGCCACTTCCGGCTGCGGCGCGACGGCGCTGTCGCCGCGGTCGTCGAGCTCTGCACCGTCGACCGCTTCCAGGGGCACGAGGCCGACGTGGTGATGCTGTCCTTCGGGCGGTCCCGCGGCATCGGCTTCCTCGACAGCCTCAACCGCCTGAACGTGGCGATCACGCGCGCCCGCTACCAGCGCGTCGTGTTCGGCCGCCGCGCCAACTTCGACCACGAGCGCGCCCCCGAACTCCTCCGCGACTTCGCGCGGAGCGTCGCGGCGCGCGTCTACGACCTCCAGGAGCCCTGAGCCATGCCCCCGAAAGACCCCGCGATCCCCCCGGTGACCCTCTCCCTCACCCGCACGCCGTCCGTGCACTGCTTCCGCGCCGTGGGCGACGTGAGCTTCGCGCGGCAGCGCGAGGACCTGCGCGCGATCGCCCTGTTCGCGGTCGAGCGCGGCGGCGCGCTGACCGCCGACGAGCTCCACGCGGCGCTCCTGCCGAAGCTCCCGCGCGCCGCGAGCCGCCGGATGCTCACGCTCGGCGAGGGGCTCGGCCTCTTCCGGCGCGAGCGCGAGGAGCGCTGGGCGCTCACCGACGAGGGCCGCCGCGCCGCGGACGCGGGCACGGTCTTCGTGCCCGAGCGCGGCGCGTGGACGGTGTGGCTCACCGACGACCCGCTCGTGCCCGTCGCCGAGCGCCTCCTGCGCGTCGAGCCGTTCAAGGAGCCCGACGCGGGCACGGAGGCGAAGCAGCGCAAGGAGGCCCTGGCGCGCCGCGAGTTCGTGAAGCTCCCGGCCTGGGTCGAGGCGGCCGTCACGGCGTTCAAAGGCACGCCGGGTTGGTCGAAGGACACCGGGCGGGCGGTGTGCGTCGTCCACCTCGAGTCCGAGGTCGAGCCCGCGGAGCACCTCTCCGCGCTGCGGCTCACCGTCTCCCTCGCGCCCGACGCCGCGGGCTCCGTCGAGCTCCGGGGCACGGTCGACGAGGTCCACCGCGCGCGGGCCTACGCGCCGCCGCCGGACCTGACCTTCCGCGCGGCGTGGGCGCTCGCGCTCGGCCCGCGCGCCGGGGACTGGGACGGGCGCGCGCTCGGCGTCGCCTTCGAGGAGCTCAACGACACGGCGCGCGAGCGCTTCCTCCACACGCTCGCGGTCACGATGCCCGCGCACCGCGAGTGGGGCG